>NZ_JBIIYV010000006.1:0-77816 GCF_044346625.1 Aquidulcibacter sp. | reverse complement strand
ACCCAATCCTAAACCAGAATGATCAATGACCAACCGCCAATCCCCCCACGCCGCCAGCTATGTGACGAGCGCTGCGCAGGGGGATTAGCTGTCACCGCGTGTTACACCACCAAATGGGACGTGATCGGAGATGATTATGAAAGAAAATGTTCGTGTAGTTGGAGAAATGCCAATTAAACGTGCAAGATATAAGAGGGCGACTTGCCGGTGCTTTTAGTCTCATGTTTTGATTGATGTTTTTGCAAGTCATGTTGAGAGGGTCATAACTTGCAGTGTGTCGTGGCATGTAAGTCGTTTTAAGTCGCCACTTTAGCCTCCCCAACGGGACATTTGGGGGTGGCTTTTTGGCCATCGCGGAGATGACTTCCTGGTCGGGAGAACATTTTTGTTTGGAAGGTCTGGCCTGATCGACGTTGCCTCCAACTCAGCCCGCTTAGGCTCGATCCGTTAGAGAAAGCTGAATTGTTTGTGGCCAATCCCGAGATAGACGGAATATTCTAGCTCCAAATTGGTGGGACCTTCCAAAAATGGCGCTGAGATTTCCCGCCGTGTGACCGTCAGAAATCTATCCACAGGTTGCTACAGATTGCCGCAATTTGTCTGTTTTCCACGGACCATACACGGACCCAAAACCGAAATTGCTCCGTAAGCGGAGCAAAAAATCAGCTAAGTCTTTGATTTAATGGTGGGCGCGACAGGGATTGAACCTGTGACCCCTACGATGTCAACGTAGTGCTCTCCCGCTGAGCTACGCGCCCGCCGTTACGGCGTTCAGACTGCTTAGAGGAGCGGTCCGTCAGGAAGGCGGGTTCATAGCGGACGGGTGGCGGGCCTGCAAGGGGCAGCGGCAGGCACGTTGCAGGGGCTAAGCCGCTTGGCACCGAGGCTGGGTTTAGTTCATATGTCTAGCTGGCAGACTAGGATGTGACAAAGGGCCCAAGAGATGATTTCTGCGCTAGATATTTTCCGCATCGGAATTGGCCCTTCGAGTTCGCATACCGTCGGGCCTATGCGGATCGCCGCCCGCTTCATGACGGACCTAGCGCGGGCAGGTGTTTTGGCCCGCGTCGCGCGTCTATCGGTTTCTTTGCAAGGTTCACTCGCTTTTACAGGTGCCGGACACCGAACTCCTGAAGCGGTTTATCTGGGGCTTCTTGGCTTTAAACCCGAGACAACAGATTCAGAAGAAGCCGAAGCGGCCCTCAAGAATTTGTTGGCGACATCCGCGTTGCGTCTCCAATCAGGCCAAACCATTGCGTTTGATCCTGCAGCAGATTTGATCTTTGACTATGAGACGCCACCAAAACTGCACCCAAATGGCATGACTTTGTTGGCGCTTGATGCAGCGGGTCGCGTGCTGGCCGACCAAACCTATTACTCCACGGGCGGTGGCTTCATCGCCAGCCAACGGCAATTAGAGACCCCTTTGGAAAATGATCTTGTAGGGGGTGGCCCAGAAGGACCGTTTGCCTTTACCTCTGCGGCACAGCTTTTGGATTTGTGCCAAGCTCATGGCCTTTCGGTGGCCGAGGTTCTGCTTGCTTGTGAAGATTGCAAACGCGACCGTAACGAGACTTTATCCGCCCTAGAGGCGATTGCCGAAGCGATGGCGTCCTGCATTGCGCGGGGCTTGGTGCAGAAGGGCATCTTGCCAGGTGGCCTGCAGGTGCGTCGCCGGGCACCTGATCTCTATGAAAAGCTGACAAGCTCACCACTGTCCAATGAGCGGGAGGCCTTATTCGACTGGCTCAATGTCTATGCCATGGCGGTGAATGAAGAAAACGCCGCCGGCGGCCGTGTTGTGACGGCCCCAACCAATGGTGCCGCAGGGATTATTCCAGCGATCTTGCGCTTTTACTTACTCGATGCGAAGGCCCCATCATCTGCCGTCCATACCTATCTTTTGACGGCTGCAGCTATCGGCATTCTTTATAAGCAACGTGCTTCGATCTCCGGGGCTGAGATGGGATGTCAGGGTGAGGTGGGCGTCGCCTGCTCGATGGCGGCGGGTGGCCTGGCAGCTGTTTGGGGTGGTAGTCCATCGCAGGTGGCGAACGCGGCTGAGATCGGGATGGAGCATAATTTGGGTTTGACTTGTGATCCCGTGGGCGGGCTCGTGCAAATTCCCTGCATCGAGCGCAATGCGCTTGCATCCGTGAAAGCCGCCAACGCTGCTCGGCTAGCGCTGCAGACCGATCAACCAGCGCGCGTCACCTTGGATCAAGTGATCGAGACCATGCGACAAACCGGATTGGATATGTCGTCGAAATACAAGGAGACCAGTCTAGGCGGCCTCGCCGTGAATGTCGTTGAATGTTGACTTGTCGCTCAGGTCGGGCCTGAGTGGCGAAAAGGCGACAGGCAGGACAACGCAATGGACTTGGATCTACCAGAAGGCATGAAACGGGCAGGGATTGCAGATTGGCAGCAATTGGGCGCAATCACGGCTGAAGCCTTTTATGAAGACCCAGTCAATCGCTGGATATTTGGAACACCAAAGACTTTAGATGCCATCTTTCCACTGCTCGCACGAACACATTATCTCAAGCATGGTTTTTGCCATATAATCGGGGATGGTGGCGCAGCGATGTGGTTGCCGTGGGGGGCACCGTCAGAGCTTTCTCTATCAGCCATTGCTCAGGTTGCTTGGACCTTGATGGCGACGGGATCTCCTGGCGCAATTACACGCGCTTTGGAAGCCGGAGAACGTATGCAGGCACATCACCCTAAGGAGCCGCATCTTTATCTGTTTACCTTGGGCACGCGCCTGGCCAATCGCGGCAAGGGAGTTGGCAAAGCTCTATTTGCTCCGGTGTTGGCAGAGTGTGATCGAACCGGAACCCCCGTTTATTTAGAGAATTCCAATCCAGTCAATGAGGGATTTTATAGGTCTCATGGCTTTGATTCACTTGGACACTTCCCGTGTGGTCAAGATAGGGGTGAGCTAAAGGCACCGCCCCTGCAAATGATGTGGCGGGCACCGCGCCAATCTGCATAAGGAAACCGGTAGCAAGTAAGATTTTGCACCCGCCACCCGTGCGTGCCGACTAGCATTAACGCTCTTGTGAACAAAAATGTCATCTAGATATATCATTTTAATTTGAAAGTGGCGGGATTTCTGTCAAAAGCAACCTAACGGCATTGGGTTGTGCCTCAGTTTGGCATGACCGCAGACAGACGCCTTCACGCGGCCCCGGCGGGGGCCTTTTTTGTGAGCAACGGGGGAATTTGAGCACATGTTGAACAAAAATCACAAACTAACGCTTGCCGCAACGGCAAGTGCCATCGCATTACTCACTAGCGCGCCCGGTTTGGCCATTGCGCAGACCCCAGCCGCTGCGTCAGACGAAGCCCCCCGTGTTGAAACGATCATCGTAACCGGATCGCGCATTCAGACGGCGGCAAACCGTGCCATTTCTCCAGTTCGGGTCATTGATTCCGAGGCGATCCGCGCAACTGGCCTGATAGATATCGACGAGGTTTTGAAGCAACAGAACCAGTTCCTGCCCTCAAACGGCGCAACTACCAACCCTACCCTGTTGGAATCCCACGGGGCTTCTACGTTGGATATGCGCGGATTAGGCCAGAATCGGACGCTCGTTTTGGTCAATGGCCAGCGCGTTACGCCAAATGGCTTCCGCAACTCGGCAGACGTGAATTCCATTCCTTCAGCTTTGATTTCGCGAATTGAAACCCTGACAGGTGGCGCTGCAGCTGTTTACGGTGCAGATGCGGTTGCAGGCGTAACCAATTACATTTTGCGCGACAATTATGAAGGCTTAGAAGTCGCCGTAAATGGCGGGACTTCTGAGAAAGGCGATGCGCAGAGCTATAGCATTGGCATCACAGGCGGGATGAACTTCTTTGAAGATCGCGGCAATATTGTGCTGCACGCCAGCTATGCGGACCGAGGCATCCTAAAACGCGAAGATCGCGCATGGGCTCTCCCTGAATTGAATGACGCTGGGCTGTTCATCCAAACTTTCCCGACCGCAGGCGGCGCGTTTACGCGTTGGGCCAGCGCTACTGCCGCCCCTGCTGGGACTGCTGCCCCAACATTCGCCTATGCCGCTGATGGCACCTTGGGCACCACAGCTGGTACGCAAGCCTTCTCGCAATTTGAAGCTTTCCAGAACCCAAATGACCGCACCAATGCGGCCATTTTTGGCACATTCAAGCTGGCCAAATGGGCTGAATTCTATGGCCGCGGTACCTACTCGCTGATCAATAATACCAGTCAGCAGGTTCCCGTGCGCACCAACGGCAACACCGCAGGTGTGCTTCCTGCCGTTGCCGGTGGTGCCAATATCGTCACGCAAGGTGATGTGTTGATCCAACGGACCAACCCATTCTTGACCCCTCAGATCCTGTCGATTCTAAATCCAGCTGGCGGTACCTCACTGTTCAATTTGAATGCAGCCGGCACAGGCCCAGGCACCGATGCGGCTCGCTTCCGCGTTGCCAAGACATTATTGGAGTTGGGACCTCTCATTGATGAGACAGAACGGACCAGCCACCAAGTCGTTGTCGGCGTCCGAGGTGAGCTGACCGACAACATCAGATACGACCTGTCTTATGTAACGGGCAAGAGCATCGAAGAAGTGCAACGTATCGGTTGGGGCTCGTGGAGCCGCTTCCAGCAAGCAACCAATGTTACCAGCGCCGGCGGCCAAGCGGTTTGCGTCAATCCGGCCAATGGCTGCGTGCCTTACAACCTGTTTGGCCCATCCGCCGCCAGCGCTGCTGCAGTGGCTTGGGTTAATGGCGACACCAGCGAATTGTTCAACAAGCGCAACCGTCATCAAGACATTTTGTCGTTGAACATTTCCGGCGATACAACAGGCTTCTTCAGCTTGCCTGGCGGCCCTGTCGGCTGGGCTTTGGGTGCGGAGCGTCGCGAAGAGTTTGGTAACTCGATCTTCGGACCACGCGCTTTCACCCGCGACACACTGCATGGTCAAGGTGCGCGCGCGAACTTGGTCGCTGACTTTGAATTGACCGAGTATTATGGCGAGTTGCGTCTGCCCGTTTTGGCCGACAAGCCATATTTCAAGCAGTTCGACGTGGAAGCCGCCGGCCGGTGGAGCGACCATTCCCGCTCTGGCGACTATGACACCTGGAAGCTTGGTGTGAACTGGGCAGTGAATGACACCATCCGCCTGCGCGGTTCGAAGCAAACGGTGGTGCGTGGTCCAAACATTGGTGAGTTCTTCGGTGCAGCCGTGGAAGCGCCGATTCTCGGCACTGGCCGTCCAACGGACTATTGCTCCGATCCCGTCCGCTTCAACGTGCCGACGGCTCTATGTACCGCACTCGGCGCACCCTCGACCCCGGGTTACATCCCTGTTGTTGGTACCGGTCTGCCGCTGATCGACAATGCGGTTGCGGTTCAAGGCGGTGGAGATGCGATCAAGCCCGAATCGGGGGAGACCTTCACCTATGGCTTTGTGTTCACACCACAATTCATCCCTGGCCTATCGGTCGTGGTTGATGCCTATAACATCCAGATTGACGACGCGATCGGCACGATCAACCCGATCCAATTGATGGATAGTTGCTATTTGGTGCTGCAAGACCCCAATAGCGCGCTTTGTAAGAAGATCACCCGTGACGCCAATGGTCGGGTTGTGAGGTTCGACCAACGCGACACCAACTTGACTTTGCTCAAGACCTCTGGGGTCGACTTCTCGATCTATTACAATGCGAAACTGCCTAAAGCTTTGCCGGGCGATAGGATCAACATCACCTTCCAAGGCGGTACGGTTGACAGCTTTGTCCGCCTCTTGTTCCCATCCGACAATCTGTTTGATTGCGCTGGGGACTTTGGCGGTGGTGCTTGTTCCGATGCCGGTACGGGTATCCGTGCCATCCCAGCCTTCCGCTCCAACCTCGCAGTGGCATGGATGGATGGTCCTTTGACCATTCGCGGTGCGTGGCGTTACCAAGGTCAAGTCGATGCCTTGATCAAGCGCGTGCCGGAACCGCAGTGGCGCAATGTGGCGGCCAACACCAACAATGTCCAACACATTGATGCTTGGGACTATTTCGACCTCGGCTTCTCCTACAAGATCAACGACAATCTGCGAATTGGCGGCACCGTCAGTAATCTGTTTGATAAAGAGCCACCAATTTTGGGTTCGGCACAGCAAGACGCTAATACATTGCCAAACCAGTATGACATCATTGGTCGCCGCTATGCGATTAATTTGGTCTGGAGAATGTAAACCAGCCGGAAAAACAAAATTGCGCTCGGCCCGCCCTTGTGGCGGGCCGTTGACGTTTTATGCAGGCAGACGTCAAACGAACTCTGACCAAACAGGGAATGAATATGAAACAGCTTGGAACCTATGCGCTGCGTGGCTTTTTGGCCGTCGCGCTTGCTTTGGCCTTGGCGATTGGCTGGTCGAGTTGGCAGGGCGATCAGCGCGCAGGCTGGACGGACGTGACGTGGAAGCTCGGAGATCAGGGCTTGGACCTTGCCTCTTCTATTCAAGTCGAACTCAATCGCGAGACGAAGGCCAATGCCAATAGTCCGGGCCAGTTACTTTATGTCCGCGCGCCTGGTCTTGGCCTAGATCAGGCCTTTGCGTCCGGCGATGACCTGCGTTCAAGCGATGACGTGCGAGTGGCATCCAACACCAAGACCTTCGTTGCCGCCATGGCCCTGCAACTGGTTGAGGCGGGAAAGGTGCAATTGGATGGCCCGATTGGCCCGGCCCTGTCTCCTGCGGTCAAGGCGATGCTGGAAAAGAATGGCTATCAGATTGACACCATCAGCATGCGCCAACTTCTGAACCATACGTCAGGTATTCCCGATTATTTCCAAGTTCCCTTGTTTGAAGTTTTGGCGTTGGTGCCCAACGCTTATGGCCTATCTGCGCATTGGACCGCTGAAAGCGAGATTTGGTTTGCCGTAACTTTCGGCCGCAAGGACGTGGTGGGTGAGAACTTCACCTATTCCGATACCAATTATTTGATCGCCGCCGATATCATCAAGCAAGCGACAGGCTCGCCGTCGATTGGTGTGGCCGCGCGCAAGATGTTGGCTTGGCCAAAGATTGGTGCAGATGAGACCTATTGGGAGGCGATGGAGCCAGAGCCCGCAGGCACGCGCCGGGTCGCGCAATATCGCGGTGCGATCAAAGATTCCGACATTGATGTGTCCTACGATCAATATGGCGGTGGCGGCCTTGTGATGAGCATGGATGATCTGGGCCGTGCGACGCGCGCTGTTGTCTTGGGCGAGGTGTTTACCAATCCTGTTGCAACGCGCCTGTTGATGCAAACGCCTGGGCCAGATCCAAAGGGCGAGGGATATGGCCTTGGGCTATACCCAACTAAATTGCATGGAGAGTTGTGTTGGGGGCATGGGGGCTTTTGGGGCACCGCGGCTGTCCATTGTCCGCGTTTAGACCTCACGCTTGCGCGCTCCACTGGCCAAGCCAATGCTCAGCAAACCGATCGCGAGGGTTCGGGCGCTTTGTCGGCCCTGATCTTAGCCGCTCAAGCGGCAGAACGTGCACGCGTTAAGGCAACCAACGACTGATGGGCTTGGTCGATTTCATGGCGGGTGGTGCAGCGCAGGACCTGCCCACCTTGTGCGGTGATTTGCTCTGCAGCGGCGACATATTTGTGCCTGCGACTATAATGGGTAGTTAGCGCCCAGCGAATAGGATGGTCGGCGCGGATGAGACGCGGCCAATCTTCACGACAGCCCTCAAACACATCCCGATCCTTAGCTGCAGCCCTGCGGATGGAACGTGGGATCACTTGCGACATCACCAGCCACAAAGGCAAAACCATCCACACCAAATGGGTGACGCGGGGCAATACGACGGGGCGCGTAACCGAATAATTGCCTGCTAGCACCCAATCTCTTTGAGAGGTGGCTTGATCCACATCGGCGAGAAAGGCCTCAGGTTCTTCTGCTGAACGATTGTACCAGCCCGGCCGCCAATTGATTAGGTCCAGCTCCAGATGGGCGATCCCGGCCTCGCCCGCGAGCTTTTCGGCAAAGGTCGACTTGCCAGAGCCACTGGTGCCGATCACATGCACGCGGAGGCCGGGTTTTGTGGTGTTGAATTCGTCCATGGAAGTTGCAGACTTTTCTCAAGTTGACATTTCAGTCTGCAGCTTACGCGGCCTTTATCTCAGATAAATCTAGCGAGCTGCCGGAGCGGTGAACTAATCCAGAATTAGTTGATATCAGCAAATCAAAAGCTTATCGAGGCGAAGTTGCCTTCATATTCACAAAAATGTGAACATTATTTCACAAAACTGAATCCCAATAGACGTCGATCTGTCACGTTCAAAACGTATCGCGGCCCTTGGATCAGGTGTGTTGCACCTGCGAAAGGGGATTCCAATGACCACTAAGTTTACACGCGCTGCCCTCATGGGCGCAGTTGGCTCGTTTGCATTACTTGCAGCGACTGCAGCGACCGCTCAATCGGCGGCAACCGCAACTGCTGCAACAGCTGAAGAAAAGGCCGCTGAAACCATCGTCGTGCGTGGTGCTCGCCCAATCTTTGAGTCCGACCGCGCCGCATTGCAAGTCCAGCGCAACGCGCCCGCTCTTGTCAGCGTCTTATCTGCAGATGAGGCCGGTCGCTTGGCCGACCAAAATATTGCCGATGCTGTAAGTCGTCTGCCCGGCGTCGCCGTGGAGAAGGATCAAGGCCAAAGCCGCTATGTGAATTTGCGCGGCCAGCCCCGTCGCTGGGTGACGTATTCGATCGACGGTATGAGCGTTGTGTCCCCAGAGGGGCGCGACACGCGCTTTGATAACATACCTACCGCAATCGCCAGCCAAGTTTCGGTCAACAAGGCCATCACGCCTGATATGTCGGGCGATACAGTCGCTGGTAACATTAACATTCGTACCCGCTCTGCCTTTGACTATCGCGGACGCCGGATCATTGGTGGTCTTTCGCTTGGCCAAGTTGAGTTGGGCGGCGGCCGCGAAATTGATGCGTCGTTAGTAGTGGCGGACCGCTTCTTTGACGGTAAGCTGGGCCTCTTGGGGCAAGTGTCCTTCTATGAACGTGAAATGGTCACCGATAACTGGGAGACCGACCCCTATCTGAGGCCTGGTAGCGCGACGTCTGGAATTGATCGTCGTCCAGGTTCCGAGACCCGCCGTTGGGCCCGCGAACATGAGAACAAGCCCTACCGTTTGACCCGCGGCAATATTTCCGGCTCGGTCCGCGCCGACTGGCGACCAACTGAGGAGGATACCCTGTTCGCTCAATCCGTATACAGTCAGTTTACCGATATTGAGCTGCGCAACAATTACATTTTCCGGTTTGACAACGGCGCAACAAATACCCCCAATGCCGCCTGTACTGGGACTGTGACTACGATCGCAACCAGTGCCGCCAATGACATTTGCACCGGCAACTTGCCGAACAAAGGCACCGTCTATGGCGTCCGGATGAACTGGAATTTCCGCACGGGTGATATCAAGGAATACATCTTCACCAATACGATCGGCGGCAAGCATGCGCGTTTTGGCTGGGACGTCGATTGGCGTTTGAATTTCACAGAGACCGAGGATGGCCAAGACTTAACCGGGACACCGTCATTTGAGAGTCCCTCCACCGTCACCTCGCGACCAACTGTCGATTATGACTTCACGGATGTGACCAATAATACGGTGCGCCTATTCAACACAGTGTTGTCAGGCACGACCCGCTCAAAAGGACCGGCGGTTAGCAGCGTCGAGGCCTTCCCGATGCTATTCATCGATATCGTAGATGCTGAGGGCGGTGACCTGACAGCGGCTTGGACGGGTAAGTTCGACGCCAGCCGTGACATAAGCCTCTTCGGTTCTGAAGCGACTTTAAAGGTTGGTGGCTTGTACACCACCCGCGATAAGAAGCGGCGCTTGACCCAATATCGCGCCCGCGCCGCTGACTTCACGGCTGCCGGTGTCGCTTTGCCGACCTATAATGACCTTGCGATCGATACCGCCTTCAAGGGCAAATACGCGCTTGGCTATACGTTCCGCTATTATTCTGGCGATAAGGTTGGCGACTTGTTGCAAAGCCTGAAGGATCGCCGGATCGGTTCATACCAGGATGGCTCGGGTGAGTATTTTGAAGTGACCGAAGATATCGTTGCAGCCTATGCGATGGCGACCGTCAAGCAGGACTGGGGCAGTATCATCTTCGGTGGCCGCGTTGAGCGCACTGAGAATACTTCAAAGGCCTTGCCGATCATCGGCGGCAGTCGCGTCCTAACCGAGCTCAAAAGCGATGACACGCTCTTCTATCCCAGCGTCCATGTGAATTATGACCTGAATGAAGAGATGAAGGTCCGCCTTAGCCTGAACACCGGCGCGGCGCGTCCTGACTTTGATGATTTGGCGGCAAACTTCTCCATTGATGATGCTCCCGGCCTCATCACAGGCGGCAATCCTGACGCTAAGCCTGAAAAGTCGGTTGGCTTTGATGCGTATTTCGAATGGTATATGAAGTCACAGGGCTATTTCCAAATCGGCTTCTATTACAAGGACATCAAGGATGCCTTGTTCACCCAAAGTGGCACATTTGGCAGCACCATCCTGAACACTCCCGATCGCGATCGTTCCGGCTACAATTTCACGACCGTACGCAATGGCGGTGATGGCAAGTTGATGGGGGTTGAGGTTGTCTTCAATCATACGATTGAGGAGTTGGTTGAGTCTATGGGAGGTCCAGATTGGCTGGAAGGCTTTGGCGTCCGCCTATCTGCCAATTTCAACGATAGCGAGATCAATGTTCCAGCCGTTGGAACAGCACCTTTGCGCGTTGTTGATCTACCCGGTGCGTCTGATCTGGTAACCAATGTTGGCCTGACCTATGAAAAGTATGGCTTGTCAGCCCGCATTGCCTATCAATACCGCACCAAATGGCTGCAGTCCGTGGGCGGCTATGCCACCGTCAATGGTGCTCTAGTTCCAGACGGCAATGGCGACATTTACTGGAACAACTCTGAAAGCCTGTCAGTTTCGGCACGCTATCAGTTGAACGACCAGTTCGAACTGACGTTCGATGGCATTAATCTCGCCGATAGCCCAGGTCGCCGCTTTGCGGATAGTAAACTCTATCCGGTTGAGTATGAGACCTTCGGTCCTCGCTATATGATTGGCGTTCGCTTTAAGTACTAAGGTGCAGGCCCGTTCTATGTAACCGACATAGAGCGGGCTAGGCTCTGTTTTGAACGAAACTTGGCTCAGCCACCCATCACTTTGGTACGAATGTTCAACTGACCGGCTAGGCCTGCCATGCGGTGGACTTCGATGGCTTGATAGTCGGGCGATTTCACCATGGCTAACATGGCGGCGCGCGAGGGGTATTCGGCAATCGCCACCAACCGCGTCGACACATGCCATGACGGCCATGCCTACCGCCTATAGGCTTCACGGCCAGACAGCTCAGGTTCTGCCCGCCGCGCCGGACAGCTTTTCCGAAAAGGTCGACTTGCCAGAGCGATTGGTGCCGATCAAAGGGGCGCTGCGACCGGGTTGGGTGGTATTGAGCTTGGTTATGGACGCAGCTGACACTTTTTGAACCGGCTTTTTGGTCGAGTGGCGTACGCGGCGTTTATCTCAGAAAAATCAAGTAAGCCACCCGATATGCCCAACAAATCTAGAGGTAATTGAAGTCGCTGCGCCGAAAGCAGAGCGCCTGAAAGTGGCTTCGGACGTCACAGAAGTGTGAGCATTATTTCGCAAAACTGAATCCTAACAGACTTCGATCTGTTACCTCAAAACAGTATCGCCCCCGTCGGACCAGGTGTGTTGCACCTGCAAAAGGGGATTCCAATGACCACTCAGTTTACACGCGCTGCTCTCATGGGCGCAGTTGGCTCGTTTGCATTACTTGCGGCGACCGCAGCTACCGCTCAAACAGCGGCAACCACCACGCCTGCACCAGCAGAAGCGACAGAAGCTGAAACCATCGTCGTTCGCGCCTCTCGCCCGATTGCGGAATCCGATCGTGCAGCCCTTTTGGTTCAGCGCGCCTCGCCATCGCTGGTTTCGGTTTTGTCCGCGGACGAAGCCGGTCGCCTGTCTGACCAAAACATTGCCTACGCAGTGGGCCGCTTACCCGGCGTTGGCGTTCAGCGCGACCAAGGCCAAGCGCGCTATATCAATCTGCGCGGTCTTCCGAACCGTTACGTAACCGTGTCCTTCGATGGATTGAACGTCGTCAGCCCCGAAGGCCGGGCAACCCGGTTTGACAACATCCCAAGTGCACTTGCCAGCCAAGTTGTGGTGAGCAAGGCAATCACGGCTGACATGCCAGGCGACACCGTTGCAGGTAATGTCGATATCAAGACCCGTTCAGCTTTTGACTATAAGGGCCGGAAAATCACCGGCGGCGTTCAACTCGGTTTGGTTGAATATGGCGGCGGAGAAGAGGTTGATGCCTCGATCGTTGTGTCTGACCGTTTCATGGACGACAAAGTAGGCTTGCTGGCGCAGGCGTCCTATTACAAGCGCCGGATGATCACCGATAACTTCGAGACCGACCCAATGCTACGGCCCGGTGGCGTTCTCAGCACCGCTCGTACGACGGTCGCTGGTGTGTCCACACTCTGCTCGACCATTACGCCAGTACCAACAGCATGTTTTTCAGGCTCTCCCGACCGGCGGCCTGGTTCGGAAACGCGTTCTTGGGCGCGTGAGTATGAGAACAAGCCTTATCGCCTGACGCGTGGCAACATCTCGGGCAGCCTTCGCGGCGACTGGCGTCCAAATGACATGGACAAGCTTTTTGCCCAAGTGGTCTATACTCAGTACACAGATGATGAGTTGCGTAACAACTATATCTTCCGTTTCGACAATGGTGCAACCAACGTAACAGGCGCTTGCCCAGCCGTCGCTGCGCCAATCACTGGCACGGGTGCCTATGACATCTGCAACGGCAACACGCCCACCAAGGGCACTGTTTACGGGACGCAGATCACTGGCAACTTTAACTCCCTGCACACCAAAGAATATATCTCAACCGGCACACTTGGTGGCGACCATAAGCGATTTGGCTGGGATATGGCTTGGCGCTTGAATTTCACAGAGGCTGAAGATGGTTTTGACGCGGGTGCGCTTCCAAACTTCACCAGCTCCGCTGATCCGCGCCTGCGCCCAACTGTCGAGTATGATTTCACCAATCCAGAGTTCAACACCGTGCGCCTATACACCACGATTGTTGACCCTGTGACAGGTGTCCGCTCACGTGGTCCACGTCAACTCAGCATCGAGGCATTCCCGCTCGACTTTAACAATATTTCTTACCGTTCGGGTGCAGGCGATTTCACGCAAGCCTTTACCGGGCGCTTTGATGCAAAGAAGGACTTTGAAGTCTTCGGGCTTGAAACAAACTTCAAGGCTGGCTTCGCTTACACAACTCGTTCCAAAAAAACCCGGTCCAGTGTTTGGACCGCGACGAATGCTCAAATTCTTGCAGCTGGTCGTCCCTCGCCAACTTATGCCGACTTTGCACTAGATCGGCCATTCTTGGGCGAAATGACGCTTGGCTATAACTTCCGTTATCACTCTGAAGCGAGACTTGAAGCTTACATGCAGGATTTGATCAAGGCTGGCATTGCGCGGCCAATCGATCAAACTGACAACTACTTCAACGTCACGGAAGAAATCCTTGCGGCCTACAGCATGGCAACATTTAACTTCGACTGGGGTAATTTGGTTGTCGGTCTTCGTGGCGAGCAGACGACCAATACAGGTCAATCCTTCAACACGATTGGCGGGGTCTTTGGGCTCACAGAAGTCTCATCTGATGACGTGATCTTCTATCCAAGCGCACATCTGAATTGGGATGTCCGCGACGATGTGAAGGTTCGGATCGGTTTGACAACCGGGGCAGCACGCCCAGAGTTTACGACCATTCGTCCAAACTTCTCGATCAATGATGCGGCCAAGACCATTTCGGGCGGCAATCCGAACGCTCAGCCCGAACGCGCCGTCGGTGTGGATGCCTATGTGGAATGGTATATCCAACCACAAGGCTATTTCTCGGCTGGTGTGTTCCACAAGCAATTGTCCGATGTGTTGTTCACACAAATCGAACCGTTTGGCATCACCACCCTTGATGCCCCGGGCTTCGAGCGCTCGACTTATGCCTTCTCGTCCGTACAAAACGCTGGCGATGGCCAGGTCACAGGCTTTGAGCTCACCTACAATCAATTCGCCGAGCCATTTGTTGAGGCGATCAAGGCACCAGAGTGGCTAGGTGGCTTCGGTGTTCGGGCGACTGCGACGTGGACTGAATCAGAAGTAACGGTTCCAGAGACCTTTGCCATTGTGAACGGCGTTCGCACCTCAACCCATCCAGAACGCAAAACGGGCCTGCCTGGGGCTTCGGATTTCCTCTACAATCTCAGCTTGGTCTATGAGAAGTATGGCCTTTCCGCTCGTGCTGCCTATCAGTTCCGTAAAGCATGGCAGAATGGCATTGGCACGTACTTGATCGTCAATGGCGTCAGCGTACCAGACGGGGTTGGCGACAATTATTGGGATGATGATGCCGAGCTCGACATCTCGATCCGTTATGAGATCAACAAAAACCTGACCGTAACCTTTGATGCGACCAACGTCTTGGACGAAGCCGGCATTCGGTACGGCGATCCACGTTTTGTTGGTACCTCGCGGTTGGAGTGGGAGAAGTATGGCCCACGTTATCTGCTGGGTCTGCGCTTCAACTTCTAATCAAGCCGCCCCTCTGGGGCGCTTGACGACCTGATCTTAAAGTTTAGGGCCTGTCGGTTTGAACCGGCAGGCCCTTTCTTTTTGATGATCGCACGAAACAAGGGCCGTCAATGCCCCACAAATCGGCTGTAGGTTGGGCGGGGATTGTTTCTTTCCGTCGCGCCACTGACATGATTTTCAGGCATGAAAGCTTCAAAGATAGTGGGGGTAAAGCAGGTGCAAAAATCAACCTGGCTCAAGTCGCTTTGCGTCGTGCTTTTCTTCTCAGGGCTCTCTGCCTGTGGCTCTGACAAGCCAGATACCGAGCTTACGGGCTGGCAGAAAGAAGTCGGCCAATTGCGCATTGGTGCTTCTCAAGGAGAAGACAGCGGTATGACTTTGGCCCGCTGGACGACCTATCAAAAATACCTCAGCCGCGTCACCGGACTGGAAGTCGTAGTTTTCCAAGCCCCAGACTATAACGGCATTATTCAAGCGATGGCTTCGGGCCAGCTCGAACTCGCTCAGATGGGTAATACTGCCTATGCCAATGCGCGCGAGCAAATGGGCGATAAGGTAACGCCTTTCTTGGCGTCGCGGACGGCCGAAGGCTTTTCTGGTTATTATTCGGCGCTCATCGTACGGGCGGACAGCCCTTACCGCACCTTGGAGGACTTGCGTGGCAAATCCTTGGGCTATGTCGATTTCAATTCAACATCGGGATATTTGTTCCCGCGCTGGTCCTTGCGCCAGCAAGGGGTTGATCCAGATACCTTCTTTAGCAAAACCGCCATGAGCGGCGGACACACCCAAAGCGTACTGGCTTTAGCAAACGGGCAGTTTGATGCGGTTTTCATGTTTGCTTCCGGAGGAACACCAGAAACAGGATTTACAGCTGGTTCACTATATACCTTGGCGCGACGTGGTGCCGTAAAAATGTCTGATTATCGCATCGTTTGGACAGCAGGGCCAATGCCAAACTCGCCCTTTGTCATTCGGACCGACCGTCCACAAGCGTTCCAAGATGTCACCCGTGGGGCTATGGCTGCGCTACCCTACGAAAGCCCGCAATTGATGGTGGAACTTAATCTCTTGGAGGGATCTGATTTTCAACCTGTTACACCCGCTGACTATCAAGTGGGTGTGGATATGCGACGCGCAGAAATCGCCGAACGCCGTGCTGCCCCGGCCCAGAAGCCAAACAATGGGAGTGCTAAGCCATGATCCGCATTCTTGGTTTCATCCTTATTCTGCTGGCCTTGATGCAGCCCGCCACAGCACAGACACCCCCGGCAGGCTTTCGAGTTGGCATCGTGGGCCTTGCAGAATCTGGTTGTTCCACCGCGCCAAGTGACGCGGCAGCCGCAGCTTACCGCAAGCATCTTGAAGGACGACTGGGTAAGCCGGTGGTGCTCTGTGGCTATCAAGATGGCAAAGCCGTGGCCACAGCCCTGCAAGATGGGCAGTTGGACTTGGCTGCTTTGGATCAACCATCTTTTGAAGCCGTCACCAAAATCGCCCGCCCAATTCTGGCACCGCGGGCTGACGCTATAACGGGTCGCGTTCTCGCCGTCGCTTTGACGCTCAAAACTTCAGGCCGAGATACGCCCGTTAAGCTTGCTGGCAGTCGGCCTATTTTCATTTCTAAAGTAGCGGCCAGCCACCAAGTGCCTTTGCAAGGCTTGGCCGACTTTGGCGCGGATACCAAAAGCTTTAAACCAGAGCTTTTTGTCGCGGATGAGCAAGCAGGCCTTGCGGCATTGCGCGCCGGGCAGGGCGATGCGCTAATCATCACAGCAGGTGCGCGCCAAAGGCTCTGCCGTGGTGATGATCCCAAGGTGGTTGTCTGTGGCGATGTCGTTGAGGCGTGGCGTGGACGCCCCACGGCGCAGACAGGCCTTGTCGTCAGAAATGACCTGCCGGAAGCTGATCGCTATCAATTAGTCGGCATCCATATCGCGCTACATCAAGAGCGTCCGGAAGCCATGGCCTTTTTGGCCGCCAAACTTGGTGGTGGCATAGCCTTAGACCCGACAGAGGCGACTGCTATGCAAAAGGGTGTTCGCTAACGTGCCACAACAAGAAGCCGTAAAGGCCCAAGTCATTCGGGAGTTTGAAGCGCAGCGGCGGGTGACCCTGCTGCGCCAGCGCACCCAGCAAGTCGTCGTTTTGATTGGCTTCAGTGCGCTGATTGCCGTGTGCTTCCAGGTCAGCGGGTTCTTCTCTGGCAGCCAAGGCAGCGACCCTTGGGGGCGGATTGCCAATCTCCTCAGTATCATGATCCCAGACCTTAAGCCCGAGGCGCTGTTTGAGGATCGTGGGACGGCTGGCTCACTGTCCTCTTGGTTCTATGACATGCCAACGTGGCTGGCCCTGTTGTGGGAGACGGTTCAGATCGCCATTGTTGCGACCTTGTTTGGCATTTTCGGGGGATTTTGGGCCTCACTCTTGGCCTCAAAAAACCTCTCGCCATCGCCCTATATTTACTGGCTGACCCGCCGCACGCTAGAAGTCATCCGTACCCTGCCGGATTTGATTGTAGCGCTAATCTTGGTCGCGGCCTTTGGCGTCGGCCCATTGCCGGGTGTGATAGCTATTGCCTTGGGGACCATGGCAAGTCTCGGAAAACTCTATTCTGAGGCCAATGAAGCAGCCGATATGCGGCCCGTTGAGGCGGTAAAGGCGGTTGGCGGCTCTTGGTGGGCACAGGTGCGCTTTGGTATTCTACCTCAAGTCTTGCCCCATTATGCGTCCTACGGGCTGCTGCGTTTGGAGATTAATGTTGGCGGGGCCGCCGCCTTAGGCGTGGTTGGGGCTGGCGGCATCGGGATCGAATTGTCTCGCGCGATTACCTATACCGAGTTTGATACCTATTTTGCCCTTCTGATCTTAATCATTGGGTTGATTATCCTGATTGACCTTGTGTCGGAGGCTATCCGCCACCGTTTGATCGGCTTGGAGGCGACGGCATGACTACCAGCGCAACCCTTGCCACGCCTCCCCAAGTCACCGCCCATCAGATGCAGGTTGCGCGCGCAATCGCGCCGCATCTGGTGGACACACCATTGACTGTCCACGCACGTCGCCTTGCCCTGTGGATTGGATTGAGCGCTGTGTTCGTCGCCCTGTGTATCGGGGTAGATATGACGCCGGCTGCCTTTGCCAAGGGCCTCTCGAAACTGGCCGACTTCATGGGTGGCATGTTTCCGCCTAACGCCGCTGGCGAGGAAGTTCGGATCCTGCAAGCCTTGGCCGCGACGTTTGCAATGGCGGTCGCAGGGACCTTCTTGGGTGTTCTGGGTGCTATACCTTTGGGATTGCTCGGCGCTAAAACCTTTGTTTCGAATGAGGCGCTGCACTTTCTCATCCGGCGAAGCTTTGACGTCTTTCGCGCCATTCCCGCCCTTGTCTGGGCACTTATTCTGATCGTCGCCTTTGGGCTAGGACCCTTCGGCGGTGTTATCGCGCTAGCGCTTACCGATATCCCGCGCATCGCTAAGCTTTATGCCGAGGCAATTGAGAATAGTGACCCGCGCCCGCAGGAAGGCATTCGTGCCACGGGTGGCCAGCGCCGAGCAGCTATTCGCTTTGGCCTGTTGCCAGAGGTTTTGCCGGTGATGGCCAGCCAGTCGCTCTATATGTTGGAGTCCAATTTCCGCAACGCTGCGATCTTGGGCATCGTCGGGGCAGGCGGGATCGGGTTTGAACTGGAAGAGCGCATCCGCATCTTTGCCTTTGATCAGGTTGCTTGGATCGTCATTGCCTATGTGCTCTGCGTCATGGCGCTCGACCATGTCTCGGAGAATATCCGTTCAAAATTAGTGCACGGCTGAGGAATCATCGGTGCTCCCGACAAATCAGCACCCTAATCGTAAGAGTCAGGCCCGACCGTCACATAGGTTTCACGAGCCAGCTTTAGCCTCAAGTCAGCAATAGGAGGCATACGTGCTGGAACTTAAGTCGGTGACGAAGCGCTTTGGTTCAACCCATGCAGTGCAGGATGTATCCTTACAAATCCCTGCAGGCTCGATGGTTGGTATTATTGGCCGTTCCGGGGCTGGTAAGTCCACGCTTCTGCGGTTGATTAATCGTCTTTGCGACACGAATGAGGGCGCAATAACCTGGCATGGCAAGCCGGTGACGGAGTTGCGCGGTAAAGCGCTTAGTCAGTGGCGTGCGACCTGTGGCATGGTGTTTCAGCAGTTCAATTTGTCGCCACGTCTCGACGTTTTAACCAATGTTTTGATTGGCAGCCTAGCCCGTCAACGTGGTGTGGCCCCGATGCTTAAGCTCTTCCCGGCAGAAGAACGCGCACGCGCGATTTTGGAATTGCACGCCTTGGGCATGTCTCATACGGCTTTGCAGCGGTGCAATACCTTGTCGGGCGGGCAGCAGCAGCGTGTCGCCATCGCGCGGACCTTGATGCAATTGCCTGAAATCATTTTGGCGGACGAGCCTATTGCCTCTCTCGACCCAGCCAATGCCCAGACGGTGATGGAAACATTGTCCACCATTAATCGAGAGCGCAATATTACGGTTCTGGTCAATCTGCATGCACTGGATATTGCACGCCGGTTCTGTCCACGGATTATCGGCATGGCGGACGGTGAGATCGTGTTTGATGGCACGCCTGATGACCTCAACGCCTCCGTGGTCGACGCGATTTACGGCCGCCATGTCATCGAAGGATCAGGTGCACGGAACGAGGCAGAAGAGCTCTTGGAGGCTGTTGCGTGACGGGCAGGCTCGCTGGGCGGATCTTGCCGCCGGACTATCGCTATTTTGAGCACTGGAAGCCTGATCCGGCCGCTGAAAAGCCGCTAGAATCTGAACCGGGTATCTCGCCGGAGGCCCATGTCCGGGACTGCATCTTAGGTCCTTGGACTCGCGTCGGGGCCCGTACATCTTTGATGGAAACAGAGATGGGCGCTTATAGTTACATCGTGACAGACTCTAGCACCGCTTATACCACGATTGGCAAATTCTGCTCCATCGCGCGCGACACACGCCTTAATCCCGGCAACCACCCGACGTGGAAGGCGGCCCTCCATCACTTCACCTATCGCTCCGTCTCTTATCATTTGGGCGACCAGGACGATGATGACTTCTTTGAGTGGCGGCGCGCAGACGATGTGACGATCGGACACGATGTCTGGATCGGGCACGGGGCAACCATTCTTGCAGGTGTTAGCGTTGGAACTGGTGCAGTTGTCGGCGCCGGGGCAGTTGTGTCAAAAGACGTGGCCCCCTTTACGATTGTTGGCGGGGTACCCTCAAAGCCTATCCGCGAGCGGTTTCCTAAAGCGGTTCAAGACGGCCTTCTTGCCCTAGCTTGGTGGGATTGGGAGCACGAAAAGCTGGCTGAAGCGCTGCAAGATTTTAGGGATTTGGATGCCGATGCCTTCGTTGAGAAACATTCTTAATCGGCGTTACAAGCCATGACTGGAACCTTGTTCTTGATCGTCGGGCCCTCTGGTGTTGGCAAGGACTCGCTGCTTGAGGGGGCTAAGGCCGAGCTTTCAAGCGACCCTATTTATCACTTCCCCCAACGCTTCATCACGCGGCCACAGGATGCTGGTGGGGAAGATCACATTGCCATTGAGCCGTCTGAATTTGAGCTAAAACGACAGAGAGGTGAATTTGCGCTTTTCTGGAACGCCCATGGTCTTTCCTATGGCGTTCCCTCTGACATTGCGGCTAGGCTAGGGCGAGGCCAACAGGTCGTGGTCAATGTCTCCCGCGCGATTTTAGACGAGGCGCGTCAGCAGTTTTCGTCCTTGGTCGTTGTTTCAATTGCAGCCCCCAGTAAGGTCATCGAGCAGCGCTTAATTGCCCGCGGCCGTGAAACAACTTCTGAGATCGCTGACCGCATCGCGCGTGCCGCTGCTTATGATGTGACGGGCCCAGATGTTGTTTTCTTGAACAATGATGCGAGCTTAAATGCTGGTGTTTCGAAGCTGGTTGAAATCCTGGAGACGTCATAATGGCTGTGTTTGAAGCGTTTCTGGAAGCGCCCGTTCAAGATGCAGGCCTCTACCTCTTCCCAGTTGCCCCCGACACGTGGGAGCAAAAGATCACGAGCGTCACATTTGAAGGCAGAGAGCCGCAAGCCATCGTGCAAGACCTACAAGGCCGGATTGCAGCCTATCAATTCGCTTTGAAAGCTGGCGATCAACCCTTGGTCCGTATGGCCTTTGACGAGCCGGGCCCCGGATTAAGCGATGAGGCATTCATGCCCGGTCTAAGCGCCTTTGAAAGATCGTCGCAGGCTTTGATGGATCAAATCGCGGAAGAAGTGGCCGAAGCACCCTTACAAATCCGTGTACCCGCCCTCATCCAATATGTTGGGGACCACTTTACCTATGGTGTGCGCGAGACGCATTTGGGGACGGGTGAAGATGCCATGCCCGCTTTGGAGTGCGGCCTTACGCCCGGCACCTGTGTGGATATGCATACGTTAGCTGTCGCGGCTTTGCGCGCGATTGGCGTGCCGGCCGCCTACATCATTGGCGTGCACATCGCCGAACCACGTGAACAGTGGTCCACCGGGCATTGTTGGCTTAATCTGAAGTGCGAAGGGGTGTCCCATCATTGGGATATCTCGCATCATGTCCAATATGGCGTTCGCGAAATCACGCCAAAGCTCAATCCAAAGCCCGGCCGCCGCTTTGCGCTCAGTATTGGGCGTGGGCCTGAGTTTTCTGGGCCAGACGGCGTGGTGAGCTATCCGTCGTTGTCAGGCTTTCATGGTTTGACAGGGCAAAGCGCCGGTCAAAAGCTACGCACGCTGGCCCGAATCCTGAACTAGATTAGGTCTTACCCAATAAATTGATCTTCCGCGTGGACCGCATGAAGGCGGGCATAAGCACCTTCTGGGATCGCTAAGAGCGCTTGGTGATGACCTTGCTCAATAATCCTGCCACGTTCAAACACCAAGATCCGATCCACGTCCTTAATGGTCGACAAGCGGTGTGCCACGATGATTGTGGTGCGATCGACCATCAGATCGGCCATCGCCGCTTGGATCAGTCGCTCGGTCACCGTATCGAGGCTGGAGGTCGCCTCATCGAAGATGACGATATTGGCGTCCGCCAAAAAGGCACGGGCAATGGCAACGCGCTGACGCTCTCCGCCAGAAAGCTTCACGCCACGCTCTCCCACCAAGGTTTGGTAGCCTTCCGGTAAGGCCTCGATGAAATCATGGGCATACGCACGCTTTGCTGCCTGAATGATGGCTTCCATCGGCGCATTAGGATGCGCATAAGCGATGTTATCTGCCAGACTGCGATGGAACAGGATTGGCTCTTGCGGCACGATCGAGATTGCACGGCGCAGACTTGCTTGCTGGACTTGTGCGATATCTTGGGCGTCAATCCAAATGGTGCCGGACTTTAGGTCATAGAGGCGCTGGATGAGTTTGACGAAGGTAGACTTGCCAGACCCAGAGGGGCCAACCAGTGCAATCTTTTCGCCCGGCGCGATGCGAAGATCGAGATTCTGATACAGGGAAGCTTTGCCGCCCTGTGACCCCGGATAGGAAAACTGGACTTGGTCGAAGATGATCTCACCCAGACCCGGCTGAAAGTCTGGCGCTTGATCGACGTCCTCGACGCCGAGCGGCGCGCGATCAAATTCGATGATATCGGCCAGCTCTGCGCTCGCGCGCTGAAGCATTCGGATGTGATCGCCTACTTTGCGCAAACTGCCGCCCAATTGGAAGTTGGCAGTGATCACAAAGGCAACGTCACCCGGCGTAGCTTGCCCGCGCGTTGAAAGTCCGATCAGCAAAACCAGCATGGCAGCTTGTAAGCTCAACCACAAAAAATGCTGGATCAGGCCCATATCCAAAGCCTTGCGCCAGGATATAACCGCGAGGGACCGCCATTTACCAGTAACCTGCTCAAACCGCTCGGTCTCGCGCTTCTCTGCCCCAAACGCTTTGACCGCATTATTGTTGGAGACGGCGTCGGCCACCGCAGCACCAATACGAGAATCAGCGGCTGCTGCCACCACGTTGGCTGGACGCACATAGCGGATGGCGATCACAAAAGAAGCGACCACATAGACGACAACCATCACCAAAAACACGATCCCCACTACGGGGAAGCGAACCAGCATCACGCCAGCAAGGCCTAGAATGACCAAGCCGAGTGGGAAGAATTGCTGCCATAAAATGTCGGAGATGTGCTCATAAGACCAACGGCCGCGCGTCAGCTTATGGACGGTTGCACCGGCAAACGTATTGGCATGCCAATCTGAGGAAAAATGCTGAATCCGCGCGAACCCGTCTTCAATGACTTTAGCCATACAGCGCGCTGCAGCGCGGTGGTAAACACGGGTCGAAATATTGCCCAGCACATAATAGACGGCCGAAATCCCAGTCATGAGGCCAACGGCCATCAGCGCTGCTTGCCCAGCGCTTTCGTCGCTTAGGCCGCCCGCGGCAACTTTGGTCAGCCTATCAACCAAATGGCCCGCTGAAAGCGGGATGCAGACTTCCGCGGCGACCATCACGAGCGTCAGCACGACGACGACGGACAAAAGTGGTCTTTCTTGCGCCCAATAGCGAGCGCAGAATCCAATGGTTTCGCGCCATGAGTGGCGCGCATGATTACTTTGTTGGGACATGGATTTGGCTTATGGCGCTTGCACGACAGGCCCGTGACATGGCCAAACAAAATGGTGCCGTAATCAGACGATTTGTGACAGTAAATCGCGGTATACTTCAGTCAATTGGATTAAAGCTTGCCAAAATGCCGAAGTGGTCGCTGGCAAAGCATCCGGTTGTGGCATCAATTCCTGTAAAGCAAAGCTCTGCGCCGATTAACTCCCAGCCACCTCGGCCTGCCAAGAGGATGTGATCGATCAGAGCATTGGGCTGATGGCGTAGGCTTGTCGCCTGCGGCAATAAGCTGTCGGTGCCAGTGATCGTGCCCTGCTGGGCCAACCAGTCAAAGCATGCGGCTTTGCGCGTGGCGTTGAAGTCGCCAGCTAGAAGGATGGGGTGATCCCAGCCCTCGCTCGCCCAAGACCAAATCGCTGCCAATTGCTGGCTGCGCAGCAAGTCACCTTCCTCCGCCTTTAAATGAGACAAGTGGAGTGAGACAATACGGAGCGGTCCCTTGGATGTTTCAAAATCACCATAGAGTGCCTTTCGGCCGCCATCGGCGGCACTTGTTGGCAGGTCTAGACTTTCTTCCGCCAAGAGCGGCAGTCGCGACAAAATAGCGAGGCCAGAGCTCGAAAGAACGCCTGACCTTTGCTTTGTGCGAGCCGGGACCGCTACTCGGGTCATGCCCAATGCGTCGGCCAGCCATTTCCCTGCATCCATCGTCGCGTCCGCATAAACCTCCTGCAGACAAATCATGTCTGGCTGCAAGAGGCGGCATTCTTCTGCGATCATCTCAAGGCGGGCAGCTAAGTCACCCTCGTCTTTCCAGATGTTGAGGGTCAGAACACGCATCAGCCGACGCGGACGCCCCCCGTCCAGACGCCGCGCACAAGGGCGTGGCCATCGACAACTTTTACGCGAACAACATCGGCACGTTTGCCGACTTCCAAACTGCCGCGATCATGCAGGCCAACAGCGCGAGCAGGCAGACCCGTTACGGTATCTACTGCCTGTTCGATCGGCCACTGCCAAGGGCCAGCGGCAAGGGCAAAGGCGCACTCAATCAAGCTTCGGGGCACATAGTCTGAAGCAAAGCCAATTGGCAGGCCTGCCGCGATCAAATCCTTGGCCGGCACATTGCCAGAGTAAGAGCCACCGCGGATAAGGTTTGGCCCGCCCATGACAATATGCATCCCACGAGCTTGGGCCGCATGGGCTGCTTCCATCGTCACTGGGAATTCCGCAATGGTGGCACCAAGATCTGCGGCTTCGTTGATATGGGCGATGGATTCATCGTCATGGCTGGCGATCGGCACGCCACGTGCTTTAGCAACTTCGACCACGAGACGCCGATTAGCCGCATCATGGCGGGCAACATTGGCGCGGCGCTCTGCTAATCGGTCTTCAATCGCTGCTTCGGTTAGTCCTTCCCGCCGCCACATATCGAGGAACTTATCGATGTTTCGATATTGGCGTTGGCCCGGGGTGTGATCCATCAGCGAGAACAAGCCGGTCAACGGCGCATCCGCGAAGTCTGGTAGCCAATCCGCCATGACGTCAGAGGGGGCCTCGCATCGCCAGTGCAGGCGGTGGGTTGCTTTCAATAGCTGTTTGTCATGTGCTTCGTGCAAGGCATCGGTCAGCCGGATCAAATTGTCGGGCGTACGCGCCGAGCCCGAGCCAAAGGAACCGATCGACAAGGAGTCGAAGACGGTCGTCACACCAACGCTGATGCATAGGCCATCATGGACCACAGCGGCAGAAACGGGGTTCCAATCGATATTGGCGCGCGGGAAGAAGTGACGCTCCAGATTGTCGGTATGAATATCAATAATGCCAGGGATCAACCAATCCCCATCACAATCCTCACCATGTTGGCTTGGACCTTCGACAATGTCTAAGATTTCCCCGCCTTTGAGAGAAAGGCTTCCTTGAATCACCCCGGTGGGCGTTACGATTTTGGCTTGTGAAAGTTGGATGGTCACGTTCGGCTCATTACTGTTGGAGGTTAGGAGGAAATTGGCGAGAGATTAGTCTAGGTTTGGCAGTCGTTCATTTTCGATGGTTATTTCCACACGGTCAGAGGCCATTCGGGCTTCGCCATATTCTAGCGGTCGGCCAAGGCCATCGACGTTCCAAGCATGTGTCACCAATAAAGGAATATGTCTGGGCACGTGTAGAAGCTGGGATTCCTGCGCGGTTGGTAGCCGCGAACTGATCTTCGTGCGTAGGCGCGTATAATCCGGCACGCCACAATCAATCAGGGTTTGGGTAATCGACTTTGATCGCGCATAAAAAACAGCAAACGTGGGGAAACGTTCAAACGCAAACCAATGTCTAGCAACCGAGATGACTTGACCATTGGCAAATCCGAGGCGCTCCAAAAAGATTGTTGGGGACCCACCTTTCAACCCAAGTGCGGCCGCCACATGTGGCTCTGCTGGGCGGGTATCTAATGTCAAAGTCTTCGTTTCAGGGTTAGCGGCTTGCTCTTGAAGGCCTGCAGAAAACCGAGTTCGTTTGCCGATACTGTAGATCAAGGTCGGCCGCCGGACGAAGCTGCCCCGCCCTTGGGTCGATTCGACCAGCCCCTTGGACTGCAGGTGCGCCAGCGCGCGGCGAGTCGTATGACGATTTGTCGAAAACCGCTCACAGATTTGTAGCTCAGTTGGCAATTTGTCGCCCGGTACCAATCGACGCTCAGAAATTTCTACTTCGAGCCACTGGACGATTGCTCGCCAATTTGTTGTTGATTGGCTTTTTTCATCAATAATAATTGACATTTTATTGCCTTTTTACATGATAACCAACAAATTTATATTACGTCACAGCAATGACACAATAAATCTGTTGAATTTATACTAATGAACCGATAGCATAATGCAAGTCCAATTACAATCAATTCAAAAGTTGTTCGCCATGACTCAATCGTACACAGACGAATTTGTTGACAATGCCCTCGCGGGCAGTACCGCCCGCCAGGGCTGGTTGTCGACCCTAGCAAAGGCCCCCGCCTCAGAAGTACTCAAGCTCTGGGAGGATGTGGTTGCGCCAGAAAGCCAAGTGCTGCGCCCTGCTGAAACCGGCATGGTGATGGTGCGTGGCCGTACGGGTGGCGCAGGCAATCCGTTTAACCTTGGCGAAATGACGGTAACGCGCTGTGCGATCCGTTTGGCCACTGGAGAGACGGGCATTGGTTATGTCGCCGGTCGAGATAAGGCGCATGCTTATGTCGCAGCTGTTGCTGATGCCATGCTGCAGTCCTCAGTTTGGCACGACCAAGTGCGCGACGGTCTGATTGAGCCTTTGCGACAAACCGCCGATGAGCGCCGTGACGCCACCAGTCGCAAGGCAAAGGCTACACAGGTCGAGTTTTTCACCATGGTCCGAGACCGGAAGGCCTAGTCATGAACGCCCCCCTTAATCTTGCAGAATTGCGCCCTGGATTTTCCGAGCCTGTCCGTGACAGCCAAAGCGTCTTTCGCGCGCTCCTAACCGCTACAGCCCAGCCCGGGACACGGGTAGAGCTTGGTAAGGCTTTGACGCCACCAGTCGGTCTCAATCAGGCGGCAGCAGCTGTTCTTCTAACCTTGGCCGACCAAGACACGTTGGTTTGGCTAGAGCCGAGTCTCCGCGGCGGCGCGATCGAGAGTTGGCTTCGGTTCCACACGTCCTGTCCGTTGACCGATCATGCTGAAGAAGCCGCGTTTGCCGTTGTATCGCACGCGGGGCTCGCCGCTCAGATGTTGTCGGGTTTCAACCAAGGTGATGCTAAGTATCCAGATCTTGCAACAACCGTGATTGTGATGGTGCCGGATCTTGAGGCAGGTCCGAATCTGTTGCTCGAAGGGCCAGGGATTGAAACGATCGCAGAAATTGCGCCGCAAGGCCTGCCAGATAGCTTTTGGTCAGAACGCGCCGACCTTATAGCCCATTTTCAATTCGGGATTGACGTGATGCTGTGTGCGGAAGCCACGCTTGTATCCATCCCGCGTACCACCCGCATTCAGTCTAAAGGGGAATAAGCATGGCTTATGTAGCAGTTAAGGGCGGCGAGCGCGCCATCACCAACGCCCACACTTGGCTGGGCGAAGTGCGCCGTGGCGACACCTCCGTTCCAGAGTTGAGCGTGGCTCAAATTCGCGAACAAATGAGCTTGGCCGTGGATCGCGTGATGGCTGAAGGCTCTTGCTATGATCCAGTTTTGGCCGCCTTGGCCATCAAGCAGGCGCGCGGCGATCTCCCAGAAGCCATCTTCCTATTGCGCGCCTACCGGACGACTTTGCCGCGCTTTGGTGCTTCGACGCCGATTGAAACTGCGAACATGGCCGTCCAGCGCCGCGTTTCTGCTGCTTTCAAGGACATTCCAGGTGGGCAGGTTTTGGGGCCAACGTTTGATTACACCCACCGTCTGTTGGACTTTAAGCTAGCAGCCGAAGGCGGCCATGAAGTCCCGCCGGCTCAGGTATCTGAAGAAATTATGCCGACACAATTGGCGACCATTGCCCAAGTCTTTGCCCATGAAGGCTTGTTGGAGGGCGATCCGCTTACAGATGCTTCAGAACAACCCTATGACTTGACCCGCGAGCCGATGGCGTTTCCAGCCGATCGCGACCAGCGTTTGCAAGCCCTCGCACGCGGCGATGAAGGCTTCTTATTGAGCCTTGCTTATTCTAGCCAGCGCGGTTGGGGCTCGACCCACCCCTTGTGCGGAGAGATTCGCATGGGTGAAGTCAGTGTCGGCTTTACACCTGATGAACTTGGCTTTGAGATTGAGTTGGCAGACTTGCCGATGACGGAATGCATTATGTTGTCAGGCTTTGCAGGCTCTGCCGAGCAGGCCCCGCAATATACGCGTGGCTATGGCCTGACCTTTGGCCACAATGAACGCAAAGCAATGAGCATGTCGATTGTCGACCGCGCGCTTCGTGGCCGTGAGTTGGGCGAAGAAGGCCAAGCTCCCTGTCAGGATGAGGAGTTTGTGCTCTATCACTCCGACGTGGTGGAAGCGTCAGGCTTTGTCCAGCACCTCAAACTGCCGCATTACGTCGATTTCCAAGCCGACCTTCAATTCTTGCGTCGCCTACGTCGCGAGTTCTTTGACGCCAAAGCAAAAGCTTTGGCAGAGCAAACAGCGCATATGAAGGAGGCCGCAGAATGACCGCTACGGACGCACATGCGCGCCCCAATGCCGCGCCA
Source organism: Aquidulcibacter sp. (assembly GCF_044346625.1). Taxonomy (GTDB): domain Bacteria; phylum Pseudomonadota; class Alphaproteobacteria; order Caulobacterales; family Aquidulcibacteraceae; genus Aquidulcibacter. The sequence continues at coordinate 49,317 of NZ_JBIIYV010000006.1, read as the reverse complement.
GAAGACCGTTATTACACCTACGCCTATCTAGATGAGCAGACCAAGCGGATGATCCGCCGGGCTATTTTGAAGGCTTTGGCCATACCCGGCTATCAAGTCCCCTTTGGCTCGCGTGAAATGCCTGTGCCTTACGGTTGGGGTACAGGCGGTATCCAACTGACCGCAGCAATCATTGGCCCTGAAGACGTTTACAAGTGCATTGACCAAGGGGCCGATGACACCACCAATGCCGTCTCCATCCGCCGGTTTTTCGCGACAGTGGCCGACGTCGCCACAACCGAAGACACCAGCGAAGCAACGATCATCCAGTCGCGGCACCGCATCCCTGAGCAGCCCTTGGCGGATGGCCAAATCATGGTGTTCCAAGTGCCGCAGCCCGAACCTTTGCGAGGCTTGGAGCCACGCGAAACCGAGACACGGGCCATGCATGCTTACGCTGAATATGGTCTGCAATATGTCTCGCTTTATGAAAACATATCCGCCTACGGACGGATTGCGGCAACAGCTGGCTATCCGGTGATGATTGATGAGCGCTATTTGATGAGCCCATCGCCAATTCCTAAGTTTGACAATCCTAAAATGCACATGAACCCAGCCATCCTGTTGTTTGGCGCCGGTCGTGAAAAGCGCATTTATGCGGTCCCACCCTTTACGCGGGTGCGTAGCTTGGACTTTGAAGATTATCCGTTTGAGACACAAAGCTGGGACGAGGTTTGCGCCTTATGCGGCGCGAACGACTCCTATCTCGACGAGGTCGTCCTCGACGATAAGGGCCAGCATATGTTTGTCTGCTCCGACAGCCATTATTGCGCAGACCGCCGCGAGAAAGGCCACGCAGGCCCGATGGCTGGCCACGCCCTCGCACACATTGAAACCGAAATCGCGGCAGAGGAAGTATAGCCATGACTGAAGTTTTAGATCGGCCGACTTCTTCCCAATCTGTCGGCGCAGTGGAACCGCTTTTGCGTGTCGCGAACTTGACCAAATATTACGGCCATGTCGCCGGCTGCTTGGATATTAGCTTTGAGATGCGGCCCGGTGAAGTTCTCGGCATCGTAGGTGAAAGCGGCTCCGGCAAAACCACCCTTCTAAACTGCATTTCCGGCAAGCTGGCCCCTACCACTGGGTCCATTGCCTTCAACTCCCGTCGTCATGGCTTGGTCGACATTTATGATTTGTCTGAGCCAGACCGGCGTCGCATGCAGCGCGAAGATTGGGGCTTTGTGCATCAAAATCCACGCGACGGCCTAAGAATGCGCGTGTCAGGCGGTGCCAATGTCGCTGAGCCATTGATGAACCTCGGTCGGCGCCATTATGGCGACATGCGCCAATCCACGATGGATTGGCTGAGCCGGGTTGAGCTTGATCTGGGCCGGGTTGACGATAAGCCACGTAACTTTTCCGGCGGTATGCAACAGCGCATTCAGATTGCCCGCAATCTAATCCACAACCCGCGCCTTGTCTTCATGGACGAGCCGACCGGCGGCCTAGATGTCTCCGTACAAGCACGTTTGTTGGACTTGTTGCGCGAGCTGGTGCGTGACCTCGGGCTAGCCGCGATCATCGTGACGCATGACATGGCTGTCGCCCGCCTGATGGCGGATCGCTTGATGGTGATGAAGGGCGGTCATGTGGTTGAGACAGGCCTTGCCGATCAAGTGCTTGACGACCCGCAACATCCCTACACCCAATTATTGGTCTCAAGTGTGCTGCAAATCTAACGCATATTGAGTTCTATCCTCTTTGGCCTTTGTTTGAAACGATCCTTCCATGACCCAAGAAGCCGCCATCCGCGTCGATGATCTCAGCAAGATCTTCACCCTTCACAATCAAGGTGCCACGTCGATTGGCGTCTTTGAGGCACTCAAGCTGGAAGTCATGCCGGGCGAGTGCGTCGTCTTGGCAGGTGAATCCGGGGTCGGAAAGTCGACCCTAATGCGGACCATCTATGGCAATTATCTGCCTACGTCGGGCGGGGTTTTCGTCAGCCACGACGGCGCACTCGTTGATATCACCAAAGCACCACCCCATCAGGTGCTGGAGATCAGACGACGGACCTTAGGCTATGTCAGCCAGTTCCTGCGTGTCATCCCACGGGTATCGACACTCGATCTCGTCATTGAGCCCCTTCTTGAAAATGGTGTCGAGCTGGAAGAAGCCCGCGAGCGGGCGATCACCCTTCTGCAGGCTTTGCGTTTGCCAGAAGCCCATTGGGATCTGCCGCCGTCAACTTTCTCTGGCGGGGAGCAACAACGCGTCAATATCGCGCGCAGCTTTATCCGCGAGTATCCGGTCCTTTTGTTGGATGAGCCTACAGCTTCGCTAGACGCCGCCAATCGCGCTATCGTTGTGGAACTGATCAATGCGGCCTTGGCCAAGGGTGCCGCCATGGTCGGCATTTTCCATGACCATGATGTGCGTGATGCGGTGGCGACGCGTTTGTTCAACGTGTCGGAATACAAGGCCGCGGCGTGAGCGCTTGGCGTGCCACTTCGGCAAGCCCTGTCTTGCCATCGTTCGACTTTGCGGCGACCGCCGCATTCTATGGTCGGCTCGGTTTCAGCGTGGCGCGAACCTATCCTGATTTGTTGATTTTGCAGTCTGGCCAGGTAGAGCTTCAGTTTGCGTCTGTGGCCAATCCTCAAACAGGAATTGGTCAGAGGGTTTATCTGCGCGGCGACAATGTGCCCGCAGGGGCGAGCGAAGCCGGGGCAGCATTACTGCGCATGGACTGGGGCGCGGATGAGTTTCGGCTGGTGGATCCAGATGGAACGCTGGTCCGCGTCGGCGAAACCCTGAAATGAACAAGACGCGCCGATGTTGTTGGTACGCTCTTGCGACCGTCATAGGGGCGTCTTGTGACATGATTAAACTAAATCAACATACCGGAAACGGAGACTTCCGATGACGAACCATGCAATTTTTTCCCAACAGATCGTAACACCGCAAGGCGTCCTCAGTGGTCATGTTCATGTGGAAGATGGCGCAATCGCCGCTATTGAGGCTGCGACCCACGCAAATAGCGACGCGGTTGATTGCGGCGATGACCTTCTCATCCCTGGACTTGTCGACATTCATACCGACAATCTGGAAAAGCATTATCAGCCACGTCCGGGTGCGCGCTGGGATAGTTTGGGTGCGGCCTTAGCTCATGATGGCCAATGCATCATGGCGGGGATCACGACCGTCTTTGACAGCCTCAGTCTGCATGGTCGCAAAGATGGCCTAGACCGCAAAGAGGCTTTGGCCCCGATGATTGCGGCCATGGATCAAGCTGGTTCTGAAGGTTTGCTGCGGGCAGAGCATTTGCTCCATTTACGCTGTGAGATCACAAACCCTGAGCTATTGAGCTTGGTGGAGCCCCATCTCGACAACCCCCGGCTCAAGCTGCTTTCGGTAATGGATCATACCCCCGGCCAACGCCAAACGGCCGACCTCAATCGCTTTAAAGACCGGCTCGAAAAGGCCGGTACGGCAAAGGAAGAAGTGGCGTCTATGCTGGCCACCGAGACCAATTGGCGCGACCCTTCGGCTGGGCCGAAAAACCGCGAGACCATCGTGGCCTTGGCCCAAGAGTTTGGCATTGCATTGATGAGTCATGATGATGCGACGATTGAGCATGTCAACGAAAGCCACCAAGATGGCTGTGTCGCGGCTGAGTTCCCAGTCAGTTTAGATGCCGCCAAGCGCGCCCGCGAACTCGGCTTGCTCAATGTGATGGGTGGCCCAAACTTTGTCCGCGGTGCCTCCCACTCTGGCAATTTAAGTGCGCGTGCCTGCGCGGCAAAAGACTTGTTGGACATTTTGTCGTCAGACTATGTGCCGTTGTCGATGATCCGGGCAGCTTTCATGTTGGCAGAGGCCCCGTTCAATTGGCCGATCCAACGGGCAATCGATACAGTAGCCAAAAACCCAGCTCATGTGTGTGGTCTGACCGATCGCGGCGAGATTAAAGTGGGGCAGCGGGCCGATATGGTTCGGGTCTATCTTTCGCCCAACGGTTGGCCCATTGTCCGCTCTGTTTGGCGTGAAGGACAAGCAGTGGGATGATCCCCCGTTACGCGATTTATTATGCGCCCTCAGCGGCGCACCCTCTCAGCACGGCAGCCTCTGCTTGGCTTGGGCGGGATGCGTTCACCAACACAGTGTGTGAGCGCCCGGATCTTGTCGGCCTAGAGGGGATCGATCTCGATCAATTAACGCAAGACGCGCGTCACTATGGCTTCCACGCAACGCTGAAGGCCCCTTTTGAGTTGCACCCTGAGCAAGATGAGGCGGGCCTTCTGTCAGCCTTTAGCGCGCTAACCAGCCGCCATGCGCCTTTCCAAGCAGATATTCAGGTTGCGGCTCTGGGGCCATTCTTAGCTTTTGTGCTGGCAGAGCGTTCATTGCAGATGCAGGCGCTGCACACCGATTGTGTGGTTGCCCTTGATGGCTTCCGCGCACCTTTGAGCGACTTCGATCTCAATCGTCGACTTCATGCGGGCATCAATCCACGTCATGAAATCCAGTTACGGGAATATGGCTATCCCTATATTTTTGATGACTTTCGCTTTCACATGACGCTGACGGAGCGTATCTCCGATCAAGCGCTCCGGGCCCAAGTCTTGGCGGTCTTGCAAGACCATTTCCAAGACTTTGCCGGCCCACATGACTTCGAAAGCTTGGCTATCTTCAAGCAGGAAGCCCGCGATCAGCCATTCACGATCCTAGACTTGCAGCCCCTGACGGGACCGGGCGTTTAGCCACCCATCATCTTGGTGCGAATGTTCAACTGACCCGCAAGGCCTGCCATGCGGTGGGCTTCGATGGCTTGATAGTCCGGCGATTGCACCATGGCCAACATGGCGGCGCGGGAGGGGTATTCGGCAATTGCCACCATGTCCCACAGCTCTTCGACTTGCCCCAGCATCAGATCGGTGACCATGCCGGAAAAGCGCGCTTTGCCGCCAACGGCTTCGACACACGCCACGACGGCCATGCCATAGCGCATATAGGCTTCACGGCCCGTCAGTTCAGGCTCTGCCCCATCGGGATAGGTCGCCTTCTCCTTGAACTTCAACAGATTGACCATACAAAATGGCCCATCTTCTTCGCCGCCAAAGAAGGCTTTTGCACGTTCTGGGTTTGGGAAAACTTCATTGGTCACATTCATGGTTTTACAACTTTCAAAATAGAGGAAACGAAGCCCGCTGGATCATCTTCTTGGATGAAATGGCCCCCACGCAGCGTGGTGTGAGGTTGATTGGCTGTGCCGGGGACCCGGCCCACGAAGAGGCGCTGTCCGCCGCGTGTGACAGGGTCGCCGTCGCTAAAGCAGCACAGGAAAGGCTTTTCCCAAGCATCTAAGACCTTCCAGGCTTCTAACTGGTCCGGAACTGCCACATTGTCGCCGATGGGCACAAAGGACGGGAAAATTCGTGCACCGGCTTTGTAGCTGGAATCGGGGAAGGGCGCGTCATAGGCGGCAATCTCCGCCGCCGATAGCCTACGCTTTGTGCCACCCTGAACAATCTTGCCAATTGGGAAGACCGGGCTGAACTGTGAGAATGCGCGCCAAATCTTAAAGGCGGTGGGGCCGCGCTGTCCTGCAGGGAGGCCGCCATTGGAAAGAACCACGCCAGCAAAACGGTCTGGCATTTCGGCCAAAAGGCGAAGTCCAATCAGCGATCCCCAGTCCTGACAGACCAAAGTGATGTTCTTCAGATCCAAGGTCTCAAGCCAGAGGCGCATCCAAGCAACGTGGCGGGCGTAGCTATAATCCTGCTTCGACGCCGGCTTATCAGAGCGGCCAAAGCCGATCAGATCAGGGGCGATCGCACGTAAGCCTTGGGCGGTCACTGGACCAATCATGTGCCGGTAGAGATAGCTCCACGTCGGCTCGCCATGCAACATCAACACAATCGGAGCGTCGCGTGGCCCTTCGTCGATATAATGGACACGCATGGGCGTCAGGGTTTCTGGGTCTTTGATGGTCAGATAGCAGGGTTGGAAATCAAAGCCTTTAACCGCCTCAAATGCCGCATCTGGCGTGCGTAAAACTTTCAAGCTCATACTCCCTTCCCACCGCTCAATAATTGACACTAAACGTGTCATATTTCTGCGGGAAGGTCAATCAAGTTTCTGATTGCAGGACGAGGCGCTTGGCGACGATGCGAACGACGACGGACCAGCCCCCGGCCAGAAAGGCAACCCCCAGTGCCAAAGACAAATCCTCGCCCCCCAACGGAGCCATCTTAAAGATTGCCCCCAACCACGGCACATAGAGGATGGCAGCCAAGGTCGAAGTAACAAGCAGTGCCACGATCCATAACAAGCGATGCCGGCGGTCAAACGGACCGATTGAAGGCTCATAGCCGTCCACGAGCGCGAGGGTCACATTGCCGGTCACCAAGCAGACATAGCCCATGGAGCGTGCCGTGGTTTCGGGGATACCTGTGCTGACCACCCAGAAATAAAGCCCCAAGACGCCACCAAGCAGAACAAGACCCTGAAGCGCGGCCCATGCCATTTGCGTCATGCCAAACAAGGGCTCCTTCAAGGCGCGAGGTGGTTGTACCATCGCGGAAGCCTCGCTCGGCTCCGCCTCAAATACGAGGGAGGAGATGGGGTCGATCATCAACTCCATCACCACGATATGCATCGGGAACAGCATTGGCGGCAGACCTAATAAGATGGGGAGGAGTGCCAAGCCTGCGATGGGAATATGGATCGCCAACACATAGCCCAACGCCTTTCGCAAATTGGCAAAAATGCGACGCCCTAAGCGAACGCCTGAGATGATGGAAGCAAAGCTATCGTCGAGCAAAACAAGGTCAGCCGCCTCCCGCGCCACATCGGTCCCGCGCTGGCCCATCGCTATCCCGACATGGGCGGCTTCCAAGGCTGGCGCGTCATTGACTCCATCGCCAGTCATCGCCACCACATGGCCCAAAGCCTGAAACGCCAAGATTAGTTTCAACTTCGCCTCGGGTCGTACGCGTGCGAAAATGCGCACATGGGCGAGGCGCGCTTGAAGGGCTTCAGACGATAAATCCTCAATCTCTTGCCCGGTCAAAACACCTGCGCCAACATCCAGTCCAGCCGCTTTTGCAATGGCGAGCGCGGTTGCGGTTAAGTCGCCCGTGATCATCGCGATCTCAATCCCGGCTTGGCGGGCTTCGGCTAATGCTGCGGGCACGTCTTCGCGCAAAGGATCAATGAAGCCCAGCAGGCCAACGAATTCAAATCGGACATCTTCAATCTTCGCTCCGGTCAGACTATCTGTCATTGCTTGAGCACAGGCTAGAACCCGCAGGCCAGAGGATGCCATGGCGTCCAACTCGGTTTCGATGCGCGCGCGGGCCTCTGGTGAAAGTCCCGGGCACAAATGGATCACCGCCTCTGGCGCGCCCTTAGTTGCCCAAATGGTGTGCCCCTCATGCTGCCAGCTTTGGATGACAGCTAACCGTTGCGGCACAAGCGGGCTGACATGCTTGAGTGTGAAATCTGCCAGTCTTGGTCCGCCATTGGCAAGAGACTTGGCTGCCGCTTGGATGGCTTTATCCATGGGGTCAATTGGGTGAACAGCGCTCGCCAAAGCACCAACCCGCAAGACGTCATCGTGCTGGGTCTCCTCTAGGGACCACACTTGCGTGACTTGCATTTGGTTCTGGGTCAGGGTCCCGGTCTTATCAACGCACAACAGGGTAATTGCACCAAGAGTCTCCACCACAGCCGCGCGGCGCACCAATACATGATGCTGGGCCAGACGTTGGGAGCCCATCGCGAGAAAGACAGCCAGCACAAGCGGGAATTCCTCAGGCAAAAGGGCGATCGCGGCTGTAAGGCCTGCCAGCCCACCGGCCACCCAGTCGCCGCGCAGCAGTCCATAGGCTGCGACGATGGCGAGACAAATTACTAGAGCTCCAAAGCTCAGCCAGATCACCAAGCGACCTGTACTTACCTGCAAAGGTGTTTGCTCAATCTCGCCGGAAAGGGCCGTCCCAATCATGCCCATTTGGGTGTTGCCGCCGGTTTGGGTGACCACAGCCAAACCCTCGCCGCTGACGACCAATGTGCCAGCATATAGCGCAATATCCTGACCCAAGGCCTTGGGTGCCGGGGCTGACTCCCCTGTTAGCACCGCCTCATCCATCATCAGCAGATGGTCTGAGATCAGGTCGGCGTCAGCAGGGAAGCGTTCTCCCGGATTGGGAATGACCACATCACCGGGTACCAATTGTTCGGCAGGTATCAGGCGCGTTTGACCGTCACGGATCACGTGCGCGTGGGGTGCGGCCAGGTCGCGCAAGGCGTGCAATGCCCTTTCGGACCGCGCGTCTTGAAAGATTACTAGGCCCATGGACACACAGGCCGCAAGGACGAGAAATGCCCCTTCTGCTAGATCGCCAACGACAAGATAAAGCGCGGCGGCCGACAGCATGAACAGGAACATCGGTTCTTTGAGGGTGCCGATTAAAATCCGAAGTACAGAGCGGTCCTGAACGACTGCCAGACTGTTCGGCCCGAACTCCTCGAGCCCTTGGTCGGCCTCCGCTTGGGTGAGGCCATGAGCTGGAACGGGCATGGTTTAGGTGGCTGCCATGGCTTCAATCCGATGGCTTTTGCGCGCGCCTGAATGAGGAAAAACTGGTAAGACGTCGCGGCTTGTGAAATGCTGGTTGTGACACAGACTGCCTGTCAGTGCGAGGGATTGCAGGACCGCTGCGCGTTGGATTTTGAACTTGCGTAAGCCCAATAGGTCGATGATCTGAAGGTCGCGCAGTTTGGTCATTTCACGGCTCACCGTCTCAAACGTCATGCCCAGATGGTCTGCAATGTCGGCGCGCATCATCGGTAAATCGACCAAAAGCTCGCCACCAATGGATTGCCCCAAACGCTGCCCTAAACTGGCTAAGAACCAAGCAAGTTTTTGCTCAGCTGGGGCAAAGCTGATCATGACAACATGTTCGCTGCCGGGCTCTTGGCCGCCATAGGCTGCGTCGATCACTTTCATGGCGCGCACGGGCTCAGCTTGGAGCATGCGTTGAAGGCCCAAATGCCCCAGTCGTGAAACGCGGGAGGCACAGGCTGCCTCGGCATCGACTTGTTCAGGCCCATGTGTCCCTAAGCCAAATACGTCACCCGGATAGCAAAAGGACAGCACGCATCGCCTGCCACCTTCCGTCATTTTTTGCAGGCGAATGCAGCCGCTTTCAACTTGGTAGATCGCGCCGCTGGGGTCACCTTCCGAGAAGAATGGGCGGTTTCGCGGACGGCTCATGAAGAGATCAAGATCGCTTGTCTGTAATAGGGGTTTGGCCATGCATTGAGCCTCCATCGGAAAGTGCCGTGCGAAATGGCGTGGGCAGGTGGTCGTGCAGTGGTTCAACCATTCTAGGCGTAGGGGGTTCCCACGTCGGCCGCTGTTTTCCCATCTGGAAAGTTTGATCACCATCAAGGATGCTTCGTTGAAGGGTGAGCATGTAGCTGAGATGACGCTTGCACGTGGATCTACGCTGGTGATTGCCTTGGGCGGCAATGCGCTTTTGAGCGCGGGGGAACCGGCGAAGTCGACTAGTCAGCGTGCGAACATCGCCAAAGTCGCAGCTATCATCGCGCCCCTATTGTCGCGCTATCGGATCGTGATTACGCATGGAAACGGCCCGCAAGTGGGCCTGTTGGCTGCACAGACTGCCGATGCTGACTGGCCTCTCGACGTGCTGGGTGCTGAGAGTGAAGGCATGATTGGCTATGTTATCGAACAAGAACTAGCCAATCGTGCCCCGACGCAAACCTTTGCCACTTTACTCAGCCAAGTAATTGTCGATCCCAAAGACCCGGCCTTTCAGCACCCAACCAAGCCCATTGGGTTGATCAACCAAGATCGCAGTCGATTGACCAGCCTAGGCTGGGACTCGGTTGAAATCGCCTCCGGTGGCTGGCGACGGGTCGTCGCTTCACCCCCGCCGCTCAAAATTGTTGGATTAGAGGCGATACAAGTGCTGCTTGCAGCCAAAGTCACAATCATCTGCTTAGGCGGCGGTGGCATCCCCGTCAGCCTAGATGGTGACGGACGCTTAACGGGCGTTGAGGCAGTGATCGATAAGGACTTGGCGAGCAGTCTGTTGGCCCGCGCCCTTAATGCCGACGCTTTGATTATGCTGACCAATGTCGATGGAATTATGGAACACTTTGGGACTCCCAAAGCATCGCTCATCCGACGCACCACGCCTGAACTTCTCTCTGCGCAGTCGTTTCAAGCGGGCACGATGGCACCAAAAGTGGCCGCCGCTGTTGCCATGGCAGGCAAGGGCAAGTTGGCGATGATTGGCGGACTTGGCGATCTGCAAGCCCTATTAGATGGCACCAAGGGAACTTGGGTCTTGCCCGATGGGTCCCCGCTCTAGGCCTCAAAGCCCATCGGTTGTTGCTGGGTAATGCAATGGATGTTTCCACCCCCCAGCAAGATTTCACGCGCCGGAACCATCACGATGTCATGGTTGGGGCAGGCGAGTTTCAAGGCGCTAGCTGCGTGGGCGTCAAAGCCCGGGTCCAATTCGGGGACAATCAGCGCCCCATTGCACATATAGAAGTTCACATAAGACGCAGCCAAGCGCAGGCCCGCCGTGCGCGGCTCTGTACCATCAATGATATCGACACCCGCGGCCTCTTCACCCTTCATGAACAAGGGCCCGGGCTGGTGGATTTTGATGATCTCTAGAGGCCTGCCATGGGCGTCAACAGCTTTTGAGAGGCGCAAGAAGGCATCTTGGCTGATTTCATACTGGGGATCCTCGTGATCGTCCGTCCACGTTAGAACGACCCGACCGGGTGCCACAAAGCGCGCCAGATTATCCTCATGCCCGTCCGTCTCATCATTGAAGACGCCATGATCCAGCCAAATAATTTTTGTAACCCCGAGATAAGATTCCAGCGCCGCCTCAATGTCTTGCTTGGAGAGATCGGGATTGCGGTTCTTGTTAAGCAGGCATTGCATGGTCACCATCAAGGTGCCTTCGCCATCGACTTCAATCGACCCACCTTCCAGCACAATGGGTGGGGCGTAACGCAAGGCGCGCTCCATCTCTAACACTTTTTCGCCGACCAAATCGTCTTGGTCCCAAGGGCTATAGAGGCCGTCTTGTAAGCCACCCCACGCATTGAAACGCCAGTCTACACCGCGGACTTCATGGTTCGGATTGGTGACAAAGCTCGGCCCACAGTCGCGGATCCAACTATCATTGCTGGTCATTTCAACCAGTCGGACGCCGACCGGCAAGGCATGTCTGGCGTTGAGATATTGTGCGGGCGACACGCACATGGTGACGGGCTCATAAGCGGCAATGGCGTTAGCTACTTGTGCAAAGGCGATTTGAGCGGGCTTTGCCCCATTGCGCCAATTATCCGGGCGCTCTGGCCAGATCATCCACGTGCCGGCGTGATTGCTCCACTCGGCTGGCATCCGGAATCCGTCTTGAGTTGGGGTCGTTGTCAGGGTGCGACTCATCACAGTCTCCTAGGATTCATGATTAAAGGGGTTGGGTGGCTTTAAAGCGGTTCGAATAACCAGTTCGCCAAGCACGAGCGTAACCAGAACGCCAATCAAGATGGGTCCGGTCTTCGTCCAATCCACAGGCTCGCCCGGAACCCAGACGAAGAAGACGATGGCTTGCAAGATAAAGAGGGTGCAGACTGTCGCAAATCCAAGCGCGCCGATCTTGCCAAACGGAACGCGGTAAGGCCGAGGCGCTAGAGGATCGATGGTTCTCAAGTGCACAAAGGCAGGGAACAAGACCAGATAGGGCAGTAAAAAGATGATGGAGCTGAAGGCGAATAGCGACCAGAACAAGTCTTCAGCCGAGCCTGCAATCAATCCATAAGCCAAGATCACCGCGGTCGAGACCAATCCTGTCAGGACATACGCTCCGACCGGTGTTTGGTTGGACGGACGCAAGATAGCGAACACTTTGGGTAATTCGCCATCTACGGCAGCGGCAAGGGCAGATCGGTTCGCCCCCATCGACCAGGTAACCAGATTGGCGATGATGGAGAAAATAGCCCCTATGCCGACACCAATCGTGATGATCTCAGCACCTGGTACCCCTCGTAAAAGCGAGCGAATGGTATCGATTAGGCCTTCGATCAATCCAATATCCGAGACAGGCAGGGCTACCAAAATGCCGAACGTGGCAAATATATAGAAGACCGAGATCAAAAGTCCGGCGACGATAACGGCCAGCGGGATGTCATGGGCGGGATCCTTGATTTCATCGCCCGCGCCACTCATCAGCTCAAAGCCCATGAAATTATAAACAATGACCGGCAAGAACGCGAGACTAGCGCCCCAGTGCGGCGTCAAGGATTGAAGGGTCAAGGGGTTTGCCGGGCCGTGCTTGATCCACGCATAGGTGCCAGCAAAACCAATCAGCAGCATGATCGCCACCTTGATAAAGGCACCTAAATTTGGGATCCATTTTGCTGCCGACAGGCTTGTGACACCGATCAGCACGGTGAGCCAAGTGGTGGCAATCGCAATCGTGATTTTGGTCCAGAGTGCCATTTCTGGCGCAAATAATTGTGCTGCCATCCCGGCCATCAAGATGAAGCCCGACGGCATCCATAAAGCGACATTGACCCAATAATACCAAGTCGAGCGTGCTGCCCAACGGTCGCCATAGGCACGACGAATCCAGTTCTGAATGCCGCCTTCGCCCGGGTAGGTCGCGCCAAGTTCTGCTGTGATCAGCCCATAGGGGATGAAGAAGAAAACCAAGGTGATCAGCCACCAAGCCAGCGAAGAAGGGCCGATGGCTGCAGATGCCGCTAGGGTATCCACGACCAGAATGGCGCACACGGTGAAAAGTGTGATGTCAAACAGGCCCAAGACCCGTTTGAAAGATGGTTTAGTTGGACTGGCAGCGTTGGTCATCTTGGACCTCCAGCACCTGGCAGGGCTGTCTCAACCAAGAAGCGACCAATCTTCTGGCTGTGGGAATCCTTTAGCGCTTGGCTTGGGCGCTTCAGATGGGGGTCAATAAAGCCAACCAGAATCGCCTTTTCAGTATGAAGTCGATTTTCAGCTTGATCGTAAATGATCGATCTTGGCCCATCCATCACAGCACTTGTAACTTCGACGCCGCGTGAGGCAGGTAAGCAATGCATGAATTTGGCGTGCGGCGGCGCACGCGCCAAAAGGTCCTCATTGACTTGGTAGCGGGGCATGAAGGCGGCAGTCCGGTCTGGAATTTCGGCTTCTTGGCCGACCCACCACCACAAATCGGTATAGACAAAATCCGCGTCAGAGACCGCTTGGGCTGGATCGTCGATGACTTTGAATGTCCCACCTGAAACCAGACAGTTGAATGTCGCCATGTCTTGCAAGGCTTGGGACAGCTGATAGCGCTTTGGCGCACATTGCGTGAAATGCATGCCCATCTTGGAGCAGATCAACAAAAGCGACGAACACACATTGGTCGCGTCGCCCATGAAGGTCAGGCAAACGTCTTCAAGCCTTTTGCCCTGAGGCAGACGTTCTTGGATCGTAAAGATATCGCAGAGGACTTGGGTCGGGTGGTTGTAATCGGTCAATCCATTGAGAACAGGCACCGTGGCATTGGCGGCAAGTTCCAGCACGGTTGCATGTTTCAGCGTGCGGGCTTCGATGGCATCCACCATGCGGCTGATGACGCGACTGGTATCTTGAATGCTCTCGCGGACACCTAAGTGAATTTCACCAGGCTTTAGATAGAGCGCGTGGCCGCCCAATTTCGTCATCGCAACTTCAAACGAAATTCGGGTGCGGGTGGAGGGTTCTTCGAAAATCATCCCCAAGGAAGCGCCAACCAAAAGACGCGGCAGGGCGCGTTCCTTGTCGGCTGCTTTCAGAAGCGCGGTAAGCTCCATCAGGGTTTGAAGTTCGGCTTTGGTGAAGTCTTGGGTATCGAGAAAATGGCGCATGCCGATCCCTAGACCGACAGAGACCAAGTCGAATTGATCTCCGTCAAACTCACAGCGGGTGCGTTGGTAAAGAGGTGTCGACGAGATTTTCGCGCGTGGAGGCGCTACATCCCATGACCCAAATTTGTATCATTCAAGGCCATCCAGATTCCAGAGGCGGACATTTGTGTCATGGCCTCGCTGACGCCTATCGCCAAGGCGCGCTTGACGCTGGCCACCAAGTTTCTGATGTCGATATTGGCAGTCTGCCAATCGACTTCGTTCGCCGGCCAGAAGACATGGCCCAGCCCCCGAATGAGTCAATCTTGATGGCTCAGCAAACCATTGTGGATGCTGAGCATTTGATGATCATCTATCCGTTATGGCTGGGTACGATGCCAGCCCTCGTGAAGGCCTTTTTTGAGCAGGCTGCGTGCGGAGATTTCTTTCTTGAAAAGACCGAAAAGCCCTGGCCAGTCGGCAAGCTAAAGGGGCGTAGCGCGCGCCTTGTGGTTACGATGGGCATGCCGGCGGCTGCCTATCGCTTGTTGATGGGCAGCCACGGCGTGAAGGGATTTGAAAGCGGTGTATTAGGGATCGCCGGCATCGGCCCCATTCGTGAAACCCTGTTTGGTAATGTGGAGGGCAGTCAGCGAACCCGAACAAAATGGCTTGCAAAGATGCGAGACCTTGGTGCCCGGGCGCGCTAGTCAGACTGGCATGGGGTCTTTTGCTGGGGTCGAGTTGGCAGGGCCCGGGCCGCTGCGGACAATTTCGACCCGCACTTTGGTTACATAAGATGCCAAGGCCCCTAAAATCGCCAGCATAGGCGCGGCAAGCACCACCGCACTGCCGGCAATGGCACCGAGCGTCAGCGGCATGTCGACGACAATGTCGCCATCGGGCTCAATAATCCGAATACGGCGCACTTTTCCTTCTGCGGCTAATTTTTTGACCGAAGCGATCAATTCATCGCCGACCAGTTCGACATTCTCGGTCCAAGTCGTCTTCTTCTCGTCTTTGTCGTGGTTTGTATGGTCTTCATCGTCTTTATGGTGGCTCATGGTCTACTCCTAGGTTTCGGGCGAAAGGCGACATCCTACGAGCAGAGGCGAAGATCGGCTTGATGCCGGTCAAACCATGGGCGATGATAATCGGATTAGTAGGGCGATGATTATAAAGCGCGCGCCTTTAGGATGGATGGGAACAAAGGCTGGCGCAGCGCTGTTGTCGGCCGCTGTTAGCTTGGCAGCGTGCGGCACCCCTCACACCTACGAGCCTTCGCCGCGCCGTGTCGACGTGCCTGTCGGCTGGTCCGTTGCTCAACCCATCGCACCCGCGACTGATCTAACCAAGTGGTGGCAGAGATTTCAGGATCCGATTCTGAGCCGACTAATCGAGGAAGCTTTGGTCTCAAACCCCACCTTAGAGGGCGCGGCGGCAGCCATTCAACAAGCCCGCGCCTTGCGCGATGTCGCTGAAGCTGGCCTCGGGCCGCAGGGCCTGGGCTCAGGGTCCGCCCGCAGGTCAACGCAGGGCACTGCTGCCAGCAACCGCGCCGCTTCCACGTTAATCTCGCTTGGCATTGAAGAGAGCTGGACCTTGGACGTGTTCGGGGCCAAGCGCAGCGCTTTAGCAGCCCAGCAGGCCGCTGTCTGGTCCCGCATGGCTAATCTTGGCGACTTCCGCGTGCAAATCGCGGCAGAGCTTGCGACCACTTACATCAATCTGCGGACAGCACAGGCCAGACTGGCCTTGGCGCAACAAACCCTTTCCAGTCAATCACACACCAGGCAATTGGTAGGATGGCGGCGTCAGGCAGGTTTAGTTAGTGCGCTTGATAGCGATCAAGCTGACTTCGCTTTCGCGTCAACTCAAGCGAGCCTGCCTGCGCTTGAAAATGCCATCACCCAGTCAAGTCACGCCCTAAGTGTCTTAACTGGAAGGCCGCCGCGTGAGTTGGTGGCTCAATTGGCAGAAGTGCGCGCCGTGCCCGTGGTTAAGACCGACCTTGTCCTGAACCTACCGGCAGAGACCCTGCGGCGCCGCGCTGATGTGCGGGCTAGTGAGTTTGCGGTGTTAGAGGCTTTAGGCCGATTGGGGCAGGCAGAGGCGGCCACTAAACCAAGTTTCACGCTTGGGGGGTCCATTGGGTTATCTGCGGCAAGCCTTGGGACTTTGCTGAATGGCTCATCCTTGCTGACAGCCCTCTCCGCATCGGTTCAAGTGCCCTTTGGGCCAGGCCCTGCCGCTCAGGTGCGCGCCGATCAGGCAGGCGTTGAACAGGCTGTGCACGCTTATCGTGGCACCGTTCTTGTGGCCTTGCGCGATGTCGAAGATGCGTTGGAACGACTGCGCGACAATCAGGCGTCCTTGGTGGCTCTTACCACCGCCAACGCAGCGGCCTCGCGCGCCTATAATCTTGCGCAAATTCGTTATCGCAGCGGCCTGATCGATTTCCAGACCGTTCTGGATACCGAGCGGGCAGCCTTTTCAAGCCGTGATGCTCTGGTGAGCGCGCGGGCCAATCTCAGCCTCGATTCAATCACTTTGTATAAGGCGCTAGGGGGTGGCTGGGATGCTGACCTGCGGGAACAGCTATGACCGATACCAGTAGAACAAATCCACCAATACCAGTTGAGGCTAACAACGGAGCCAAGGAAAAACTCGATAAACTATTAGGCGACGATCAGGCCAAGCCATGGTTCAAAAGGCCCATAGTTTGGATTGGTGTAGCCCTGATCATCGCTGCCGGCCTCGGCTTTTGGTGGTGGCAGGTCAAAAAGGCTGCTGATGCTAAACCTCTGTTTCACACCCAAGCCGCACGGATGGGCGATGTCACACTCAGCGTTATCGCCAATGGCATGCTGCAGCCCATTCGCACCTATGCAATCGGTAGCGAATTGTCCGGCACGGTTTCGCGGGTCAATGTGGATGTGAATGACCGGGTGACTCAGGGCCAAATCCTTGTGGAGCTCGATACATCCAAACTACGAGATCAGATCGCACGCACCAAGGCCACGCTTCTTTCTGCTCGCGCCGGAGTGGCGCAGGCAAGTGCGACCCAGAGGCAGGCCCAAGTAAGCCTCGCCCGCTTGCAAAAGGTGTGGCAACTGTCCAACGGCCAAGTTCCCGCGCAAGCCGAACTGGATATTGCGCGCGCCGATCTTGCTCGCGCAATTGCGGCCGGTTCTATCGCTGCTGCCGGCGTCCGCGATGCACAAGCCGCATTGTCGACGGACGAGATCAATCTGTCTAAAGCCTCTATCCGTGCCCCCGCAGATGGGGTTGTGTTGACGCGCACCGTAGAGCCGGGCAGCGCCGTGGCCGCTTCCTTCCAGTCCGTGACTCTTTTGACCGTGGCGTCAGATCTCGCGCGCTTACGTGTGTGGGGCTATGTTGACGAAGCCGATGTTGGCTCTGTGATGGTCGGGCAAGAGGCGACCTTTACCGTAAGTGCCTTTTTGAACCGCACTTTCCCGGCGCAAGTGACCCGCGTCGGCTCAGGCTCCACCATCACCGATAATGTCGTGACCTATCTGACTTATCTGGATGTTGCCAATTATGATTTGATGCTTAAGCCCGGCATGACGGCCACGGCCACAATCATTGCCAAACGTCATAAAAATGTTCTGCTTGTGCCAAACATGGCGCTACGTTTTAGTCCAAGTCAGGCTGAGACTGACGCCAAGCCAAAGCAAAACAGCCTCTTAAGCGCGCTAACCCCGCGTGTGCCGAGTGGGCGGGGTGCGCGCAAACAAGATCAAAAGGCCTCGACAATTGCTGGGGCAAAAACGCTCTATATCCTGCGTGACGGTGCGCCAGTTGCGATCGCGATTAAGACCGGGCTCACCGATGGGCAAATGACCGAGATTGTCAGCGGCAATTTGAAGGCAGGCATGCCCGTGATCACGGATCAACAAGCTGCGCCAGCGCCATGACCTCACTGATCTCCTTGCAAGGCGTCTCTAGGCGTTATGGCGAAGGGGCCAGTGAGTTGATGGCCTTGAACCAAATTAGCCTTGAGATTCAAGAAGGCGAGTTCATCGCCATCATGGGGGCCAGTGGCTCTGGCAAGTCGACGGCCATGAACATTCTGGGCTGCTTGGATACGCCAACTGCTGGCGCCTATTTGTTCAAAGGTGTCCATGTCGAAGCGCTCAGCCGCGACCAGCGCGCGCGCATCCGTCGACGTTACTTGGGTTTTGTATTTCAGGGCTTCAATCTTTTGGCGCGGACATCGGCACAGGAGAATGTTGAGCTGCCACTTTTGTATCGCGGCGACTCCCAAGCTGGTCGAAAGAAGGCTGCGCGCGAGGCCCTAGCCGCGGTCGGTCTGGCGGGTTGGGAACATCATACGCCATCGCAATTATCCGGCGGCCAGCAACAGCGCGTCGCCATTGCACGTGCCATTGTGACCGAGCCAGCGGTGGTTTTAGCCGACGAGCCGACGGGCAATTTAGATACTCAGCGCAGCCACGAGATTATGAGCCTTCTGGTCGGTCTAAACCGTGACCACGGCATCACCGTGCTGATGGTGACGCACGAGCCCGACATGGCTGCTTATGCCCACCGCATGGTCCACTTCAAAGATGGCAAAGTCCTAAAAGATGCGGCCAATCCAAATCCGTCGTCCAGCCCGCCGCTCCAGTCAGACCTCACACAGGAGACGGTGTGATGTTGTTTTCGGTGTTCATGCTGGCGGTAAAGTCGGTTTATAGCAATCTCTTGCGCTCGTTTCTCACCATTTTAGGCATTGTGATTGGCGTCAGTGCCGTCATCACAATGGTCACCATCGGCAATGGGGCGACCCAAGCCATCAAGGATCAGATCTCTAGCCTTGGCACCAATATCTTGCTGCTCAGCCCCGGTCAGCGCATTGGCGGCGGAGCGGGAGGAGGTGGCGGTGTCCCGCAGTTTACAGAAGCCGATGCCGACGCGATCCGCGATCAAATTGGCGGCATCAAGTTTGCGATCGCAACATCGCAGCGTTCGGTGGTTGCCATTGCCAATGGGCGTAATTGGTCGACTGTGATTGCAGGTGCCGCCAGTGATTATTTTCCTGCTGGCAATTGGGAGCTAGCCAATGGCCGCACATTTGAACCTGCCGAGGAAGAGGCAGGTGCGGCAGTCTGCGTCATTGGCGAAACCGTTCGACGGGAAGTCTTTGGGGGAACGATTGGACAAACGGGCCTGGGCTCCGCACTACGGATCAAGCAGTTCTCCTGTCAGGTGATTGGGATCACAAAGCCCAAAGGTCAGATCGGGATGGGGGATCAAGACAATAGCATTGTCACGCCACTTAAGACCTATCTGCGACGTGTCTCCGGCAATAGCCAAATCGGCTTGATCGTCATCGCCATGAATGAAGATGTCGACAGTACATCCCTGAAAGCGAGCCTGACACAGCTGATGCGCGAGCGTCGAAAGTTGGGGGACCTGAAGGCTGGCGGGGCGGATGATAATTTCAACATCTTCGACACCCAACAACTGGCCGATACCCTCTCGGGCACGATGGGTCTTTTGACGTCATTGCTCGGCGCGGTCGCCGCTGTCAGCCTGCTGGTGGGGGGAATTGGCATTATGAATATCATGCTGGTCAGCGTCACCGAACGCACCCGCGAAATTGGCCTGCGCCTCGCCGTAGGAGCGCTTGAGGGCGAGGTCTTGTTGCAATTCTTGATCGAAGCGGTGGTGCTCTCCGCTTTGGGCGGGCTAATTGGGATTATTCTGGCGACGGCCGCTTCGATTGGCCTCTCGTCCTTGATGAACTTGCCCTATCAGTTTGATCCGGGGATCAACGCGTTTGCCTTGTTTTTTTCGGGGCTGATCGGGGTGATTTTTGGCTATTTCCCAGCCCGGGGCGCAGCGCGCATGGACCCGATTGAGACGTTACGTCATGAATAAAAGCGCGTTTTGATCCTTTGGGATCAAAGTTGCGCGCTAATTATAAAAGGCGCGTTTTGATCCTTTGGGATCAAAGTTGCGCGCTCAGTATAAATTGGAAAAATGCCCTCGGCCATTGTCAGGGGGCCGAGGGCTGGTCGAAATTGATACTCTGCTGAAGCTATGCAGCTACGCCATTATAGACGTCTAAGCGGCTTGGGTCAGACTGGTTCAGGACCCCACGCGCCTTCTCGACTTCTTCGGCGGTGCCATGCGCCATAACCAGGAAGCTATCGGCCTTCACGTCGGTCTCATACCGAACGACGCTGTCCTCAGGGACACCGATGCTGGAGATCGCCCCACCTAGGGCACTCAAGCTACCCAGTACCAGCGCCCCTTCGAGGGCTGAGATGACCGCGGTCGCCAGATAGCCAAGCACCACCACTTGGCCAAACACCGGCACCACCATGAAGACGCCACCAAACAATAGGCCCCAAAGCCCGCCCCAAAGCGCGCCACGTGATCCCCACATCTGCATGCGGTCGCCCATATTGTAAAAGCCCATGACCTTTTCTTCGGTATGATAGCCTTTGCCCACAACGCTGATATTCTTTACACCAATGCCAGCTGCAGCCAAAGCTTGGACGGCTTTGTCCGCATCTTCATGATTGGGAAAAACGGCGATGATTGTGTCTGCTTGATCCATTGGTTTCTTCAATTCTGATAAAGATTAGGGGAGGATGGGCTGGTTCTATTTATCAAATTCAATGGTGACGCCACTGAGAGCCAGGGTCAGTTCTAAACCTTCGCTTTGGGTGTTGAGGCGAAGTTCCACGCCTTTGCGATTGGTCAGACCGCCCGTACCGGCACCGATTGGACCGACAGTGGCACCAACGCCTGCTGCGCCATAAACGCCTTCAAAATCTGCCAGAGACTTAAGCTTGAAGACCTCTGCCGTGCCATCAATGCTGGAGGCGCCGATTCCAAGGGCACTTAAGCCTTTGACGGTGAAGGGATAGTCGCGCCCTTTGTAACTCAAAACACCATGGCCCCAGCTATAGCCAACGCCAATGGCGATACTTGTCGCTTTAAATGTCGCGGTCGCGCTTGAGGGCGTAGGGGCTGTGCTGGCGGCAGGGGTTGCCTGACGTGCTTGCACGGTCGAGGTGATGGTAAGGGTCGAGATGGCGCATAGGGCCAGAATAGGAACCAGTTTCATAAGTTGTCTCCACCAGCCAGATTGGCTGTTGGGATCAGGTCCTAAATCTGCAGCGCGCAAAGTGACTTGATGCGCGTCAATCGTGGGTCTCCCCATCGCGCCTAGGAAGGCTTCGGAAAAGCATTCACCCCCATTGGGCGAGCTCAGGAGTCCTTAGATGAACAAGACACGCAACACGTTGCACGAGACCATTCGCGCCCAGTCGGTTGAACTCCTCAATAAGCATTTAGCAGCGGCCATCGATTTGCACGCTCAAACCAAGCAAGCGCATTGGAATGTGCGCGGACCAAACTTCATCGCCATCCATGAGCTGTTTGATCGCGTTTCAGAGCAGGTCGAAACCTATTCCGATATGTTGGCAGAGCGTGCTGGCGGCCTCGGCGGTGTGGCACAAGGCACGGTACAAGTGGCGACCCAAAACTCATTCTTAGTCCCCTATGATCTGGGCCTTGCCGATGAAAATCAGCATGTGTTTGCCGTGGCTGGCAGTTTGGCAGCCTTTGGCCAGTCGGTGCGCGAGGCCAGCACCAAGTGCGCCGCGTTTGGCGATGCCGACACCGCAGACCTCTTCACTGAAATGTCGCGCGGTATTGATCAGCAACTCTGGTTCGTTGAATCCCATGTCGCACCTTCCGCTTAGTCAAAAGAAATCAAGCAGAACGTCAGCCAAGCCTCATCCTTGGGGCTTGGCGCTGGTCTTGGTGGGGCTGGGGGCGTGCGCGTCATCTGGGCGTTCCACAATGCCAGACAAGAGCTTGGTGATGGGCGACCGGATTTGCCGAGGTGAGGCAACCCAAATCTATTTCTCAAACCAAGATGATGTCCTAAGCCCAAGTGCGATCCAAGTTCTCGGCGGATTGAGCAACGCGCTCATCCGCTGTCCACGACGAAAGATCGTATTGCTGGCCGTATCGGGCGATGATGGCGCACCTGCCTACGCAAATGTTTCCGAACAACGGCTCTATCGCGTGCGCGCGACCTTGTTAGAACGCGGTCTTTCAGAGGGCCGGTTTGACCCCGAAGCGACACTTGCACCCCATGTCACCCTCCCCAAAGGCCCGATTGGCGGCGTTGTGGTCGTAACGCGGCGATGAGCGATCCGTTTTTGATTGACTTTACTGCCTAAAGCGCGCGTCATCGTTTCATTATAGCTAGAAATGGATGTCGCCTCCTTCAGAAGCAGACCCTCTAGACGGAGATGGGCTTTGGGCACGACGCGCGACCATCTCCGGCAAGGCACTCGGGTCATTCATGAGCGACTTCACCACCACCCAAGCTTTTCCGAATTGATGGATGAGACCATTGCGCTGTCGGGCTATTTCGCTCTGCTAACCCGCCTGTTCGGCTATCATCATGGACTAGAACTCGCGCTGGATTCAGCGGTCTTTCCAGAGCGTCCGCAAGCACCACCCGTTGATCGTCGCAGCCAACGTCTCTTGCAAGATTTGGAAGATTTAGGGCCAAGCGGTTCTGATAAAGCCCCCCATACCCAAACTGTTAAACTTGCCGCGATTGAGTCTTATGGCGCTTGGCTGGGGGTGCTCTATGTGCGGGAGGGCTCGATGATGGGTGGGCGTGCTTTGGCCGCTAAGCTTGATCATTTATTCGGCACGCAGCTTGCCGGACGTCGCTTTTTTCAAGGTGGCGGCGGCGATGGCGCGGCTTGGCAAAGGCTTTGCCGTGCGTTGGATGCCCTAGTTGAACCCGCCGCCCAAGACCAAGCGCTAAAGGCTGCTTTGGCCAGTTTTGAACTCTTTGATGCGTGGATGATGCCGAGGGAACCAATCACCCGTAGCGGCGTTTAACAACTATGCCCCAGACCCTTGCCTCACCAATCCTGCCACCTGACACCCCAACTCTGACCAATTGCGATAAAGAGCGAATTCACGAAATCAACTCAATCCAAAGCGGTGGCTTTCTGCTTGCCCTAACGCCAGATTGGATCATAGAGCGGGCATCCGCTAATTGTGGGGAGTTTCTTAATTATCCGCTTGAAGAGATCCTAGGGGCAAATCTAACCGCCTTGATCCTGCCCGAAGCGGTGCATGCGATCCGCAATCGCCTTTCCTCTCTTTATCGGCAGGATGTGATTGAGCGATTGTTTGCAATCGTGTTGCAAGAAGGGGGCCCGGGTTTTGATCTCGCGGTTCATACCAGCGGCGACCTGATCATCTTAGAGGCGGAGTTATCTGAGGACAGTGACGAACTGAACGCCGGTTCGATGGTGCGGTCCATGATCGACCATGTGCAACATCAACATCAGGTCGCCGACCTTACCCGCGAAGCAGTACGTCTGGTTCAGGCCTTGACCGGCTATGACCGCGTGATGATTTATCGGTTCCATCCCGATGGCTCCGGCGAGGTCATCGCAGAACGGTGCCGCCCCTCGATGGAGCCATTTTTGGGCTTGCGCTATCCAGCAACTGATATTCCCAAGCAAGCCCGGGGACTTTTGGTCCGTAATCCGATCCGTATCTTGCTGGATATCGACAGCCCACCTTCACCGCTCGTCAGCACGAAGACATTTGCCGATACACTTACAGATTTGTCGATGAGCAGCCTAAGGTCGCACTCGCCCATCCATCTCGAATATCTGCGCAATATGGGTGTTGCGGCGACCATGACCATTTCGCTGCTCAAGAATGGCGCGCTCTGGGGCTTGATCGCGTGCCATCATATGACCGCCCGCACGATTGGCTATGAGCGTCGCACGACCGCCGAAGTCTTTGGCCAAATCCTAGCTTTGCTGATTGATCGATGCGAGCGCGAGGAATTAATCACCTTTGAAGCCTCGACCCGGCAGATCACCGCTGACTTTCTCGCGTCCGTTGCACTGGCGGGGGTTGCAACGAAAGACGTCGCCCAATTGGCCAATCAATGGGTAAACATCGTGCCCTGTGATGGTACGGCCTTCTGTATCGATGGCAGTGTCACCCTCAAAGGCTCTACCCCCTCCTTAGTGGAATTTGAGGTTCTCCGCAGTTTTCTCGACGGTGTTTCGGCCAGTCGCGTTTATAGTAGCAACGAGATCGAAAGCGTCTTTCCGGCAGCAAATAGCTTTAAGGACCGCGCGGCTGGCATGCTGGCCATCCCCATTTCGACGATCCCACGCGACTATCTTGTGTTTTTCCGTAAAGAGACGGCCTCGACCGTGAAATGGGCAGGTGACCCGACCAAGACGGTGGAAGTGTTGGGGCAAGGCGAAGTGCGCATCAGCCCGCGCAAAAGCTTCAAAGCCTGGCAGGAGACTCTGTATGGCAAAAGCACGCAATGGACGGACGCCGAGCTTCGGGCCGCCGAAGCCTTGCAGGTCACCGTCTTGGAGGTTGTCCTGCGTTTGATCAGCGCAACGGAGACCGAGCGAAAGGCAGCCAGTCAAACGCAGGACCTTTTGATTGCGGAGCTCAATCACCGGGTTCGCAATATTCTGGGCCTCATCCGAGGCTTGATCTCCCAAAGCCGCATCAATGCCAAAGATATGGATACATTCGCGAGTGTTTTAGGCGACCGGGTTCATGCCCTCGCCCGGGCGCACGATCAGATCACCGCGAAAAACTGGGGGCCGGGCTCGTTTGAGACTTTGATTGCCACCGAAGCCGAAGCCTATCTGGGTACCGCGAGCAACACGATCCATATGTCTGGCCCACCGGTTCTGCTGATCCCACAGGCTTTCTCCACTGTCGCTTTGGTGATCCATGAGCTTATCACCAATGCGGCCAAATATGGCGCATTCTGTGGGGAAGGGGGCCATGTCGATATTTCTTGGCAGCTCGGTCCACAAGGGGAATTAATCGCAAACTGGGCAGAAATTGGCGGTCCTCCCGTTAAGACCCCAACGCATCGCGGATTTGGGTCTACCATCATTGAAGCCTCAATCCCGCATGAGCTGGGCGGGGAATCGGCCATTACATTTCTGGCAACAGGGGTGAAGGTGAATTTCTCGGTACCAGCCCAGTTTATCGTCCTGGAAGAAAAGCCAATCGATCAGGAGTCTACCCTAACAAGTGCACCCCAAGCTGGCAGGTTAAGTGGGCATGTTCTGTTGGTTGAGGACAATCTGATCATTGCACTCGATGCCGAGGCCATGCTGCTCACCCTTGGGGCAGAGCGGGTGCTGGTCGCCAGCAATGTGAAGGATGCGCTGGCTATTCTCGACCGGGAGAAACCGAGCTTTGCCCTCCTAGACGTCAATCTCGGCACTCAAAACAGCTTCCCCATTGCGGATCGTTTGTTTGAGATGGAGGTGCCTTTCATTTTCGCGACCGGCTATGGCAGTGGGATCAACTATCCCTCAGATCAAAATGCGCGTCCCTTCATCACCAAGCCCTATACCAAGGATTCCATCGCAAAAGCGCTGGGAGGGATTGCACCCTTTATTTCGAGCTAAAGGGGCGATGTTTGGAACCAAGGCCGCTTTGATACGTTTCTCTTCCATAGGCTGAGCAATCTTGCGAGCGGCCTAAGGACTAAAACGATGAAACCGAAAATCCTGATCTTGTGTTTGACTTTGCTGAGCGTCACTTCTTTTGCGGCCTGTAATACCATTCGTGGTGCAGGACGTGACGTGAGCGCAGGCGGCGAAGTCGTCAGTGACGCGGCAGGCAAAGTTCAAGCCGACATCGCCACATCTAAAGCCAAACAAGATGCCAAAGACGAAGCAGACCGCAAGGCGGCTGCGCGCGCCAAGCCTTACTCCAACTAGAGCCTCGCTCTCACGTCCAAAAAGGACATTTGTCATGAAACGTAATCTCTCCGCCTGCCTCTTGGCAGTCAGCATCCTCGCGCCAAGTTTCTTGGTTTCTGCCGCCGTGGCTCAGCCCGCCCGAATTGAGTTTGGTCGTTCTGGTGCCGTTTGGGTCAATCAAAACGGCCAACCCACCCGCCGCGAACGGACCGACGCCCAAGACCGCAATATGGAACGGCGCGATGACCGTTTGGACCAGCGCGAAGCCGCTGTCCGTCAAGATCGTCAACAGCTCAACCAAGACCGCAAGAATTGGCGCGACACCCGTCGTGGCGTGACGTGGGATCAAGGCATTCACAATGGCTATTACAACAGCCGCAACCAGTGGCGCTATGGTCAGCCAACACGTGCGCAGATGCGCCAGCGCAACTTTTCAATGGGCTATCGCCCGTGGACACGCGGCCAAAGCCTCGGCGGGTACAATCAGCGCTTTGTCGAGCTCGACTATCGTGGCCACAATTTGCGTGCCCCACCACGTGGGTACCGCTGGGTCGAAGATGATCGCGGTGATTATTTGCTCGCCGCAATTGTCGGTGGTCTGATTGCGCAAGTCATCATCAATAGTCCGCGTTAGATTTGCGGCCAACGCGGCACATGATCTAAAAAAGGCCCGGCCAATGCTTTGGTCGGGCCTCTTTCTGTGACTTGGTTGAAAAACGATGGCGATTAGGGGTGGCTGGCCGTGCGCTCGCGTTGCGCCTCACGATGGAAGAACATGGCTTGGCTGATCGTGGCGGTGACAGTCTCTGGCAAGAAGGGTTTGGTGATCAGATACGTCGGCTCCAAAGTCTCCCCACTCAGGAGGCGTTCAGGAAACGCGGTGATGAAGATCGCGGGGACATCACACATCGTTAGAATGTCGGCCACGGCATCGATCCCAGACGTGCCATCTGCCAAGCGTATATCGGCTAAAACGAGATCTGGTTGGGCTTGTTCCACCAGCTGGACCGCCTCACGACGGGTGGTCGCCACACCAATGACCCGGTGGCCCAAGTCTTCCACCAAGGTCTGCAAATGCATTGCGATGATGGACTCATCTTCGATAATCAAGACTTGGCCGATCGACTCCGACTGAATGGCCGCGCGCGCATTTTGAATTTCCTCGGCCACAGCGTGTGCTGACTTACCCAATACGATCCCGGCTTCATCTAGGCTCAGTCCCTCGACGGCGGTTAGAAGCAAAGCGCTGCGTTCGGGCCTGAGTTGCGGGTCCAAGGCGGGGGCTACCGAAGTCCAAACGGCATGAAATAAACGAAACAACTCAACCTTGGGCGGATGCTCGGTAGAGATTTGGGTGGGCGCTGCTAAAATGGCCTCTAGGGCTGCCCGAACGCAGGCATCGCCACTGACTTGTGAACCGGTCATGGCGCGCGCATAACGGCGCAGGATGGGAAGGTGCGGGCCGAAATTGGCAACTGCTGACATGTAATTCTCCTCAAGGCTTGCTCCGCAATAACGCACATCTTGGAAATAAGTTCCCGCCGCATGGAACGTTTCGGAACCGACCGCGTTTGAACCCCATCTGGGGCGGCCTGAAACTTGGCGGACCCTCTTGAAGACTTGTCTGCGCACCTCAATCCAGCTGGATCGACTTGCGCTTTACCACAGATCGGACCTGCTGCGTGAGTCAGTCGCCACCGCCCCCAATTGATCCGCTGAATGGTGTTAGCCCCAACTCAGCTGCAGACCCATGTCCGGACCTCATCGATGATCCCATCGTGGCTGGGCTACGGACTTTATACCAAGAGGTCCTGGTTGAGCCTGTGCCGGACGAGTTTAACGACCTGCTTGCCCAGATTGATGCAGCGCTTGACGCTTTGCCTGCCGATGAGGCTGAACCCACGCGCGATGAGACCGAAAAAGAGCCGAGCTCATGACCGGCGAACGCCTGCACTTTGCACGCCGAGGTGTTGCAGCCCTGCCGGTGAAGGCCCCTGAAGTGGATGTGGAAGAGGCGCGCAAGCTTGCTGCCGAATTTGCTTCCAAACTTGTCTTGGTGATTCCTCCGTTACGGGCTTTTGCGCGTGGCTTATGCGGGCGGGCTGATTTAGCCGACGACTTGGCGCAAGAGGCTTTAGCCAAGGCTTGGGCGGCGCGGGCAAGCTACTTGCCCAATACGAACTTCAAGGCTTGGATATTCACGATCCTGCGCAACCATTATTACTCTTGGTGTCGCAAACAAAGACGAGTAGCGCCTTGGGACCCCGATGCGGCAGAAAAACTGTTGGTGTGCGAACCAGCCCAACAGGGCCACATGGCATTGGCAGAATTGGCAGCCGGCCTGCAGTCCCTGCCTGCCCAACAGCGGGAAGCCTTAATCCTTGTTGGTGCCGGTGGTTTTGCCTACGAAGAAGCCGCACAGATCATTGGTTGCGCGGTCGGCACCGTGAAAAGTCGGGTTGCGCGTGGCAGAGCCTTCTTGCGTGACTATGTCGATAGTCGGCAACGCGACCTCAGTCTGCCCCGACCGACAAGCGCTGAAGCAAGCCAAGCAATTTTGGGCGAACTCCGCCGCCTCGATCCAAACAGCCCCTAATGTCGCCAGCGCGTGTTTCTGCATTCTGGCGGAGATGGCTTCAGAGCCAATCCTTAAGGGGCTTGCTACTCGCAGCCATCACCGGCGCTTTGGTGCCTGTCTTTCTCCTCAGCTTTGCGCAAGCTTTCGCAAGGCTCGCCCATGACCGCGAGGTCGTGCAATCCAGTCTGACGGATCAAGTATCCATATCGGAAGAACAAGCCTTGCATGTCATTGAAACCGGCAAGCAGGCTTTGGTCCGTCTGAGTGACCGTTTAGACGTTCGACAAGGCACGGCAAAATGCCGCGAAACCTTGGCGATTGCCTTGGTTGGCATGCCGTTTGTTTCAAATCTCGCCCGCGTTGGTCCTAAAGGAAAAATCCTATGTTCGGCGCATCCGATCTATGTGACCGCCGACGTCAGTGACCGAACTTGGTGGAAAGAAATATCGCCGGGTCCAGAACTATCGGCTGCTGGCCCTTTGATTGATCGGGCGACGGGCCAGCCCAGCTTGATTCTAGCAATCGGGCTTCTGGACCAGCAAGGAAAGGCAGACGGCCATATTGTTTTCGGTTTGGACTTGAAACGTTTGGAAGCTGACCTCAACCGCCGCCTGCTCGACCGCCGCGCTCGGCTAACACTAGTTGATGCGATGGGGCTGAGCGGGGGCGCGCAGGCGAATGCCAAGGACCCCATTGATGTCAGCCGGGATAATCAGGGGCGAACGTGGTCCACGGCGTCACGCGTCTTGGTGCCGAAGCATTTGGCCGTTCGCTATGCGATGCCGGATGAGGTTTTGTATGCATCCACCTTTTTCCATATGGCAACCGATATTGCGCTGCCTTTGATCGCGCTTTTGTTTGCTGGGGCCGCGACTTGGTTTGCGATGGAGTATTGGGCGATCCGGCCGATTGAGCGGCTTCGGGGGATTGCCAAGCATTATGGGGCAGGCCTGGTGCCCAAGGATCAATTGGGCGATGCGTTCGAGCCGCAAGAATTACTGGAGCTTCATGCCGAATTGATCGCAATGGCGGCGCGCGTCGATGTTCGGGACCGTCACCTCGTCCAAATTGCTAAGCAAAAGGACAGTCTGGTTCGGGAGCTCCATCATCGGGTCAAAAACAACATCCAAGTTGTTCTCAGCCTCCTGAGTTTACAGGCCC
Organism: Aquidulcibacter sp.; assembly: GCF_044346625.1. Taxonomy (GTDB): domain Bacteria; phylum Pseudomonadota; class Alphaproteobacteria; order Caulobacterales; family Aquidulcibacteraceae; genus Aquidulcibacter. Next base: position 19,869 of record NZ_JBIIYV010000006.1, on the reverse strand, counting down.
GCCAGCTTGAAACCCCAGAAGAGCGCGCGCCGCTAGAGCAAGTTCAGGCCCGTGTCTCGGCTTTGGCTTTGGTACAGCGACTGATCGTGGAAAGTGATGATCCTGCGCACGCCTCGACCATTGATGTGCAGCTCTTACTCCTTGACCTATGTGCGCAGACCCGCCGTAGCTATCCCGCACAAATGCACCGGATCAAGATCGAATGTCAGTGCGAGCCCCTGCCGATTGCAACTGATCTGGCCGTGCCGATCTCGATGTTTGTGGTGGAGGCGCTGACCAATGCCATCATCCATGCCTTTCCTGGCGAAGCAACTGGGCAAGTCCATGTCTCCTTGACCTTGGATGCGCACAGGCTCGTCAATTTGCAGGTTTGTGATACCGGGATTGGATGGGCTGGCACAGGTCCAAAGCTTGGAACCGGTCATAGCCTTTTGACCGCCTTTGGACGGCAACTTGGCAGCAAGCTGACGCTCTCTGACTTCAATGGCGGCGGGTCCTGTGTTGGGGTGAGCTTCAGTCTGACCGCTCCCTGAGGCCGCTCGAAATCCATGCAAAAGGGAACGGATGCGCCTAGCCGGCGTTTGATCTGCATGGCGTGGGCCATGTGGACCCACCTTCTTGGAAAGGAAAACCGACATGCTTCGTTGGTCAATAAGTTTCTTGATTCTGGCTTTGATTGCGGGGGTGCTCGGCTTTGGCGGCATTGCCAGCGCATCTGTCGATATCGCCAAAATCCTCTTCTTCGTCTTCGCCGTTCTTTTTCTCATCAGCGCCGTAGCAGCCGCACTGCGAGGGCGATTGCCGAATTAGACCGAAAGCCGCGACCCTTCTTCCCTTTTTCTCCTAGCATTGGATATCATTATGAAGACCTTCTCAATCGGGCTACTCGCTTTGGCTAGTGCCCTCGGCGGCTGCACCACAACTGGAAATATGGAACGTAATGCCGGGGCAGGTGCCGCAATTGGTGCCCTCGCCGGTGCTGTGATCGGCAATAATACGGGTGGCGGCGATGCTGGTAATGGTGCCGTCATTGGTGCGGTTATTGGCGGTACAGCTGGCGCGGTACGCGGCTATAGCCTTGATCAGCGCCGGGACGAATGTGCCACCACGCGTCGTGGGCCGACGTACCGGGATCGCAATGGCGCTTATTATTACGTCATCCCAGGCACCGATCGCACCTGCTGGTCGCGCGATCAGACGCCTCGCGGTCTCTAAGCCCTGCAGTGCCCCCTTCCTCTGGGAAGGGGGCATTATTGTGTCTTTTTCAAACCTAATCCGCCAAACAGACAACTCCCCCACCGAAGTGAGGGAGTTGGGCCGGTTTGGCTTTTTCTGCAGTCGACGTACCCCAAAAATTGGCCGCCTCACTCGGGGGCGAGTGCGACGGCCAAGACCGAGCCATAAACAGGGGGGTCACAGTGGGGACTGTGGTGTTTGAGAGCTCGGCTCAGGCCCGCATGACATCTAACGAGAGGACCATGTCAGAAGTCGGCGGGCATGAAGGATTAGTGTCCGGAACGGTCCGTCATGTCGCGTGGGCGACTAGATTCCCATTTGCTGACCTGCTTTTCAGCTTCTTCTTTGGTGACGCCATAACGCTCTTGCACGGCACCTTTTAGCTTTTGCAGGTCGCCGCTGACGCGCATGAAGTCGTCGTCGGTCAGCTTGCCCCATTCGGATTTAGCTGCGCCGATGAATTGATCGAATTGGCCTTTGATGGTGTCGTTATTCATGTTGTTCGCCTTTGGTTGGGAGGTGCCTATGAAACGTTCAAAGCGGCATCTGGTTCCCGGCGGAGCCCATCTTCATAGCGAGCCTTGGCCATCGACCAGTCTGCCAGCTGCCCAAAAAAGCCCTCGACCCAACCAGCTCTATCGGAAGAACGATCAAGGTAATAAGCATGCTCCCAGATGTCGCAGACCAAGAGAACTAAAAGGTTTGGATCATCTAGAAATGTTTCGGCATCTCGGGTGAGTTCAAGACGAACCGCACCCTCATGGTCGGCAACAAGCCAAATCCAACCTGAGCCGACCCGGGCTTTCCCCAAGGCGATGGCGGCGTCGATAAAGCCCGCGAAGTCACCAAACTTGCCATTGATCGCAATCTCGAGACTTCCGTCCGGACGCGTTAGACCAGCGGCTTGATGGCAGGTCCAAAAGAAGGCGTGGTTCAGGGCTTGGCCTGCCTGTTCTACCAAGCCAAACGCGTCAATACTGCGCGCAAAGCTGATCACTTCGACGGCCGTTTCGAACTTTTTGGCCATGGGCTCCATCAGTCGGTTGGCCCCATCTACATAGGCTTGATGGTGCTTGCCCAAGTGGACGCCCAAGGTTTCCGCGCCAGTGATGGGCACCAAAGCAGTCACCTCGAATGGCAGAGCGGGTAAAACGAAAGTGCCAGAGGATCGGTTGAAGACGCCGAAAGACTCATCTGGTGATAGGGTGTGCCCTTCAAGCGACATCTGGATTACCAAGCCTAGCTAGAGATTCGCAAAAAGGTGCGATGCGTTGGTGGGTCTCGGTGAATTCCCAACGATCAAAGTCTTGCTTGTAGAACTTTAAGACGGCGTCTGGTGACGGGTCTTGGGGCATTTGATCTGCGGGGCTTGTGTTGTTGTTTGGCTCTTCGGGCATACGTGTCTCCTAAGAATCCCTTTGAACCATCTGAACCAGATGGAGCGGGCATTTCTCTCGCATGGGATTACGCCCTCGCCTCTGGGAGGTTCCAAAATGCTCTGCGTTCGTCTTTCTGAAAGGAACCCTTTTTTCACGTTGGCGTTGATGCGGTGATGCCGACCTTTGCCGGCGCGATAAGGATCAAGTCCATGCAGCCAGCTCCCCCAGATGCCCCGCGCACGACCATTCTGCCAAGCCTTGAGGGGCTGTTGCGTTTCCTGCCGCAAACCGCTGAGCCAAAAGACCGAAGCGTGGCAATTGTTGGCACATTCCCGCCCAGAAGATGCGGCATTGCCACTTTTACGGCAGACGTTCAGCGCTCTTTGAATCTGTTAGACGGCTGGGCCTGTGATCTGGTTCGCATTTTAGATGATGATGAAGCTTTGGCGGAGGAAACCGCCCTGTGCCATATCCGTCAGCATGTCCAACCCGATTACCGCAAGGCGGCTGACCGCCTCAATCATCTGGGCATTGATGTGGTCTCGATCCAGCATGAGTTTGGGATTTTTGGCGGCAATGATGGCAGCTATATTCTCGACTTGATCGACCGCCTGACCGCCCCGGTGGTCATCACGATGCATACCGTCATAGAGACGCCTACCATGGGGCAGCGCCACGTTGTTGCCGCCCTTTTGAGACGGGCAGACCAAGTCATTGTGATGGCAAAAAAGGGCGCAGACCTTTTGGAAGAGGTCTATGGGGCCGACCCGTCGAAGGTCACGATCTGCCCGCATGGCACGCCAGACCGACCGTTTGCCCGACCGGACTCCTTCAAAGAAAGCCTGGATCTTAGCTCGCACAAAGTGCTGTTGACCTTTGGTCTGTTGTCGCCGGGTAAGGGGCTGGAGACCCTGATCGCGGCCATGCCTCAGATTGTAGCTGTCCATCCAGACGTCGTCTATGTTGTCCTAGGCGCGACCCACCCCAACCTCAAACGGGTGGACGGCGAGGCCTATCGTGATGGCCTGATCAAGCTTGCCGAAAATTTAGGGGTTGCCAACCACATCCGCTTTGTCGATGCCTTTGTCGATGATGCGCTGTTGCTGACCTATCTCAGTGCCGCCGACATCTATGTGACTCCCTATCTCAACAAAGCTCAGGTCACCTCTGGGACCTTGGCTTACGCGATTGCTTTAGGCAAGCCAGTGATTTCCACACCATTCTGGCATGCGACCGAATGGGTAGATGAAACCTGCGGTGCGCTGGTCGATTTCGGCGATTCAGCAGGTTTTGCGACCGTGATCACCCGACTATTGGGAGACCCCGCACAGCTTTTGGCCGCTGGGCAGTCATCTTATGCCAAGGGCCGCACGACGATTTGGGAGCGGTCAGCTGAAGCCTATGCTGGTGCGTTTCAAACGGCGATTTCTCGCCGCCAAGAAGTGCATCAGGCGGCTCCCCGCTTGACCGATCAAAGCTTGCCATCGCTATTGGCGGTCCAACGTGTGACCGACGCTTGTGGGATCATGCAACACGCCTCCTATGGCATTGATAATCGGGCGCATGGTTATTGCATAGATGATGCGGTTCGTGCGCTCATCTTGATCCAACGTTTCAGGCAATTGGGCCATAAGAATCATACGCTAGACCATTTAGAGCGCACCTACGCGGCCTTTGTTCAACATGCTTGGAACCCCGACACACAGCGCTTTCGCAATTTCATGGGCTATAATCGGACGTGGCTGGAGGCAGTGGGTTCGCCCGACAGCAATGGCCGCGCTTTCTGGGCATTGGGCGAAACCGCCTGTAATTGTGAGCATGAGCAAGTTCGGTTGTGGGCCATTGCTCTAGCCAAACAAGTAGGTCCTGCGGTCGCGTCTTTAACATCGCTGCGCGCTCAGTGCTTTACGATCCTCGGGACAGTCAGTCTCTTACGTAGCGAACCCCATAATCTATCGGCCTATGACACTTTGGTGGACCACGCCGAAGGCCTGATGCTCCGATTTGAGACCCATAGCGCGCCCACATGGCAATGGCTTGAGCCTAGCCTTTCGTATGACAATGCCCGCATCCCGCAGGCCTTGATCGCAGCGGGCGTTAGCCTCGCCCGACCTGATATGTTGGCTATGGGCCTTAAAACCTTGGCCTGGCTTGATACCATTCAAAAGGCACCAAACGGATTTTTCCGCGCGGTGGGCAGTTCAACCCCGGCCACAGATTTTGCGCCTCCACGTCTCCTTGATCAGCAACCGATTGAGGCCTGCGCCACCATAGATGCAGCCTTGGCAGCTTATGAGGCCACCAAGCAAAGCAAATGGCTCATCATGGCTCAAACCGCCCATGCTTGGTTCTTTGGCGAAAATGATAATGGTCTGGCGTTGAGCGATCTCAGAGGCGGTTGCTTTGACGGTTTGACCGAAACCGGGCTGAACCGAAATCAAGGGGCTGAATCTATTTTGGCGCTGCAGATGGCCAATTGCGCGATGGCGCGTGCCACGAACATCGGAATCAACCAGCCGATGCGCCCAATCGGGCTATCCATGTGATCCAATTATTGGAAGGCACCCTTCTTCCCGACCCGTCTTTAGTTGTGATCCGGCCGTTTCACATCGCGCCAGAGCCACGCGATTTGCACCCAACCCAATTGGCGCGGGCACGCCGTATCTTCCACACGGTGGCCACCCTCGATCAAGAAACCTGTTTGCGTGCGTTGGCCCATGTAAACGCAGACTTCAAAGGACGACACTGGGAAACCCGCACCTTGTTTCTCGATCGTAGTGTGCGGATTTGTGAAGCGATTGCCGGTGATTGTGATACGCTTTCGTCGGCCCATTTGGAGCTGATTGGCGCTTATTTTTGCCTCGAATACGCCTATTGCGCTGCTGCGGTGACTAATCCTTCGATCGTGGCGCACCCGGATCAGACCGGCATGCGCCCGGGAGACTTGCGCTTCATTCTTTCCCTTCGAAATGTGGGCGAGGGGCATATCTCTTCCATTTCGTTTCGAGAAGGGATTTTGACGCGGGACGATACGATGCAGATATGGCCGCAAACCAGCCCAACTTTGGCCGCCAACTCTACCGGGCCTGATACGGGCGGCGTTGTTACGGTACAGCGACCACCAACCGTGCCCATTTCAGCCGCCGTGATCTTTCCGGTCACCAATGCCCAGCGCAATGGCCTAGAGGATCTTCGCATGGTGCGGTTTGAAGAAGAGGGCCAGCCTGCAACCTATCATGGCACCTATACGGCTTATTCCGGCCTTGAAGTGCGATCTGAATTGATGACGACGGCAGATTTCACCGACTTTAAGCTACAGCCCATGACCGGGACGGCAGTCGGGGCTAAGGGCATGGCGCTATTTCCCCGTCGTATAAACGGGGCCTATGCCATGCTCGGCCGCTACGATGGTGAGAGCCATTTCTTTATGCAATCCGACCGGCTTTTGAATTGGGACAAGGGCGAAATGATCGCCAGTCCAAAATACCTCTGGGACCTCGTTCAAACCGGTAATTGCGGCTCTCCAATCGAGTTAGATGAAGGCTTCTTGGTGTTGACGCACGGGGTGGGGGCGATGCGCAAATATGCCATGGGGGCCCTTTTGCTGGACAAGACGAACCCGCGTGTGGTCTTGGGCCGCACAGCCGAACCGATTTTGGTGCCAAGTGATCATGGACGCAACGGCTATGTGCCAAACGTGGTCTATGCCTGTGGTGCCTTGCGCAATGGTAGCAAGATCTTGCTGCCTTATGGGGTTTCAGATTCTTCGGTGGCTTTTGGCCTGATCGACATTCCAAGGCTCTTGGAACAGCTTCGCTAATCCAAGCGCTGGGAACCCTCAGGCAACTCAGGCGTTGCCTCGCAGACAGCTTTGACTGCCCGTCGATAAAGGATATTCCCATGACAATTTTCAATTTTCAAAAAGCCTATGCCATTTTGCCGCTCTTGGCGCTGACCTTGGGCGCGTGCTCCACCACCACGATTGAAGCACCAAAGCCGCAAGCGGTAACTGTTGTGACGGCTGACCCGATCGTGATGACCGTTCCTGCAACCGGCCCGGGCGATGTGGCAACTGTGGCTGCGGGTTATGGCCAGTTCAATACCTTGCTTGCGGCGGCCAATGCAGCAGGCGTGTATGACCGTCTGACCATGTCTGGCCCGATTACTGTGTTTGCGCCAACCGATCAGGCCTTTGCTAATCTCCCGGCTGGCACGCTAGAGAAATTGCTCAAGGTTGAGAACCGGGCTGCTTTGCGCAAGATCGTCTCCTACCATATCGTCAGTGGCCGGGTCCCGTCATCAGGCTTGATGGGTGCAATGATCACCAGCCCAACTTTGGAAGGACACTCGGTCTCCATCGACGGTCGTAACGGCGTTCGCGTCAATAATGCGACCGTGGTGCAAGCCGATATTCCGGCCAGCAATGGCTTGATCCATGCCATTGACACCGTCCTCATGCCAGCAGACTTGCCTTATATTCGCTAAACCAAAGTAGCTACCCTCTGTGCCCTCCCGTGGGCACAGAGGCTCGGCCTTGCGCGTTCCCCCTCCAACTGCGAATTTGCCTCCCGGTCCACTTGCCTTTTAAAGTGGCGGAGCACGCGCCATGACCTACCGCACCCTGCTGACCGACTATTTTGCTGCGGCAATTGCTGCTGTAAGCCCCCGACACGTGTTGCCAGCGGTGTTGCCAAGGGGGTTAGTCAAAGGCAAAACTTTGGTTCTGGCTTACGGTAAAGCGGCAGCCGAAATGGCCTTAGTTGCGGCGCAGACCTTAGAAGGCCAGATAACTGGCCTAGCCGTAACCCGCCATGGCCATGGCACCGATCTAAGTCACACCAAGATTGAGTTGATCGAAGCCCGCCATCCCGTTCCTGACGATTATAGTCTGCAGGCTGGCACCAAGATGCTGGAACTTGCCGCGACCGCTGGGCCCGACGACCGCGTGATTTTTCTGGCCTCAGGTGGTGGTTCAGCCCTTTTGTGCGCGCCCGCTGCAGGTATCACCTTGGTCGAGAAGCAGGCGATGACCGATGCTTTAGTGCGGTCGGGGGCTCCTATTCAAGACATCAATTTAGTCCGCCGCCATTTGTCCCACGTCAAGGGTGGGCGGCTCGCTGCCATTGCCGGCGCGCGTGGTGCTGAGCTGCACACCTTTGTTATCTCAGATGTAGCAGGCGATGATCCATCCCTTGTTGCATCTGGGCCAAGCATGGCCTCAACGTTCGACCCAGAAGGGGCTTTAGCTGTTTTGCAAGGTGCGGGCATAGACGTGCCAACGCACATTCATGCTGCGATACTGGCTAATCGCGCAGCAATCGCTTTTGAGCATCCTGTTCAAACTGTTGCCACCAATGGCGATGCACTGCGGGCTATCGAGCGCCGCGCTCTAGCCGATAATTGGCAGGTCGTGGATGCGGGTAAAGCTTTATCCGGTGACGCTGCGACCTGTGGGAAAGCCCATGCGATACAGGCCCAGATTTATGCCCGCACACCTGGTCGCTATTTGATGATTTCCGGTGGGGAGTTAACGGTCTCCAAAGCCCGCAAAGACGGCCAAGGCGGTCCTAATCTTGAATATCTGGTAGGGCTTATGTCGGCTCTGCCGCACCATGTCAAAATCGAAGCGCTAGCTGGCGATACAGATGGTATCGATGGCACGCAAGATAATGCCGGGGGCTATTTGCAAGCTTCTTGGGTGCAGCAGAACGACGCCCTCCAAGCCCTAGAGACGAACAAGACCTATCCCCTTGTCCAGCGTTTGGGCGGGCTGATTATCACGGGGCCGACCCGCACCAATGTGAATGATGTTCGCCTGATCGCCATTGAAGGTGCTTCGACATGACCTCGCCAATCGGTAGCGGTGCAAGCATCTCGCCCTTGCCAGCCGCACAATTGTCGCTAGAGGGGGAGCCCGCAGGGACGGCACATTAAGAAGGACAGACGTGTGAGCAAGTTTGGTGGCATTGATGCGGGCGGAACTTCGTGGCGCTGCGCAGTCTTTGAAGGCAAAGACACCATCCTCGCCCGGACTTCCTTTCCAACGACTACGCCTGCGGAGACTTTGGCGCGTGCAATTGCTTTTTTTAATGACCAGAAAGAGCAAGGCCAAGCGGTAAGCCGGATCGGCATCGCCTGTTTTGGTCCTTTGGCGGTTAATCCCGCAAGTCCGCGCTGGGGTCATATCCTTGCCACCACCAAGCCCAATTGGTCGGGTACAGATGTTGCCGGCCAAATGGCCGCAGGGACTGGCTTTCCAATTGCGTTGGAGACCGATGTTACCGCCGCCGCCTTTGCAGAGCGGGCATGGGGGGCAGGACAAGGCTTGGATGACGTGGCCTATGTAACGGTGGGAACCGGTATTGGCGCGGGCATCATTTTGGGTGGCAGAGCCGTCTGGGGCACCATGCATCCTGAAGCAGGCCATATGCGGGTGCCGCGCCATCGTGATGATCTGGCCTTCGCCGGTGTTTGCCCTTTTCATGAGAATTGCATCGAAGGCTTGGCATCGGCACCTGCGCTGTTAGCGCGTTGGGGTATGGATGCGTCGCACTTGCCCGATAATCATCCCGCTTGGGATATTGAAGCGCATTATTTGGCCCATCTTGCAGCCAATCTGGTGCTGACCACGGCCGTCAAAAGAGTGATCTTTGGCGGTGGCGTGTTGGCCCGTGCTGGCCTTGTTGAGCGGGTGGCGGCCAAGACCAAGGACTTGATCGGGCCCTATGGAACAGCCGCCCCTGGCGAAGGTGGCTTTGACGTTGTGGGCTCAGGCCTTGGCCTAGACTCAGGGCTTCTAGGGGCGCTTTGGCTGGCTGAACAGGCGCAAACTTAGCACAAAAACCGCCGTTCACAGACTTCTCAGGTCTTAATCTAGCAATAGGTCGTACAAAAAACCTAACTCTGTCAGAGAGAAAGACACTTATGTGAATTTTTTATGCAATGGATTGCACTATGGTTCTTGCAATCCATTGCATAGATGGTATCAAAAAGGTCAGGCAGGCCGACAGAGCCTTAGCTATAAACAAACCCTGGGAGTTAAGTTATGAAGGTTGCCCAATTCTCTAATTGCGTTTCTGCGATTGCGCTTGTTACGGCGCTCGCGGCAGCTGCGCCTGCGCTGGCCCAACAAGCCCCAGCTGCACCCCAAGAAGTTGATGGTCTGGAAGTTGTCATCGTGACTGCTTCGGGTGGTTATCGTACCCAGATCAATAGCTCGGTCTCGGTCACCACCGTCAATGCTCAAGCGATTGCAGACTTCAAGCCAAGTTCTGAATCTGAGTTGCTGCGGATGATCCCAGGTATCCAAGTGTCTGGTACGGCTGGCCCCGGCGGCAACTCCAACATCGCGGTGCGCGGTCTTCCGGTTGCAACGGGTGGTTCGCCCTTCGTGCAAATCCAAGAAGATGGCCTGCCAACCGTTTTGTTCGGTGACATTCAGTTCGGCAACAACGATTACTGGACCCGCTTTGACGCCAGCGTCGCCAATGTTGAAGGCGTTCGCGGTGGCTCTGCTTCGACCTATGCTTCCCAAGCCCCCGGCGCGGTCATCAACTACATTTCCAACACCGGTCTGCAACAAGGTGGCTATGCCCAGCTCAGCACCGGTCTCGGCTTCAGCGAAAACCGCTTCGACTTCCGCTATGGCGGCCCAATCAGCGACCAGACCCGCTTCCATGTTGGTGGCTATCTGAAAAAGGGCAGCGGCCCGCTGGACGCAGGTTATGACGTCAGCAATTCCTACCAAATCAAGGGCAATCTGACCCACGATTTCGCCGACAACAAAGGCTTTGTTCGGGTTCTGGTAAAGATCGCCGACACGCAAGAGCCAAACTACACGGGCTCTCCAGCTTTGGCCTCGATCAATGGGTTGGAAGTTTCCAACATCGAGCCATTCCCCGGCTTTGATGGCCGCACAGGTTCCAACTATTCGGTCTACAACCAAGATTTCTTGATCTTTAACCGCGACGGCGTGCTTGAGCGGGTGAAAATGGACGGCATCACCACCAAAGCAACTTCTTTGGGTGGTCAAGTTCGCTACAATATCAATGACAATTGGAGTGTCGATAACAACTTCCGTTGGACCGATATGAGCGGTGGCTTCGCGGCACCCTTCTTAAACGTCGGCACACGCGCCAGCGTGATCGGTTCGGTCATCAGCCGCCCTGGTTTGCCAAATGCGACCGTGGCCAGCATCCGCTATGCTGCAGGCCCTAAGGCCGGTCAGGCGTTCACCGACACCTATCTCGACAATAACGTCAATGTTCGCACCAACATCCGCGACATTGGCAGCACCGCGAACGACTTCAAGCTGACCGGGAATTATGACACGGGCTTCGGCGCTTTGACCGCTCGTGTGGGCTATTTCTACATGAAGCAGAACATTGCCATGGACTGGCATGTCAACAAGTCGCTGCGTGAGCTGAGCGGCAACAACCCATCGCAATTGGACCTCTTTGATGCAGCAGGCAACAAGCTGACCCAAGAGGGCATTTCGGGCTACAACAACAATTGGGGCGATTGCTGCGCCCGCGATTACGACCTCTCCTACACCAACACCGCGCCTTATATCGCGCTGGAATTGGATGCAGAGAAGTTTGCGCTGGATGGTTCGGTCCGCTTTGAATCGGTTGAGGCAAGCGGCAGCACCGTTGCTGGTGGCTCTGAATTCTTGGTCAATTCAGGTGGCGTCCAGATTGCAACGATCCGCGCAAACGGTGCCCGTGAAAACTTGAACTACACCCGCGACTACACCTCTTGGTCGTTCGGTGCTTTGTACAAGCTCAACGAAGACACCAGCTTCTTTGTCCGCCGTTCGAAGGGGGGCCGTTTCAACGGCGACCGTCAGACCGTCAGTGGCAAGATCACGGCCAATGGCTCGCTCACCCAAGCCGGTCGTACGGCTTCGGTTGACTTCGTGAACCAAGACGAATTGGGCTTGAAGAACCGTGGCGACCTCGCTGGCGGCCGCTACACGCTCGAATTCACGCTTCTCCAAGGTGACTTCAAGCAGAGCACGTTCGAATTGTCGGCCACACGCTGCCCCGGCGGCTCAGGCGGCTGCGTCATTGACGCTAAGTATGAGTCGAGCGGTGCGGAAGCCTATGCAACCTATCGCAATGGCCCATTCTCCGTCATTGGTAATGCCACTTATTCGAACGCGAAAATCTCGCGTCCAACTGGCAGCGGTGCGTCGGGCCCATTCACCCGTGCGCCTGGCATTCCTGACTTGAGCTTCACGGTCGCAGCCAATTATGACTTCAGTGACAAGATCGCTGTCGGTGTCAGCACAACCGGCCAGACTTCATCAATCGATGATGGCGGTCGCGAGTATCCAGGTGGTGCGGTCCTCAATGCAACGGCGAAATACTCGCTGTTGCAAAATGTCGAGCTTTCCCTCTCGGCCTACAACTTGTTCGACAAGTTTGACCTCCGTGGAAATGGTGGCGTGGTAAACGCTGGCGTCAATCCAGCGGTGATCAGTGGCAACCCAGCCTTGGGTCGCACAATTACGGCGGCGATCCGTTACACCTTCTAAGGTGAACCAGCCAATGCTAACAAAGAAATAAGGTTCCCCGCAGCGCGGAAACTTAGAAAGATGGGGCTGATCGCATCTGCTTTCGGCCCCATTTGTTCGACTAACAGCAATCTCTGGCTCGAGGAGGCGTTATGACCCCATCATCTGATCGACGCATCCGCTCCATCGTCATTGTCGGCGGTGGCTCTGCTGGCTGGATGACGGCTGCTGCCTTGGCCAATACGCTCAAACAAGATTGTGACATTGAGCTGGTGGAATCCGAATTGATCGGCACCGTCGGCGTTGGTGAGGCCACCATTCCGCCAATCCGCACCTTCAATGAAATGCTGGGCATTGATGAGCGCGAATTTGTTGCCAAGACCAAAGGCTCCTTCAAGCTTGGCATTGAGTTTGTGAATTGGGGCAGTCAGGGCAATCGCTATTTCCACCCGTTCGGGCCTCACGGTCGCGCCTTTGATATTGTCGGGCTGCACCATTTTTGGCTGAAGGCGCGTGAGGCCGGCGACACCACGTCGTTTGACGATTTCTCGATGGCTTGGTCTTTGGCCCAGCGGGGTCGCTTCACGCGCCCAAGCCCTGATCCGCGCCAAGTCATGTCGACCTTTGACTACGCCTATCATTTTGACGCCGGGCTCTATGCACGTTTGCTGCGGGAGTATGCCGAAGCGCGCGGCGTAACCCGCCATGAGGGTAAAGTCGTCAGCGTCCGTCAGCACAGTGAAACCGGCTTTGTTGAAGGCGTGACGCTGGAGAGCGGCCTAGAACTGACCGGCGATCTTTTCATCGATTGCTCTGGCTTCCGCGGCCTGTTGATCGGCGAAGCCCTCAAGGTCGGCTATCAGAATTGGACGCATTGGCTACCCTGCGACCGCGCGGTGGCAATGCCCTGCGCCAAGGTCGGCGACATGCTGCCATATACGCGCTCAACCGCCTGCGAGGCTGGCTGGCAATGGCGGATACCGCTGCAGCACCGCACCGGAAATGGCTATGTCTATTGCAGCAAGTTTATCTCCGACGAAGATGCAGAAGCCTCGCTTCGTGCAAATCTCGATGGTGAGGCTTTGGCCGGACCGAATAAGCTCCGCTTCACAACGGGACGTCGCGACAAGTTCTGGGAAAAAAATGTCGTCGCCATTGGCCTCTCCAGTGGCTTCTTGGAGCCGCTTGAATCCACGTCGATCCATTTGATCCAAGCCGGTATTTCAAAACTGCTGGCCTTGTTCCCTCAGCGCGACTTTGATCCGCTGATTGTCGACGAATATAACCATATTGCCGGAACCGAGTTTGAGCGCATCCGCGACTTCTTGGTCCTGCACTATAAGTTGACCACGCGCGATGACAGCCCGCTGTGGCGCTATTGCGCCAGCATGGACATTCCCGAGACGCTGAAACTCAAGATCGACCACTTCCGCCGCTATGGTCGCCATATTGCGCGCGAAATGGATTTGTTTGGTCAGCCGAGTTGGCTCGCAGTCCATATCGGGCAAGGCAATATCCCCCAAGACGTTGATCCTGTGTTCGACTTCCGGGGCACGGATGGCCGCGACTATCTCGGCAAACTCAGGGCAGCCATGGTGGCAAGCGCTGAGCAAGTCCCCACACACCAAGCCTTCGTCAACCAACATTGCGCGGCAGAAGGAGCGGTTCTCTAGGTGACCTATCCCTGCCTCCAATACCCCTCAATCCGATGACGACCGACCAGGACGAGTTCAGCGTGCCCCTGACTACTTCTAAGACCCTTCTGCCAGATGCCAGCAAGCCTTGGCGACCCAATTTCTGGCGTGCGTCGCACTTGGCGCAGATTGATTTTGCTAATCTACCAAGCCCGCGCATCTTTGGTCAGGACGATGTCCAGCACCTCGACCCGGCTTTGACCTTATGGGATATCTGGCCCGTCCAATTGGATAATGGTGACCTCGTTGAACTCGATAGCGGCACCCTGTGGGTGATGTTGTCGGCCCCTCGCTTGCCCGACCCCGACGTACGCCACAATATGGCGCGCATGCGTCTTTTGTTGAAGACCCAAGCTGGTTGGCGGGATTGCGGAAACCTACTTCCCGATGGCTTCTCGCCAGGCAGTCGCGAGTGGTCTGGCTCAACCCGCCTCAACCCAGACACGGGCGAAGTCACCTTGTGGTTTACCGCGGCAGGTAGGCGTGATGAGGTCAAGGCAGACTTTGAGCAGCGCCTGTTTCATGCCGTCGGCACCTTAAAGCTTACCGGCAGCCTGCCGCGCGTGACCAGCTGGCACAGCTTGACCCAAACCGTCGTCAACACAGGTGAGTTCTACGCCGATCTCTCCGTCACCCAAGGCGTGCCGGGTCAGATCAAGGGTTTTCGCGATCCCTATTGGTTCCGCGATCCAGCTGACGGGGCAGGCTATGTGCTGTTCACTGCTTCGCGTGCGTCTCACTTACCCGCCAGCCCTTATGACGGCGTAATCGGGCTGGCCAAGGCAACAGATGTCGACGGGCACCAGACCTTTGAGCTCCTACCCCCGATCCTCGATGCCTTTGGCTTAGCGAGCGAGATGGAACGGCCGCATATGTTTGTGCGCGATGGCCTCTATTATGTGTTCTGGTCGACCCAGACCCACATTTTTGACCACCGTTTTGCTCAGGGGCCGACAGGGCTTTATGGGATGGTTGGCCCTTCGCTGTTTGGGCCATTTGAGCCGTTGAATGGGTCTAGCCTCGTGCTCGCCAATCCGCTGGAGGAGCCACGCCAAGCCTATGCCTGGCAGGTCTTGCCATCGCTCGAAGTCGTCAGCTTTGTCGATTTTTGGGGCCTAAAGGGCGGCGATATCCATAGCGATCCAAGCCTCAAGCAAAGCCAGTTTGCTGGCTCTATCGCGCCTTCCAGCTATTTAGATCTGCAGGGGACCACCAGCACCATTATCGGCTAGCTTGGTTGGCGAATATCAAACGCTAGGCTTAAGCGCTCACCCGCTTCAATCGGCACGGTCCGATGCCAATGGGTGGACGGGAACAGCACCAAGGTCCCGGCTTTGGGCGCGAGTTGGTGGGTGGGGTTAAGCCCCAGATTGAGTTCGGGTGGTGCTTCGCCAAATTGCAGATAGCCCGCAGGCGCTGGGCCCGCCTCGGTCTCGCTGGGCATATCAATATGCAAGGCCGAACTGATCCAGCCCATCGGGTGCGTATGCACGCTATGGAAGCCTGCCGCCTTCAAGAGGACAGACCAACTGCCTTCAAACAGGATGGGCCGATCCCGGGGTGGGGATAACAAGGGGTGGCCCTCTTGTGGTGCGGGCAGTGTCTCCAAATAGGCTCGGACCGCGCCCGTGATCTTTTCTCGCACGCGCTGCAGGATTGGAATGGGGCGGAAGAAAAGTTGACGGTCAGTCTGCGTGCCGCCCTTCACCGATTGCTCAAGATAGGGTGCTTGGGCCGTGTGTAGGTCTCGTAAGCTGCCCGCCAATTGCGCGAGCTCATCCGGGCTCAGACCCAAATCAATAGCGCGAACATAGTCATCACCCGATCCATCCAGCCACGCGGCGGCAGGATCCTTGGTCAACCGCCAGCCCAATGACAGATAGGGCCAGAACAAGCGCGCCTGTGGGGTGTTGCGATAAAGCTCTGCGCGGGCAAGGGCTGCGTCAACCGCGCCACACCGAAAGGCATGGCGCACACGACAGAGATCAAGGCCGGGGTCCACCACATCTGCGACGGTGTCAAATAGGTTGGGATCTAGGCTTTTGGGGCCATTGCTTTCGCTCTCTATCGAAAGCCGGGCAATTTCTAGGCCTCGGCTTGGCCCCAGACGCGTGATGGCTTCTTGCACGCACACACGCGCATCATCCCAAGCCTTTGCAGACGATAAGAGGTGCACATGCGCCAGTCTGAGGCTTAAATTATCTGGCAGCGCCTCGATCGCGCGGCGATAGCTTTCGTCAAAATCGTCGCGCCGCCCAATGGCCACCCGCAAGGTTGCGAAGCTTTTGTGCCCGTCGAGCCATTGGGGATGTTGCCTCAACGTATCCATCAGGATCGATTGAGCCCGCTCAGCGTCGCCTTCAGCTGCCAAGGCTGCAGTATAGGTCCGGATCAGATGTGGATTGGCAGGGTCTAGCGCTGAGGCGCGATCAAAGGCTGGAACGGCGTTTCGACCGGTCTCAAACAAGACTTGGGCATAAGCAAAGGCAGAGACTGGATTTGTCGGGCTTTCAGCGACCGCCCGCTCTAAAGCCTCAAGCGCGCCCTCCATATCTTGAAGGTCGTGCTTTGCCAGTCCAATCTGGAGCCAATTGAGTGCCATCATCCTGCCTAGGCGGGGCGCTTCTCCCGCACCCACAGCACGCAGACTGCCGCAATCACCAACATGATACCAGCCATGGTGATCACATGGCGTGGATCTCCGCCCATGAGCGGCTCATAATAGAAGGGCAGGGTGGCAGCGATCAGCAACATGGGGATCACGATCATCATGTTGAAAATGCCCATATAGACGCCTGTCCGCTCTGGCGGCACAGCCCCGGACAGGATCACAAAGGGATTGCCCATGATGCTGGCCCAAGCCAGTCCGATCCCGATGGCCGGGATGAAGAGGAGGGCTTTGTCACTGATATGGGGCATGAACAACATGCCTATCCCGCCCAAGGTTAAGCAGAATGCGTGCATGATTTCAGGGCCAAAGCGCTTGGTAAAGGGCACCATCGCAAAGGCTGCGATAAAGGCGATCCCATTATAAAAGCCGCCAATCTCACCATTGGTGACTACCGCCATTCGGAAGCCTTCTGACACCGCCTCCGACGTGCCATATACCGACCTACCGATTGAATAAATGATATAGCCCCAATAGGCCGCCATCCCGTACCATTGAAACAAACTCATGAGCGCAAGCTTGCGCATCACCTGGGGCATGGTGACAATGGCATCCCAGATTTCAAGGATTGTCCCGCTCACCGTCAACGGCTTACTTTTGATATAGGCGACCTCGTCCTCGGTCAGGGGCAGTTCGCGCACCCTGAAAACCGACCAGAGAATGGTGCTGATCGACAGCACCGCCCCAATGGTGAACGCGACCTTGGTCGTCTCTGGGATATTGTGGGCATCGACCGCATTCACATCAAAGCCCAAGAGATTGATCATGATTGACGGCGAGAGAAAGGCCAACATTTGCGCGAGACCCGTAAAGGCGCTCTGAGACAAGAAGCCAAATTGCCTCTGATCGGGGTTCAAGCGGTCGCTCACATAAGCCCGATATGGCTCCATCGTGATGTTGTTGCCGGCATCTAGAATCCATAGGAGTGAGACTGCCATCAGGATGGATGAGCTCAAGGGCATAAAGAAAAGCCCTAGCGAACACATGATCGCCCCAACAACGAAATAAGGCGTGCGGCGGCCCCATTTGCTGGCGGTCCGGTCACTCATCGCGCCAATGATTGGCTGCACTAAAAGACCTGTCAGCGGACCGGCGAGCTGTAGCAAGGGGAGGGAGGCTTCGTCAGCCCCCAAATAGCTATAGATCGGGCCCATATTGCCTTGTTGCAGGCCAAAGCTGAACTGCAAGCCGAGAAAGCCCAGATTCATTTCCGCAATGCGCCATAGGGGCAAGTGCGGCTTCATCGCCGGTTGAGTCATGTTCTTCCTCCCAAAAATACACCGGCGCTTTTGCGCTCTGTTATCCGCGATTTACGCTACCGCAATCGATTGCAAAATCAAGCACAAGTTACAATCGTGACCCATTGGGATGTTTCATCAGGGCTGGCTTAACCGGCGCTGGCCCCGCCGCACGACTTACGCACGACAAGTTTGGGCAGAAGAGTGGCCGATGGCGCGTCTTCGCCAGCCATGCGCTTGAATAGGAGGTCGACGATGGTCTTGGCCCCTTTGGCGAGGTCTTGTTGCACGCTGGTCAACGGCGGGGTCGATTGGGCGGCGATGGCAATATCGTCAAAGCCTACGACGCTTACTTGGCCCGGTACATCAATCCCCGCCGCGGCGAGTGCTTGGATGGCGGCAAGGGCGATAATGTCTGAAGTGGCGAAGATCGCATCAAATGGGGTACCGCTCTCAATCAATTCTCGCGCGGCTTCGTATGCGGTTTCAAACGAAAAGTGCGCGGGGATAACAAGGGCAGGGTCTTGCTCAATGCCCGCAGCCCGCAGCGCCCGAACATAGCCTTCATAACGCAAACTAATCTCGGGCAGTTCCAGCATGCCCAAGAAAGCAATGCGCTTGCGGCCCAGCCCCAACAGATGATCTACCGCCCGGCGCGCGCCGCCAATATTGTCGGTGCCAACGGAGCAATAGACCTGCCCACTCAAATGTCCGCCCCAAACCACCAGCGGGTGGTAGGATTCTGCCGCCTGATTGAGGGCTTCATGTTGATCCGACTGGCCGACAATCACCAAGCCATCTTGGCGATGGGACTGGATGATCCGATTGAGCCAGCCGTCTGACGTGTCGGTGACACGGCACAAGAGCACTTGATAGCCGCGCGTCGTGATCTCATCAGCCAGGCGACCAAACATCTCGATGAAGAAAGGGTCCGAGATTAATTGCCCGACATCATGGCCCAGTGGAAACACCACACCAATCGTCTGGGTCTTCCGCATACGGAGTGAGCGCGCTGATTGATTGATGACATAGCCAGCCTCGGCGGCAATGCGCTGAATCTCGCGGCGGCGATCTTCTGGGATGAGCGGGTTATCCGCCAGCGCGCGCGAGACCGTGGACATAGAGACCTTCGCCAAGCGGGCCACATCGGCCATCTTCAAGGGGCCATCATCTGCCACAGCATATCTCCTCTTGCGGGTGCAAAGTTGCCAAAACTTGTCCGCACTTTCTGAAACTGGATTTGAAAGCGAACGGCAATTTATGCAACCGATTTCTGCATGAAGGATATACTTTTTGGGTTGGGCGCGGGTGGATGTACAAACCATAGCCACCGCAATGCGGTTCTCTGTGGTCACTTACCCTTATTTTGGATTTACCCGAAGCAGGATCGGCTGCTCGTAGCCATCACAATACACAGCTGATGGCGTTACCGAGCAAGAAAAGTAGTCAAACTTCTCTTGTTTCATATCAATTCCATTTCGGTTCTCGAATTCCACAATTGTGCGAACGTTTATATCAGGTATGTTCAAGTCATAAGCTGCACGTTCCCTACATTTATTCTTAGCGCAAAAGACGGCAAAAACGCTCTCCGCGATGGCTGCGCGGGAACTTATTGGGTCGAAGATGATTTTCCGTGCATCAGCTTCAACTTGGCTCTGACGATCTAAGTCGCATGACCCGATCAGCATTGCTGCGCCAATGGCCGCAAACAGTGCTTTGACTGAAGAATGGACCATTGACTGCCCTCCGCGCCTTCTGGCTCATTCCATCTTTGGAATTCACCGTCGTCAAGCAAAACTTGAGGATGTGCAGTTGGGTAAGCATCCTACTTGGAATGGCTCTAAGCTTTGCTTTGCTCACTATAGAGCCGTCCGACAATTGTTCTTGCGCGCTCAAACTCGAAAACGGCCTTTGCATAGGCAGAGCCTGCGGCAAAGGCGTGTGTGGACGCCCTAGTTTTTGCAAGTGCTTTTTCAGTTTGTTTGGCTGGATCAGTTAGGTGCGGTCGTGTGTCCGGCTTCTGATGCAGCCTTTCAACGACTGCGAGCCACGATGGTGTGCGCGATCAGGTTCATATCGTTCCAGCGTGCTTTGATGCACCTACCTTTGCTCTGAGTATCCTGATCGTGTTTCCTAA
>NZ_JBIIYV010000093.1:0-7754 GCF_044346625.1 Aquidulcibacter sp. | reverse complement strand
CTCAATCAGAACTTCAAACGCATCCGCATTGTTGGAGGGCACGGCGCGCGCTTGGGCGGCGAAGTCATTGACCAAGGTCACGCTTTGAAAGCCAAAGCGGGCTTTGGTTGCCGAAGCCGAAACAACCCAGGAGGAATTGGTAAAATGGACCTCGTCTGCGCCCGTTGGCCCCGCCAGCGCAAACACGGCTGACGACGGCAGGGTTCGGCCCTCTTTCTGCCACGCCTCGATTGCATCATCCAAGCTTGGGAAAGACAAGACAGGCATGCGCTCGACATGAGAGAGCTCAACTTGGCTGTTGGAATCAATGTGCGCAATGGCGAGGCGTACATTGGTGCCGCCAACATCGCCGACGAGGATAGCTTGTGAGCTCATGCGTCTGCCTCAGCTGCTTCTGGCGCTTGGTCTTGGGTTGGGTCCAAGATGGCCTCATCTGGATCCATATCGCCAAAGGGCATTGCCCCCTGCTCGGCATGACTTACAAGGGCGCGGAACATGGAGAACATCTCCCGGCCAAAGCCGCGGGTGACGCCCTCGACAACCGTGGTGTCGACAACGCGGGCCTGCCAGATTTCATCCGGCACCAGCGCATTTAAGGTGCCAGCCTCGGCATCGACGCGAACGAGATCGCCATCGCGAATCTTTCCAATCAGGCCGCCAGACTTGGATTCCGGGCTGACATGGATGGCCGCCAAGACTTTGCCAGACGCGCCCGACATGCGGCCATCGGTCACCAAAGCAACCCTGAAACCACGGTCCTGTAGAACGCCCAAAGGTGGGGTTAGCTTATGCAGCTCCGGCATACCGGTTGCGGCAGGGCCTTGGCCGCGCACGACCACCACGATATCACGGTCAAGTTCGCCCGCCTTAAAGGCGACATGCAAGCTAGCCTGATCTTTGAAAACCCGGGCGGGGGCTTCCACGATCCGTTGCTCCAGCTTCACCGCTGAAACTTTGACGCAAGCACGACCCAAATTGCCCTGCAAAACGCGAAGACCACCATCTTTAGAGAATGGCTCTGACACAGGTGCCAGAACGGATGTATCGCCGCTTATGGTCGGTGCCTCGCGCCATTCAACGCCAGTATCGGTCAAGAAGGGCTCTTGGGTGTAAGCTTCCAGCCCTTGGCCAGCGACGGTTAAAACGTCGCCATGCAAGAGGCCAGCGTCCAACAATTCGCGGATCAAAAAGCCCATACCACCGGCGGCATGGAAATGGTTCACGTCCGCGATCCCATTTGGATAGACGCGGCACAGAAGCGGTGTCACCGAGGAGAGATCATTGAAATCATCCCAATCCACAATCAAGCCGGCAGCTTGGGCAATTGCCGGGATATGGATCATTTGATTGGTAGAGCCACCTGTCGCGCACAGGCCAACAATGGCGTTCACGATACTGCGGGCATCCACGACATGGCCGATTGGGATATAGCTATCGCCCAATTGCGTGATCTGGCTCGCCCGCTTGGCGCAAGATTCAACCAGCGCCGAACGCAAGGGCGTGTTGGGATTGATGAAGGCAGTGCCCGGCACATGCAGGCCCATAATCTCCATCAGCATTTGGTTCGAATTCGCGGTGCCATAAAACGTGCAGGTGCCAGCGCTGTGATAGCTCTGCGATTCCGCTTCCAACAGAGCCTCGCGGCCAACTTTGCCTTCGGCAAACAATTGTCGGATGCGGGCTTTCTCAGGATTGGGCAAGCCTGAGGGCATCGGCCCAGCGGGACAGAATATCGATGGCAGCCAGCCATGGCGAAGGGCGCCAATCAAAAGGCCCGGCACAATTTTGTCACACACGCCCAGATAAATCGCGGCATCGAACGTATCGTGCGACAGCGCAATTGCCGCACTCATTGCGATGGTATCGCGCGAGAAGAGCGACAACTCCATCCCCTCAAAGCCTTGGGTGATACCATCACACATGGCTGGCACACCGCCTGCGACTTGGGCCGTCGCCCCGGCTTTTCGCGCCGCTGCCTTGATCATGTCGGGATAGGCAGCCAGCGGCTGGTGGGCCGAAAGCATGTCATTATAGGCCGTCACGATGCCGATATTGGCCCAGCGGCTATTCTTGAGCATCTCTTTGTCTTGAAGCGGGCAAGCCGCAAAACCATGCGCCTGATTGGCGGCAGCAAGACGGGCCCGCGCCGGATCAGGTGACCGGCGCGTCTCGATCATATCCAAGTAGCGCTGCCGACGGGCCTTGGAGCGCGCCTCGATGCGGGCAGTCACGGCAGCAATCGTTGAATGAAGGGGCTTAGACATGGTCATCACTCTCAATCAATTGGCCCAAAGTGCTATGCACTTGGCCCCGGAAGCTTCAATAACCGCTTTTATCGGCGCGTTTGTGACAGGCGTATCAAGTGCTTGTTGAAGGATTTGCTTTTTGTCAGCCCCAAACACCAAGATCAGAATTTGCTGCGCCTCGCTCACAACCGGCAAAGTCACCGTCATGCGCTCCAGATAGGGTGCCGCCACAGGGGCGAGGCTGGCGTCTACACCCAAGACGGTCGCGGGGCCTTGTGGATCGAGACAAGCAGCCAAATCAGGAGAAGCCGGGAACCACGACGCTGTGTGCGCATCTGGCCCCATGCCCAGCACGATGGCATCAAACGGGCGCAGGGCGCGGTATACGCCATCCAATTCAGCTTCAGCCAGCTTCGGGCTGGCAATAGGCAGCTTCATGCCGAAAATTGTGACCCCAATCGCTGAAGCAAAAGCGCGTTCAATCATCGCCTGATTAGAGCCTGCTTGATCCACATCTACCCAGCGATCATCAACCAACGCGATATCGACCTTTGACCAATCAAGATCTTTGGCGGCAAAGGCGCGATAGGCGGGTTCTGGGCTAGAGCCGCCGGATAAAGCAATGCGCGCACGCCGTCCTTCGGCATGTGCATCGCGGACACCAGCTTCCAAGGCAGAAGCAAGGGCTTCTTCAGCGGCCGATCGGCTTGGGAAGCTTAGAAGCGGAAAGGTGGTCATCGTGGCGGTCATATAAGGTCACGCCACTTGCGACCATCGCGGTCCATCAACAAAGCGGCCCGCAATGGGCCGTCGCTGCCGGCAGCATAAGGGTCGGGTTGCGTGCCAGCACTTTCCCAAGCGGCAATCACCTGATCGACCCACGCCCAAGCTGATTCCACCTCATCCTTACGCATAAAGAGCGAGAGATTGCCGCGCACGACGTCCATCAACAGGCGCTCATAGGCATCGGGATAGCGCAGCGTGAAGGCTGTCTCATAGGACAAATCAAGCGGCACGGATTTAACGCGCAAGCCGCCAGGGCCTGGCTCCTTAATCTGCAACCACATCTCCATACCCTCATCGGGCTGCAACCGCATGACCAATTGGTTGGGCTCCCCACCACTGCCAAACAGACTGTGGGGTGGCGGGCGGAACGTCACGACAATCTCGGATCGACGCGACGGCAGACGCTTGCCGGTGCGCAAATAAAACGGAACGCCGGACCAGCGCCAATTGGAAATCTCGGCCTTGAGCGCGACATAGGTCTCGGTCGAGCTGGTGCGGTCCGGACCCAAGTCTTCCAAATAGCCTTTAACCGGCTCATTCTCGACAAGGCCTGCACGATATTGGCCGCGTACGCTATGGCTCGTGATATCGGCAGGACCAATCGGCACGAGTGCTTGCAGCACTTTGATCTTTTCAGTCCGAATGGCATCGGCATCAACCGAATTAGGCGGCTCCATCGCCACCAAGCACAAAAGCTGTAGCAAGTGGTTCTGCACCATGTCGCGCATCGCACCCGACTTGTCATAATAATCGCCACGACTGCCGACGCCGATCGTCTCGGCCACTGTGATTTGCACGTGATCAATCGACGCGCGCGACCACACAGGCTCAAACAGCGCATTGGCAAAGCGCAGGACCAGAAGGTTCTGCACCGTCTCTTTGCCGAGATAATGATCAATTCGGTAAACGCGATCTTCGGAAAAGACCTCCGCCACCGCATCATTGATTGCCTTGGCAGACATGAGATCGCGACCCAATGGCTTCTCAAGGACGACCCGTGAGGCGGGCGACACCAATCCGGCTGCACGTAATTGGGCACAAATGCCGCCAAACACCGAAGGCGGGGTCGATAAATAAAAGACCCGAACCTTATCTTCGCCGTCTGCTAACGATTGCACGAGATGGTCCCACGGACCTTCGGCCTTGGTGGCGTCCAGCGCCACATAATCAATCAAGCTCAAAAAGGCTTGAAATTCCTCGGTGGAGGGATCGCCCTTGGCCAAATTGGCAAAGCCTTCACTGACCGTCTTACGGAAGGCGTCCTTTGTCATCGCTTGGCGAGCCACGCCAACGATGCGGCTGTCGCTTGGAATCTGGCCATCTTTGAAACGATGGAACAGTGACGGAAACAGCTTCCGTAGAGCCAAATCCCCGGATGCACCGAAAACTACCAAATCAAAACTGGGGACGGGGACGAATTCAGCCATCAGAGCGCTCCATAGGAACATCAGGGTTAAAGGGATTTGTCGCGGAATACAGCGCCAAATCAGTGTTTTTATCTCAAGGACGTGCAGCAGCCCCTGACGTTTGAATGCGCACAATGCCTGAGCTCAACGGCGGCAAGTCTATGTCGAGGCCAAGATCGGTCTCTTGAACCTTGATATCGCCAATCATCAGTCGTGCTTCCCTTAGATCCTCGTTGGACAAAGCGCTTTTGGCCAAGCGAATGGTTTGAGGCAGATCAGAAACATTCATGACAAACACAAACTTCTCCGCGCCCAGCGCTTTGAGATCGACATAGAGATGCTGATCCGAGTACAGATGCGTCCGCGAACCGGCATAAAGCGCCGGGCTGACCTTACGTAAGGCCAGTAACTCGGTCAGGTAGTCGCGCAGTGCAAGCGCTTTGGGCAGAACATCGGTGTTTTTTGCATTTATACCGGGGAGTTTGACTATATTTCGAGCAATATGGTCGTCACACTTTTGGACCTCGCCGCAATTTTGGGCCAATCTCATCGAGAATCCGGCGACTTCGGCACCCACTTCCTCGCCATAATAGGTGGTGATCGGCCCTGACCAGCCCGCCATGAAGGTAAAGGCCAAACGGTGCCGGGCCCAATAGGATTCCGAACTCGGCTCGCCCTTCCCTGCCCTTTGGATCAAGTCGCCAAACCGGACCAAGTCATGATTGCCCAGCATCAAATTCAAAATGGCGTGGTCCGGGTAGCTGGCATGTGCGCCCATCGCCCAGCCGTCCTGCAAAGTCGTGGCGGGCTTGCCCTTCGTGCCGTCCTCACCCGTTGCCAAGACTTGGACCAGAGCATAGCGGGTGGGAAAATCAAATGCGTTGGGTAGGGCAGGCTCTTCATTGGTTCCCAGAGAGGCGCGAATTCTGTCTGCCGTACCCCAAATTTCGCCGACGACATAGCCAAGCTTGCCCTGATCCTTCGAGGCTTCCTCAATGGATTTGACCAGCCTCGCCATCGGCCGATTGGGCACTTGATAGGCTTGATCCAAGCGCCAACCATCAATGCCATAAACATCGATCCAATAGCGGGCGACTTCATCATAAAAGGCCAACGATTTGGGATTGGCAAAATCAACCACCTCACCGGGATAGGTCTTAGGGCTACCGAAGTAATCCGACGTGCGCTTGGAGGCGGCAGGAATAAGACCGGATGGTGATGGGGTAGGATTGCCTTTGTGGTGACCAAAGACGCCGTCGAAAATGATTTTCAGGTCGCGCTGTTTTGCTGCCGCGATCAGGTCGCGCACGTCCTGCGCGGTGCCATATTGGGGATCAACTTTGAAATAGTCGCGCGGATAATAGCCCGTGCCATCGAGGCGGGGATTGACCACTTTCTCGCCGGAATGACGGTACTGCGGGCTACCAGCCGCACTATCAAAAATGGGCGTGAGCCAGACGGCATTAAAGCCCATCGCTTTGATCTGATCGAGAGCTTGGATGACGCCCTTGATATCCCCGGTATGCGGGCCTGGACCATAGCCGCCCACCGGATCGTGATCTGGTGTGCCGTCAACAAACGTGCCGACCATCACCTGATAGAGGCGAAGCTCGCAAAACGGGCTTCCACCGCGGTTGCAGGGCAGACGGGTTTCGGTCTGGCCCATGGGTTTGGAAATAACGATTGGCTCAGGGGCTGGCTTTGCCCAGACCACGGAGGCAAAGGCCAAGCCTAGAAGGACAAGCGCACGGGGACCGATGCGCCTCAGCCCGCTAAACCAAGGACGACACCCCATCAGATTACCCCTTCACCCCACCGGCTGTCAGGCCTGACACAAGGAACCTCTGAAGCGTGAGGAATAGGAGAACCACAGGCAGGGAAACCAAAATAGAACCCGCAGCAAAATAGCCCCATTGGGAGGAATATTCGCTGACAAAGAACCTCAAGCCGACCGGGGCAGTATAAAGAGACTCCTCATCCATAAAGGTCGCGGCGAGGATGAACTCGTTCCAAGCCGTCATGAAGCTGAATAGAGCGGTCACGGCAACGGCCGGGCGAGCCAAAGGCAAGACGATCTGAAAGAAAATGCGCGACGGTGAACAGCCGTCCATGATCGCGCTTTCTTCAATCTCGATCGGGATGGAGTCGAAATAGCCCTTCAACATCCACACACAAAATGGAATGGCGGTCACCGAATAGACAATCACCAGCGCCCACACGGAGTTGTCGAGATCAAGCCAGTCCACAATGATCACATAGAGCGGGATCAGCATCAGGGTGCCCGGAAACATTTGGGTGACTAGGAATAAGGTCATGCCCGTTTCGCGGCCCTTGAAGCGGAAGCGCGAGAAGGCATAGCCAGCAGAGCACGCCAAAGCGACACCAAAAACGGTGGTCAGTGCGGCAACCAACAAGCTGTTCAGCATCCATTGAAGGAAGGGCTGATCGCGCAAGACGCCAACAAAGTTTTCCGTCGACCATTGGGCCGGGACCGGCGTTGCGGCTCGCATCCGGTCCCAAAAGCCGGGATTGGCTGGCAAGTCCGCCAGTCCAATGTTTTGGGTACCGGAGAACGCCAGCGCCAAGACCCAGAAAACCGGATAGAGCGCAAACAGCGTGATGAGTATCAGAATGGGATGCAGCCAAAGGGGGGCGCGCTTTTGATCGGATGACGTCATTTGTTATTGGCCTCCGTGGCGGAAGTCGCGCGGATCTGGAACACGCCATAGATCAGCAGGATCAGGAAAATCACGACCGAATAAGCTGCGGCATAGCCGTAACGATATTCTTCAAACGCGATCCGGTACGCCCGTGTCACGAGGATTTCATTGGCCCCCGAGGGTTGGCCGGCGCTGACCAAGTAAATCACATTGAACATGTTGAACGTCCAGACGACCGAGACAATAACGGCAGGCAAAAGGGCGGGTCGCAGGCTGGGCAAGGTGATCAGCCAGAATTGCTGCCAAGGCGAGGCCCCATCAATGCGGGCTGCCTCATACATATCTTCATCGACCGCCTGAAGCGCCCCCAGCGCTACCACCATCATGAAGGGGAAGGACAGCCACACATTGGTGGCAAGGCCGGTGACGAAGCTGGGACCCACAGCATCAAACCACTGTACGGGTTGCCCGCCAAAAGCTTGGATGGCTTGATTGATCGCGCCAAATTGCGGGTGGAACATCCCCTTCCACGTCAAGGCCGTGATATAGTTTGGAATGGCCCAAGGCAGGATCAAAAGCGTACGATAAATCGCAACACCCCGCAGCCCTTTGATATTGAGCAACAATGCCATCCCAAGGCCAATCGCCACCCCAAG
>NZ_JBIIYV010000047.1:0-24002 GCF_044346625.1 Aquidulcibacter sp. | reverse complement strand
TGCGCTACGGCACCAATCCTGAAACCTTGGGCCATTCTGGTTGGGGTGGATCTGGTGGATTTGGTGATCCTGCTAAACGCTTATCGGCAGCTTATGTGATGAACAAACAAACCCCAGCCCTATTGGGTGACGAGCGCGCCGGTCGTTTGATCCAAGCGCTTTATGCCTGTGTGGATGCCCGCAGCGCCTGAAGTTTAGCTTCTGCGTCTAACCGGGCTTGTGGGTCACCGATATGCAACCAAGGCCCGTCAAGGACGAGGCCATAAAGACGACCCTTGGGGCTCCATTCGTCAAACCACGTGCGGGCGAGGGAGCGCTTGGTAGCGGATTTGCCTTCAAACTTTGCCTTGGTCGTGATCTGCACGCCTGCATAAGCATAGGGCGCGCTTGCAGCTTCCCCCCGCCGGGTCAAACGACCTTCCTCGTCCATGAAGAAATCGCCCGGTCCGTCAAAACCCAAAGACTCATCAAGGCGCGCCAATAAGAGCAGGCCATCCATTCGTCTAGGATCAAACGCCTCAGCCATGCGGTTGATCGCTGTGCCATCAAGCCAAATTGCGTCCGCATTGCAGGTCAGCAGCGGCCCGTCAGAAAAGTGATGTAGCGCGTACACAAGGCCGCCTTCAGTTTCCAAAGGCTCCGGCAATGCGTCCTCGCGGGAAAAGATCAGGCGGGGGTTGCCTGTACTCCGCGGCGTTAGATGCGCCACCAATTTGTCGCCAAAATGAAAGCTATTGACCACGGCTGTGCCGACGCCTGCTTCTGCGAGGCGGTCGAGCATATGGTCCACCAAGCAGCGGCCATCGACCTCAACCAAGGCCTTGGGACGGTCATTGGTTAGGGGTCGCATGCGTGTGCCAAGACCTGCGGCAAAGACCATGGCATGGCTTGGCATCGCACTCATCCGACTTGCGCCTGTTTGAAGGCCTCAAGAGGCACATAGCGTTCTACCCAATTCTGCAGGGCTTTCAGGCGCGGGTGCGTGAGGACTTGGGCGAGGTGTCCCGCTTCACGGGGCATGAATAGGCGATAACGCTGCTTACCATCGCGGCCGACTAGTCGCGAAAAGATACCGAGAATACGTAAAGCGTTGATCGCGCCCTGAATGGCCAGCTCCTCGTCAAAGGGCACCCGTTCAGACCCAGTCGCGTCCAAATAAGCGCGAATGGTGGCTTCATAGGCTTCGGCGCTTACGTCCCGTCGCGCATCATGCAGCAGCATGGCAAAGTCCCAAGCGCGATAGCCATGCACGGCATCTTGGAAATCAAGCAGGCCAACCCGAGCAATGCCTTCACGCTCCGGCAGCCACAGGATGTTCTCCGCATGATAATCGCGCAACGTGAAGGCGCGTCGATGGGCGAGAATATCGCCAATCAAAGTATCGCGAATGTCCGACCATTCGGCACGAGCATCGACACTAAATCCGTCAAGACCGAGGAAGCGTGGCGTCCAATCGACAAACAGATTGGCATTTTCGCGAAGCGCAATCGCGTCAAAATCTAGGATTGGCCAAGGCCCGATGGGGGAGGGCAGGGTAGAAGGGATTGGGGTCTGATGCAGGGCGGCCAGCGCCTCGCCGGCCATGCGATAAAGCTCAACTTCATTGGCCCGGCCTTCAGCGATGACACGGGCATAAAGATCGTCACCCAAATCTTCGACCACCGCGACCCCTACAGGGGCGTTGACTGCCAAATTAGCAGGGGCGGAGAAGCCGTGGCCTCGCAAGTGATCGCCAATGGCGACAAAGGCCTCCACACGTGAAGCGGCCAAGCGCGAAAGCGCATTCCAGCCCAAGGCCCGTCGCGTCTCTTCATCTGCATCGGGCGGGCAGGGCCCATCCTCATTGCCCGGTTGGGCCTTCATCAAAATGGCCGTACGGCCACCGTCGCGGACCCGTTCGTAGGAACGGGTCGAGGCATCTTGATCAAATTTTTGCCGATCTGCATTGCCAAAGCCTGCCTCGAGCAAAGCGGTAGCGATCGCGGCGTCAAAACGGGTGGCCTCAAGCGAGGAAGTTTCAGAAGTCATGCAGGCGAGATTTCCAGTTCGATGTCGGCGAGGCCGACAAATGGGCGCGGCGATGGTCACCAACACTTATGATTTCGATGTCGAGGTGCCGGGGTGACAGATGTGGCCCTGCTTTATCTGGCCATTCAACCAAGCTGATGACCTCGTCAAGCTCTTCCCAGCCCAATTCCCAGATATCTTCTGGGTCTTCTAGGCGATACAGGTCGAAATGGAGCAGTTCTGGGGCGCTTGGCTGTTCATCTAGGTCCGGCTGATAGCGCTGGACCAAGGTAAAAGTCGGGCTTGGGACTTCGGTATCAGCACCGAGGAAAGCGCAAATCAAACCACGCGCAAGGGTCGTTTTGCCGGCGCCCAAATTGCCTCGCAGGGCCAAGCAATCTCCAGCCTGCACCACTTTAGCCAAGCGGGCACCTAAATCGCGGGTGTCGAGATCGGTCGCAAGGTCTAGGGAAAGCAACAAGTCCATCATCAATTTGTCGTTAGAAGAGGTTGGGCGCGCGGTCAAAACTACTCGCTGTTGCAAGCAACCTAGATTAGGTCTGACTTCATGTTTTCTTGGCCCAGCCTATTCCTTCTCGCAAGCCCAGCTACGGCTTTACCACCACAATCAGGTGTCGGAGCATCGGCAGCAAAGGCCGAAGCAGCATCTGAGGTCATTGTTGTGCGGGCAGAGCGTCTCCCGTCAGATCGCTCTATGTCGGCACAAATCAGTCTCGACCAAGCGGCCCTCGGGTCCAGTATCGGTTTGCGCTTGGACGAAGCGCTGAGAATAGCACCCGGCGCGAGCCTGTTTCGACGCACGGCAAGCGGACCGGCGAATGGCACCATTCAAGGCCTATCCCTGCGCCCGATTGCACCCAATGGCGCAGGACGCGCTCTGGTTAGTCTCGATGGTGTGCCGCAGAATGATCCGTTTGGGAGCTGGGTGTTTTGGGTGCGGCATGATCCACTATTTTTGGAGCGTGTTGATCTTCGTCGAGGGGCAGCGGGGGCAGGCTTTGGGCCTCTTGCTTTGACCGGAGCGCTCGATTTGGTTGAGGTGCGCGGTGGGCCTGCGCGCTTGCGGTTGTCTGCCGGGGGGCAGGGTGCTGTGCAGCTTGCCGCTCACGGCTCTGTGACGGCTGATAGTGGCACACTAACGGCAATGGCTTCCTATGAGAGCAATGATGGCCTCATCCCGGTCAGCCCTGCACAACGCGGTGCCGTCGATCTGCCCGCTGACTTCACGGCTTCCACCTTCACTTTAGTTACTGAGCTACCGGCTGCCAGTGGACAATGGTCGTTCCGAGTTTCAGGCTTTGAAGAAGAGAAAGGTGCGGGGACCTTAGGGGGTGGTAGCGCTGCGCGCGGGGCCGACGTGAGCGGCGCACGCAAGCTGGAGGGGGATTGGGGCCAAGCACGGCTCATTTTGTTCGCGCAAACCCGCGATTTTTCCAATCAGACAGTCTCTGTGGCTGCAGACCGGGCTAGCGTAACCCCGGCGCTGGATCAATATGAAACCCCTGCGTCGGCACTTGGCGGGTCCCTCATCTTTGCCCCGGCTTTTGCGGGTTGGAGCCCTAGATGGACTTTAGATTGGCGTCATAGCGAAGGCGAAACGCGCGAACTTTTCCGCTTTATCGGCAATAGCTTTACCCGCACACGCATTGCTGGAGGTCAGCAGGACTTGATTGGTTTGGGCCTCGACGTGCCCCGCTTATGGCAATCAGATGACGAACAAAAAGGTCTGGATGCGACCTTGCGCCTAGATCGTTGGGCCCATGATCGGGCGAAACGCTTAGAAGCTGACCGTGCAACTGGGGCCGTTACATTGTCAGAGACACCTGTCGATCGGGAGGGTCATGTGGCGACAGGACGCGTTTCCCTGTTTGTTGGGGGCGGGCAGGCGCGCGTTAGCCTGTTTCGAACCTTCCGCCCACCCAGCCTGAACGAGTTGCACCGCCCGTTCCGCGTCGGCAATGATGTGACCGAAGCCAATGCCGATCTGGTTCCTGAAGTTCTCGAAGGCCTCGACATTGACCTTAAGAACCAATGGCAAGGCTTGGGAGGGGATTGGACGGGCATCGTTACACTTTATGCCAGCAGGCTAAAGGACCCCATCACGAATGTCACGATTGGCGTCGGCCCTGGTGTTTTGCCCCGTGTTGGCTTTCTGCCCGCTGGTGGCACGCTGCGCCAGCGCCTGAATGCTGGGCAAATTGAAGCCAAAGGTTTAGAGGCTGGCCTGACTTGGGTGGCAAAGGGGGCGGGCCTTCAGCCGCAGATCGATCTCCGCGTGTCGATGGTCGATGCCGAAGTGGATGGGGGTCGCTCGCTGCCTGCCTTGTCCGGTCTACGCCCCGCACAGTCAGCCCCTTGGGCGAGTTATGTTGGCCTGACTTTGCCGCTACGCGATGGGCCTCAACTGACCGTCGCACTGCGTGGCGAGGGTGCACGCTTTGAAGATGATCTGAACACGCGAGAGCTAAAGGCCTATCAGGCTTTGGATTTGCGCACATCTTGGGCATTGAGGCGGGATTTGGACGTGTTTGCTTCCGGCGAGAACGTTACGGGGACCCGCATTATGACTGCCATCTCAGGGGCGGGCATCCTGTCGGAGACCTCCACACCCCTGTGGCGCATCGGCATTACGATCACGCGATGATGGTTGCCTTCACCTCATCCACGATTTTGTTCTCAATCATGCCAAGGCCGTCAATCTCACAGCGCACTGTATCGCCGGCAAACAGATAAACGGGCGGATTGCGGGCAATACCGACACCTGCTGGCGTGCCGGTGAAGATGATGTCGCCTGGCAAAAGCGTAAAGGCCGTGCTGAGATGGGCGATCATTTGCGGCACTTTGAAGATAAGGTCTGCCACGCAGCCATCCTGCATCAGTTGTTCATTGACATAGCAACGTAAGCGCAACTGATCCAAATCGGCGATCTCGTCAGCCGTCACCAAAACAGGGCCGAAAGGGGCATGGGTGTTAAAGCCTTTCCCCATAATCATGGTCGGGGTGGCTTTCTGCCAATCGCGCACCGAATAGTCGCAGCCAACACAATAGCCTGCAATCACCTCGTTGGCGCGCTCGACGGGCACGTGGCGGGCTTTTGCTCCGACGATCACCACAAGCTCTACCTCAAAGTCGAGCTTGTCTGACACGCAAGGTTTCTCCACAGCACCATTAGGCGCATTCACCGCGGTGATCTGCTTCATAAACCAAGTCTGGATCGCGGGCGGCTCGCGGCCAGTTTCAGCGGCATGATCTGCATAATTAAGGCCAATGCCAAAGATGCGGGGTGGCTGCGGGACCGGGGCCAAGAATTCAAGGGAGTCGACTGACACGGCTTCGACAATGGTGCGCTCGTCAGCCGGTCCACGTAGAGCCGAGACGACGCCCAAGCCGTCAACGGGGGCTGCCAGAATCTGCGCCACCTTGCCTTCAATTTGCGCGATGCGCGGAACTCCATTGTGCATAATTGTAGCAAGTTTCATGCGCTTATCATCCTTGTGGGTCGGTGAAGCGCCAAGTTGTGACGATTTGGCAACAGCACGCAATTGTGACTTAGGATTGCAGTATTTCACCCTCGACCCTTACGTCAACCGTGCGTATAGCCGTCGACTGATCGGCTTGCTTTGCGTCGCTTTTTTTGGCTTTGCAAGGTTGGCTGAAACAACAGCCCTGAAAAGTCAGGCTGAGAACATCCATTCTCTGGGAGAGAAATATGAATTTGGAACGATTGGGCCGTCGTGGCCTTTTGTTGGCTGCCTGCGCAACCTCCGTTTTTGCTGCACCTGCTTTTGCGCAACAACAAGCAACCACTGCGCAAGATGACCAGCCAGTTGAAGAAATTATTGTTACTGCGACCCGGCGCGAAACCGCGCTGCAAAACGTTGCCGTCGCCGTGACTGCAATCGGTGCTCAAGCCATCGAGTCCGCTGGCGTGAAAGACATTCGCGACCTGACCCAGTTGGCACCTTCGCTGCAAGTGCCTGTTTCGGAAAACTCTGGTTCGGTTACCGCGCGTATCCGCGGCGTGGGTACCCAAGGCTCGAACCCCGGTCTTGAATCCTCGGTCGGCGTTGTGATCGACGGCGTGTTCCGCGCCCGCAACAGCGTTGCCTTTGGTGACTTGGGCGAAATCCGCGCCATCGAAGTTCTTCGTGGCCCACAAGGTACCTTGTTTGGCCGCAACACCTCGGCCGGTTTGATCAATGTCACCTCCAAGAAGCCAAGCTTTGAGTTTGGTACCTCTGGCGACGCGACTTTCGGCAATTATGGCCTGGGCGGTCTTGGCCTTGGCATCACTGGCCCCCTGATCGAGGATAAGCTGGCTGGTCGCCTCTATGTGACCGCTCGTGCCCGTGACGGCTATATGAACGTAAACAATGGCACCGCTCGCACGGATTCAAACGATTCCAATTATTATGCGATCCGTGGCCAATTGCTCTACACGCCAAGCGAAACCTTCGATGCACGCTTGATCGTGGATCAGGCTTCGCGCGCCGAAGCCTGTTGTGCGGCGGCTGTATGGCTAAAGGACGTCCGCGTTCCTTCGAGCACGGACATTTTGAACAAGATCTCGCCAAACGCGCTGCAAACCAGCCGTAACTTTGATAGCTATCTAGCCAGCGCTAACCGCACCTATGATCAAGACATTGAAGATGCGGGTATCAGCCTTGAGATGAATTGGGATGTTGGTTTCGGCAAACTGACCTCGATCACAGCGCAACGCAATTGGAAGCGTACTGCGGGGGCTGACTCGGATTATAGCGGCGCAGACGTCGTCTATAGCTTGAAGTCAGAAGGTGCTGGCGCGGAGTTTGATAACTTCACCCAAGAATTCCGCTATGCTGGTTCTTTGGGCAAACTGGATTGGTTGGTCGGAACCATCTATTCCAAAGAGACCATCAACTCGACCGTTCGCTTCCGCACGGGCACCGATTACCAAGCCTATATTGGCGGTCTCTTGGGCCCAGCCTTGGCCTTGGCCAACCCCGCTTTGGCCGTGAACCCGTTGAGCCCAACCGTCACCAACACCCAATTGGCTGGCGTGGTTTCGACCTGGCAGTCCATCTTGGGCGTGACACCAGCCAATATCGGCACCCTAGCTCCTGGTGGTGGTCAGTTTGACGATTACGAGCAGGATGCCGAATCTATCGCGTTGTTTACCCACAACATCTATCAATTCAACGATGACTTCAGCGTGACCTTGGGTCTGCGTTACACCTCGGAGGAAAAGAAGTTCCAAGGCAGCTATCGCACGCAGGGCAACACCGCTTGTACCGCGATTGAGAACCGCTTGGGTCTCGATGCGGCACGCAACGCGGGCTCGTTGGCAGCAGTTGTAGGTGCCATCTGCGCGCCTTGGATGCGCTCCGGCCTTGATGGCATGGATCACCGCCAAGAAAAGTCAGAGAAAGAATGGTCGGGCATCTTCTCGGCAGCCTACCGGTTTGCACCAAACATCAATTCTTATGCCTCGTACTCACGCGGCTATAAGGCTGGTGGCTTCAATCTGGACCGCGCCTTCTCTGATCTGCAGAACAATGTGGTCACCTCGATCATCGCGCCAGGCGTGGGCAACCGCACCGTGCGTCAGCCAAACACCTCGTTTGCGCCAGAAACTGTTGATGCTTACGAAGTTGGTTTGAAGACCCAGTGGTTCAACCGCGCGTTGACCGCGAACTTCGCGGCTTACCATCAGACCTTTGAGAACTTCCAGCTGAATACCTTCACCGGTATCTCGTTTGTTGTGACTTCGGTTCCTGAAGTGGTGTCGCAAGGGGTTGAGTTCGACTATGTACTGCGCACCCCCATCGATGGCCTGTCCATAACTGGCGGCGCGGCATATTCGTTGACCGAATATACCAAAAATTTGGGCTCGGCGGCGCAGGCCAATACCTTCCTTGGCCAAAACCCCAACCTTTATTGGTTGCCAGGCGCCCAGCTGACCAGCTCACCTGTCTGGACTTATGGTTCTGCGTTCAATTATGAGCGTTCGGTTCTGTCTGACACGGCAAAGTTTAAAGCCTATACCGACTTCCGTACCATCACAGACACGATCACAGGCTCGAACTTGGACCCACGCAAGACCCAGCCCGGTTATACGCTGATCAATGGCCGCCTTGCATTGAGCACAGCTGACGATCGCTGGACCGTCGAATTGTGGGGCCGGAACCTGACGGATGAGCGTTATGCCCAGATCACCTTTGATGCGCCACTGCAGGGTGATGCGCCTGCGCTAACCAATCAGCCAGCTTTGGGCGGGTTTGCGCCACGTGTCGTCAACAGCCAAATCAATGCGTTCGTGGGTGAGCCACGGACCTATGGTTTGACGCTTCGCTGGAACCACTAAGTTCTGCCGATTTGACAGGACTAGCCGAGGGGCGTGGCGTAGGCCGCGCCCCTTTTTGGTTTCTCAAGGTGCAACCGAACGACAGATTGTTGCGTATAGGCCAGTATGACCCAACTTAAGCCATTCTCCGTTCTCGTTTCTCTATCCATTCTAGCTCTTGCTGGCTGTGGTACCCAATCCCCAGCTCAAGCCGATAGCGTTGCGCCCAAGGCGGCAATATCGCCCGCAACGAGCCCAAGTAATCTTGCCACCGCAGTTTTTGCCGGCGGCTGCTTTTGGTGCATGGAAAAGCCATTTGATGAGATCCAGGGCGTGGTTGCCACCACCTCCGGCTATACTGGCGGTACGCTGGCCAATCCAACTTATGAGCAAGTGGGCCGGGGCGGCACCGGCCATTTTGAGGCGGTGAAAATCACCTATGACCCCGCCAAGGTCAGCTATCAAAAGCTTCTCGACACCTATTGGCGCCAAGTCGATCCGTTCGATGCGTTTGGCCAATTCTGTGACAAGGGAGAGACCTACCTACCGGCTATCTTCTACGCCAATGAAACTGAGAAGAAGGCGGCAGAAGCTGCACGGGAAGTGCTCTTTGCCCGCTTTAAGAAGCCGATTGTCGTACAAATTCTGCCCGCCAAAGCATTCTACGATGCTGAAGGCTATCATCAGGATTATTATCAGAAAAACCCGCTGCGCTATGCCTATTACCGCAATGGCTGCGGGCGAGATGCCCGTTTGCGCGCCGTTTGGGGCCAGTAGCGATTTAAAAAGCGGCAATCTGTCACAAATACTGCCTACCCCATTTACAAATCGGACCACCGCGGGCTAACGTAAGGGCAAGTCGGGTCTTTGGCTCGGCTTTGGTGTCCGGAATATTTCATTGTGCTTTTCGTAAGCGCTGAATTGGACCGGCGCTCCCTGAGCATCGCCTTGCGGTGGAGCCTGTGGCTCCACCGCTTTTTTTTGAGGATTTTGGGGGAGCCTTTGGCTCCACCGCTTTTTTTTAAAGGTTTTGGGGGAGCCTGTGGTTCCAACTCTTTTTTAAGGATTCTGGGGGCGGCTTTTAAAGTTGGTGCTCAGTCACCGCGATGCCTAAAGTCTAAACAAAGTGTAACATTGTTGCCACTGTGCGAACAGCTTGGCACATTTATCCCCAGTGTTCCCATGCCAGAGCCGTCTCTGTCATAGAAGTGTCACATAAACGTCGCAGAGGCGTATCTCAAGCGGGCTAGGTGGCCCACTCTACGCGCAGCCTCCCAATTCGATGCGCGAAAAATGACTTTCACAAGGGGTTTCCAATGTCTCACGTAAAACGCTTGTCATCAGGCGTAGCGCTCGCCGCTCTCTCTTTGGGCATGGTTGGCTGGAGCGGTTCGGCTTTTGCTCAATCGACCGGTTCGCAACAAGCTGAAGCTGAGCTGATCATCGTCACCGCGGCGCGTAGCCGAACCACTGCAGGTCTTATCGAAGCCGAAAAGACCCCAAAGACACGTTCCACAATTACAGCTGAGTACATTGCTACCCAGCCAGCTGGCCAAACCGTTTTCCAAAGCTTGAACTTGGTACCAGGCCTGAACTTCACCAATAGCGACCCATATGGTTCGTCGGGTGGCAACGTTCGCCTGCGTGGTTTTGACGGCAACCGTATCTCTTTGACCGTTGACGGTATTCCGCTGAACGACACCGGCAACTATGCGATCTTCACCAACCAACAGTTGGACCCTGAATACATCACGCGCACCACCGTGAACACCGGCACCACCGACGTCGACAGCCCTTCGGCTTCGGCAACCGGCGGTACAATCAACCTTCGCATGCGTAAGCCAGACGAGAAGATGGGCTTCCGCGCAACTGCTTCGGCCGGTTCCTACGGCTATGGCCGTGGCCTGTTAAGCTTTGATACTGGTGCGTTCGGTCCATGGGGCACGACTGCTTTCATCGGCGGCTCGTATCAGAGCTATAACAAGTTCAAGGGCCCCGGCGAACTTGAGAAGAAGCAATATAATGCGCGTATCTTCCAAAAGCTGAACGACACCGACTTCCTCAGCCTTTCGTTTCATTACAACGAAAACCGCAACGCCTTCTATCGCAACGGTTCATTGGCTCAATGGGCATTCTATGGTCCAAACTACGACAATTTGGATACCTGTACGCGTGTAGCGCCAGTAGCTGGCACTGCCCAAAACGACGGTGCTTCAACGGCACCTGCGAACGCAAACTTCCAAACGGCGACGGACAATCCAGCAAACCCATCGAGCTGCACCAACTACTTTGGTCTGCGCATCAACCCATCCAACACGGGTAACATTCGCGGTAGCTCGAACTTCCAACTGGCACCTAACCTTCGCCTGACCGTCGATCCAACCTATCAATATGTTTTGGCAAACGGTGGCGGCACGACTGTCGTCAACGAAAACGACCGCCGCTTGCGCGGTGCGGGCTTGGTTCTTACCGGTACTGGCGCGATCGCAGCCGGTGCTGACCTGAACGGCGACGGCGACGTGCTCGACAGCGTTCGTCTCTATACGCCAAACACCACCAACACCAACCGAGTCGGCGTTAACGCCTCTTTGATCTGGGACATCAACGACACGAACCGTCTGCGGTTTGCCTACACGTTCGATTATGGTCGTCACCGTCAAACTGGCGAATTCACCCGCTTGGACGCTCAAGGCAACCCATTGAACGTTTTTGGCGGCCGTGATGGTCCAAAGGTCAATGGCGTGGATGGCAGCTTCCTGCGTGGCCGCGACCGTTTCTCGATTGCACAGCTCAACCAGTTCGCAATCGACTATAATGGCCTGTTCTTCGATGACAAATTGCGCCTAAACGTTGGTGTTCGCGCACCATTCTTTGAGCGTCAGTTGGACCAGCGTTGCTTCAGCCAAAACGGAAGTTCGAACGTGCTTTGCACCACCGAAACTCCAAGCGCGACTTTGGCCAATGGTAACGTTACTTTCGTTTCGCAAGGTACAAACCAGTATATCGCGCCTTACAAGGCGACACGTAAGTATGATGCCGTGTTGCCAAACATCAGCGCTAGCTATGAGTTTATCGAGAATAACTCGGTTTATGCCAGCTATGCTGAAGGTTTCTCGGCGCCTCGTACCGACAACCTCTACACGCCTTTGCGCGGCGCAACGGGTGGCATTTTGCTGAACAACGCTGTTCCAGAAACCACCCAGAGCTTTGACTTAGGCTACCGCTATCAGGGAACGGACCTCACGGGTTCGATCGCTTTCTGGAATACCAAGTATGAGAACCGGATCGTGTCCGCGTTTGACGAAAACTTGGGCATCAGCGTCGACCGTAACGTCGGTGCAGTGGACTTGAGCGGTGTGGATCTGGAACTTGGCTACCGCTTGGGCAAGCGCTTCACCGCTTATGCCTCGGCGTCGTTTAACGACAGCGAAGTCAAGAACAACGTGCCATTGTCGGCCACTACCTCGCTGCCAACTGGCGGCAAGAAATTGGTTGAAACGCCAGACACCACCTATGGCTTGCGCCTGCAATACGCCATCGACGGGCTAACCTTGGGCGTTCAAAGCAAGTATGTCAGCGAACGTTTCTCGACCGACATTAACGACGAAAAGTCACCTGCATACAACGTAGTAGACTTGGATGCGAGCTATGACTTTGACAGCTTGGGTGTGAAGAACACAATTCTTCAGGTCAACATCATCAATTTGTTCGACGAAGGCTATTATGGCAACATCAGCTCTACGAACAACGCGTTGACCATTGCTAACGTATCGACGGTAACTGGAACGACTGTTGCCCGTACCGGTTCGGCTCCAAGCTATGCATTGGGTGCACCTCGCACGTTACAAGTAACTTTGAAGACAAAGTTCTAAGAGCTCACAAGCTGTAACGTTTCGTTCATGGGGCGGCCTTTTCGGGGGCCGCCCCATTTGCGTTTAGGGTCCCTTGCACTAGGGTAAGGGTACTCTCATTTCTCAAGCACAAGGTCTTATCCGATGAGCTTCGATCCAAAGCGGCGGCTGTTTTTGAACGCATGGGCAATGGGGGCGGCCGCGGCTTCGATCAGTAGCCCTTGGCGCGGTTCTGCGATGGCGCAGACGCCGAAATTTATCTCTGACCCGTTCACCATGGGTGTGGCGTCTGGTGATCCAACGCAGGACGGCTTTGTACTTTGGACGCGCCTTGCGCCAGAGCCATTGGACCCTGAGTATTCAATTGATGGCTTGGTTGATGTTCAGTGTGAGATCGCTGAGGACGAAGCCTTCACGAAAATTGTGCGGCGCGAATTTGCGGTGGCGCGGCCCGATAATGCCCATTGTGTGCATGTCGAGGTGGGTGGCCTAAAGCCGAACCGCCCCTATTTCTACCGGTTCCGGGTTGGTCTAGCCGTGTCCCCCGCGGGGCGGACGCGCACAACCCCAGAATTTGGGGCACCTTTGGCCAAAATGCGCTTTGCTTGGCACTCCTGCGCCCATTATGAGCAAGGCTTGTTTACTGCCTATGGTGACATTGCCAAGCAGAACCCAGACGTCATCCTGTCGCTTGGCGATTATATCTATGAAGTCTCCTATGGCGCTGCCGTGCGTCGCATGCCGGTGGAAGATGCATTTAGCTTGAGCGATTATCGGCTCATTCATGCGGTCCACAAAATGGATCCAGACCTGCAGGCTGCCCATGCTGCGGCACCTTGGCTCTACATCTGGGATGATCACGAAGTGGCCAATGATTATCAGGCAGACTTTGGTAAAGTCTTGCCCGGTCAAGATCCCGCCAAGGACTTCCCGATCCGTAAGTACAATGCATATAAGGCCTTTTTCGAAAGTCAGCCTCTGCGGGCACGCTCGCGCTTTGATGCGGTCAACCGTATGCGGATTTATGGTCAAAGCGGCTGGGGCGATCTGCTAGACTTTACTTTGCTGGACACCCGGCAATATCGCTCAAAAGGGGCATGCTTGTCACCGGGCCGGCAAGAGGCGGAAAGCGTGAGCCGCGCCACTTGTGCGGAGCTGCAGGACCCGTCGCGGACCATTTTGGGGGCACGGCAAGAGCGTTTCGTGTCGGAGAATTTCATGCGCGCGCCGTTCAAATGGTCGGTTCTGGTCCAGCCGACGATTTTCTCAACTTTATTCCAAAAGAATAGCCAAGGCGATCCAACTGCCTTTACCGATGGCTGGAGTGGTTTTGAGCCCGCGCGCCAGAAGATCATCGATCAGATGGCCCGCCGCCGCCGCGATGTTTCGTCCGTCGTCATTGGCGGTGATATGCATGGCTTTTGGGCCAATGATGTAAAGCAAGATTACGCCAAGCCTGAGAGTGACACTGTGGCGGTTGAGTTTGTCGGAGGCTCGATCTCGACCATGTCGTTCAATTATGACCGTTGGAACCGCTTGTTCCCAGACAATCCACATCTAAAATGGCAAGATGACCGTGTGCGCGGCTATGGCCTTGTGGACGTAACTCCACAAACTATGGATGTTCGTTTGATGAGCACCCCGACCACATGGCGGCGCGATCAGGCGTTTAAGCCGCTGAAGCACTATGTTGTTGAGCGCGGCAAAGCTGCCTTGAACGAAGTTTAGAAAGTACACGTGTGCATCTTGCAGACTAAGCCTTACAGGGCCATGTGCCTCCCCCTGATCATGTCGCTTCGAGGATCCTTCTGTTGACTCACCTGACTATCCCGGCCGAATGGGCTCCGCATAAGGCGATTTGGACGTGTTGGCCGTCTGCTGCAGACCTGTGGCAAGAAGATCTGGCCCCGGCGCGCGCTGAAGTGGCCGCGATGATCCGCGCGCTTGTCGCGACAACGCCTTCTGACAAGGAAGGTGACCTTGTGCATGTGCTGGCCTGTGGCGACGAAGCTGTGACAAACGCGCGTGAAAGCTTGCCAGCCCAGGTTCAAATTCATGCTTGCGGATTTGGCGATATTTGGCTTCGCGACACAGGCCCAATCTTTGCCAAGCGAGATGGCAAGGCCGTTGCGTTGCGGTTTGGTTTTAATGGCTGGGGTGGCAAATATGATCTGCCGTTCGATGATAGCGTGGGCGACAAGGTCGCAGAAGCTGCGGCAATTCCGGTGCAACGGGCTGAATTTGTCTTAGAAGGTGGCGCCGTCGACCATGATGGTGAAGGCACGATCCTGACGACCCGCCAGTGCTTGCTCAACCCAAATCGCAATGTGGGCTGGACCGAAGCCGTCGCTGAAGCGCATTTGCAGGCTGCATTAGGGGCTAAGAAAGTGTTGTGGCTTGGAGATGGCTTGGCCAATGATCATACCGATGGCCATGTCGACAACATTGCCCGCTTCATCGGCCCAGGTCGCGTCATGTGTATGGCCCCATATGGATCGGATGATCCCAATTATGATGTCCTCAATCAGATTGCATCCGACTTGGCGTCGATGACAGATGGATCAGGCCGGGCGTTGGAAGTGGTGCAAATCCCGTCCCCCGGTTTGGTCGAAGATGAGGACGGCAAAGCGATCCCCGCGTCGCACATGAACTTTATTATTGGTAACGCCAGCGTGGTTATGCCCCATTATGGCACTGCTTCAACCGATGCAGCGTTGCGCGGATTAGCGGCCGCTTTTCCACATCACCGCGTTGTCGGCATTCAAAGCACCGCCATTCTGACCGGTGGCGGTAGCTTCCATTGTATCACTCAGCAGGAGCCAGCCTAATATGTCGCGCCTTGTGAAACTCGCTGCTCTTCAGACCCACTATGGAGCTGATCTACAAGACAATATTGATCGTACCATTGCCCTGATCCGCCAAGCCGCATCCGCAGGTGCCCAAATTATTCTGCCCTCGGAATTGTTCCAGGGGCCTTATTTTTGCACGACCCAAGACGAGCGTTGGTTCGCGTCCGCCTATCCTGCTCTAGAGCACCCTTGTGTCACCCAGTTGCAGCCGATCGCTGCTGAGTTAGGTGTTGTGATCCCTGTGTCGATTTTTGAACGTGAAGGCCCACGCTATTACAATAGTGTGGTTGTTCTCGATGCAGATGGTACTGCTTTGGGCACCTACCGGAAAAGCCACATCCCGGATGGTCCAGGCTATCAGGAGAAATATTACTTCCGGCCGGGCGACACCGGGTTTAAGGTCTGGAACACACGTTACGCTAAAATTGGCGTCGGCATTTGCTGGGATCAATGGTATCCCGAAGCCGCCCGCGCCATGGCGCTATTGGGGGCAGAGGTCTTGTTCTACCCCACCGCGATTGGGTCAGAACCCCATGATGGAACCCTCGACACGCGCGATCCTTGGCGTCGGGCTATGCAGGGCCATGCAGTTAGCAACATCATGCCGGTTGTTGCGGCAAATCGGATTGGTGTCGAACAAGGGCTTGGAGATGATCAGCACTTCTATGGATCGTCCTTTATTGCCGATCATCGCGGAGATTTGATCGCGGATCTGTCGCGTACAGAGGAAGGGATTGCCGCAGGCACGATCGACTTGACATTTCTTGACCGACACCGTGCCGCTTGGGGCTTTTTCAGGGATCGGCGGCCTGAATTATATGATCTAAACTGAGTTAAATTTGCCTCGAATGGTTATAAAACCGTAACAAAACCAGACTCAATCCTTAACAAAAGCATCTTCTACAGACATTTTCTGCCTGACAGCGGCAATTTAGCGCATAGCCCCCTTCCACAAACGTAAAAGGGCGGCTAGGAGTCCGATGGAGCCCGTACGTTACAAAAAGGTTAACGCCGGGACTGATTTTGGAGGATACAGAAAACCATGTTTGCTCTTCTGCAAGCCGCCGGTGCTGCTGACACCGCTGCCACCCCCGCCGCCGACGCAACTGTTGCTGCTGCTGCTGAAACCACGAATGCTGTTGTTGAGTCAGTGAATGCTGTCGCCGCTGCCGCACCTGCTGCACCTAGTGCCGCTGAAGCTGCCGCTGCCGCTGCAGAAGCTGCCAAGAATGCCGGTCAACAAAACATCACTTTGATGGACATGATTGCGCATTCGCCATTGGTGTCCAAGATCGTTTTGGTCATCCTGTTGCTTTGCGCC
The DNA here is from genome assembly GCF_044346625.1 of Aquidulcibacter sp. GTDB lineage: Bacteria > Pseudomonadota > Alphaproteobacteria > Caulobacterales > Aquidulcibacteraceae > Aquidulcibacter. The sequence continues at coordinate 7,631 of NZ_JBIIYV010000047.1, read as the reverse complement.
GTATACGCAATTGCCTTGATGTTCGAAAAAATCATCGTGATGCGCGGCAACAAGAAGCGCACTGTTGATTTCGTTGCCGCTTACAAGAAAGCAAAGTCCCCGGAAGAAGCCGCTCAATTGCTCTCGAAGCAACCAGACGGCTTTGCCAAGAAAATGTTTGCTGCTGGCTATGGCGAGCTGCAAAAGGCGAAGGACTCGGGTCTTTACAACAACCGCGATGCCCGTGGTGATTTGATTGAGCGGGTCCGCTCAGCAATGACCGCGGAGCAGAACAAGGCGCTTGAAGAGCTCGGCTCTAACATGACCTTCTTGGCTTCGATCGGTTCGAACGCACCGTTCATCGGCTTGTTCGGTACGGTTTGGGGCATCATGAACTCGTTCATCGCTATCGCAAACACCCAAACCACCTCGCTCGCCGTTGTGGCACCTGGTATTGCTGAAGCTCTGTTTGCTACCGCTGCAGGCCTCGTCGCTGCTATTCCAGCCGTGATGATCTACAACTTCTCCGCAAAGCAAACCGGCACAATCGGTGGCTATTTGGAAGACTTTGAAGCCGACTTCATCTCGCTGGTTACCCGCGACATGGACAAGCAGGGCTGATCGGGGCTCTAGAAAAGGAGACCGATCATGGGTGCAAAACTAGCCGGAGGCGGCGGCGGCAAAAGAGGCCAGCTGGATGTCAACGCAGAACCAAATATCGTGCCATTCGTGGACGTGATGTTGGTGCTGTTGATCATCTTCATGGTGGCTTCGCCTGTTGCTTCAGTGGACATTAATGTCACGCTGCCAGACTCCAAGGTCTTGCCATCGAAGCGGCCACCAAAACCAACCTATGTCACTATTCAAGACAAGGGTGGCGTCGTTGGTTTCTTCGTGGGCAATGATGAAGTCGTGGATACCACGGTCCTCGGGAAAAAGGCCTTCGAAGGCGTTGTCAAAGACAACCCAAGCTTCGGTGGCAACTTGGCCAAGATCATCGACCAACGGATTTACATCCGCGCCGATGGTGACACGCCATACCGTAACGTGGTTTTCGCTATGAACCGCCTTCAAGATGAAGGCTTCTACAAAGTTGCGCTCGTTGGCGCAGACAAACGCCGCTAGGTAAGGGAGGTACGATCATGTTGAATTTTTATACCACCCAGGTCTGTTTCTGCGAGACTTTGAACCTGAAGGGAGCAATGCACCATGGGCGCTAAACTCTCCGGCGGGGGCAGAGGCAAAGACATGCAACCGAGCTCGGAACCGAATATCGTTCCGTTCATCGACATTCTCTTGGTATTGCTGATCATCTTCATGGTGGCAGCTCCGATTCCGACGACGGACGTGAAGGTGGATCTTCCACCGCCATCTCCGCCGCCAGAAAAGCCGCAAGAGAGGCCAAAAACCCCGACTGTTGTCGATATTCGCGACGATGGAACGGGTACGCCGCAAATCTTTGTGGATGCTCAATTGACCGAGCCTGATGCCTTGGCTTCCAAGGTTTTGGAACGGATCACCTTCCATGTGCCAGATTCTCCCAACCGCCTGCTGGAAACAGTTCGGGTGCGTGCGGACCAAACCTTGCCGTATGCATCGGTAATGGGAACGATGGCACTTCTTCAGGAAGCCAACTTCCAAAAAGTCTCGCTGGTTGCTGAAGATGCGATCAGCCCAGATCAGTTGCGATAGGAGGGCAATGAGATATGGCTAAATATCGTATGTTGTTCCTCTTGATCTCGATCCTTCTTTGGTCGGGTATCTTGTATGGCGTATCCAAGGTGCGCCCGACCATCGTGACGGACTTCTTGGACAATCTGAACGTGGTTAAGGCGGAGAAGGAAAAGAAACTTCCACCACCGCCTCCACCGCCGCCGCCGCCTGATAAGCTGCCACCGCCACCGCCACTGGTGGAGCGCCAAACCAAGATGATCGTGGACATTCCCCCGCCTCCGGTGGAAGAAATCCGCGAGACTGTGGTGCGCGCGCCCCCACCACCGGCACCTGCGTTGACGGACTATCAGCCGCCAGCTCCACCACCGCCACCACCGGCACCACCGCCACCGCCTCCGCCGCCATCGTGCACAGAGGCACCGAGGAGCCCTCGCAAGCTGCGTGAGTTCAACATTGACCGGGCCTATCCGCAGCGCGCTCAGGAGCGTGGGACTGAAGGCAGTGTTCGGGCAACCTTGCAGATTGACGCAACCGGCACGGTTGTAGGGGTCATCATCACCTCTGCTACCCCACCAGGTGTGTTTGAATCCGCAGTCGAGCGTGAAGCACGACGAATGAAGTACGAGCCAGCTCGGCGGAACTGCGAGAATATTGCAGATGATGTCTCGCTGTTTGTTCAATTCCAGTTGACCGACGAGTAATCTTAAAAGCTTCGGCTAAAATTAGGGGCCGCTGTACTAGGTACAGCGGCCCTTTTTTGTGCGAGGTGGCCGATGAATAGGCACAAAAAAGGGGCGGCCAATAGCCACCCCCTTTCGCACTATTAGTCAGTGGCCTAAGCCTATTCGAACAATTTTGCCCAATTTGGCTTGACCCGGTCTTTCCAATGACCGCGATGGTAAGCATCCGAAGCAATCAGTGGCACGACCGTGGAGGCTTCGGCAAACACCATTTGCTCGAGCGCCACAGAAACTTTGCCCCACGAGCAGGCTTCTTTCAGGGTCGAGGAAGAGCAGGCGCCATCGCGCACGTCGGCCACGGTAATCTGAACGGCATAAGCATGCATCTCAGCTTCGACCCCTAAGATCTCAGCGCAGACAACGGTGTCTTGCGCAAAGTTCTTCGGCACGCCGCCGCCAACCATGAACAGACCGGTGCGACCAGCTGCGATTTTGATATCGGTCAGTTCGCGGAAGTCTGCGATCGCATCGATCACCAAATATGGCTTTTTGTCTTTCATGCGCTGGACTTGGTGCTTCACCAAGCCAAAGCCAGCCGAGCTGTCCACAAAAGCGGGGCAGAAGATCGGCACGCCGCACTCATAAGCGGTTTGGATCAAGCTGCCCTCTTTCTTGGCATTGCCTTCGCTCAACCATTTCCCCATTGCCGAGATGAAAGCGCGCGAGGAATAGGCTTTCGCCTCTAAGCTGTCAGCGATTTCCAGAATGGTATGGTCGCAGGCCTGCAGTTCTTCTTCATCGATATAGGTGTCATAAATCCGATCGATATAGAGGCTGCGCAGGGTCTCATCGTCGGGCACTTCCAACGCTTGGTAGTGCTTGAAGCCGAGCGCTTCAAAGAAGTCCATGTCAATGATCGACGCGCCGGTGGCGACGATGGCGTCAACCATGCCGTACTTCACCATGTCGCGATAGACATGCATACAACCGCCAGCGCTGGTCGAGCCAGCCAAGGTCAACCATACAGACGCTTCCTTATCGGCGATCATGGTGTTGAAAATGTCAGCGGCACGACCGGTGTCGCGGCTGGTGAAAGACATCTTCTTCATGCTGTCGATGATGGGGCGCGCGTCATAAGACGCGATATCCACATGCTCGACGACATTGGAGAGAAGTTCTGCTTTGCGATTTACATTGATGGATTCAGCCATAGTTTGGGCACTCTTTTAACCTGAGCCATAAGGCCAGCGACCGCGCCGGAACTCCCTATGGGCCAGTGATGGGCGGCATTAGCCGAAATTGAATCAGAAAGAAATCATGGATGTGTGACCTTTGCAGTAGCACTCACCGGGCCAGCCAAGCTTCTAGATGCGCATTGACCGCCTCTGGATTCTCCTGCTGCACCCAATGCCCGACACCCTTGAGGCGCCGTAGCGTGAAATCCTGCACCAAACCGTCGTATCCGTCAGTCAATTCCACGCCAAGGGCGAGGTCTTCTTCGCCCCAAATCATTAGCGTTGGCACTGTGATGGCGGCGACCTTGTCCCGTCGGAAATTCGAGAAGCCTGTTGTCTGAGCCGCGGCCCGATAATAATTGACCATTGCTGTCAGTGCGCCCGGGATCAGGGCATTGTCACGATAGATTTGAAGTACTTCTGGTCCAAAATTGGTCTGGTCGATGGCTAATGCGCTAAAAGCCCGTCCAATCGCCCGCGCGCCGCCAGCGGCCATCATCCTTTCGGGAAGCCAGGGCAGTTGGAAGAAGAAGACATACCAACTCTTCTTCAGTTGCTTCCAAGTCCGCAGGCCTTCGGCAAGTCGGGCGGGATGGGGAACATTGAGGATCACTAAGCGCTCTAGCGGGCGCTGGTTTGAGGCTGCAAATGCCCAAGCGATCAAAGCGCCCCAATCATGGGCGATCAACGTCACAGGTCGCCCTTCAGATGCCTGATCGATCAGCTGGGAAACGTCCTCCATCAGATGTTCGATGGCATAGTCCTGCATGGAAGGTGGCTTGGAACTCTGGCCATAGCCGCGCAAATTGGGTGCCCAAACTTCATAGCCGAGCTTCACCAATAGCGGGATTTGAAAGCGCCAAGAGTGATTGGATTCCGGAAAGCCATGCAGCAGCACTGCAAGCTTGCTTCCGCCCTTGCCTGCAATAAGAGTCTCAAGGCGCTGCCCATTCGCTTCTATAAAGATGGTGTCACCAATAGTTTCAAACGTCATGGGTTGTTCCTTTTGTCCCAACTCTAACCAGATTGCGATGCGAAGCCTAGGCGACCTCCCTCAAGCAACCACGGACAAAGCGCGATCCGCCTCCTTGTCTTTGGTCTTGGTTGAGGGCATTTTGCGCAAATGAACGTGCATGTCCCGACCCAAGAGACACCTGAAGCCCTGATGCTCGCCATGGGTGCTCGCGCCCGCGCCTCGGCCAAAGCGGTTCGCGAAGCCAGTGCCGCCACACGGTCTGCGGCTCTTGGTGCAATGGCGCGCCACATCCGCACAGCCGCACCAGTCATTTTGGCGGCCAATGAAACAGATATGGCGCGCAGCGCGGCAGAAGGTCTGTCGCCCTCCATGCTAGATCGGCTCAAGTTGGACCCTGCTCGACTGGAAGCCATGGCAGCGGCGGTAGAAGATGTCGCTGGCCAGCCCGATCAATTGGGCGAAGTGATGAAGGACTGGACGCGGCCAAACGGCTTGCACATGCAGCGCGTCCGCATTCCTATTGGTGTGATTGGTATCATTTATGAGAGCCGCCCAAATGTCACCGCTGATGCTGGCGCTTTGTGTCTGCGCTCTGGCAATTGCGTCATCCTGCGCGGCGGCTCAGACACCATTGGCAGTTCGACGGAAATCACCAAAGCCCTGCGGGCAGGGTTGGCGGAAGCAGGTTTGCCCGAAGATGCGATCCAATTGGTCGGTACAACCGACCGGGCCGCCGTGGGGGCCATGCTGGCCGGGCTTGACGGCTCCATCGACATGATCATCCCGCGCGGTGGCAAAAGCCTCGTCGCGCGTGTGCAAGCAGAAGCCCGCGTACCGGTGTTGAGCCATTTGGAAGGCATCTGCCACACCTATGTCCACGCAGGCGCCGATCCTGAAAAGGCTGTCGCCTTAACCCTTAATGCCAAAATGCGCCGCACTGGCGTTTGCGGGTCGACAGAGACGCTTTTGATCGACCAAGAGATTGCCGCCGCCCTACTGCCCAAGATTGCAGCGGCGCTGATGGAAAAAGGCTGTGAGCTGCGCGGCGATGCGGCTGCCCAAGCCATCGTGCCGATGGCAGAGGCAACAGAAGAAGATTGGCGCACCGAATATCTTGCGCCTATCTTGTCTATCGCGGTAGTGCCTGGGATTGAAGAGGCCGTGGCTCACATCGCACGCTATGGCTCTGGCCATACGGATGCGATTGTTACCGAAGATCAGGGTGCGGCTGAGCGCTTCTTGAATGAAGTCGATAGCGCCATCGTTTTGGTCAATGCCTCCACTCAATATGCCGATGGTGGCGAGTTTGGCTTTGGTGGCGAGATCGGCATTGGCACGGGCCGCTTACACGCACGTGGGCCTGTTGGGGCCGAAGGGCTGACGACTTACAAATATGTCGTGCGCGGCTCAGGTCAGACACGTCCTTAGTTCGGGCATCGGTTAAATATACGACCGGGGCCAGAGCCATCGACGGCTTGGCCATCACGAACCAACACATAGGGCTGATGCTCCGGCAGGCGGCCTTCAAAGTGCCATTCCTGCATCTGGTCTGGGCCAGTCTTTTTGTAGCGCTCGACGGTCTGGTTACAGCCGACCGGCGCACAAACCCGGGTCTCAATTTCAATCAGGCCGTCGGGGCTGGTGCCAACACGTAATAGCTCTAGTTTTTCACCTTCGCCCTTTTTACCAGATCCCACTTCGACTTGCGGCGATGGGGTGAAACTAAAGGTCTGGAAGTTTTCTCTCTTGTCACAAGTTGTCGCACGCCAAATGGATTGGCCCAACCAAGCTTGCGCCGGGTTGGCCGGAGCCGCACTTGCAGAAGTACCGCCCCGCAGCCCTGCAGGCTTGTTCGGCTTTGCCTCTGCAGACACGCCGAACAAGGTGGTCACCAGCAAGGCAGTCATGAGCATTGCATGAGAGCTGGAAGGTTGCGGCATAGATTGAGATGGACGCATCAGAAAACTCCAAAGCCCAGTTTGCCAGCGCCTACCTTGCTAGGGTGTGAACAAAGCTTGGTCGCGATGCGGAAACATTCTGGCCCTGTGCGCCATCACGGCCTATCGTTGCTCCATGAGCGATCCAGTTTCCCTGCCGTCAGGAACCCCAAGGGGTAATCCGATGCGTGATGTCGCCTCTCTGATCGGGGGGCAGACATTGCTGCAGATTGCGGGCGGCCTATTAAGTGTTTGGCTGCCGCTCCAGATGCAGGCACTTCAGTTCACGGGCAGTCAAATTGGCTTGGTTGCTTCTGCCTATGGTCTTGGCTTTTTGGCCGGGGCTTGGTTCGCGCCGATTATGTTGCGCGCGATTGGGGCCATTCGCAGCTATGCGGCTGCCGCATCCATCGCCTGTGTGACTACACTTTTGCTTTATGCGAGCGATTCTGCTTGGGCGTGGGCGATCAGCCGCTTACTGGCGGGTGCAGCGATTGCGGTGATGTTTGCCGCAGCCGAGGGTTGGATGGCGTCTGCCATCCCCAACGCGCGGCGCGGCGATGTGACGGGCTTTTACATGCTGTGCACCAAGCTGGGGCTCGTATCAGGGCCCTTCATTATCGGCTTTACCCATCCAGAGCCGAATGCACCGGGGCCGATTATGGCCGCCGCCGCCTTTTTGGCGCTGTCTCTGGTGCCGATCTCCATCGCGGATACCAGTCCGCCACCGCCTGCGACTGTCTTACGCATGTTGCCATCACGACTGTTTAGGCTTGCGCCGGCAGCCTTTGTTGCCGCCGTTGGCTCTGGGCTGGTCAATGGCGCTGTTTTGTCGCTAGCGCCGCTCTATGCCAGCGAGCGGGGAGGGCCGCAGGCCGCAGCCACGTTCCAAGCCGCCGCTTGGATCGGCTCGTTGCTCGTGCAATGGCATGCAGGCAGATTGTCTGACCGGATAGACCGACGCATCGTCTTGGCCATGCTGATTGGCGTTCCAGCAATAGCGGCCTTTATTCTAGCTACGATAGGCGCGGAGCTTTCGCTCACCTTCAATACAATCCTGTTTGGCATTTGGGGGGCAGGGGCTTTGTCCTATTACGGGATTGCGGTCGCCCATTTGGGGGACCGCACACCCAGAGCGGAGCTGGCTGCT
>NZ_JBIIYV010000046.1:0-24138 GCF_044346625.1 Aquidulcibacter sp. | reverse complement strand
CCCAAAACCGGATGGGCTTTGCATAGCCTTTTTCCTTCACGGGCGCGGCTGGAATCTTCTTCGTACTTACCGTAAACGAAGGTAATGTCAGTGTTCTCGCCTAAATCGAATGTTGTTGTCCATCGTAAAGCCCACTGATCGCGACCATCAATCCCATTACCCGTCCCTTGGTTTTCCGTGTAGCCCTCACGGCTCAATCCATAGCCCGACAAACGCGTTGCGATACGTTCGCCCAAGGGGATGTTGATTGCTCCACCCGCACGAATGCCGCCATAATTGCCGAGCTGCAAACTAGCTTCACCGCCCCATTCTGCCTTGGGCTTTTGCGTAATCACATTGATCGCACCGCCAGTTGTGTTTCGGCCATAAAGCGTCCCTTGTGGACCGCGCAGAACCTCTAATCGCGCGAGGTCAAAAAACTCATTTTGAGGCAAATAACCAATTGCTGCACCATTGACGAAGGATTGCACACCTAGATCAGAAGATCCCAGAGCATTGGTGCCTATGCCGCGCAAGGTGAACCGGTCATTGCCGGTCAAGACAGCATTGGGAATCGAGAACTGGATGTCCGTCGCATCTTCGATCTGAGCGCGCTCTAGCGCAGAGGCAGAGAAGACCGACAAGGCGATGGGCACATCTTGCGCGGCTTGCTCGCGCTTTTGGGCGACCACGATGATGGTCTCAATCGCCGGATCATCAGTTTGAGGCGCGCCCTGAGCCAAAGCAGGACCTGAGAAACCCAACGTCGCAATCAGTACCAATAAGGAAGGGCTTACAGCCCGTGCTTTTGCCTGTTTCATTTTTCCGCCCTTTTTTGCGCAACGCGCTTATAATAGATTTAGTCAATAAGGTAATCGCAAAAAAGAGGTGCCGTCAAGCGCTATTGCGTAAACCGTCAACAATAGATTCTGTATTATCGAGAAAGGTGACTTGCCAATGAAATAAGGCCCCTGCTTTGACTGCTCGTGATGCGCCGCTGTTAGCAGCCGCAACCGTGTTCCCGCGTTCAAACTGGAGCTCTACTCCCCCGATCAGACCAATTTGATTGAAAAAGCCAGCCTCAGATCGCTTTCGTCTTTCCAGTCAGCAATTATGAGTTGAGCAACTAAAGCGCGAAACGGCTTTCTCAATACGAAGACCGTTTTTACCAAAGAGCGCTTCAGAGTCTCAGTTATATTGTTGCACAGTTTAGTGAATTGCCCGGAACGAATCCAGCCAGTTAGCCCGAAAGAACATCATTATAAAACTTATAAAAACAATCTATTGTGGCAGAAATTGCCGATTACAGTTGCACAGTCTGGTACAAAGAATGGTTTGTAGCTTGCACAACAATATAGATGCGGCTATGTCTCAGTCTGGATTATGGGCAAGCAGGGCCTTGGTGCTTTGAGCGCTCGATGATGGAGATGTTGGGCATTGGACGGACTTTCCTGGATTGCGGGCGAATGGCGAGCATCGGCGGCTTCGAAGGCTGCCGCGAGCCTAAACCCTGCAACAGGCAGACTTGTTGGATTATTCGATGATGCGGACGAGCCCTCAGTTCGGTCAGCAGTGTCGGCAGCTTCTGATGCGTTTTATCAAGGTGGTTGGAGCACAGCTCCTCGGCTCCGGGCCTCGGTGCTGCTTCAGTTTGCCGACTTGCTTAATTCGAAGAGGGAAGATGTTGCTGCATTGCTGACTGCAGAACACGGCAAGCCGCTCGCGCAGTCGCTTGTTGAAGTTGACCTAAGCGTTTCCGAACTTCGGTACTATGCAGGCCTGGCTCGCAACATTTTCGGACGGGTTATCGAGCTTGAGTCCGGCCTCTATTCGATGATAGGTAAAGAGCCTGCCGGAGTCACGGCGATCATCGTTCCTTGGAACGCCCCAATCATATTAATGATCCGTTCGCTTGCGCCAGCGCTCGCAGCGGGCTGTACCTGCGTCATCAAAGCTGCACCCCAAACGGCATTAACTAGTGCGGCGGTGTTACGCCTGCTCGCACAGGTCCCTGAACTTCCAACCGGAGTGGTCAATTCCTTTAGTGAGACGGGCGATGACGGTGCCAAGATTCTGGTCGATGCACCAGAAGTGCGTGTTGTCAGCTACACAGGCAGCACGGACGTTGGCAAGCAGATTGCTGTGGCTGCTACGCTTACTATGAAACGAGTCAACCTTGAACTTGGTGGCAGCGCACCGGTTGTTTTGCTTGATGATGCCGATCTTCAGACAGCTGTTCCCCAAATCGTGCGGGCAGCAATATTCATTACTGGCCAACAATGCGTTGCTGCGAGTCGCCTTTTGGTTTCACATAAGCAGCTTGAAGAGGCGAAAGCCCTTTTTGCAAAATCACTCATGGATGTCGTTGTTGGGTCGGGAATTGACCCGGCCACACAAATGGGGCCGATGATTGATTTTGTAGCGCGCGATCGCATTCTGGGTTTGTTGAATGCCGTTCAGGAGCCAGATGAAATATTGGTTCGCGGCGCAGCCTTAGGTGGAGCACATGCTGACGGTGCATTTGTAACGCCGAGTTTGGTGCATGTGCGTAATCCACAATCGCCACTCATAACCGAAGAGATTTTCGGTCCAATACTGACCCTTCAATCTTTTAGTACAGACGATGAAGCCCTAGAACGCGCAAATGCGAGCAGGTTTGGACTTGCTGCCAGTGTTTGGAGTGCCGACCTCGCTCGCGCCCAAAGATTGGCTCGGCGAATTGAGGCGGGTACCGTATGGATCAATATGCACGGCGCGCTCCATCCCGAAGTCGAGACTGGTGGATACAAAGAAAGTGGTGTGGGTAGACTTCACGGCGTTGATGCAATGAACGAGTTTCTGGAATCCAAGCATATGGCTTGGACTACGAAGCAAAGGGCGTAACGATGGGCAAGTCGATTGAGGCTGCAGTCCTTAGGCAATCCGGCAAGCCTTATGTAATCGAATGCGTAACTCTCGATGCTCCGCAAGAGCATGAAGCTCTAGTCCGGATAGAAGCCTGCGGCATCTGTCATATGGATATCGACGGGCCCTCACTTTGCTCTCTGCCTGCCGTATTTGGCCACGAAGGCGTAGGTATCGTCGAGGCAATAGGTGCCAAGGCAAGCGTAAATGTCGGCGACCGCGTAATACTTGGGTACGGTTCCTGCAATCGATGCCCTTCGTGCTTGCAGAGGCATCCATTCTATTGCGACAAAAGCTGGGAAGTAACCTTTGGAGGTAGGCGACTGGATGGCAGCCCTACAATATGGGACAACTCGGACTCGCCGTTACACGCAGCCTTCTTTCAACAATCATCCTTTGCGACCCATGCGATCGTTCCCGATCATTGCCTAGTTGCAATGCCGGCCGACGTGCCTGCGGAAGTAGGTGCCAGCATAACCTGCGGCGTCATGACCGGCGCGGGGGCAATCCTGAACGTGCTCGATGTCAAAGCTGGGGAGACGGTTTTAATTGTTGGCGCAGGGGCAGTCGGTTTGGGTGCGATTATGACCGCGCGCAAAGCAGGGGCTGGCGCTATCTTGGTGGCTGATGTTCGCGAGGGTCGCCTTGAAATGGCTCGCGAACTTGGTGCGACAGCTACGTTCAACCCCCGGATGGGGGCGATGCATGAATGGGTGATGGCGCAGACCAGCCGTGGAGTAGGCAAGCTGTTGGAGACGTCAGGGAATGCGGCTGCCTTTGAAGGTGCGATCGCGAGCCTGCGAACAGGTGGCCATATGGCATATGCTATCCTCCCCAGTCCGATGGAGGAATACACCTTGAAGCCCATGCCGCTATTCGAAAAGGCCGCCAGGTTTGAAGCCCTATCGTTTGGCAACTCGGTACCGCATGACCTGTACCCCAAGATGCTGGAATGGTGGCAAGCTGGCGAGTTTCCGGTCGATCGGCTTATTTCCACATTCTCGTTTAGCGATATCAATCAAGCAATGGAGCACACCCGCACCGGCGGCGTCATCAAAGCGGTTCTTTTGATGGAGGCAACTGATGCAGAATAAGTTCAAGGTAGGCAGGCTTGGAAAAATAGTGATGGCTGGCGTTGCCCTGCTCGCTATTTTTAGTAGCCAAACCAACGCGCATTCTAGCACCTCAAAGCCGCAGCGACCTAACTTCCTGATCATCGTAGCCGATGACCTCGGCTACTCGGATATTGGATCATTCGGATCAGAAATCCGGACACCGAATCTTGACCGCCTTGCCCGATCCGGTGTGCGGCTAACGAACTTTCACACCTATGCAGCCTGTTCGCCTACTCGCGCAGCTTTGATGACTGGTGCATCGCCGCACAACGCCGGATATGGAACAATGGCGGGCGACTGGACGCCGCAGACTGAGGGCAAGCGCGGCTATGAAGCGATCTTGACTAAACGGGTCGCCACTGTCGCAGAGATACTCAGCCGTTCCGGATATCGAACCATGCTTTCGGGCAAATGGGACATGGGTGGAGTACGCGACCCCGATTATCGCCCTGCTGCCAGAGGCTTCCAGCAGCACTTTGCCCTTATCCAAGGTGCAGGTTCACATTTCGACAATAAAGGTGTTTTCCCTGACATTCCAACGGTGAACTACGTCGAGAACGGGAAGGACGTTACGCCACCCGCCGACTTCTTCAGTTCGCGCACATTTGCAGACAAGATGATCGGGTTCCTAAATCAGGAAAACCGCAGCGAGCCCTTTTTCGCTATGGTCAATTTTACGGCACCCCATTGGCCATTGCAGGCACCTGACGAGGACATAGCTCGACAGCGCGGTCGATATGCAAAGGGCTATGAGGCCATTCACGCAGCGCGCCTCGCCAAGCAACGACAAATGGGCCTGATCGATAAGTCGCAAATTGCAGCGCCTTTCGATCAGAACTGGCCATCTTGGAAGGCTTTGCCGCCAGACCTTCGACAGCTCGAAGAACGCCGAATGGAAATCTATGCCGCAATGGTCAGCGACCTTGATCGACAGGTCGGACGGATTGTTTCTGCGCTTAGAGCTAACAAGCAACTTGACAATACAATCATCATTTTCATGTCGGACAACGGCGCGGACGGCGGCAATCCGCTCGATTTTGGCGGAACGGATTGGTACCGATGGGCAGAGAAAGAGCGCGACCTTCGGCTCAGCCAAATGGGGCGACCTAACTCTTATGTCTGGTACGGCCCGCAATGGGCCCACGTTAGCAACACGCCATTTCGCCTCGGGAAGGGCTTCGCCACTGAAGGCGGCACGCGTGTGCCATTCATCGTCGCGGGTCCTGGGATCAAGAATGGGAATGCAGTGAACGGAGCCTTTACAAAGGTTCTGGATGTTATGCCCACCGTGCTGGACTATGCAGGCGTCCCAATCCCGAAGGGCCAGTTTGACGGCCGTCCCATCGAGCGCCTGGAAGGGACAAGTCTCAAGCCTCTCTTTGCAAATCCCTCATTGCCGACTCTACACGCAGCTGACGCGTTCTTCGGCTGGGAACTTTGGGCGCGGCGAGCTGGTCGCCAAGGAGATTGGAAGATTGTTTGGCAAAATCCACCTTGGGGCCCAAAGGAGCGGTGGGCACTCTATAACATCGCCAAAGATCCAGCTGAGCAGAACGATCTTTCTCAAAGCCACCCAGAAGTCGCACAAGCTCTGATTACACGATGGAATGAGTGGGCCAAGGAGCAAGGGGTAGTCCCTATTCCCTTTTTTCCATCGGACTGGAGCAATGTCCTTACTCATTTTAACTGGCGACCGCCCGAAAGCAGCCGAAAGGGCCAGCAAAAGATCGGCCGCGAATAGCAAATATCGATAGTCAAGGCTGCGGAGATCTAGGATGACGAAAAAAATGAAGATACTGATTGCCGGCGGCGGTATTGGCGGATTGACTGCAGCCGGATTGCTGCTGCAAGCAGGGCATGAGGTGCAAGTCTTTGAGCAGGCCCCTGAACTTGGCGAGGTTGGTGCAGGCATCCAGCTTAGCGCCAATGCGACCCGCGTTATGCGCCATCTTGGCGTCCTTGATGCGTTGGAGACGATTTCGGTTCGCCCACTTCGGACCGAGTTCAGACTTCATGACACTGCCGAAGTCGTCAGCGAAATTGCACTCGGAGACAGCCACGAAAGCCGGTTTGGGGCTCCTTACTTGCAAGTTTATCGACCCGATCTTCTGCGAATACTAGCGGAGCGGGTACTGGAGCAGTCCACTGCGGCAATCCACCTTAACCAGCCAATGGAAAGGTTTGAGGAACACGATCAAGGCGTCACACTGCACTTCAAAGATGGTACCACGACGAGCGGCGATGTGCTGATCGGTTCGGATGGGATTAAGTCGGTAGTCCGCGCCCAGATGCATGGAAAGGAACCGGCGAACTACACCGGCAATGTCGCTTGGCGTGTTATGGTGCCTGTCGAAAAGCTGCCGCCGAATTTCCAACCGCCAATCTTCGTCAACTGGATGGGCCCAGATAAGCATATGGTCGTTTACTGGGTGAACGGAGGCAAACTGCTTAACTTTGTGGGCTGTGTCGAAAAGCCAGAATGGAAACAGGAAGGCTGGGCGATCAAGGCTCCTTGGGAAGACCTCAAGGCCGACTTTGTCGGCTTCCATCCCGATGTGCAGACGATGATCGACGCTGCAGACCGCGAGAACTGCTTCTGCTGGGCCCTCAATAATCGGCCACGATTGCGTTTCTGGAGCACGGAGCGGGTGACCCTGCTTGGAGACAGCGCACATCCAACCTTGCCTTACATGGCCCAAGGGGCTGTCATGGCGATTGAGGACGCTGCAGTACTGATGCGGGCTTTCGAGGAGATTGACGATCGTGCGACAGCTTTAAAGGCCTACGAGTTGGCCAGAATTGATCGCACTGCCCGGATCGTCGATGAGAGCACAGAGCACGCTCGTTTGTTCCATTTTCAGACCCACGATGAGTTCCGCGAAGCATTCGCGCGCAAGGATCCGAGCAAGGACCGCGCCCTTTGGCTTTACAACTATGATCCACTTACCACGCCCTTAGTCGCGGTACCGGGATAGCCTGACCTGCCACTCAACACATCGGGATTACAGCGTCGTGACTGGCCTGTTCCCCATTTATCAGGCCAGAATTGAAAGAGGAAACGATGACCGAATACGCCTTTCCGCCGCAACCCCAAAGCTCGGTTCCAATAGCTGGATCAGTTCAGCGCTTTCCAGTACGCCGAATTTTTTGCGTAGGCCGCAATTATGCCGAACACGCCCGCGAGATGGGTTTCGATCCTGACCGTGAACCACCCTTCTTCTTCACCAAGCCAGCGGATGCAATTGTTCACGACGACGCCACAATTCCATACCCACCGCTCACCGAGAATTTCCATTACGAGGCAGAGCTAGTTGTCGCAATCGGACGAGGCGGACGAAACCTCTCTCTTGAGGACAGCCCATCCTGTATTTGGGGCTACGCCGTGGGAAATGATCTCACGCGGCGGGATTTGCAGATCCAGGCTCGTGAAAAGGGGCGACCTTGGGATTGGGGCAAAGCTTTTGACCTTTCTGCCGTTATTGGTCCCATCCATCCTGTGGCTACAGTCGGGCGTCTTGAGACAGGATTGATCCGGCTCACCGTCAATGGCACCGTGAAGCAGGATGCTGATCTAGCTGATCTGATCTGGACGGTGCCTGAAATCATTTCGATTTTGTCACACTCGATTGAAATCAAGCCGGGCGACCTAATTATGACTGGAACGCCGGCAGGCGTTGGCGCACTTGTGCCTGGTGATGTTTGCGTCGTGTCAATTGAAGGGCTCGGTAGCCTGGCCACAAAAATTGGCCCGCGTGCATGACGTTGCGGCTGCATAATTTCTTCCGGTCTTCTACTTCGACCCGGCTGCGCGCAGCACTCAATGTCAAGGGCTTGGACTATGAGTATGTGGCTTATGCCCTGCGCAAAGGCGAGAATCGATCGGCGGCCTATCTGGCAATGAATCCAGCCGGACTGGTGCCTGCACTCGAACTGGATGATGGGTCGGTACTGACCCAGTCTCTGGCGATCATCGAATGGCTTGACGAAACACATCCCACACCCCGCTTATTGCCGGCGGATGCATTTGGCAGGGCGCGGGTGCGCTCGCTGGCTTATATGATTGCCTGCGAGATTCATCCGCTCAACAATCTCCGTGTTTTGAATAGATTGGGTGCCCAGTTTAGAGCGGGAGACGAAGATCTTGCAGAGTGGTTTAGACACTGGGTAGCTGTGACTTTCGACGCAATTGAAGGCACCCTTGCCGACAGTCCACAAACAGGTCGCTTCTCTTACGGCGATACTCCCACGCTCGCAGACATCTGCCTCTACGCACAAGTCTGGAACAACCGCCGATTCTCAATTGAACCCGGGAGTTGGCCAACCATTGCGCGGATTTTCGGCGAGTTGGACGCAATTGCTGCTTTTCGCGAGGCAGCACCGCCCAACCAGCCGGATGCGGAATAACCCAGCTAAAAGGAGACCCACCATGAGCAAGACGCTTGATCACACTTCGGTCGCCCACGCGATGCAACCCGATGACACACCTGAATTGCGTGAACTGTATCGCGGCTTTTCAGAGCAAAGTTTGTTGCCACTCTGGACTCAGTTAGGCGACTTGATGCCGGTCCACCCAAAGCCCAAAGCAGTTCCACATGTTTGGAAATGGTCCAAGTTGCTACCCCTTGCGGAGCGTTCGGGAGCGTTGGTGCCTGTTGGGCGAGGCGGGGAACGTCGGGCGCTTGGCCTTGGCAATCCAGGTCTTGCACCACATGCATATATCAGCCCTACCCTTTGGGCAGCGATCCAGTACCTAGGCCCTCATGAGGTCGCCCCAGAACACCGGCATAGTCAGAACGCCTTTCGTTTTGTGGTAGAAGGAGATGGGGTTTGGACAGTGGTCAACGGTGACCCAGTGCGTATGAGCCGCGGTGACTTGCTGCTAACGCCTGGTGGAAATTTCCATGGCCATCAAAACGTAACCGATAAGCCAATGGCCTGGATTGACGGGCTTGATATTCCTTTCAGCCATCAGATGGACGTCGGATTCTTTGAGTTCGGACCTGACAAACTTTCTTGTCTTGAAACACCGGACTACAGCCGCGGCGAGCGGCTGTGGTGCCACCCTGGCTTGCGCCCATTAGCAGGACTGAAAGAGACGGTTAGTTCACCCATTGGCGCTTATCGCTGGAAGCATACAGATGCAGCACTAAGCCAGCAGTTGCAGCTGGAGGAAGAAGGTTACCCAGCAACAATTGGACCCGGCCATGCCGCGATCCGCTACATAAACCCCACGAGCGGTGGTGACGTCATGCCAACCATTCGACTTGAGTTCCATCGCCTGCGCGCCGGTAGCCAGACCGCTACACGACGGGACGTCGGCTCCACTGTGTTTCAGGTTTTTGAAGGTAAGGGAGCGGTCGTGATGAACGGAGAAACCCACTCTTTGGAAAAGGGCGACATGTTTGTCATCCCCTCTTGGATCCCTTGGTCGCTGGAGGCTGAGACGATGTTTGACTTGTTCCGTTTCTCCGATGCTCCAATCATGGAGAGGTTACACTTCATGCGCACCCAAGTTGAAGAAACGTAACCAAATCGCTCGCGGTTTGATCCACGCCTGAAGTCGCCCAATATCAAAGGACAGACCCAAGCGTGGCAAACTCGACTATTTTCCACCCGCTACCGAAGAACGGTGGAATCCGCCATAAAGCGTCCAACTCATAATCTGGTCTGGGTTAGAGAACCGATAGCGAGCGACACGTTTACTGGGATTGTCCTTCGTGTACTGATCTACAAAGGCATCACCATATAGCTCATCAACGAATCGTTTCGAGAGATCAAACTCGTTGAAGTCGCTGACGGATGGGTCCTGCGGCGTACAATTCGCTCGAACCAACAAGGTGTTACCCGTCATCGGCAGCGTCTCAGCTTCACCCATCGCCCAATTGTAGCAAGAACCCTCTGTTCTTTCAGTTTCCGAGGTCCAAACTTCCTCAAAGGTCATGGCCTTCTCATCTACCTGAATCCGCGCGGCCCGGCTAAAGTTCAAGTGCTGGGGCACTGGGGCCTTTCCAGTGAAAGGAAAAGCTTGGAACATGCCGTTGTCGTAATAAGTCATTAGCCCAGGCCCATCTACGTGCGGGTGATGCGGGCTGAACGGATAGCGGACGAACTGACCTTTTGGTTTAAGGACTTTTTCAGCTAATGCGCCGTTCCAACCAGTTGGGTCTCCGTATATCCACTTTATATCGCCAGTCTTGCGACTGATACCAATGATGGCGTCCATCTGCTTCAGGGATACAATTATAGTACCGTTCTTTTCGTCATAGGAAACACCATTGCCGTGCGTCCAATCCAGGTGACCCGGGAATCCCCTTGTCATCCAATATGGCTGAAACAGATGAAAGTGAATCCGCATTGGATCTAGGTGGTCGAAGCTGTCCCACTTCCAAAGGACCTTACCAGTAGCATCATACTCGATAATTGAGTCGCCCATGACCATCTGCGGCTTACGCGGTGCATTGGGGTCGGTTACACTCGTATAGTAGTTATCAATCCGCCGGGCGTTCGCAGACATCGCAATGAAAGTCCCTTCCTTTGTCAGGTAAGGCTCGTGATGAATGGTCTGTATGCCTTCGATGGGGATCACACTACTGGAAGGATCGCGGTCGGGCCTAAGCGCTGCCACGTATTCTCGCTCGACATTACCCAGCACATCGATAATCCGGGTTCGCTGGTCTGCCAAGGTCATGAGGATTCGTCCGTCAGGCATTGACTGGACACCAGCAATCCGTTGAGGCGACTTGTAGTACCACACGACCTCGCCATCTTCGTTTAAGGCGATGATGAGACCGAACCTGCGTTGGAAATCCCGCTGACGTGTTGTCATTAAAGAGCCACGTCCAAGGAAATTGCGACGAACGGACAGAAACGTAATACCAGGCTCAACCTTGGCACGATCAATTTCCAGCGTATCGATTTTGGGCCAGTTCAAACCAACATCTGGTAAGTTAGGTGCCCGAAAAGCCAGCTCGTTTGGTACACGTGTCAATGCCCCGCTCGAGCCTCGCAAGGAAACCGTGAAGGTAAGCTCCGAACCGGGCCGAAAGCCAACGACCGGAATCTTGGCTGAGCCATCAGGGGATAGAGGAGCTGAAAGCTGCCAGCTTTTATCAGGTCGACCTGCCAAGCGCTCATGAATAGAAACTTCAACTGAGACTGCGTTGCGGGCCTGTAGCGTAAGGACAGCTGCAAGCGGCACTGCCGGATTTGGATTCGCTTTAACAAGCGGTTCAGCAAGGAGAACAGGTGCTTTCGCCACTGCCTGTCCAACGGGCTGTGAGCCGTCAGAGCCTTTAGCTAAACTAGAATGCGATAGCCCGAGACTGACGAAGGCACCGGCAATCAAGGCAAAACCGATGTGAATTCTTGCTTTTCGCATGCTAGCTTATCCCATAGTTTGGTACCAATGCAGAACAGGCTCAGCCTGCCTCCACAACACATATTGCATCGCCAACTTGTGCCTCTTCACCTTCGGGAACGAGAATTTCAAGCATTGTGCCATTGCCCGAGGCGTCGACGACTTGGGTGACCTTATCGGTCTCAACCTCGTATATTGGGTCTCCCTCGACAAAACTCTCGCCGACTTTTTTGTGCCACTTTACAATTGTGGCCTCCTCCATATTCATACCGAATCTAGGCAGCTTTAGCTTAATTTTCACGATAAAAGGTTCCTGCGGATGCTTTCCGGGTCTGTTTGTGGCCCTCTCACGATTACCACAAACAGCACAGAGCAATAGTGATGATCACTTAGAATTTCATGCCCAGTTTAACACCATAAGTGCCCGGTTCATTGACAATGCATTGGTTGGTGAATGAACCTGGCTGGATTGTTTGGCAGAAGCGCTCGTCGAAAATGTTCTTGCCAAAGGCGGCAAGTTCCAGCTGCTGATCCTCACCAAACAAGTACCGAATTCGAACATCAAAAGTCGTGCGACTTGGCAGGAAGTCATCCGCGCCATTTTTGAAGCTAGCAAATTGGCTGCTGGTTTGCTTGAAGCTGATCTGGGCACTTAATTCATTGTCGCCAATATCAAAGGACTTCTGCACAAGCCCTGTAAATGTAGCCTTTGGCGTATGGGGAGTTCTTTTCCCCGAGAAGTCAGGTCCGCCCGATTCTTCGGGAAGGAAGAAGCTGTCGTACTTGGCATCAAGTAGTCCTAGTCCACCCTGAACAAGCCATCCACCATCCGGAGCCCACGTCAGTTCTGCTTCGATGCCGTTGATGCTGGCCTTGCCAGCATTGAGGAGAGCAGCAGCACCACCAATGAAAGTGAAGACCTGCTGATTTTCGTAATCGCTCAAGAAGCCTGCGATGTTCAGCTGGAGTTTGCGATCAAACAACTGAAGCTTTGTACCGGCCTCATAGGACGTGATCTCTTCTGGATCCACGCCTCTTTGAAGGTTAGCTATCGGTTGAGCGACCTGAAGATTATAGGCTGGGATTAGGTTGAAGGTCCCGCCTTTGAAACCCTTAGAAACGCTCGCATAAAGCAGCGCATCTGAGCTCGGCTTAAAGTTGATGCCAACCTTGCCGCCCCAATTGGTCCAAGATTTGCCGAAAGGCACATCCGTTGAATTCTGCGTGGGGTTCGACAAAGCCACGAGCGATGCCGCTTCAAGATGGGTTCCAATTGCAGGCGCGAAATTTGTCCATGCAGCAGCGCCGGCGCCTGTGCGCCTGTAAGAGCGAGCACTGCCACTCTTTGATTCATCCGAGTAACGGGCACCAGCAACTAAGCTGAAACGCTCAGAAAGCTTGAAATCAAACTGGCCGTAAGCTGAGGTGATCTCCGTTTTTTGATTGAAGATAAGTGAATTGAGACCGATGGGAGCAGTCCCAATGCCGGCGGTCAAAATGCTGCGCGCTACATGCCCGGAGTTTTCTTCTTCAAACAAGAACAGGCCACCAACAAAGTTGAAAGGCTTGTCTTTGCCATTGGTAGCCACACGGAATTCCTGTGACTTCTGAGTAGTGTCGACATCGTTGTGCACCTCAACCCGCCCGTTAGGACCAGAGTCGACATCCTCTTGGCGGCTGATGGAGTGATCAATGACAGAACTAATCGATGACAGGGTCACCGGTCCGACGTCTAGAGCCAAAGTTACTGTGTTTCCGAAAACTTCAGAATGGGCGAAGCTTGGGAAGTTGGAATAGCTTTCTTTGAACTTACCGGGTGAAACAAAGCCATAGGGGTCTGCACAGCCGTTACCAGGCTGGCGGCTTGGATTAGAGCATGGTGTCGCTCCTCCGCCTGGCTGAAGAAATCCAATTGGCAAGTAATTGGGCTGCTGACCATTGTCTTGGCCATAGAGGCTGGAATAGGTTGCGCGGAATTTCTCAGATGGATTAAACGCTAAAGAGCCCCGAACTGCATATCTGTCGCGTTCGCCCGTCCGCCCACCGCGCGTCACATTTTTCTGGATTCCGTCGCGGGTTTGGGACTGGCCCGCGAGACGAAACGCAAACTTGTCGCCGATTGGCGCACCTACGGCACCTTGAACA
Organism: Aquidulcibacter sp.; assembly: GCF_044346625.1. GTDB lineage: Bacteria > Pseudomonadota > Alphaproteobacteria > Caulobacterales > Aquidulcibacteraceae > Aquidulcibacter. The sequence continues at coordinate 10,638 of NZ_JBIIYV010000046.1, read as the reverse complement.
TCAATCGAGTTAAACTGTCCGTAACTTACCGACGCTTCGCCGTTTCTGTCCTCGCCTACGCGAGCTTGCCGTGTGGTGATGTTAAGTGCGCCGCCGGTAGTACTGCGACCAAATAGCGTTACTTGTGGCCCACGAAGAACCTCGATCCGCGAAATGTCGAACAATGCAAACGTATTAAGGTTAGGGGAGTTCAGCGCCACCTCGTCGACTACCACCGCCACGGAGCCTACCTGGTTAAAGGTGAAGTTCTGATCCTGGATGCCACGAATACCGATACTTGAACCAATGCCGCCTGCGGGTTGATAGTTTAGGCTGGGCGTAAAGGCTGCGAGATCTTCAGACGAACTGAGCCCAAGTCGATTGATCGTATTCGCATTAAATGCGGTAATGGCGACTGGCACATCCTGAAGGTTTTGCGAGCGCTTTTGAGCGGTCACAATAACGACCTCGACTCCCCCGGAGTTGTCATCCGCCGCAGGGGGAACTTCCTGGGCTGAAGCCGGTGTCACGAAAGCTGCAAGCGACGTTGCGGCCAGTAAGGATCGACCAAACGCAGATGACATATTTTTCTCCCCAATACCCGTTTGTCGGGTTTCGTCACGATTATCGTAACATCAAAAAGTGTGCAACAAAAAAATGAACCTTGGCTCGTGGGATTGCACGGGCCAAGGAACAGTCAGACACAGAATTGTGATATAAAGGCTACTTATTGTCCATATTAAGCATAAAATCAGCCAGAAGCATCGAATGTACTGGAGTTCCTGTGGGTGCCCGTCACAAAATATGTGCAACAAAAATGCAAAGGCATCGCCTGTTCTGATCCAACGATACTTTAGCTGGCCGCCGCTTGTGCCTTTACCGGCTGATGACGGGCCGGAAACAGGATCAGAACAAAGGAAGCCCCAAAGGCCGCGATTCCAAACCAATGAACGCTGGTGAAGGTGTTCCCGCCAAGAAGCCAAGCCCCGACTGCCGGACCAACTGCAAGGCCAAGTGTCTGCAAAGCAACAGCATAAGTTACAACCCGTCCCGATGCGTCAAAAGAGGCCATTGTTGCGAGGAGATAAGGATGCGTCTTGTTGAAACCAAAATTGTAGACACACACCGCAATCGCGTAACTGAGGGCGGTGATCGTGCCGAAGAGGAAGTAAAGTAGTGGAACAACGCCAGCCGAAATGGCTATAGCCAGCATCACCGTCCGCCCGAAGCGCGCCCCGACGATGGTCGGAATCAAGGCACCCAAAATGCCCGCGAATTGCGCGATTGTTAGACCAAATGCTGCCTGCGGTTCGGTAAGCCCGCCGTCAATGGCAATCCGGAATAGGTATGTCCAAATTACCCCTTGTGCCAAAAAGTAGGCGAACATGGCCCCAAGTGCAGAAATGGTTAGCCCTAAAGGAAGCGGAGGTCTTGGCTGAATCTCGGCCTGTACGACATCGCCTGAAGTCGGCAGCCATCCTACTAAAGGGAGGCCAAGCGCGGCGAAAGCTGCGAAGAAGAAAAGAAGGCCTTGCATCCCCGCATACCCATAAAGGGTAGGCATAAACCCAAGTACGATGGCCCCATAGACACCTGAGAATGCGACAAGAATGCCGAAGTTCCTGTCCGGCTTATCAGTTAGACCTATTGCCGCGAAGCCGATCGAAACGATGCCACCACAACCAAGGCCGGCAATGAAGCGCATAGCCGCAAACGAGGTTAGCTCGTTTGTCAGCATGGACCCAAACTGGCCGACCACTGTCAAGGCAATGCATGCGGATAGCATGTGCCGCCAGTTGAGCCGCCGCGTGAGATAAATAAGCAGAATTGTCATAACGGCAAAGCCGGCCATTTCGATTGAGGCGATAAGACCTGCCTGCTCTTCCGAGAAACTCATGTGCGCTACCAGGCCCTGCACGAAGCCAGGCTGGACGATGAAAACTTCTGCCCCCATAACGCCCATAAACACACCAGCGGCTACGGATCGGGGTGAAGACGGATTAAATTCGGCTTTTGGTCGGTCCATTATCCGTTCACTCCTTTGGCTTCCATTTTTGTCGTCCCTCTAGTTTGGCTAAGCGAGACATCGGGCTTGGTCAAGCAAGCACTCATATTTTTGTACAACAAAATGGAAAGAATTTAAGTTTTTTTTATTCAGTCTCTCATGGCCTACTAAGTCCGAAACTTTCTAATTTGCAGGGTAATGGCAGCAGACTTCCACTACGACTACGATTGACGGACGAGATAAAATGGTCCACATAAAATGCTGAGTTTATGCATTGAGTTACAACATGTCGCCCAAAAAAAAGGCACGAACCTACCTCAAAAAGTCTCGCCCCTTGCTAATTGGCGGACAATGGCGCGATGGTAACGGCGGTGCACAAGAACTGATCGATCCAGCAACCGAGCAAGTCATTGGCTCGGCAAGTCTAGCCGCGGAAGCAGATGTCGATCTGGCGGTTGCTGCAGCCAGGAGAGCTTTTGATTCCCCAAGCTGGCGGCGCATGCCTCCTGCAGATCGCGCCAAGCGCCTTTGGCGGCTAGCGGACTTAGTCGAAGAAAATGCGGGCGAATTAGCCTATCTCGACACCTTGAATCAGGGAATGCCGTTAGGTCTGGCGGAATTCCTAAGCGGCATCGGACCAGCGGAGGCACTTCGATATTATGCCGGCTGGTGCACCAAGATTGAAGGCTCAACGACAGCGATCTCAATGGCGGACACGAGGCCATTTGGAGCGTTCGGCCCAGCACACCATGCCTATACTTTGCGCGAGCCATTAGGGGTAGTCGGGGCCATTTCGCCTTGGAATGTGCCTACTTTAATGGCGCTCGCGAAGACCGGTCCAGCGCTAGCAGCCGGCAACACTGTTGTGCTCAAACCGTCAGAACTCACCCCATTGACCGCTCTTCGCTTGGGCGAACTTTTGGCGGAAGCTGACTTCCCAGATGGAGTAGTAAACATTGTACCGGGGACGGGCGCAGTTGCTGGGGCCCATTTGGCCGCCCACCGGGATGTCGAGATGATCTCATTCACCGGATCAACCGCAACCGGAAAGGAAGTCGCGCGCCTTGCACTCGGAAATCTCAAACGCGTTGGTCTTGAGCTTGGCGGGAAGTCACCGATACTCGTCTTCGATGACGCCGATCTTGAAGCTACCATTCCAGCACTCGCAGAAGCCGTTTTTATGAATTCGGGCCAGATTTGCTTCGCCGGGACTCGGGTCTATGTCCAGCGCGGCATATTTGAAGACGTCGTGGAGGGTGTCGCCCGAATTGCGGCCGCCATGAAACTTGGTCATGGACTAGAGTCTGAAACAGAACTTGGACCACTTGTTTCAGCTCGCCAGCTTGGCAGTGTCATGGCGCACATCCAAGCTGCGCGAGCAAGCGGGGACCGGATTGTCACCGGCGGCAACCGCCTAGCTCGCAGCGGGTATTTTGTCGAACCCACTGTGATCGTTCCACAGTCTTGCAACGCACCAATTGTGCGAGAAGAGATCTTTGGGCCCGTTCTGTGCATGATGCCATTTGATACGCTTGAAGAAGCGATCGCACTTGCCAATGACACGCCATACGGACTTGCATCTGGGGTATTCACTTCCAGCCTATCCATAGCCCATCGTGCTGCAGCTGAAATTCGCGCTGGCTCAGTTTGGATAAACTGCTACGCCATGCTTGACGAGGCGATGCCTACTGGGGGCTATCGACAGTCGGGCTGGGGTCGCGAGGCCGGCCGTCAGGGTATTGAGGAACTGACACAGACCAAGAGTGTCGTAGTGCGCCTCTGAAGATGTTGACCAATTTTGCAAATGACTTAGTGGATGATAGGTAAGCTCACACTTTAGGGATGACTGTTTTGCCTACCGCCAAGCTGCGTACATATCAGACGATCCGGAAAGCCATTTTAAGCGGCACTTTCCCGCCCGGTTCTCATTTGAGGGAAGAAGAACTAAGTGAACTTTGCGAGACCAGCCGCACGCCGGTGCGACAGGCCATTCGCCGACTAGCAGATGAAGGGTTTGTTACAATCGGCGCCAACAAGCGCAGTTATGTTGCAGATGTTGACGAAATCCACGCTGAAGAGATCTTCGACTTTCTGGCCTTTCTTGAAAGCTATCTCGCAGGGTTGGCCGCTTCGCGAATAACCCCTGAAAAACTTTCTGAGTTGAAATCGATCCTCGATCTTCAAAAGCAACTTATCTCAACACATCCGGATGATGATCAAAGGTTCCTCGAGCTTAACATCCAATTCCATCGGCTGATTCATCAAGCTGGTGGCAGCCCAATATTGCTCGAGATTGCGTCGCGGGTCGAAAACTTTACACAAAGCCTCTACCTCAAGCATGGCAGAGCAACAGAAAATGCTGGCTCGGTTGAACAACACGAACAACTGTTTGAGGCTCTGGCCAATGGCGACAAAACACGCAGCGAACTTCTCATGCGGCTGCACGTCGAATCTGTTCGTAAAGAATGTCGCGAAATTTGGCTTGATTTAAATGGCAACGATGAATGATATGTGCAACAAAATATTGAATAGCGCAGCAAGAAGCATAACCTTATTCCGGCTTTCACTGAATTTTTAGAGAATAACAGGTAATAATTGTTGCACAAAAATAGAATTCCGGTCAGTGTGCCTGCAAGTATGGCAGAACCCCGGAAAGACTATGAGCCAGCCAGATCTCCATCACAATTTTACGCCAGGGCCAGAGCGCCTCAAAGCCATGCTCGAACGCATGCTGCTTATCCGTCGAACCGAAGAACAACTGGGAGCAGACTCCCGCTCTGGTGAGTTGCCCGGCAATGTCCATTTGTGCGCGGGTCAAGAAGCCATTGCCGTGGCGGTTTGCGATCATCTATCCGATGATGATTATGTTGGCAGCACCCATCGTGGCCACGGGCATTTTCTCGCCAAGGGTGGTTCAGCAAAGTCCTTGATCGCCGAGGTTCATGGGAAATCTTCTGGAGCATGCGGCGGCTTGGGCGGCTCCATGCACGTCACCGATCTATCCAAGGGCATGATCGGTGCGAATGGCATTGTTGGTGGCGGGATCGGCCTAGCGGCGGGTGCCGCACTTTCTGCGCAGGTCGCGGGGCAAGGTCAGGTCGCTGTCGCCTTTTTTGGTGACGGCGCCTCAAGCCAAGGGATTCTATCCGAAGTCATGAACATAGCGGTCCTGTGGAAGCTCCCGCTACTCCTAGTATGTGAGTATAACGGATATTCGGAATTTTCAGCATCCGCCACGGTGAACGCGGGTGAGATAGCCGATCGTGCACGAGCTTTCGGCATGCCCACCGAAGTTATCGACGGCAATGACCTAGAAGCCGTCTGGGCCGTCGCCGCGGTCGCGATCGACCGAGCAAGAAAAGGCGAAGGACCCAGTTTCATTGAGGCCAAGACCTATCGCTTGAGGGGGCATCTGGAAGCAGAGGACGGGTTCCTTCAGGCACCCTATCGCAGTGAAGACGAAATCGACCAGTGGCGGACCCGTGATCCAATCCCGCGCCTGGCGCAACGACTTGTCGAGCTTTCAGCCTTAACGGCTACCGACATCGAAGCTCTGGAAGCCAATGTCGCAGCGGAGGTGAAGGATGCTCTCCAGTTCGCTCATGAGAGCGAGCCACCCGGAATGGAACGCGTCCTTTCATCCGTATTTGTTGATCAGCGTCCGTGAGGCACCCATGGTTAAGATGAGACTAACTCAGGCCATAAACGCGGCCTATTTCGAGGAAATGGAACGAAACGAACGGATTGTCTTGTTCGGCGAAGATGTGGAAGTGAGCATGTTTGGTGACACACGTGGCTTGCATGCTAAGTTTGGCAGCAAGCGGGTGCGCAACACGCCAATCTCAGAATCGGCTATGACCGGCATGGCTGTCGGGGCTGCGATGGCGGGTACACCCACAATCTGTCACCTAATGTTTTCCAATTTCGCGCTAACTGGTTTCGATGGAATTGCGAATCAGGCCGCAAAGCTTCGGCTCATGACAGGCGGGCAAGCGCGCCTGCCGGTAACCTTCGTAGCGGCAATTGGCGCGGGAACTTCCACGGGCGCGCAGCACTCCGACACGCCCTATCCGATGTTTATGAACTTGGGTGGCATCAATATCGCAGTGCCCGCTACGCCAGCTGATGCAAAAGGGCTGATGAAGTCAGCGTTGCGCGGTTTCAATCCGACGATTTTCTTGCTGCCACGTGTGCGGGGGGCGACTTCAGGCGACGTTTCAGAAGACCCAGACTTTTTGGTGCCCTATGGAAAAGCCTCCATTATGCAAGAGGGTGCAGACATAACGATCGTAGCGATTGGATCGTGCGTCAATCATGCTATCCGGGCCGCAAAGGTACTAAAAGAAAATGGCGTTTCGGTCGAACTGATTGATCCACGTACCTTGGTTCCGCTTGATACAGACACGATCGTCGCCTCGGTACGAAAGACCGGGCGACTGGTGGTAGCAGATGAAGCACGGGACCGGTGCAGCGCTGCGAGCCACATTGCAGCGGTGGTAGGGGACGAAGCTTTCTCGTCCTTAAGAGCTCCGATCAAGCGAGTGACTGCGCCGAACATCCCGATGCCATATGCGCCGGCACTTGAACGCGCACTGCTGCCTGATCCCGAGAAGATCGTGGCTGCTGCGATGTTAACAATGGCAGGCTGACAGAAATGGGAATAGAGCCGCTTCATATCGGTTTCACAGTCGCGGACGTCAGATCAATGGCTGCATTTATGCACGCTTGCCTAGGGTTTGAAGTAACCGAACCGCGCCGTCCGCCTGCAGCTTCGATCGAAGAGGTTACAGGCGTATTGGGGGCAGATGTTGAATTGGTCTATGTTTATGCCCCCGGACTAACGATGGAACTCCTTCAGTATACGTCACCCCAGTCCGCGACTGCGGCTGGCGGGCGGCCTTGCGATATTGGAGCTTCGCACCTAGCGCTAAAGGTACATGATGTTGCTGATGTGGTGCATCGGGCAGCTGCATACGGTTTCGAGGCGGCAGCGCCGCATTTACCGCGCGTCAAAGCGGGCCCTAACCAAGGCTTGCGCGCAACATACATCCGCGACAGTCACGGCTTCACGATTGAATTGATGGGTGGGTGAAAAGCAAGGATCACGGGAGCAGTCATTACATGTCGGAGCGATAGACGAGCGTGCCGATGAGAGAGGCCTATGCATCAATACCATCTAAGAAGCTTTGATTGGAGGCATGGTTCTCGTGAGCCAATTAAGCTCTGTGTCGTCATGCCTTTGCCTAGCGCAATGCAAGAGACCAGGCTGGCAGCACGTATCTAAAGCATGATGACGAGACCATAATTGTGCAACATCTGCTTCAGGGTTCCAGCTTTCAGTGTCTGAAAAGTTGCTGAATCTGGAGCGTATATCGAATTATACTTTTGTGTTTTAAGGGTTTTATGGATACAGGACAGCCAGAAACAGAAATCAGCCATACAATGCGCTTGCCATGGCGCCAATAAATGTACTACAATTTTTTTAATAGAACGATTATGCCAAGGGGCAGATTATGCAGGGATCAACAGGCGCGAATGAAACCGTTCATCTAGAACCCAGTTCGGAGACCGCAAGCCTGATCGAGCGTGCGTCGCACGTGATGTCTAGTCGACAGAGTAACGTTCGCGCACTCGCCGAGCCGTCGATTTTTGTCGAGTCTGGCCAAGGCCAGCGGGTGTGGGATGTTGATGGCAAGGAATGGCTCGATTTCGCCATTGCCATGGGCCCAGGCATTTGGGGGCATGGTTGCCGAGAGTACCTCGATGTAATCCATACACAGCTCGACAAACTGCTGTACGTCCAATCCGGCGCTTGCCAGAGTCGGCTCGAAGTCGAGTTAGCAGAAAAAATTGTTGAGCACGTTCCTAGTGCTGAACACGTCCGGTTTCACCTGTCGGGCTCAGAGGCGGTTCAAATGGCATTGCGCTTGGCGCGGGCCTTTACCGGAAAGCCGAAGTTTGTCAGATTTGGTGGCCATTACCATGGCTGGTTGGACAACGTTATCGGGGGCGTGGTCGATCCTTCAGCCAATGACCTGCCCTACGCGGCTATCAGCGACAATGATCCTTTTTATACCGAAGGACGCGCAGAACATGCGCTTGAGGAATCCTTTCTCATACCATGGAACGATATCGGCGCCCTGAGGACTTTACTTGAAAACCACGGCGACAAGATCGCCGTGCTTATCATGGAGGTATTCAATAGTAACGGTGGCGGCGCTTCACCAAAGCCGGGGTATCTTGAGGCCGTGCAAAACCTTTGCCGACAATACGGCGTATTACTTTGTTTCGACGAGATCATAACCGGCTTCCGAACGGCGATCGGCGGCGCGCAGTCCATCGTTGGCGTGACGCCGGACCTGACGATCTTCGGCAAGGCGATCGCAGGAGGGATGCCACTTGCTGCCATCGCCGGCCGAAAGGATATCTTCAATTTGTTCAAACAGAACAAAGTAATCGGAGCGGGAACCTTTAATGCTTTCCCGGTGTCAATTGCAGCTGGCCTCGCGACAATCCGGATGCTGGAAAACGGAGGAGCGGAGCTTTACGGCCGCCGCAACCAAATGCAGGCAAAACTGGAAGCCGGACTGCGGCAAGCAGCCCAAACAACAGGCCATGATTTGGTGACCTTGGGTCTACCGGGAAACTTCTGCACTCATTTCACTGCCAAGGAACCGATGTGGACAAGCGCGGAAATTGCTGCAAACGCCGACGCTGGCAAGGCAATGCGCTTCCGACAAGGCTTACGCGAGCAAGGCATTATCCAAGGTCTAGGCAGCCGCTGGTTTGTATCATTCGCTTTGACTGAAGATGACGTCGAGACAACCCTTAGCGCTGCATCGCGCGCGATGAACAAAATCTAGATTAGATTCGTATCAAAGTCGGTGGCTGTAATGCGAATTTAGTCCGCAGCTAAAAATTGCGAACTTGGGTCCTCGCCGTGTTTGGCCGCCGCGCCTGAATGTCGTGCAAGACTAATTGCAACTGACCCAACCCCTTAAAGACCAGCCACAAGTTTGTACGAAATTCGACCGTATTGAAGCGCATCCATTCCGCCATCTCATAAATGTCCGCCTTCAGGAAGCCGCCAAACCACCCCAAGTGGCAACCTTGGCGCAAAGCAGACCAAAAGTCACCGATGTTCGCCCTTTTACCCCCGCACCCCACGCGCGGCCTCATCGAGAAAAGCAGCAAACAAAGCCTCAGCCTGATCATCGTCGTCCTCGCGTTCGAGAGGTCCTGCATAGGTAAACCATACTCGGACGAACGCGAGGAGGGTTTCACGAAGGATGGCCATGTCGCGCCCCCGCGCCAGATCGCGTTGATCCAGCCGATCAAGCCGCGCCTTGATTGTATCGGCGATGGCGTCAGCGAGGTCATGGATTAGGACGCGTTTTAGGGCATCGTTGGCGGCGCGTGATAGAGTGAGACCGCGCAGCTTGGCCTCGTGATCGAGGGCGCGGGCAGTGGTGTCATCAAGGTGGAGGGTGAGTTGCTTGCGTGTGGTCATGGATGCGCCCTCAAATCAAACGGGGTTGGGAGGGAGAGGCGCCATTGGTACGCTTAGCCAGCGCGCGCTTCAGGCGGGCAGTCCCAGAAGTGAGATCATCCTTAGTCACCAGCGACTTCGGCTTTGGCGTAACAGGAGATGCCGCCTCCTGCGCATAGACGGGCGAACCCTTCCGTCGCGACCTAGCCCCACTCTTAGGGATGTTGACCGCGACCTGCTTCGGCAGACTTGCGCCGAGCGGATAGGCGACGGCAGCCTCGCTCCAAGGCTCCGGCCCTTGGGCTTGGTCAGTCGCGGTAAAGGGAAGCCTTGCTAGCATGCTGGGGTCAGCAGGATGCAGGCGCACGGGTCGGCGGTGGGCCTGCACGATAATGATCTCGTCGGGACGAATACTCTTAACTGCTTCAGACGAGATATAGCTTCGATCGATTACGTCGGTGGAGGTTGATATCTCTTTCTTGGTCATGACGACCGTTCCAAAGAACTCGCTCGGCGTTTCCCTATATTTGAGGTCAAAGGCCGTGCGTATCTCAGCCGTTGATCGCCCCTGAACGAGGAACGACACGCCGCGTTTTTTTAAATCGGCGTGCGCTGCCTTGATCATCAAAGCCAACTGATCTGGCATATCGCCCTCAATGGCGATTAGGACCGGACGAGTACCAGAGTTTGGCGCGCCTCCAATCAAGGCACGCAGACGCAGGATCGCATGCATGAGGGGCAGGCTATCAGGATCTATAGCGTCATTTGGGTCCTTCGGCCTGCTCTCAAAGGAGAGGACACGTGGTCCGCTCTCAAAGATGTCAGCCAGACAGGGCAGCCGCGCCGAACTCAGATGATATCGCCACCCCCGTTGTGTGGCCCAAAGGCGCTTGGGGATGAGCTCTAAATCTTCAGCCACTTGTTCTTGCGCTTGCGCCCAATGGGCAAGCAATGCAGTCAACTGATCCCGCGCGCCGGGCTTTAAGATCGTCGTCCCTGCAAGCCAGCCAGATAGTTGTGCATAGAGTTGATCGGGGCTCGCCACATTACTCATCACCCCGAAGAAGGTCCGGTCAACAGGAGCCGCTGTCTCTAGGCCTCGCACCAGAAGGGCTGTTGCCAAGACACGTTGACGCTCATTGAAGCCGCAAGGCGAGAGCATCGC
>NZ_JBIIYV010000097.1:0-7571 GCF_044346625.1 Aquidulcibacter sp. | reverse complement strand
GACAAATCTCTTGTTGATTTTCGCCTTCAAAACGTCTGACATTGTCAACTTCCTATGCCATTTTTGTGCTATCAATCGACCCCATCACGCGACACCATCATCTCAAAAATGGCGAAGTTTGGACCCATTTTCAGCTTTTTTTGCTACCAATTTGCTACCAAATGGGAAAAATTCAGTAACAAGCTGTCCCATAACATTACAAGAAAATCTATGTAGCGCAATATATTACGAAAAATCGTGACAAGCCATGAAAACGCGAAAAAACGAGGGGTTCACTTTTCGTAATGATGGGGTCGCAGGTTCGAATCCTGTTTGCGGCACCAGTTTTTATTTAAAAATCAACAACTGAAAGCCGAGACCAAGCTTTGCGACGGGTCGGGAAAGATACCCATTTTAGGTTTGCCACCAATTTGCTACCATGGTTTGACGGCTTTGGTGTGTGAAGGGAGCTATGGAAAACTTTTCGGTGGGGTGGACGACTGCGGGTATTTCCGTGTCTGTCTAGGGCAGCTGTATTGAACTTCCCGTTGTGCTTGACCTTAGTGCATTCGATGGCTGGAATGCATCTTCCTGCGATTAGCACATTCCTGAAGACGTTTGTTCTAGTCAGCCAAGATCTCTGCCAATGAGAAGGCCTCTGTTTTGCCTTTAGGTGTGTTTGAAGTTCGAAACGGGGACGTTTAACAATGCGCTTGAATCCGCCTGCCCCTTTCATCTGGTCACCACGACAGCCTATTGATCCTATGGGCCAGTTAGCCGCCCCGCGCGGACGAGGCGCGCGCAAAGAAAAGCCCAATCGGTGGTTTTTGTTTCGTCGGGTGGTGAACGTCTCGGATGTGACGAGCCAAGCCGAGGTCTCGATCACAGTTGACGGACGTTACGTGGCATTCGTCAATGGAAAAGAGATTGGCCGGGGGCCGGTTCGGTGCAGCCCCCTGTTCCAGCGCTATGATACTTGGCCCATCAATGCCCATCTGCGTGTTGGCGCGAACGCAATCTGTGTTTTGATCCATACCTACGGCGTCGATACCGCCTTTTACGAAGGCGTCAAAGGTATGTGGAATCCTGTGTTTGGCGAGGGTGGCCTTTGGGTTGAAGGACGGATTACGACACAATCCGAGACACAACGCCTGATGAGCGATTGCGCGTGGCGCTGTATTGAATCCCATGCATGGGAGCAAGCGACTCCGCGGATCAATCATGGCCTTGGCTTTATCGAAAGCCTGGATGCCAATTTGTTACCGGACAATTGGTTAGAACCTGATTTTGATGATGCCGCATGGGACGAGGCTCAAATCCTGCAGGCCGGAGGGGGTGGACCAGAGGCTTTCTTTGGCGGTTTGGAAGTCAAACCTTTCCCGACCCTTGTGCCGCGCGGCATTCCACCGATGCGCTATGGCTTGGCAGGCGCAAAACGCGTGGTTTGGATTAAAGGCCAACGTTCTGATGCCAGTCTACCCATTGAGCGTCGTCTTTATGAAGAAGATTTGCTGGTTGGCGCTGAAGACGCAGTTTCTGATCGCATGGAGCTTTTGAAGCCCGAGCATGCCAATGTCACAATCAAGACGACGTCAGACCAAGATGTCTCCTTCTTGCTGGATTTCGGTCGCATCATCACAGGTCGCCCCCGCGTCTCAATGATCGCCAAGGGCGGCGAAATGATCGAGATTGCCTGCTCGGAGCATTTACCGGGTGAATGGGACCCGGCTGGGCTAAAGGCAGATGTGCGACTTACGCGGAAACCACTTCTTGGGCTCGATGCCCATATTTGTCGCTATACTGCGCGGCCAGGTGAGCAAGTCTTCGAACGGTTCGAATGGTGCGCGATCCGATGGATGCAAGTTGTCATTCGCAATGCCCCGGACGGCCTAACATTAACCGGCCTTGGCGCCAGAACTGAGAATTATCCAGTCGACAGACGCGGCAGTTTTACCTGCTCTGATCCCTTTCTCAATGAACTTTGGGCCACAGGGGCCTATACACTTGAAATGTGTATGCATGATGCTTGGGAGGATTGTCCAAGCCGGGAGCAGCGCCAATGGCTTGGAGATGCGACCGTTGAAAATCTTGTGGGTTGGGCGGCGTTTGGGCCAAGCATCGTGCCGTTAAACGCGAAGTTCTTATGCCAAGCCGCGGAAAGTCAGCGGCCAGACGGGCTGACACAAATGTTCGCCCCTGGCGACCATTATACAGATCGACTTTTGATCCCGGATTGGACGCTGCAGTGGATATTGAATGCCGGTGATCATTATCAGCACAGTGGCGACTTAGCCACCATCGAGACCATCATCCCTTCGATCCAAAAGGCCCTAGCATGGTTTGAACGACTATTGGCCGACAATGGGCTTTTGCCAAATATGCCCTATTGGCATTTCATGGACTGGGCAGGTGTGGGACGCCATGGCTTTGCCGCTGCCTTGAATGCCCAATTGGTCGGCGCTTGGAAAGCCGCCGCCACATTGTGTGAAGCCTGCGACATGGGTCGGGCCGCCGCTACATATCGAGCCCGCGCGCTCAAGGCACAAACAGCATTGCATGAGCTCCATTGGGATGAGAGGCGCGGTGTCTATGTTGACGTCCTTGACCCTGCAACGGGAGAACAGGAACTTCGTGCATCCCAACATGCCAATGCAGCTCTCATGTTGTGGGGCGAGATGCCCGACAGCCGCGCGGCCTCTGCTATCGCGCGTATCACGGATGGGGAGCGTCTCACCTTCACTGCCGCGCCGCCCATTGCCAATAGCGGTGAAACCTTGGATCCCGAAAGTGGTGTGGTCCTTGCCAATACCTTCTACAGCCACTTCGTCTATGAGGCTTTGGCCGAGCGTGGCGAATTGGGTGCAGCTATTGAACTGATGCGCGCGCGTTTTGGTCCGATGCTCGCACGCGGCGCAACCACTTTATGGGAGAGCTTTGAACCAACGGCTAGTCTTTGCCACGCCTTCTCCGCCTCGCCTACTTGGCAATTAAGTCGCAGGGTACTTGGCGTTTATCCATTGTCACCGGGTTATCTCAGTATTGGTGTCGCGCCGAACTTGGCCAATCTCGAACACGCGTCGGGCGTTTTTCCAACCCCAGTCGGCGATGTACATGTTGAACTAACCCGCGAAGCTGACGGCTTTCTCGCGCGCGTCCAAGGCCCCGCTGGAATTGCCCTACACATGACAACGGCTGCAGGCCTGCATCATATATCCGGCGATCTGGCGGCCAACTCCGATGGTTTTGCGCAAGCACGCTATCGAAGTGCATCTCAAGGTTGAGGCGTCTTGGACACCTCCTACTTGGAAGATTTTGCGATAGGCGGAGTCCTTTCGCATAGCCAAAATTGATAAAACCCTAGGATCCAGATTATCCGCTTTCGGCCAAGTTCTGTCGAAATTCGGATAGTCCCACATGCGCCACAGGCGCTCTACCGGAAAGTATTACTCCATTCTCTAAAGCAGACATTTAAAGGCGCAGCGATGGGTAGCAGAGCATTTACAATTAGTCTTGCGTGACATTCAAAGGCGGCCGCCAAACACGGTGAGGACCCAAGTTCGAAATTGTTAGCCCCCGACTGCATCCTCATCGCAGGCGCAGGTTTTGATAGAAAAGGGTTCTAGATTTTTTCCATCGCGCGCGCTGCAGCGCTAATGGTTGCATCAACGTCATCTGCAAATGCAGAGAATTCAGCTTTGGCCCCTAGCCCACCGTCTGCACCTGATCGCCGACATCTGGCCAGTCTGGCACACAAGTTTGAGGCCTATGTGCTGGCAGGCTCCAGCGCAGCAAGGCGTAAGCGATAGGCTCGACCAATCGCTGGCAGCAAAATCAGAGGAATAACGCCAAAGATGACGGGCAATATGGCAATCGCCCAACGTAAGTTGGCTTCGCCGAACAGGTTGGTCGACAGCCAGCCCACCGTTGTAGGTCCAAGGAACAAGCCCGTGATATTGATCGCAACATAATAAAGCGCAACCACTTGGCCGCGCACGGATGATGGTGTGATCGCCAACAGCGCCAGCATCGCCCCAGCAGTTAGCATCGACAGGGGAACAGTACTTAGAATGTTCAGCGCCAATGTGGCCACAGGCATGTTTACGAGAAACGGCAGGGTGCACAGCACAACCATCATGATAAAGGCCCACATGCTAACCTGATAGGGGGCATCAGACATGCCTTTGGCCTGCATCCGCATAATGAGCCAACTGGTCAAAACAAGTGACCCGGGCCCAACGATCATCGTGCCGATACCATTGTAAAGCGCGTATATTTCTGTCGGCCAACCATAGGCACGGTTAAACGCAGCGGGACCAAAACTGCCTTGGCCATATGTCACTGTCGTCATGACGCAGACCAACAAAATCACACCCAAATAGGCTTGCCAGTTCCCTCCGATCAGGCGCGCAGCGTCGCGCACGCCATTACCTTCCTCGCCTTTGACGGCGGGCTGACGCGGCGGTTCGGGCAGAAGCAGGAATATCAGTGCGACCAACAATCCCGGCAGACCGACGGCAACAAAGGAAAACTGCCACGGCTTTAAGTCGCCGAGAAGTGGCACGGCAATGGTGGCAGAACCTTTGGCCCAGCTGATGATGCCCCAGGTCGCGATGGCACTTAACCCAACCGCTAGCGAGAGCGCAGCGGAATAAAAAGCAACGGGTCGTGCGCGCTTTTCTTCAGGAAAGCTGTCACCGATGAGCGACATGGCTGATGGGCTCAATACCGCTTCACCAATCCCGACGGCCATTCGGGCAGCGAACAATTGCCAGAAGCCGGTTACGAAGCCCGTCACAGCGGTTGCCAACGACCAAAAGGCAATACCGGCTGCGACCAAACGGGTTCGTTTGACGCGATCTGCCAGCCAGCCAAAAGGAAGGCCCATTGTCGCGTAGAAAATCGCGAACGCCGGACCAATGACATAGCCTAATTGATCATCTCGCAAACCCAAATCTTGCTTGATCGGACCAATCAACAAGCCAAGAATGTTTCGATCTAGATAAGAGAAAATGTATGCAATGGTCAGCATGACGGTGAGCGTCCAGCCTGCCCGCGCTGTCGGATAACGATCCCCCATTATGCTTCTCCTAGAATTTTGTAGAGCACCACCAGATTATCATCAAAGTCGACAATCCCGATTTCGCGGCCGATGCGCCCATCTTTGGTGTGCAAAACTTCCTCATCAAAGACGGTGAGACCTAAGGCGAGCGCGCCAGCAATTGCTGCATCAAGCTCGTCAATCTCCAGGACAATTGCAGACCGACGAGGATGGGGGACTGCAGACAAGGATAGGTTGGCGACCTCTGTTAGCGCCATAACGCGCACTTGAGTTTGTGTTGACAACACGCAGAAGCGCATCACGGCTTCGGCCGGAATAGCGAACACCGAATAGGAATAGCTCGTTGGATTGGGAGGCAGGATGTAGGTCACCTGAAAACCCAGAACATCCTGATAGAAGGTCAACGCCCGATCCAAATCGGCGACAACATAATTCCCGCGCTGGAAACGAAGACCCGTCATCGCCAATCCTTTGGTTCGCCGCGAACCGAGCAGCATTGCACACCTACATTTTGACCATAGTAAAGTTGGGCCAAGGCCTTGGGCATGTTTTCGAACCCCGTGATGATGTCTTGAACTGGCTTCAGCTTGCCTTCACGGATCCAGCCCGCCAGATCCGCCATAACAGCGTCCCAGCGGTTAATGTGATTGTAAACAAAGAAGCCCTGCATGCGGCTATCGGTTCTGCGAAGTCTTGTATAATTGGCCAAAGCGAAAGGGTCGGTGCGTGCATACTCGCTGATTGACCCGCACAGAATCACGCGCGCATGCATGCGTAGGCGCTCCATACAGGCTTCCAAGGTTTCTCCACCGACATTGTCAAAATACAGATCAATGCCATCCGGCCTAAGCGCATCGAGCCGTTCGACCAGATTTTCATTCTTATAATCGATTGCTGCAGAGCAGCCATGATTGCGCACAAAAGCGCATTTGCCCGCCCCACCGGCAATGCCAACTACATCACAACCAACCACATTGGCTGCAATCTGGCTGACCATTGAACCAACACCACCGGCAGCACCCGATAAGACCATGAGGTCGCCTTTGCGCGGGTCGCCAGTTGGAAACAGGCCCGCATAGGCAGAGAGCCCCGTCATCCCCAGTACGCCTGACCCTAGCGCTGCAGGCAGGCCATTTTTTGGCATTGGAAAGAATTTTTCTTGCGGGGTCATGGACGAGACTTTGTAAGTCTGCCAACCCATTTGGCCCTGTACGAGGTCACCTTCGCGCCAATTGGGATTGCGCGACTTGATAATCTGGGCGACCCCACGGCCATGGATGACATCGCCGATCCCGAGCGGCACTTCGCCCGACGGGCTGCCGCCCATCATGTACATGCGCATGACGGGCGCAAGGCCAAGGTAGTGTGTCTTGAGCAAGACCTGCCCCGGCTCTGGCTCGGGAATCGCACTTTGTGCCCAGCTGAAGTCATCTGGTGTGACATTGCCAACCGGATGGCGCGCCACGCGCCAGCTGAAATTAGCGTCGTCATGGATGGACTTGCCATCCGCTAAAGCGTCAAAGGCGGCGAGTTCTCTCATTTAATGTGCTCATTCACTTCGAAAAAGTAACCGTCTAGGTCAAAGAAACTGGCCGCGATTAGTTGCTTTTCGTTTCCATCCGCACCCGTGACCGTTGAATCACAGGGCTCGCAATAAATGAACGATCCTAAGGCGCGCGCGCGCTCGACAGATGCCCTGCAATCCTTGGCAGCGACAACAAAAATTGGTGCGCCGAAGCCAATTTTTGTTGGCAATTCGAGGGGCGCATCCTGCTTTGGGTCGAGCCATTCAAGAAGGCCAATCATCCCGATCATATCATGGTCGCATTTAAGGATCACCAATCGGGTCTGATCACCTTTTTTGCCAGCCGCCAGCTGAGTGCCTGACAAAGTGAAAGGCACATCCATCCATCGGCTCATCCCAAAAACAGTTTCATACCAATGAGCGGCCCGTTCTGCGTCGCGCACCATAAGGGTCGTACGTTTGATGATATCGACCATTCTTACTTCCCGCTTTGTCTGTCGCCAGACGATTTTTTGCCGCGCGCCGAGCCGATCATCGGCATGCTTGCTAAAGTACTATCGGTAAAGTTATGGACGAATTCCGCCCCGTTGCAAGCGCCGTTACACGCAGCGGGCCGAAACATTGTTCGTTTCTGCATCCCGCGGTGCCGACCTCTTCTAGTGTCGGTGCTCCATGCATTAAATCCAAATGCCCAGAAAGAACGTGATCAGCTGAAACTTCGCTGGGGTTCTGAGACCAACTGTACAGGTAAGCCCCGGGTCTGCTTTGCGCCAGGGTTGGCCTTCTGACGGAAACTTGGTTGTCCAACAAGCAGCCATAGGTCGCAAAGCTTGACGTCATACAAATGGCGGCATGGGCTAGGATTCCGCAATGTCGAGTTTGCAATTCAATATTGCCAAACCGCCCCTTGCTTAAGTCTATTGGAGCCAGCTCGTATATCCGTCGGCTCAAGCCTATTCGCCACCAATTCTCAGATATCCCAGTACGGCTCGCACCGCCTCCTCTTCG
>NZ_JBIIYV010000005.1:0-79632 GCF_044346625.1 Aquidulcibacter sp. | reverse complement strand
GGTCACCTTAATCTCATTACCCGTCAGGTCGTTGGTGAACCCACCAACATTATCGTCCTTTGCCCCACAGGCAGCGGCGAAAAGTGGGAGGCTGAGTGCCAGCGCAAGCGCGATTAGGCGATTTTTTTGGGCGTACTTGTCGCATAACATGCTCCTTTAAGGGCCGGATCAAACGGCGTAATCTTTGTTTTTATGTGGGGACGATGATGGCAATTGTCATCGGCAATCAGCCACGCCTGCTGTGGGTATTGTTGGTCTAGGATTTTTTGGCTGCAATCATCCCAGAAGTCGCATGATTCTCCCTTGCTTTGCAGCTTCTCTCGTTGAATACCTGCAACAAATGCCCAAAGAGGCGGCACATAATCCCATCAGGGAGAGGAAACACCAATGCCATTTCCAGCCATGTCGGTTGCTCAAACGCATGCCATTCTAACGGGTCCCGGTGGCCCACTCGAGATCGAAACCAAGACCATTCGAGGTCAGGAGCTTCGCGTTTATAAGGTCGGCCCACAGAATTTGCGCGACATCTTCGAGATTGGCCGCTCGCACGGCGAGCTTGAGTTTATGGTGTATGGCGATGAGCGGATTACCTATCGCGCCCACGCCAATGCGGCTGCGAAGCTCGCCCATATCCTGAAAGACACCTATGGCGTTCAAAAGGGCGACCGGGTTGCGCTCGTGATGCGTAACCTGCCTGAATGGCCTGTGGTTTTCTGGGCTAGCGTCATCATTGGTGCAATGATTTGCCCGCTGAATGCGTGGTGGACGGCGGATGAGCTCGAATATGGCCTGCGCGATTCCGGCTCTGTCCTCGCCATTGTGGATGTGGAGCGTGCCGACCGTATCGCAGAAAAGCTGCCCAATATACCGAACCTAAAGGCACTCATTGTCGCGCGCGGCGGCGATGATAAGCCAGCTGGCGCGATCGCGTTGGAGGATTTGATCGGCGAGTCCGTCTCTTGGGCGGACTTGGCTGAGACAGCGGCCCCAGATGTCGAGCTTGATCCCGAAGACCTCTGCACCCTGTTTTACACCTCCGGCACAACCGGTGCGCCTAAAGGTGCCTTTGGTTCGCACCGCAATGTCATCACAAATCTGATGAATATGATGGTCAATACCGCCCGCCAATTCCTGCGTCGGGGTGAGACCCCGCCTGCGCCAGATCCAACCTTACCCAAAAAGGCAACTTTGCTGGCTATCCCCTTCTTCCACGTCACCGGCTGTCACGCCGTTCTGGTGCCTTCGGTGGCGCAAGGCGTAAAGATTGTGATGATGCACCGCTGGGACGCGCTCAAAGGCATTGAGTTGATCGAGAAGGAAAAGATCAACAGCTTCGGCGGGGTGCCTGCCATTGCATGGCAAGTGATTGAGCATCCCCAATTGAAAGAGTTTGATACCTCCACGGTAGAGAGCGTTTCTTACGGCGGTGCGCCATCTTCGGCGGAATTGGTTCGCAAGATTGTCGAGACCTTCCCGAAAGTGTCGCCCGGTCAGGGTTATGGCCTTACCGAGACCTCTGCCGCCGTCACCAATATTGGCTCTGAAGATTATGAATTGCGGCCGCTGTCCTGCGGTCCTGCCCATCCGATCAATGATGTGCGGGTGGTCGATGGCAATGGCCAAGACGTGCCCCTTGGCGAAGTCGGTGAGCTTTGGATCCGTGGCCCGAACGTCATCGTCGGCTATTGGAATAAGCCTGAAGCCACAGAAGCGGCTTTTGGCGGTGGCTGGTTTAAGTCTGGCGATCTGGTCAAAATGGATGAGGAAGGCTTCATCTTCATCGTCGATCGCGCCAAGGACATGATCATTCGCGGTGGCGAGAACGTCTATTGTTCCGAGATTGAGGATATCCTCTACAAGCACCCCGATATTTCTGATGCTGCGATTGTCGGCGTGCCGCATAAGGTTTTGGGCGAAGAAGTCGGTGCGGTGGTGACGGTGCCACCGGGCTCGACCCTGACAGCGGAAGAGCTAAAGCGCTGGGTCGGTGCATCGCTTGCCAGCTTCAAAGTCCCCGCGCATGTGCGCATCATGTACGAGCCTTTGTTACGCAATGCGAATGGAAAAATCCTCAAGCGGGAGCTTAAAGCTCTTTTTGAATAGGGGCAGGCAATGACAGATCGCGGACGCATCCTGGGTCTGGGCGGGGTCTTTATCAAAAGCCCTGAACCTGATCGTCTCAAGGCTTGGTATCGCGATGTGTTAGGTTTGGCGCTAGATGATTATGGCGTCACCTTTTCATTGGCGGGTCAGGATGGCGATCAAGTCTGGAGTCCGTTTGCGGCTGATACCACCTACTTTGCGCCATCGACGCGGGAAGTCATGCTAAACTTTCGGGTTGATGACCTTGATGCGTTGATGGTCAGGATTTTGGCCGCTGGTGGCGAGATGCAAGGCGATGTTCAGCAAGAGCCCTATGGCAAGTTCGCTTGGCTGGTCGATCCCGATGGCACCAAGATTGAATTGTGGCAGCAAGCCGGTGGCTTTGAGTGACGCGTGACTTGCGCTATACAGTCTTTGGGATGACACGTGCCGCTTTCAGCCCTATCTGCGAAGCATGACGGAAATCAGCCTCGCTACTCATGCTTTGGTACGCAACCTTGATGCGCAAGCTGTTCTCACTGCCCTCAATGCAGTTCAGGCCGACTGTGCCCGCTTGGTTGGCGGGTGCGTGCGCGATGCTGTTTTGGGTAAACTGGCGCATGACATTGATATTGCAACCCAATTAGCACCTGATGCTGTGATCGACGCCCTACGAGCGGCAAGTATCAAAGTGGTGCCCACGGGGCTAGCACATGGGACGGTGACGGCCATTCCAGCGGGCAAGCCGGTGGAAGTGACAACCCTTCGAACCGATGCCGCCACCGATGGCCGCTATGCCGAGGTCGTCTTTACCGACGATTGGTTGGCCGATGCCCAGCGGCGCGACCTGACCATGAATGCGCTTTATTGTGACGCCCAAGGCCGCGTCTTTGATCCAGTCGGCACAGGCATTGACGATGCTAAGGCTGGCCGCGTCCGCTTTGTGGGTGATGCAGAGACGCGCGTCACGGAAGATTATCTGCGGATTCTGCGCTTCTTCCGCTTCCACGCTTTTTACGGCAAGGGCGCGCTTGACCCCGTGGCTTTAGCGGCGTGTGCGGCCCACCAAGGCGGCATTGCTAGACTATCGGTTGAACGCGTGTGGATGGAGCTAAAGCGCCTGCTTGCGGCGTCCGATCCACGTGTCGTTTTAACGGCCATGGCTGAAACCGGGGTTTTGGCTGCCATTCTGCCCGAGGCTGAAGGCCTTGAAGCCTTGCAGCATTTGGTCGAGATTGAGAACAGCCTATTCCTCGACCCTGAGGCCCTGCAGCGCTTGATGGCGCTGTTGCCAAGAGATCCAACCCGTGTCGCAGGCTTGGTCAGCCGCCTTAAATTGTCCAGCGCCGAGGGTGATCGTCTGTTGGCGTGGGCCGGTGATCAAACGGGGGTCCAGTCCTATCTGTCAGCCCGCGAAGTCCGGCGTGCACTTTATTGGATGGGGACACCGCTTTATCTCGACCGCGTCAGGCTGGCGTGGGCGCATGATCCTGAACCCCGTCGTACCAGCCAGTGGCGCGCGATGATTGCCCTGTCAAGCGGCTTCGTCGCCCCGCGCTTTCCGGTGACGGGTGAGCAAGTGCTGGCAGCTGGCGCACGCCCGGGCCCTGCAATCGGATATATATTGCGTGAGCTGGAGCGTTGGTGGGTCGAAAATGACTTTACTGAAGACGAAATGGGCTTGGTCGAGCGGCTGAAAGCCCTCGTCCAAGCGCTGGGGTAAAGATCAGCGCGCCAGTCGCGCTTCTAGCCCTGCTTTGACAGTTGGCCATTCGTCACGAAGGATGGAGAACCAGGCCGTGTCGCGCCAATGGCCATCTGGCAGCAAGAGATGTCGCCGAAAAATACCTTCAAACGACGCGCCAAGCTTTAATATCGCGGCGCGAGAGCGCGCGTTGCGGGCATCCGTCTTTAGTTCCACGCGCTCCGCGCCGCATTCAAAGGCATTGTCCAACAAGGCTAGCTTGCAGACGGGATTAACTTGGGTGCCGTGGACGCTGGCGACATACCAAGTCCCGCCAATCTCAACGCCCTTATGCTCTGGCCGGATTGCGAGGTAGCAGGTCTGGCCTAGCAGCCGCCCGTCGCCTGTCCGGACCGTATGTAGAAGCCACCGGCCAGCCGCTTGCTCCTGCAGCATCCAATCAAAATTATGATCCCACTTGTCTGCGGCCATATCGCGCGGCCAGAAACGGAACAGGGCAGGGTCTGCGGCGGCTGCTTGCATCTCGGCACGGTCCGCTTCGGTCAACGGGGCCAAGGAAACATCGTGTAGGTGTGCGGTAACGGGGGCAAGTTTCATGTCGCGCTGTTTATGCCGCAGTTTTATCCGCTTCAAGTCTCATGCTTTCGATTGCCCTCCCGCCAGCACGGGGCTAGGTTATTAGGAAGGTAGAAAAACACGAAACAGGGAGCACGACATGATTTTCGAACATTCAGACGTAACCAAGCATTGGATCGACCGCGTTGAAGCCTTTATGGAGGAACATATCATTCCTGCCATTCCGGTTTATCAGCAACAAGATGCTGAGGGTGAGCGTTGGAAGGTCATCCAAGTCGTCGAAGACCTCAAAGTCAAAGCAAAGGCCGCTGGTCTTTGGAACATGTTTATGCCGCCAAGCCATGGCGCAGCCCATGTCGACGATACGTTTGAATTTGAAGGCCCAGGTCTGTCAAACGTCACCTATTCGGCGATTGCTGAAATTTTGGGCCGCGTTGGCTTTGCCTCTGAAGTGTTCAATTGCTCGGCACCTGACACCGGCAATATGGAAGTGCTGATGCGCTATGGCACGTTGGAGCAAAAGGAAAAGTGGCTGCGGCCTTTGATGAACGGGCAAATCCGTTCGGCCTTCTTGATGACCGAACCTGCCGTTGCTTCGTCCGACGCGACCAACATCCAGACCTCCATCGTGCGCGATGGCGACGAATATGTCATCAATGGCACCAAGTGGTGGAGCTCCGGCGTCGGCGACCCACGCTGCAAAGTCGCCATCGTGATGGGCAAGACAGATCCTAGCGCCAAATCCTATACCCAGCAGAGCCAAATCCTGATGCCACTGGATGCTAAAGGCGTGACCTTGGTTCGTCCGCTGCACGTGTTTGGCTATGACGATGCGCCACATGGCCACTTTGAAGTGAAGATGGAAAATGTGCGCGTGCCAGCTGAAAACCTAATCCTGCGCGAAGGCGCAGGCTTTGAGATCGCCCAAGGCCGCTTGGGCCCAGGCCGCATCCACCATTGCATGCGCACCATTGGCGTCGCTGAAATGGCGCTGGAAAAAATGTGTCAGCGCCTCACCACGCGCGTCGCGTTTGGCAAGACTGTCGCCGAGCATTCGATCTGGGAGCAACGCATCGCGCGTGCCCGCATCGACATCGAAATGACCCGTCTGCTTTGCCTCAAGGCAGCCTATATGATGGATACGGTCGGCAATAAGGTTGCACGCGCTGAGATCGCAATGATCAAGGTGCAAGCGCCGAACATGGCCCTTCAAATCATTGATGATGCCATCCAAGCCCATGGCGGCGGCGGTGTCAGCCAAGACTTTGGCTTGGCGTCGGCTTACGCCCATCAGCGTACGCTGCGTTTAGCAGATGGCCCAGACGAAGTGCATAACCGCACGATTGCGCGCCTCGAATTGGGCCGTCATGCGGGCGGTGCCATGAAGGCAAAAGCTGAAGCAGAAGCGGCTTTGCACGTACCTGGCATTCGCTAAATCATAGCAAAAAATAAACAAGAAATTGGCCCGGGCGGTATCGTCCGGGCCAAGTTTTTTGAATGGGCTTCTTCTTAAGTCTCTTCTCTTAGCGGAAGAGTGAAAGCGCGGACTGGGCAGAGCTATTGGCAAGCGAGAGTGCCTGAATGCCCAGCTGTTGTTTGACTTGCAAGGATTGCAGCTTCGCACTTTCCTTGCTCAGGCCGGCGTCGGAAATGGCACCGATCCCCGTGATGAGGGCATCGGAGAGTTTCGCCTCAAAGTCGCGACGCACGTCCAAACGCTTCGAACCAGCACCCCAAGTCGCCAGTTGCGTGCCAACAGCTGTGATCGATGCGTTGACTTGCCCAAGGGCGGTCGTGGCATTGGCGGATGAATCAACCGCCGAAGCTCCTGTGTCAGTGACGCCGCCGCCGTTTAAACCCAAGTTTGCTCTGAGGATTGCAATGCCATTGCCGCCAGAGGAATCCCCGAAGGCAATGGCACTATCGGGTGTGGCGTCCACCGTATTGGTCCCGTCAAACGAAGCATTGGCAACGATCGTTGTGATCTGGTCGCGCAATTGGGCGAAGTCAGCTGCCAGAGCGGCTTATGAGTAGGCCGACAGACCCGTTTGGGTGCCTTCCAAGGCCTTTGCCTTCATTTCATTGAGTAATTCCATCACCCCTTCACCTGCTGCGTTGGCGGTAACGAGGATGGCGTTTTCGCGTTCAACCGATTTGCGCACGTGATTATAGCCTTCAACATCGCCACTCATTTTGTTCGCAATAACTCAGACTGCCCCATTGTCGCGGACATTGGCAATTTTCTTTCCGGTTGAGATGGTAGATTGGGTTTGCTGAAGCTCAAAGCCTGTTCGGTTGGGGTTTTGAACGGCGGCCATGGCACCGATATTGGTGTTGACACTGATCATTGTGATCTCCTTGTATTTAGCAACTGGTTTGACTTGAAGTCACGCGTTGCTGAAACGGGCGCTATGACCCTGTTGGTGAGAAACTTTGCTCAGCACAAGGGCGCGGTCAGCTGCCCCATGCACGCCGACGCGGGTCGGCATGGTTGAACTCTCGAAGGCACACATACAAAGAGGGTGTGAAGTCAGCCGAGGCTAGCGGAAAAGCGCCAGTGCGAGTTGGGATTCGCGATGGGCGATTCCGTGCGGCTGCGACTCCAATTGTTGACGGATCTGCAGCGCTTGTAGGCGAGCCGCATCTGCCGATAAGCCACTTGTGATTTCCAGCGCTGATTTGGCGGTAAAGATCGCTTCCATCTGGGAAAGGAAGTCCAAGTGGTGTGGCTTGGGTAGCTTGTCAGGCAGGCTTTTAGGTATCGTCAGATCAAGCTCTATGCCCCTATGACCCTTGTCTGAAGAAGTGTCGCGAGCGCGTATCTCGTCCCAATCTTTGTTGGATGGGTCATTACGAGCTGCGACCTGCAGCTGTGGCCTGTAAAGCCCCTAAGCTGGTGTTGATGCCAATCATTGTATGATCCTTCATCAATCGGTGGAACGCCATTTAGGCGCTTTGTTGTTGTAACCGAGGGTGATATTACCTATGGGTTACAAATAGACCGCCCGTTGAATCGGGAAGAATTAAGCTAAGTTTGAGCTTGATTTAAAACAGATTTGAATCGGATTTTAGACAAATTTGACCTTTAGACACGGATGTCGATCACGCGGCCAGGGCGGGCCAAGCCAGCTTGGGTGGCTGGTTCTTCTGCTTTGACAGACGGTGTTGAATTGGCAGCCGAATTAGGCCGGGCTGGCGGGATTTCGGCCGATGGGGCCCGCGGCAGGCTTGAGCGTTGATTGGCGGCACTCAATAGGGCAGCAAAGGCCTTGCGCGCCTCAGTTGCGTCCGCTGAAGGGCGCGCAGGGGCAGGAGTTTGGCCTAAGGACTGGGGAAAAAGAGGCGGATCAACTTTCATGACGTCAGGGCTAATCTGCGTCGCGTTAATGATTTACGAACAAATTTCGACGGGGAACCTACTAACTCCGATCTAGGGGGTTGAATTACGCGCCGCCAATTGCGCCAGTTCGCCAGCAATTTTCGGGGTGATTTCGCCCTGATGCCGGGTCAAGACAATGCCCTTAGCGCTGATAACATAGGTCTCCGGCACGCCACCTAAGCCCAATTGCACCCCGGCGGCACCTTGGCGATCAATCCCAGTCTGGGCGTAAGGGTCGCCCAATTCTTCGAGATAGGCTTGCGTTTTGCTGGGGTCGTCGCGGTAGGCCAAGCCAACCACGACAAAGCGCTTGTCCTTGGCCAATTGTAATAGCATCGGATGCTCAACCCGACATGGCGCGCACCACGAAGCATATACATTCAAAATGACTGCGCGCCCCTTGTAGCTCGCGAGGTCGAGGGTTTTGCCGGCCATATCTGGCAACATTATTGCTGGAACCGGCTTGCCGATCAGGGCGCTGGCGTGGCGGTCAACCCTTTGGCCAAACATGGCCCAAACAAACAGCCCGGCTAAGGCCAGAAACAAAGCGAGTGGCAGCAACGCCATCAGGCGATTGGCTTTAGGCTCTGCGCTCATAGGTTTGTGCTCGCGTCCTTTTCTTGGCGCAGTGCTTCGAGGCGGGCTTTCTGATGTTGGCCTGCCAGAATGGCACGACCAATAAGCCCCGCGATTACAGCCAAGCTCAACCCCCAAGCCCCAAACACAAAGCCGGCATAGCCGCCCATCACA
Organism: Aquidulcibacter sp.; assembly: GCF_044346625.1. Taxonomy (GTDB): domain Bacteria; phylum Pseudomonadota; class Alphaproteobacteria; order Caulobacterales; family Aquidulcibacteraceae; genus Aquidulcibacter. The sequence continues at coordinate 71,140 of NZ_JBIIYV010000005.1, read as the reverse complement.
AAGAACTCAGACACAGAAGCAAACTGCGGTGTCATGCTTGTAGCCTCGCCTGGATCGCATCTGCAGAGCGTTTCCAGATTTCAGCGCGCATCGCGGCCAAGGTCAAGGCGGCAAAGATCAACAAATAGGCGACGCCCATCACAAGAAGGGGATGTAGCAAACTGGGGTCAAGGCTCGGCCCCCCAGCGCGAATGATGGAGGCCTTTTGGTGCAAGGTGTTCCACCACTCGACTGAAAACCGGATGATGGGAATGTTTATGGTGCCAACCAAGCATAGGATGGCAGCCGCTTTTGACGCTTTGCTCGTTTCATCCAACGCGCTGCGCAGCGCCATATAGCCTAAATAGAGGAAGAACAGCACCAAGACGGAGGTCAACCGGCCATCCCATTCCCACCAGGTTCCCCAAGTCGGGCGGCCCCAGATAGACCCAGTCGCTAGGCAAAGGGCGGTGAAGGCGGCACCAATCGGTGCCATGACTTTCGCAGCAATATCGCCCAAGGCATGGCCCCATACCAGAAACGAAATGCTGCCAATCGCCATGCCAGTATAGGCACCAACCGCAATCCAAGCTGACGGCACGTGGATATACATAATGCGCGCCGTCTCGCCCTGCTGATAGTCAGCCGGAGCATAGACCATCGACCAAATCACGCCGATGCCGGAAACAATCACCGCCAGCACAACAATAATCGGCAACAGCCAGTTGCTGAGGCCCAAAAAGCGTTGTGGGTTTGCGAAGCCAGAAATCATAGATCCTCAGTTAGAACGCACACGCCATTAGGTCCAGCGTTTGGCCTTCATCAGACGCAGCACGGTTAAGGGCCTGCGTTCAGGAGCGAGGGGGTCATGAGTAGAGTCACGAAATTGGGCGGGATTGCATAAGCCCAGCCGTTGGTTTGCGTGGCCCAGCGCTCGCCCTCCTCAGGGCTTGCCGCCTTGCTGGTGTCAGGGCGGACCTTGACCCAAAAGCGGCCTGCGCTTTCAAACCCGTCCAAGGCGATGATCAAGCCTGATTTCAGGCTTGTGCTGTGGCTAAAGGCTGGCGCGCCACTAAGCTTGTTTGCCGCCATAACAGCTTGCGGCTCCAGGCGACCAAGCATCAGGGCGATATCCGTGACCCTTGGGCTGGGCTTCCCACCGACAGGGGCGAAGCCACCATCTGGCCTGCGTACGATATCAAGTCGGTCTTGGTCAGGGCGGATCAGTTCGACCGTCGCAATGCGCTCTGCTGCGATGTCGAATTTAGGTAAATCAAGCCAAGCTGATGGGCTGTCCAAGGGCGGCCAATCGACCGTGCTGACTTCATAGAGTACCTCATCGCCGGGAAGCTGGGCCAGTGTCATCTCGCCGCGTCGAGCTAGGGTCAGAGTGGCGATTTGGGCCTTATCCTTGGTCTCCAAGCTTATCAAAACGCCGTCTCCGCCTATATGTGGCGCAATCTGGCTCGCTTTGGCGTCGAGCTTGGTCGGCGGCGGTAGGGTCCGGACATAGCGCAGGTCTGTTAGCGCCTTGATCAAGCCGCTTAAGGCATCGTCCGCCACCGGGTAGAAGTCAGACTGTGGCGAGACCCACCCCGCTTCGGCCTTCTCCAATTCAAACTGGCTGCTTCGACTGATAAGGCTGATATGGGTGACTTTGGACGCATGTTTGCCAAGGTTCGGAAACACCTTGCCTGACTTTTGCTCTCCCTGCCCGCCGCCCCGCTTTGAGGTTTGTGCCCCATAGCTAAGGCCCAAACCGCCGGCACAGGCACTGGCCAAGCGAATTAAAATATCGCGCCGTTTCAGATCGCCGGCCGTCAAACTGGGACTTGTCATGGTGCGAGCCGCATCTGACGGCGACGTCGGAAAACTTGGATCAACAGCCCCGCCAGCAAGACCAACAACGGGATCCCGATGCCCGGGATCACCATGAGACGGGTCTTGATGCGTGCAACATCCTCGCGGACGCCCTGTTGCACCGTGCGCAAACGGGTGCGGGTGTCGCGGACTTCTTGGCGGACTTGGGCGAGTTCCCTGTTCGTCACGTCAGAGGCGATCAGGTCCTTCGCCGCTTCTTTGGCCTCGATTTCTCTTAACCGCGTTTCGGCAAGTTCAAGGCGGCTTTCCAAGGCTTGCTCTTCTTCCAGGACCCGCGTCTGTGCCGCCTGCCGCAGCTTTTCAACCACGACCAAATTGCGCGGACGCGGCGTGCGAGCGCGAAGGTCTAAAAGCGCGGATCGGCCTGCAAGATAGTCCACGCTATTGAGGATCAGGCGCGCATTGTCGGCCACAGCGCCATTGCCATCCACGTACAAGCTATCGGCCAGCAGATCGACATCGCCAAAGACAAGGATTTGGCCAGGGTTCTCGCTTTTCGTCATCGCGCTTGCACCGGACTTGGCGCGATCGCCACCCGGAAACGCCGTTCCCCAAGAACCCCGCACTTCGGCAGCCAAGACTTGGCGCTGGCCAGAACTTTGCCAATCAAGCTCTAGGTCCTGTGGGCTTAGGCCCGATAAGGCGCGCTTGGCTTCTAGGCGCATGGTGTCGGGCGAAGAGGTCAGCAGTGGGGTGAAACTGGTGCCTGTCTGGCCCAGCGACACGACTTCGCCCGGCGTTGCCACATGCACGCCTTGGCTTAAGCTGCGCGTGACAGCTTGATCTTGATTCAAGCCGCTACTTGGCACTTGAAAGATCAGAGGCTGAGGGGCAATCGCGGCGCGCCCTGAAAGACCGGTTTGTACGGGCAGAGCAAATGTGCGGTCTGCAATCACATCGCCTTGGACGCTAAATCCCCAATTCTGCAGCAAGCGCCCCAAAGCTTGTGCGCCCTGCTGCGCCCCGCCACCGCCATCGCGAGCAATCGTTGAGGCAGGGTCTAGCAACAGCAGGAGCTTGCCGCCTTTTAGGACATATTGGTCGAGCACGAATTGTTGTGCGTCGGTAAGAGGTTCTGGCTGAGCCACAATCAGGACATCGATAGCGGTGGGAATAGCCTGAAAATCTGGGCTTAAGAGGGAGAACTCGGTCTCCTGCATCAATAGGGTGGCAAGGTCCGCCACCGGCCGTAAACCGCCGCGTTCTGGGTCCGTCGTGATGAACCAAGGCAGGCCGGAGATCATCGCGACGCGAGTTGGCTCTGCCTCTTGCAGCTTCGAAACGGCACGGGTCAAGCGATATTCGAGGCTGGCTTCCTCGGATGGATTTAACACAGGTAGCACCACGTCGCGCCCATAGGGGCTTTTTAACACCAGCCCAAGATAAGCCGCGGCATCGTCTGGACGCGGGCCCGGGATGGGCGTCAGGCCCGCCTTCAAAGCCCCATCCTCTTGGGCGGAAAAGGGCGCAGGATCAACAAGGGTCAATTTGATCAGGCCGTTGGCTTCGCCTGCATAGATGGAAAGCAGATCCGCCACGCGCTGGCTAAAGCCACGCATCACAGGGTCTTCCGTCAAGGCCTCGCGCGAGAGATAGAGGCGCACTTCGATTGGCTGTTTCATGTCGCGCAACACAGCTTTTGTGTCGGCAGAGAGCGTATAAAGCTGGTCTTGCGTCGTATCGAGCCGAACCGAGGCGAGCCAGTTTTGACTAATCAACTGGCTGCAAAGGAACAAGACAAACAGGAGAGCTGCCGCAAGGCGGGTGAACAGAGGGCGCTTCATCGCGGGCCCCCACGATGGTTATCAACCCACAGTCCGGTCAAGCACAGACCCAAAGCCATGACGGCTAGAAAATAGACGATGGCGCGCGCTTCAATAACGCCGCGCTCAAAGCCTGAGAAGGAGTCTAACATGGACAAGGATGCGAGCATCTCGGTCAGTGGCAGGGGCAAAAAGGCGGCCAGCGTGCTGCTCACCAATGGCAGGCCTGCCGCCGTGGCTAGAAAGCTGACGCCTAGGGCAATCACGAAGCTTAAGACCTGACTGCGACTGGCCGCAGAAGCTGCCATACCAATTGCCAAATAGGCTCCGGCCAACAGGCATGAGCCCAGATAGGCGGTCAAAGTTGCGCCCTGATCGACAGGGCCAAGCAAACTAATTCCGACCCACAGCGGTGTCGTCAATCCCAACATCAGGCACGCCAAGGTCCAAGCCGCCATGAATTTTGCCAGCACAAGCGCAGCAGTCGGCACCGGCAGCGCCATTAGGGTCTCCAGCGTCCCGGTCCGTGCCTCATCACTCCACGCCCGCATGCTAAGAGCCGGCATGAGGACAACAAACAGCCAAGGATGGAATTGGAAGAAGGCAACCAGTTCCGCGCGGCCTGCTTCGAACAATCCGCCGACTTGAAACGTCAATAATATGGAAGCTGAGACAAAACTTGCCACAAAGACATAAGCCAAGGGATTGCTGCCGTCTTGGCGTAGCTCACGCTGATACACGGCCAGAAAGCTGTTCCAAAACGCCATCATGATGCTGCCTCGTCGGGCCGCTTGGTAAGGCGATAGAAGACCTCGTCGATTTGCCCGTTTTGGTCTTGGGCGGCAAAGTCCGCAGGGCTTTGATCCGCTCGTACCTGACCATCCGCGATCAGGATTAATCGGCTGCACACATTGACGACTTCGTCTAATTGATGGGTGGAGATCAAGATGATCCGTCCAGGCGAGAGCTCGCGGATCAGGACCCGCGTCACCCGCTTTTGATTGGGGTCGAGGCCATCACTCGGCTCATCCAAGACCAGGACGGGCGGATCATGGGCAAGCGCGCCAGCCAGGGCGACGCGCCGCCGATAGCCCTTCGAAAGCCCCTCAATCCGACGATCCAGCACATCCGCAACCTGTGTTCTGATGGCCGCTTGAGATATTAAGTCTGGGCGCTGTTTGCGCGTCACCTCTCGCGCGGACAAGAGAAAGTCCAGATAGGTGCGCGGGGTCATGTCGTCATACAAAGGCGCATGTTCGGGCAAATAGCCCATCATGGCTTGCGCCGCCTGTCGGTTTGACCACACATCTTGGCCAAGCACCTGAACGGTGCCCTCATCAGGCTCCAGCGTGCCTGCGATCATGCGTAGGGTCGTCGTCTTGCCTGCACCATTGGGACCGACAAACCCGACCACTTCGCCGCGCGCAACCTCAAAGCTGACAGAGCTCACACCCCTCTGGCCAGCATAGGTTTTTGTGAGCCCGTCAAGTTTCAGCATTCTGGCGTTTTGTCCCTTCGCAGGTTGGGCTTTCTAGCCGTCCAGCAGGGGAAGGGAAAGGGTAGCCCGCGCGAGCGCTAGTTGCGGCGCTTGCGCTCTGGCCGGGACTGACGCGGTGCCCGCTTCTGACGCGGCTGTGCTTGAACATCATAAAGAATGGCCATAGGCAGCGTTTGGCTTTCAGTTGAAGCAGGCGCGAGGCGCACGCCCCCGCCAACAGGCTCAATCGTCTCAACAAAACTGCCAATAGGCGGCAAAGCATCACTGGACCGTGTGATGCGAACTTGGCGCGGCCGCTCCCTGCGCACTTCCGCCTTCACTTGAGGCGCCAAAACGCCGTCAGAGCGATAGGTTGATACGCTTTGGGCTTGCCCTGTTGAGGCAAAGCCCAATGCCATCAGTGTTCCAAGGTAGGTCGCATGCTTGATCATGGGTTGGCTGGAGCAAGTTTTGCGCCAATCCCGCCCGATTAGAGGCCGCGCGCAGCCGCCAAGTCTGCAAGGCTAACCAACGGGCGCGCACCATAATGAGAAATCACTTCTCCGGCTGCGAGCGAACCAAGCTTGCCACATGCTTCGAGTTCGCGACCGCTCGCCAAGCCATAGAGCACGCCCGCCGCATAAAGGTCGCCCGCCCCCGTGGTATCGACGACTTGGGCAACAGGATCAGCGGCAACGGTCACAACTTCGTCGCCACGGGCAAGGACAGAGCCTTTTTCAGAGCGCGTCAGCGCCACAAGATCGCAATCCTTGCGCGCTGCTGCCAAAGCGGCATCAAAGTCTGCCGCGTCATAAAGGGCAATAATCTCGGCCTCATTGGCAAACAAGATATCGATATGGTTGGCAACCAAATGACGGAAAGCGGCCTTGTGACGGTCAACGCAGAACAAGTCGGACAAGGTCAGCGCGACTTTATTGCCAGCGGTATGTGCGATCTCAGACGCCCTAACAAAGGCGGCCTTGGCTTCTTCCGCGTCAAACAAATAGCCTTCCAAAAAGACGATTTGGGCTGAAGCCAGTTTAGCTGGGTCCAAGTCTTCTGGTGTCAAAAGGGGTGAGCAGCCTAAGAAGGTGCTCATGGAGCGCTGGCCATCTGGCGTCACATTGATCAAGCAGCGCGCCGTTGAAGGACCATTGGCATGCGGTGGCGTGTCATAGGCAACGCCGCCCGCATTCATATCGTGACGGAACACATGACCCAAGGTGTCATCGGCAACCTTGCCAATATAGGCCCCATTGCCGCCCAAGGAGGCAATGCCTGCCAGCGTATTGGCAGCAGACCCGCCCGAGCTTTCTTGACCCGCTGCCATCGAGGCATAAAGGCGCTCCACGGCGGGCTCATCAAAAATCAGCGTCATGGCGCCCTTGGCAATTTGATGTTCAGCTAGGAATTCATCCGATGCGGGTGCAATCACATCAACAATCGCATTACCAACACCGCAAACATCAAACTGGGTCGTCATCTCTATGGGCTCCTTGCCTCGGGACATTTAGTGCGGGCTTGCTCTAGACGTTTGCGTGCGATGCGGCTAGCGGCTTGGACATGAAACCAATCGCTCTCCTCGTCACCCACGATTATTACCCCAGCCGTCCTGATCGGGCCGAGCCCGACTATGCGCATAATCAGCTTGCTTTGCTGCGCGAGGCGTTTAAGCCATCAGGTGTGATGATAGAGCCCGTTTTCTGGCAGGACGAGGGCACGGATTGGTCGCGTTTTTCAGCGGTACTACCGCTTTTGGCTTGGAACTACCCCCAAGCGACTGAGACTTTCCTGAAACGCCTAGATGAAATTGAATCCGCAGGCACTTCCTTGTTCAACGACGGCGATGTCATCCGCGCCAATATGGACAAGGGCTATCTGGCAGAACTAGCGCGTCGCGGTGCCCCGGTGCCGCCGACCTTAGCTGTTGAGGCCTGCAGCCTGGAAGTGATTCTGGCGAGCTTTGACACGCTGAACGCTGACGAGATTATCATCAAACCGCGCATTGGGGCTGGGGCTTGGCGGCAGGCGCGCTTAAAGCGGGGTGAGCCGGTGCCCAGTGCGGACGTGTTGCCGCCCGCTGCAGCGCTTATCCAGCCCTTCTTGCCTGCTGTGACCGAGGAAGGCGAGCTGTCGCTCCTCTATTTTGGGGGGCGGTTTTCCCATGCCCTCATCAAGCGGCCCAAGGCAGGCGATTATCGCACGCAAGGCCAACATGGCGCGGTCGAAACAGGCATGGATGCGCCTGAAGGCTCTTTAGAGGCGGCAGAAGCGGTGCTGGCTAAGGCCGATGGCACGCCCTTGACCTATGCTCGCGTCGATCTGGTACGCGGCGCAGGAGGCCAGTGGCTGTTGATGGAGTTAGAGCTGATTGAGCCTTGGCTCTATCTGGCGCTCGACTGTCAGGACGGCAAGCATGGCGCGAAATTATTTGCTCAAGCCGTGCTCGAGCGGCTTTAATCGTTCTGGATAATGCGGATTAAGGACCCGTTTGGGTCGATCAAATAAGCGATCGTCAAGCCAGACGCTTCCTTTTGCGGTGGATGAACCCGGGGCATTCCGAGGTGGGCTTGAGGAACCCCAGACGTGACGCAAGCTTGGTAGAGCCCCTGCAAATCATCGACGCGCAAGCAGCTACCAAAGGACGAAGTAGTCGGGTCCAAGTCTGGATAGGGAAAGAACTCCAGCTGAAGGCCGCCGCGCGATAAGATCATCCAGCCCGGCGAAACATAGTCTTCGATAAAGCCAAGCTTTTGATAGAAGGCAGATGTTGCCGCCATATCTTTGGCAGGCAGGTTTGGCGTCGCATAATCGGTCACGCATGTGCCCCAAGGCTTTCGCCACGTAGGAGCTTGGGCAAGTCACCCACCGCCCCGCCGGCATGGCTAGCAAAAAAGCGCCGCGCCGGGCCAATCGCGTCCACAATCCCTAGGCCAAGGGTACGCAGGGCCCGAACGGGTGCGATGTCATTGGAGAATAGTCTGACAAAGGCATCACATGAGATGGCCAAGGTCATGGTGTCGGTCCGCCGCCATTGCGCATAGCGCTCGAGCACGGCCAAATCGCCCAAATCTTGACCCAGCCCGCGCGCTTCCACCAGCACTTCGGCCAAGGCGGCAACATCCTTGAGGCCGAGGTTCAGGCCTTGGCCTGCAATGGGGTGAATGCCATGTGCCGCATCGCCTGCCAGCACTACGCGAGGCTTTGCCCAAGTCGCCGCAAGCTCCATCGACAAGGGATAAGACCAAACCGGCGCGTCGAGCTTTACCGCGCCCAAGAAGTCGCCAAAGCGGCGCGCCAATTCTTGTTCTAAATCGGCACGGCTCATCGCCATAAGCGCTTTCGCGCGGCTGGTTTTCTCTGACCAGACGATATTGGCGCGATTATGCATCAGTGGCAGAATAGCGAAGGGGCCGGTTGGTAAGAAATATTCATGCGCCACCCCTTGATGGGCGTTTTCCATCGCAACGGTGGTCACGATCCCGGTTTGATCATAGGACCAGCCATAGGTGCGAATGCCAGCTTTTTTGCGCACAAACGACCCGCGACCATCTGCGCCGACGATGACCGGAGCAGTTAGGACTTTGCCAGACTTTAAGCGCGCTGAGACTTGGCCCGCGCCAATTTGCAGATCTTCAATCTCATTGGGTGCAAAGCGCGTGATGCCAGAACGGGTGGCGACCTCCTTGTCGAGGGCCAAGCGGATGCGGCGGTTCTCAATCATCCAGCCGAGCGGTTCATCGCCCGTCCCGGTTTCGCGATGGTCGAAGTGGAGCGTGAGAGCCGAGGGGCCACCTCGGCGCGATGGGCTACCAATCCGCCCGTCTGACACCAAAATCTGCTCTATCGGCTGCACTTCGCCAATGTGACGGGCAACGCCTAAGCTTTGCATCATCCGGTACGTTGCAAACCCCATGGCCGTGGCGCGCCCATCGAAGCTTTCCTCCAACAGGTCGGCTGCGGGCAGGCGGTCGATCACGGCAGCCTTCAGCCCGCCTTGGTCGAGTGCTAAGGCCAGGGTTAGGCCAACAAGGCCGCCGCCAGAGATGAGGACGTCGAAGTCATGGGTGGTTTGGGCCATCAGGCAGTCTCAGCAAAGAAGTTATTGGCGTCTGTAATCAAAGCCTTAGCCGCAGAGGCGACAATCTTGCCGCCTTGCTCTGGCGTGGATTGTGTCGGGTCAGAGCCAATGCGGCCATCGGCAAAGCGGCGCCGATAGTCCGCTGCATCCCTGATCGGGCCATTGGGTGCAATCTTTGGCTCCAGCACCAGTTTCGCCAGATCCGCCCGTTCGGGATAGGCCCAATAGGTGACCGCTACTTCAGAAGCCGTACCGTGCGAGCCATGGCCGACGGGGTACATGTCGAGGCACAGCCGTTCAATGCCGGGCAATTCCCACCAGTTCTTTAGCATATGGGCAAAAGGGGCAGCTTCACCGCGCAGGGAATAAGGCGCGTAGGTTTCAGCAAAAGCAGCTTGGATGGTCGCGACATTGCCACCATGGCCATTGACCCAATAAAGCCGGTCAAAACCAGCGCGCGTCAGGCTGGCCGTCCAATCAACAATGGTGGCAATCATGGTGGAAGGTCGAAGTGTCATAGAGCCCGGAAAGCCCATATGGTGCTGGGCCATGCCAATCGAGAAAGCTGGGGCAATCAAAAGGTCACCCTGCTTCTCAGCTTCGCGCGCGATGATATCTGGGCATAAAGCATCGGTGCCAATAAGGCCGGTCGGGCCATGCTGCTCATGGCTGCCAATAGGTATGATGATCCCGCGCTTGCCAGTTTTCAGCCGCTGATCGATTTCGGGCCAGGTGGCTAAGGACAAGAACATGTGGACTTCCTTTGGACAATCAGAGTGAGAAAAACGAGAGTGAACCTAGTGTAGAGCGGACTTTATCACTTGTCAGCTAAGCTGAAAGAGCTTGGCCCAAGTGGTGGCCAGAAACCCAGGCCGATTCAACGCGAGGACCCGACAGCCAATCCCCGCACGCACCGATGCCTTGAACGCCATCATAAAGGAAACCCGGCCCATGACTGGTCTCAACCCGGGCATAGCGCCAACGATGGGCAGATTGGACGAGGGGCGGAGGTAATGGACCACAAAGTGCTGCCAGTTCTTGCAGAAGAAAGCTCGCAATCTGGTCAGCGGCTTCTTCCAAATGGGTGATGGACCAATCGGCGCGACCATGGACGACATAGGTCGCAGGGCCAGTGCGGCCGGGCTTATTCACGCTGGTTGAGATGACATCCAGCACGGGATGACCGTCAAAGCGCGCCATGTCCCAGTCAATTTTTAGAGGTCCCTCAAACGCGAAAAGGCCTGCCCAGCACGGTAGCGAGCGCACGGCCTTGGCTTGGTCCCCAATGGCTGGCGTATGCTGGGACAATAAGTCACTGACTTGCTCGGCGGGCACGGCGCAGACGACTTGGTCAAAAGGACCCAGAGTCTCGCCGGATTCAAAGTGCACCTGCCAAGCGCCTTTCTGACCCGATAGGGTGCTAACGCGCATCCCCCAAGCGGTGTTCAGGCCAGTTGCAAGCCCACGCACAATGCCATTCATGCCCGGCGTGCCGACATAGCGGGGCTCGTCGCCCAATGTGCTCTGCTGGCCGTTGCTGTCAAAGCGCACAAATTGGCCCCGCCAAAGACCGACCGCACCTTGTGCTTCCAGCGCCGAAACAGCTTTCTGGAAATCTGGGTCCCGCTCAGTAAAAAACTGCGCGCCATGGTCGAAATGGGCTTGGCCGATGGGGGTATCAACGCGGCGGGTCGACATGCGCCCACCTGGACCCCGGCCTTTGTCGAACAGCGAAACCTGATGACCAGCCGCCGCCAGTGCGTTGCCACAGGCAAGTCCGCTAATTCCTGCGCCGATAATGGCAAAGCTGCCCACTCGATATTCCTCTTACGTTTAAGCCAAAATTGGACGTTTCCGCGCGCCCTCGAAATAGAGCAGAACCGATCAACGTACAGGAAATTGCGCAGGCCTTTTTTCCATGAAAGCTGCAAAGCCCTCTTTGAAGTCTGCACCCGAAAAGCTTGCGCCAAAGAGGGCGCGGCTGGCTTCTGCGTCGTCACATCCACCGCGTAACATGGCCAGAATCTGCTTCTGTGCCCGGATGGAATAGACCGAGGCCGCGCTGATCTTGGCTGCATAGTCTGACGCGACCTCAGCTAGCTCTTCTGCCTTCACCAGTCGGTCGATAAGGCCGCTGGACAAGGCTTCCGCGCTGTCGAGCAAGCGACCTGTGAAGAGGATGTCCTTTGCTTTGGAAAGCCCGACCGCTTGGATCAAGCGACGCGTGTCGCCTGCCCCATAGACGAGGCCGAGCTTTGCCGGTGTCACACCATAGCGGCTGCCCATCACGCCGATGCGCAGGTCGCAAGCCAGAGCCAAGCCACAGCCCCCACCAACGCACGGGCCTTCAATCAAGGCAATCACAGGCTTTGGACAATCTTCCAGCGCCTTCATCGCGCCTTGTATTTTCTCATCATTTTTAAGCGCCGCTTCGCTCGTGGCATAGACTTCTGGCATTTCTGCAATGTCCGCCCCGGCTGCAAAAACACCGCCCGCCCCGCGCAAGAAGAGCAGTTTGATGTCAGGGTCGGCGACCGCTTCAGCGACACAGGCGGGCAGGGCGGCCCACATCGCGACCGTCAGGGCATTGCGCTTGTCTGGCCGGTTGATCCATAGAGTGGCAGAATGATTGGCGTGGCGCTGCAGAAGGATGAGGTTTTCCACGGGAAGCCCTTGTCAGAGGTATAGGATATATCATTTACTGGCGCAGCTTAGACGTCTTTGGTCTGCTTCAAAAGGGATTCTGCATTATGGATACTATTCGAACCGGCATGCCGCTTCTGGCCCGTCACGAAGGTGAATGGGTTGGGGAATATATCCATGTTGACGCCAATAATGTCGAACTGGATCGCCATGCCTCGCATCTGCAATGCAAGTTTCAAGATGACGCGACCTATCCCTATTATCAGATCAATACTTACACCTGGTCCGATGGTCGGCGCGAGGAAATCCACTTCCCAGCAACCTATAAAGACAAGCAGATTTGGTGGGATACCGAACGCATCTTTGGCCGGGCTTGGGAGATTGACGACAAGACCGTCGTGCTGACTTGGACGCGCAAAGACAGCCCCGGCACCTATTTGTATGAGATGATCCAATTGTCCGATGATGGCAAGGATCGTGGCCGTACATGGCATTGGTTTGAAGAGGATAGACTGGTCAAGCGCACTTGCATCAAAGAACGGCGTGTGAAGTAAGTCCTTTTCTTTGCCCACGCGCCTGAGGAGTTAACATGGGCCTCTATGACGTACTTGTTTATGTCCATGTTTTGGCTTTTGTCTTCTGGTTGGGCGGCGACCTTGGCGTTGCGATTTTGGGCTCAGCCTTTCGCAATCGGGCAAAGCCTTTGGCAACAAGGCTGGAGATTTTAAGGCTCTTAGGCGTCGTCGATATGGGGCCACGCACGGCTTGGGTCGTGATGGTGCCGCTCTCTGTTACATTGGTTGCCGTGGCGGGCTATTGGGATTTGCCTAATTGGGCGCTTTGGTTGGCTTGGCTTGTTGGCGCGGTTTGGATGGGCCTGACATGGTCGATCCATATGATGACTGGCCGACCAATCGTGCCGCAACTGAAACAAATTGAGTTCTGGCTAAAGCTTGCCATCACAGCCTTTTTTGCGGGCATCGGCATCACCTCGTTACTGGGCTGGGGGCCCCTGACAGAGATCTGGTTGAGCCAGAAGGCGCTTGTGTTTGCTGCCATTTTTGGTGCCGCAATCATGATCGACGTCGCTGGTCGCCCTGTCGGTCCGCTCTTGCTCGCCGTGATTGAAAAAGGCTCCAGCGATGAGACAGAGATCCCCCTTCGCCGGGCGATGGACCATGCCCGCTTGTGGGTGTGGCTGACCTATGCTTTGCTCCTTCTTATTGGCTTTTTGGGAACCGTGAAGCCGACTTAAAGCAACACCCGACTTTAGGAACAAGCGACCGTGTCCTTCCAAGCCTATCTCGACACCATCCACAAAAAAACGGGACTGACACCTGCCGACCTTCGCGGCTTAGCCGAAGAGCAAGGATGGACCGAAGGGGGTGTGCTCACGCCCTCCACCAAATCCGGTACCATTGTGGCTTGGTTTAAGGAGCACCATGATCTCGGTCATGGCCATTCCATGGCCGTCTTTGCCCTTCTCAAGGGTGCAAAGAAAGAAGGAGATGCCTAAATGTCAGATGAACGCACACTCAAAATTATCCGACATCTCAAGGCCCCGCGCACACAAGTCTGGCGCTGCTGGTCAGAGGGCGCGCTTCTCAAACAATGGTATTGCCCAAAGCCGTGGACGGTTTCTGTTGCAGACATCGATGTGCGCCCGGGTGGTGCCAGCTACATCGTGATGAATGGTCCGGCGGGAGAAGAAAATCCCATGCACGGACAATATGTTGAGGTGGTTGAAGGCTATAAGCAAACCTTCACCGACGCTTATGTCGGCGATTGGATGCCTGGCTCCGGCGCACCTTTTATGACAGGCTATGTGATCTTAAGCGACGCACCAGATGGCGGCACCCACATGGAATGGGGTGCCCGGCACTGGAGCGAAGAAACCAAGGCCCAACACGAAGCGATGGGCTTTGAAGCCGGCTGGAATGCCGCCGCCTTTCAATTGGATGCGTTAGCCCTGACGTTGTAAAGCCAAAGTCGCTTTAAACCCGTACAATGCCTTCGCGGATCAGGCTGCGGGCTGTGTCGGTGATCGAGGTGCGGACATCTCGTGGGGCCCAGCCAAGCAAGGTTTTGGCCTTGGTGTTGTCGGCCATCCGGACCTTATCGAGCTCAAAGGCGACCCCTCTGATAACAGGATCAAAATTGGCGATGATCCGCACGAGCCAGCTGGGTAGGCGTCGAGTAGGGGCTTTACGGGCTTGAGTTCCCAAATCTTCCCGTAAAACCCGCGCCACATCTTCCACCCAATAAAAGTCGCAGGCCGCCAAAAAGCGTTCACCAGCGGCCTTTTCATGGGTCATGGCTCGGATGTGTAGATCTGCCACGTCGCGCACGTCCACCAGCGAGAAGCCCAAGCGCGGGCTGCCGGGGAAGTCGCCATTTAGTAGTTTTTGCACCAAGAGAATGGAGGTGGAGAAGTCTGGTCCAAGGATCGGCCCCAGAACGGCGCTTGGGTTAATGGTGCTAAGCTCTAATTTGCCGCCTTCGGTCTTCATAAAGTCCCAAGCTGCGCGCTCAGCAATGGTTTTTGAGCGGATATAGGCCCCAGTGTCGGGGCTGGTTTCGTCGGTCCAGTCTGCTTCGGTATAGGGCTTGGAGCGCGGTCCGCTTTGACCATAGGAGATGGCCGCCATGGATGAGGTCATCACGACCCGCTTCACCCCCGCATCGCGGGCAAAACGGAGTGCCCGCAAAGCCCCCTCACGGGCCGGGCCAATCAATTCGTTCTCGTCCTTGGGCATCACGGCTGGGAAAGGCGAGGCCACATGCTGAACGAAATCAACGCCTTCAACGGCTTCTGCCCAGCCATCATCGCGCGTCAAATCAGCGGCGAAAAAGGTCAGATGATCCAAATTGGGGGTTAGCTTTTTCAGCGCCTCGCGAACCTCTGGTTCTCGGCCCAGATTACGGATCGTGGTGCGGACTTGATAGCCTGCTTCCAAGAGCTGGGCGATGATGAAGCCGCCAATATAGCCAGATCCGCCCGTAACCAGCACCAAGCCCTTGCTCGCCATCGCCTTATTCCTTCATCTAACAAATTGACATTATGACGATCTGACAATATTATCACCAAATGTCAATACGTTTGGATGGCGATCCCCGCCGCGACAAGATTTTACGTGCAGCTCTAGCCGTCTTTGCGCGCTATGGCTTCAAGCGTGCCTCGATGGAGGATGTCGCGGGCGAAGCAAGCATTTCAAGGCCCGCGCTCTATCAATCCTATGAGAATAAAGCGGCGATCTTTGCGGCCCTAGCGGTGGCTCTAGGACAGGCCAGCTGTGATGCAGCCGAGGCTGCCTGGCCACCTGATCTGGCGTTTGAGGAAGGGCTGGCTGCGGCTGGGCTTGCCCTGCATGGCCTGAGTTGGCAGGCGATCCACACGTCCCCACATGGCGCAGAATTGATGGCCACCAACTCCGCCTTGGTTGGCGATGTGGTGGCAGCCATCGACAGTCGGATGCAGGCCTTGGTGGAGGCGCGCCTGACCAGTAGGGTGCCCCCAGCACTCCAAGCCCTTCAAGCACGCGCGATCACGGCCGCGCTTCATGGTTTGAAGTCACAGGCGACCAGTTATGAAGATCTGGCCGCGTTGATTACCCAATTCGCCCGTCTGATAGGCGCGGGATTAAATCCGGCGACACCTGCTTAGCGAAAGCAGGCATTGCCTTCCCAGCGGAAACTTTCAACCTTTTTATCGCTGGCCACCACAAAGCGGCGGATGCAATTTTGATTGACCGTGTAGACGGGGGATGAATTCGTCACAGGAATGGATTCACTATATTGCACTGTGCGCACATTGCCTGCGGCGTCCGTCTCCGTGCGGAAGCGGGTGACTTCGCGAAAGCTGGTATAGCTTTCCCCGCCTTGGGTGTTGGTGCGCTTTTGCTCATATTGCAGCACATCACGACCATCGGTCAGCTTATAGGACGATTGTGGCGGGCCAAAAGCCAATACCAATTCGTCGGCCGATTTGCCGACAAAACGTTGCGCCATCTGGTCTTCATAGGCCTTTGCCCGCTCTTCAAACGGAATGGTCTCGCAAGCGGCGGTTAGGGCCAAAAGCCCGCACGCCAGCATGATCTTCATCGGCTTCATTGCCTGTCTCCTGCTCTGTTGCGTCCCTCTTAGGAGCCAATTAGGTCGCTTGGCCGCGTGGGCCAAGCCTTTTGACCTAATCGACCAATTTTTGCATCAGATAGGTCGCCACCAAAGCGCGCTGCTTGGCACTTTCGACCAAGTTTGCCGCCGCCGAGTGACCGCCATCGATATTCTCATAATAAAGGAACGGCATGCCCAAGCTCTCCATCTTGGCTGCGTATTTGCGCGCATGGCCGGGATGGACGCGGTCGTCCTTGGTTGAGGTCAGGAAGAAGGCTTCCGGGAAGGGGCTAGTCTTCTTCAAGTTCTGATAGGGGCTGAATTGTTCCAACCAAGGCCGCTCAGCCGCCACATCGGGGTCGCCATATTCATCCACCCAGGACGCGCCCGCCAGAAGCTTATGATAGCGCAGCATGTCCAGAAGCGGCACTTGGCAGACGACGGCTTGGAAAAGCTCTGGCCGCTGGGTCATCATCACACCCATCAGAAGACCACCGTTAGAGCCGCCCTGAATGCCCAACCGACGCGGGCTGGTGATTTTGCGCGCAATCAGGTCTTCAGCTACGCCAATGAAGTCATCATAGATCACTTGGCGCTTGCCCTTCAGGCCAGCTGTATGCCACGCGGGGCCAAACTCACCCCCGCCACGGATATTGGCCAGTACATATACGCCGCCGCGTTCGTTCCACAGCTTGCCATTCATCGCGGAGTAATTTGGCAAAAGCGAGACTTCAAAGCCGCCGTAGCCATAAAGAAGCGTTGGGGCCGAGCCGTCTAGGACCAATCCCTTCTTCGCAATCACAAAATAGGGGATTTTGGTGCCATCTTTTGAGGTTGCTTCATACTGGTTGACCTCAAGGTTTGACGCATCAAAGCGCGCGGCTTGGGCTTGAACCGTTGCTGGCTTGTCGCTTGGCTTGGCCGCAAACAAGATTGACGGTGGCGTGATGAAGTCGTTGTAGGAGAAGAAGGCCTCCTCTTGGCGAACGCCGGCATCGACCACAGAAGCCACACCATTGGCTGGCAAAGCCACAGGCTTAAACGACCAAGCGCCCTTTGTGTTCTGGGTGTAGTAGCGAACGGCACTTTTCACATTGGTCGACAAGGTGACGTAAAGGCCCGTTTTCGCCATGGTCACATCTTGCAGGGCCTCACGGGGGCCAGGTGCATAGATGGTCGTCGTGGCAATAACGCCTGTTTTGGCCTTCAATGCGGCCAAAGGCGCACTCACAAGCGAGCCTGCGGCAATCGCCTTCTTAGCCCCGCGTGGCGTCCAGTCCTCCTGCAGGGTCAGATAGACCATCCCAGCGCGCAGACCTTGCAAGCTATGCTTGCTGGGCAAGTCCAATTTGGCAACCTTGCCATCAGCTTCGAGATAAAAGGTCTCGGTCGTGAAGAAGGTGGGGGCCCGGTTGATGAAGTGATGGTAGCGCGTGCCGTCATCAACACGGAACGCAGCCACAGCCACGTCCTTTTCCGTGCCGCGATAGACTTCAACAGCATCTTCAAGCTTTTGCCCGCGCTTTAAGCGTTTGACGATATAGGCATAACCGCTCTCAGTCATCGAGCCCGGGCCCCAGTCGGTTGAAACCAACAATGTGTCTTTATCGACCCAAACAGCCCCGGATTTTGCTTCTGGCAGCTCAAAGCCACCTTCAACGAACGAGCGGGTCTTTACGTCCCATTCGCGCTTAGTGTCTGCATCCTTGCCGCCATTGGATAGGTCCAGCAATAGGCGGGTGTTCCAGATATCATGCGGGTTAAGCGGGTTGCTGCCCTGATAGACCCAATTCTTGCCCTCATCCTTGGCCAGCTTATCAATGTCCAGCACGGTTTCCCAAGCAGGGCTGCCGAGGCGCCAAGCCGTAAAGTCTGCCCGCCGCCAAATGCCGCGCACGTGATTGGTGTCCTGCCAGAAATTGCTGACAAAGCCGTTGGCAAAGGAGCCAAAGGTCAAGCGGTCTTTGGCGCGAATGATGTTGAGGGCATCTTCTTCAAGCTTCGCATAGCGAGGGTCTTGCGTCAGCTTAGGCAGCGAGCGCGCGTTTTGCCCGCGCACCCAGGAGAGTGCCTTGTCGCCTTCAACTTCCTCAAGCCACAAAAAGGGATCATTGCTCACCGCATCGGCGGCAGTTTGGGCGAGGGCGGATGTGTTCAAAGCGAGAAATCCCAAAGCTGTGGTCGAAATGGCGGCCAATAGGTTACGACGGTTCATGTGATCCCCTCTATCTTGTGGGTATCACAAATAACCATTTCTGCCTGAGGTCAAGACGCAGAATTGTTACCAGAATTTTAGACTTTGTCTTTGGGCTCTTCGAGCAGCGGATTGCCGTCTGCATCGGTGAAATATTTGGCCAAAAGCGCCAAGTTTACGACCCAGAAGATCATGTTAATCGCCATATCGCCCCAGGTGTTATAGGTCACCCAAGTTGCTAACGGCTGCGTCCGCCACACGGCTTCATTGATGATGGCCAGCGCGATGTACATCAGGCCCGCGCGCTGGGCGAGGCCGTGCCAGACCGGTTCAGGCATGTGAAGCGCACCTGAAAACAAGGCCTTCAAAACATTGCGCTTAAACAAGACCGATCCCAACAAAATCAGACCGATTAGGGTGTAGACCAAGGTGGGTCGCATCTTGATGAAGATGTCATTCTTGAGCCACAGCGCCAAACCCGAAAAAACACCGATCATGGCAAAGGTAAACAGGCCCATCGGGCTGACTTTGCGCTCTTTCCAATATGAAAACGCAAAGCCCGCTATCGCGGCTGGAATAAACAAAACGGTGGCAAACAAGACCGCCTGATCGCCGCTTAGCGCACGCGCAAATTCTGGCACGCCGTTCTTTTCCGCGTGCTGATAAGACAAGAAGAACACGACGGCGGGGCCAAGGTCACTGACCAGCCGCACCCAGCTTGCGCCGCCCTTTGATGCCGGGGCAGGGGCAGGCGTAGGTTCTTGCTTACTCATGTCTTGCTTCCTAACCAATCGGGGAGGGTTTCCATCCCAAACATCTCTTCATAGGTCTGGCGCGGCCGCACGACTTGCCACTGATCACCGCTGACCATGACTTCCGCCGCCAAGGGCCGAGAATTATAGGTCGAGGCCATGGCAAAGCCATAAGCACCCGTGCTCATAAAGGCCAACAACTCGCCTGCCGCTATCGCTGGCATCGGGCGCTGTTCGGCAAACGTGTCGCCTGTCTCGCAAACGGGGCCAACCACATCGAGGGGCGCCAGATTGTCATGGTCGTCGGCCTTCTTCACCGGCAGCATCTGGTGATAAGCCTCATAGAGGGCAGGGCGGATCAGGTCATTCATCGCCGCATCCACGACCAAGAAGGACTTGCCGCCATTGTCTTTCGTAACGATCGCGCGCGATAGGAGGACGCCGGCGTTCGCTGCGATCATACGGCCGGGCTCAAACTCCAGCTCCACATCCAAATGACCAACCACGCGCCGTACCATCGCGCCATAGGCCGCAAGATCCGGCCCTGTGACGGTTTCATCATAGGTCGCGGCTAGTCCACCGCCTAAATCGAGGCGCGTGACCTTCAGCCCGCGCGCGCGCAATCGCACGACACAATCAGCGAGCTTCTGATAGGCCTTTTCCATCGGCGCAAAATCGATGATTTGGCTGCCAATATGAACGGACAGGCCAACAGGGTCTACGCCCGGTAAGTGATCGGCGCGGGCATAGAGTTCTTCGGCCAGGTCAAAGCTGACACCAAATTTGTTATCGGCTTTGCCGGTGGTGATTTTGGCATGCCCGCCAGCGCCGACATCGGGATTGACCCGAATGCAGACTTGCTGAACCCGGTCCAGAGTTTCTGCCAATGCAGAGATCCGGTCGAGTTCGCTGGCGCTTTCGATGTTGATTTGGCGCACGCCGACCGAAATCGCATAGGCCAATTCTTGATCCGTCTTGCCCACGCCCGCGAACACAATCCCGTCGGGTGGCACACCGGCATTTAGCGCCCGGCGGATTTCGCCTTCCGACACCGTGTCTGCGCCAGCGCCCAAAGCTGCCAAAGTCGCGATCACTGCGCGATTGGTATTGGCCTTTACGGCATAGCAAATATGGACTGGCATATCGCCCATGGCGGCTTTGAACACCCGGTAATGGTGCTCGAGTGTCGCGCGGGAATAGATATGGACGGGGGTGCCAACAGCCTCGGCAATCTCTGCCAGCGGCACGTCTTCGGCATAAAGCGCGCCATCGCGATAATCAAAAAAGCGCATGGCAGGCCTATTGGGGGGCGGTGGAGGGAGCTGAATTGCCCGCTTTTTCGGCCTCTTCGGCCGCCTTCTTTGCTTTTGCCTCTTCCGCCTCTTTAGCTTGCTCTGCCTCATAGGCGGCCCGGTCAGGACCCCACATGGGTGGTGCTGTCTCCAAAGGTCCCTTGATTCCGCACGCACTCAGCAGGCAGAGCGCGACACAGGCTAAGGCAAGGCGGGTTTTCATGGGCGTTATCTTTGCGGTCAAAGTTGGGGAAGAAACACAGCTATAGAGCGAAACGGCCCAGCAATCAAAGCCGATCACGCATCCAACTGAAGGGCTTGGCGCAGGCGCTTTACCTGCTCCAAAACCCGTTTTGGGGCCGTCCCGCCGTAAGAATCCCGCGCATCCACCGAGGCTTCTACCGAGAGGAGTGCGATCACAGATGCATCAATGCGCGGCTCAATTGTCTGGAAGGTCGCTAAAGGCACATCGCATAGCTCTGCAATACCAGCGGCCTCTGCGGCTTTAACGACGGCACCCGTCACATGATGGGCTTCGCGGAACGGCATGTTGAGGACCCGCACCAGCCAGTCGGCAAGATCAGTGGCGGTGGAATAGCCGTACGTGGCCGCTTGGCGCATCGCATCGCGGTTGAAGGTCACGCTCTGCATCATGCCTGCCATCGACCCGACGCTCAGCATAAAAGCATCAAAGGATTCAAAGGTCATAGCCTTATCGTCCTGCAAATCCTTGGCATAAGTTAGGGGCAAAGCTTTGACGATCATCATCAAGCATTGTGCGTTTGAGGCAATGCGAGCGGCTTTGGCGCGGACGAGCTCTGCCGCATCGGGATTGCGCTTCTGCGGCATGATCGAGGAACCAGTCGACCAGCTATCGGATAAGCGCGCAAAGCGGAAATGCGACGAGGTCCAAAGCACAATCTCTTCAGCTAAGCGCGATAAATGCACGGCGCTGATCGAGAGCGCGTTGAGCGCTTCCATCGCGAAATCCCGGCTTGCGACGCCGTCGAGGGAATTGGCCATCGGGCGGTCAAAGCCAAGCGCTGTTGCAGTTGCATCGCGATCAATCGGATAGGGTGTCCCTGCCAGAGCGGCAGAACCCAAGGGCGATTCATTGCCGTGATTGAGCGAGGCTTGCAGCCGGGTGCGATCGCGCTGAAACATCTCGGCATAGGCCAACAGGTGATGGCCAAGGGTGACGGGTTGCGCCGTCTGTAAATGCGTAAAGCCCGGCATGATCCAGTCAGCATGGCTTTCGGCTTGGATCACCAAAATGCGCATCAGGCCGAGCAATGCCTCATCGGCCTCACCCAAGGCGCGGCGCACCCAGAGGCGGAAATCCGTCGCCACTTGGTCATTGCGTGAGCGGCCCGTGTGCAACCTCTTACCCGCATCGCCAATCCGCTCTGTGAGACGTGCTTCGATATTGAGGTGAATATCCTCAAGATCGGTTGAGAAGGGGAAGGTGCCCGCTTCAATTTCGGCACCAATTTCGTCAAGGCCAGCTTGTATCGCTTGGCCGTCTTCCTGCGTAAGAATGCCCGTGGCGGTCAACATTGCAGCATGGGCCTTTGACCCGGCGATGTCCTCGCGCCACATACGTTGATCAACATCGATGGAGGCATTGATCGCCTTCATGGTTTCATCAGGACTGGCTGCAAAGCGACCGCCCCACATTTGTTGGCCTTTGGCGGAAGCTGGCGGGGTAGAGGAATCTGAGGACGA
Organism: Aquidulcibacter sp.; assembly: GCF_044346625.1. Taxonomy (GTDB): domain Bacteria; phylum Pseudomonadota; class Alphaproteobacteria; order Caulobacterales; family Aquidulcibacteraceae; genus Aquidulcibacter. The sequence goes on along the minus strand of NZ_JBIIYV010000005.1, from coordinate 49,240 downwards.
CATGAGTGAAGAGCAACCTGAGCGCGATGGACCTGTGACGACGGGAAAGCCCAAACGGGCGCAATGGGCGCTGCTTGGGGCTTTGTTGATCGGGATTATCCTTTACGGAGTTTATCAGGCAGTGCCAATCTCTGCAGGTGGGAAGGATTTCGCCTCTTTTGCTGCTGGGCCGTTGAAGGGCCTCGAGATCGCCAAAGACCCGGTACCCCAACCACCGAACAGCTTTGCAGGGCCTGACGGTGCGCCCACCCAACTCAGTGCGTTTCACGGCAAAGTTGTCTTGGTAAATCTGTGGGCGACGTGGTGCGCGCCATGCGTCACCGAAATGCCGACCTTGGCAGCCCTCCAGCAAGGAATGGGCGAAAAGGACTTCAAGGTGGTCGCTATTAGTGTCGACAAAGCTAATGAAGCCGAAGCGGCCAAGAAGGAACTGGCAGAGCTCAGCAAAGGCAACCTTGCCTTTTACCACGACCCCAAAATGGCGATTGTGTATCCCCTAAAGGCGCGAGGCTTCCCGACCTCCATTCTCTATGACCGGCAAGGCAAGGAGCTAGCCCGGCTAGCAGGTGAAGCCGATTGGAATAGCCCGGAGGCGCGGGCGCTGATTCAGGCTGCGATGGATCAGTAGGGGGGAGCTTAGCAGGCCCCTTCAGTCCGCTTCGCGGCCAGCTTCCCCATAAATGGGGAAGCGGCATGTCCAACTGTTTCCGGTTACCGCTTCCCCGCTTGCGGGGTTTCGGCGCATGCGCCGATGCCGCCGAAGGCGGTGAAGGGGTGGTCCCCCCACCTCAATCCACGTGCAGGCGCACCGCCGCTGCTGCCGCTACTGGGGCAAAGGCCAAGGCTGCCAGAACCAAAGCACACAAAAACAAAAATGGCTGGCTGAAAAAATTACCGCCGTTGGCAAGGGCTGCGGCCGCGCTCGCGCCAAAAATCACACTCGGCGCATAAAGTGGCAGAACGACGAGTGCGACCAAGAGGCCACCGCGCCGCACGCTGGCCCCAAGTGCTGCGCCAATCGCGCCAATCAGGAACAGACCCAAACTGCCTACCGCCAATTGACCACATAGCGGCAAGATCACTTCAGGTTCTACGCGGACCAGTAGTGCCGCAATCGGGCTGACGGCGAGCAGAGGCACAGCCGTCGCCAGCCATTGGCCGAGGATTTTGCTTAATACCTGCAAGCTATGCGGCACGGGGCTGAGCAGCATTTGGTCAAGCGTGCCGTCTTCCAGATCGGCTTGGAACAGGCGCTCTAGCGACACCAAACTGGCCAGCGTCAGGGCCAGCCATAAGTAACCCGGACCAATCTTACCCAAGGTGTCGGGCGCAGGCCCCAAGGCAAAAGGGGCCACCATGACGGAGCCTGCAAAGAAGCTCGCAGACAAAAGCGCGCCGCCGCCAGCGCCCCAGCCAAGCCGGACTTCGCGTCTTAAGATCGCCAAACAGGCGCGCAGCAAGCTCATGCCGCTACCCCGCTTTCGACCGTGCCGAGGGTGAGGATGCGAGCGCTGACAACAGGCAAGGGGTCGTGCACGGCGGCCAAGATGATGCCACCCTGTTGCGCGTGCTGGTCCAACAGCGCTCCAAGTAAAGCGCGGCCTTCTTGGTCCAAGGGTGAGGCAGGCTCGTCCAACAGCCAGATGGCGCGATTTTCTAGGAGCAAACGGGCAACGGCGGCGCGTTTGCGCTGGCCTGCCGACAAGACCCCACCTTGCAGGTCCGCTTGTTTGCTCAAACCAACTTGGGCCAAGGTTTCCGCCACGCGATTGCTGCTGGCCCCGCACAGATCGGCCCAAAAGCGCAATTGATCGATCAGCTTTTCCCCGGCCTTGACCGGGTCTTGATGGCCCAAAAAGGACAGGACTTCGCCGGGCTCTTCAATCTCGGGACCTTGCAGGCGCGATAATGTGATCCGGCCTGCGGCAGGGGTGTGAAAGCCGGCAATGGCGCGCAAAAGGGTGGTCTTTCCGCTGCCGTTTGGGCCTTGCAGGGCGATGATGTCCCCCGGCGCGCAGGTGAGATCAAAGTCGGCTACCAAGCGACGAAAACCGCGCTGCAGGGCAACGCCCGAAATCTGCAGGCGCACATCGTGGTGCAAGGCTGGCATGGTCGTCACCGGGCAGTCATCCCGGCACGCTTTAAAACAAACACCGCTTCTTCAGAGAGCCAGTTGAGCAAGCTGGATGTTGCCTGCGACGGTGGGCTGGCTTTCCCGGCTGCAATTCGGGTAACCGATTCCAGATCAAAGCCCGATTGCTTGGCCAGATCGTCAAAATCCAACAGGGTGCACAAGTGCAAATTCTCGGTCTCGTGCCAGGAATCCGGCAAGCCTTGCGTCACTGGCATACGACCTCGCAAAAACAACGAAAGCCGTACTTGCCAGAAACCGAAATTGGGTAGCGACACGACTGCCTTGGCTCCGATTCGGTGCATTTGCTTTAGCACCATCTCGGGCTTGCGCGTGGCCTGAATGGTGCGCGACAGCACGACAATATCAAAGGAATCATCGGGATAAAGCGCAAGGTCAAGGTCTGCGTCGCCTTGGACCACCGAGAGCCCTTTTGCCACGCAAGCATTCACCCCGGCTTGGCTCAATTCCATGCCGCGCACGACGGCGTTCCGCTCTTGCTTCAGGCGGTGCAGCAAAACGCCATCGCCACAGCCAACGTCCAGCACGCGCGCGCCTTGAGGCACGGCATTGATAATGATCTCATGATCGGCGCGGGTCGAGGCGGCGTTTGACATCACAAACCCTGATCTGCAGCGCTGGCGGCCAGAAAGCCTGCCATGGCTTCGTGGAACTGGGGTTCGTCCAGCAGGAAAGCGTCATGGCCCTTGTCGGTTTCGACTTCAAAAGCGGAGACCTCAACGCCTGCCCCGATCATCGCGCGGGTAATGTGGCGGCTATCGGCAGGGGGGTAGTGCCAGTCGGAGGAGAAGGACACGACGCAAGCGCGGCCCTTGAAGGCGGTGAAAGCGTCGCTCAATCGGCCATTAAACCCTGCCGCCAGATCGAAATAATCCATCGCGCGCGTGATATAGAGGTAGGAATTGGCATCAAAGCGATCGACAAAGCGGCTGCCCTGATAGCGCAAATAGCTTTCAATCTGGAAATCCGCATCAAAGCCAAAGGCAACCTCATTGCGGTCCTGTAGCCGGCGACCAAACTTCCGGTGCAAAGCGGCATCGGACAAATAGGTGATGTGCGCAGCCATGCGCGCGACCGACAGGCCTTTGACAGGCTTGGTGCCTTTGATCTGATAGGCGCCACCTTGCCACTCCGGGTCTGCCATCACTGCTTGGCGACCCACTTCATGGAATGCGATATTCTGAGCTGAGTGACGGGCAGCAGAGGCAATCGGCATGGCCGCGCCCACCCGGTCTGGCCGACTGGCGATCCATTCTAGCACCTGCATGCCACCCATCGAGCCACCGATCACCGCAAATAAACGCTCTATCCCCAAATGGTCGATCAAAGCCGCTTGCGCCCGCACCATGTCGGCAATCGTAATGACGGGGAAGGAGAGGCCATAGGGCTGACCGTCTGGTCCAATGGAGGCTGGACCTGAGGTGCCCATGCACCCGCCCAGCACGTTAGAACAGATAACAAAATAGCGGTTGGTGTCGATGATCCGCCCTGGCCCCACCAAATTCGCCCACCAAGCCGGTTGGCCCGTCACCGGATTGGGGCCAGCCACAAACTGGTCGCCGGTCAAAGCATGGCAAATCAGGACGGCATTGGACTTTTCCGCGTTCAATTCGCCCCACGTCTCATAGCCGATTTCCAGCGGCGAAAAGATCGCGCCACTGTCTAAGGGCAGGCCGATGTCCAGACGAAGAATTTGCAAAGCGGAAGTCATGATGACAAGCCGATAGACGGACTTTAAGAAATGGTCGAGGGGCCTCGCACTTTTGATCCAGTCAGTGCAAGGTGTGCGAACAAGAATTTTAGGGAGAACAGGCCATGAGCGTCAATCAATTCGTGCTGGAAATGGGACGTCCGTCGTTTCGCGACATGCAGCTAACGGCGCAATCGCCCGATGATCTGGCAGACGGCGAAGCCCTGCTGGCGATTTCGCGCTTCTCTCTAACGGCCAATAATGTGACCTATGCCATGTTTGGCGACGGTATGAAGTATTGGAACTTCTTCCCAGCCTCCAGCGCCAGCCTCGGCCGCGTGCCTGTCTGGGGTTTTGCTGAAGTCATCGCGTCGAAGACCGAAGGGGTCGCCCTTGGCACCCGTGTTTATGGCTACTTCCCGATTGCGAACACACTGAAAGTTCAGCCGATTAAAGTCAGTGCTGCAGGCTTCCGTGACGGGGCCGCGCATCGCCAAGAAATGGCCGCCGCTTATAATCATTATAGCGTGGTGCAGCCAGAGAACGCAGAAACCGAAGGCCGGGTCGCTTTGTTGAAGCCCTTGTTTATGACAGGCTTTTTACTCGATGACTGGATTGCGGACGAGCGGCATTGGGAGAGCGACTATGTGATCTCCTCCAGCGCCTCCAGCAAGACGGCCTTGGCGATGAATGCCTGCTTGAAGCGTCGTGGCGGGGTCAAGCTGATTGGTCTGACATCGGCCCGGTCCAAAGCCTTTTTGGAAGCCACAGGCTATTATGATCTTGTGGTGACCTATGACCAATTGGCAGACTTGCCGCTGCAAAGCTCGATCTATGTCGATTTTGCGGGCGACCCAGCGGTGACTGCCGGCGTCCATACGCATCTGGCCGAGTTATTGAAGCAGTCCATCATTGTCGGTGGAGCGCATTGGGATGCAGAGCGCACCGCGGCACCTGCCGCTCTGCCGGGCCCCAAGCCACAATTCTTCTTTGCACCAACCCATATGGCCCGCTTGAGCGCGGCTTGGGGCGGGGCTGAGTTTAACCGCGCGGTTGATGCAGCCTTTGACCGGTTTGCCCATGAGTCGCGGGCTTGGCTCGACGTGGTGGAGAGCGAAGGGTTCGATGCGGCGCAAGCAGCTTGGAAGCGGCTGTTGGATAATCAGGTCTCAGCCAAAGTAGGCCTTGTCATTACCCTTTAGCCGACACACCCTGCCGTTCAGATTCGGCCCGTTAAGGAACACCGCATGATCAAAGATTTCCCGCTCGACTTTGCTCGCTTCAAGAAAATCTCAAGACCCAATCAATGCTTGGCACTGCCGTCGGGCTTTCAGGCTGGCGAAGCGCCCGATCTGCAGTCAGGGGTATTTCAAGCCAGCGTCAGCCAAGTCCGCGAGGCTTGGCTGGAAATTGCGCGCAGCCAGTCCCGGGTGTCAGACATTCGCGAAGGTGACGGGCAGATTGAGGCGGTCCAGCGCACAGCTTTGGTCGGCTTTCCCGATTGGATCACCGCAATGCCCGTCGATTTGGGGGAAGGCAAAGCCTCTATTTGCGTCTTTTCGCGTTCGAAATATGGCTATCGCGATATGGGCGTGAACGAAAAGCGGGTGCGCCTGTGGCTGTCGCTTTTGGCGCAAAAGCTGCCGTTGGCGAGTTGAAGTGGCCGTGAAGAAACTGCTTTTGACAGCATTGCGTTGGGTTGGGCTCGTCTTGTTGGCGAGCGTTTTGACTTGGACAGGGACGGGATTGGCCATGGCAGCAGGGGGATGGAAGAACCCACCGCGCGGGGTTTTCATTGAGGTCGATGGCCGCAAGCAACGTCTGGTCTGTGAGGGTGAGGCTCGTCCGGGGGAGCCGACCATTATCTTTGAATCCGGCGCTTATTCGGCAGCAGCAGACTGGGGGTACCTGCAGCCTGAAGTGGCTAAAACAGGGCGCACCTGCTCCTATGACCGCGCGGGTATGGGCTGGTCTGAACCCTCAAAAGCCCCGCGCGATCCGGCCACTTTAGCCAGAGAACTCAAGGCCTTGTTGAATGCTGCGGGCGAAAAGGGCCCTTATGTGTTGGTCGGCCACTCCATGGCTGGGCTTTTGACGCGCGCTTATCTCAGTCAAAACCCGGATGATGTGGTCGGTCTCGTCTTGATCGATGCAGCCGACCCCAGTGCAATTTCAATTCCTGAGGCCCAGATTTGGATTAAGCGCTATCAGAGGCTCGCCAGCGTCGGCGCTGGGTTTGCCCAGTTTGGCCTTGTGAAGCCTCTGGCCCCGTTCTACGCCAATCGAATTGGTTTGGGCGGTGCACCCTTGCGAGAGAAACGCCGCATGTTTGGCGCGCCGTCCCACATGCGGGCTTCAGCTGCTGAGATTGCAGCCACGATTGAAGGCGCCGAGGCTGCGATGGCAGCTGATCGCTATTTGGAGGCCATCCCAGTGGCTACCCTTACAGCGGGGCCTGTATCGGCCGGTCGAAATGCTTGGAAAGAGGCCCAAGCCCGCCCGGCGCGTCTATCCAAACGAGGATCGTCGATCAATGTTGACGCTGCCAGTCATACGACCATCCTCGGCCCGATCTATGGCCAAGCCGTGATCGACGCGATTGCGCGGGTAAAGCGCGATGCTGTTGCAGATATGACCAAATCAGGTGATCGACCCTAGGTGGGTTTCTCACAGTAACATGTGTGGAAGATTCCGCCCTTGGTAAGGCGATCTTAACTCCAAACTGAGTAAGTTTGAGGCTGAATATAGGGAATATCAAGCGTGCCACTCAAACAGAGGACACCACAACGGCTAGATTTGTCATTGTTGTCGATCCTCGTGGTCGACGACCAGCCATTTTTTCGCGTTTTGCTAACCGAGATCTTGCGCAATCTAGGCGTGCACAGCGTTTCGGTCGCGGTCGACGGGGAAGATGGGCTCGACGCCTTTGATTCGGTTAGACCTGATGTCTTAATCACGGACTGGATGATGCCGAATATTGATGGCATTGAACTGACACGGCGGGTACGCGCCTCAGATGATAATGTTCTGAAAGTCACCCCCATCATTTTGGTGACCGCCAATAATCGCAAGAGCCAAATCGAGTTTGCGCGCAATTCTGGCGTGGATGAATTCATTCTAAAGCCTGTCTCGGTGAAGTCGGTTTGTGATCGACTACGCGAAGTGATCGAGCGGCCACGTAACTTCATTGATGATCCTGGCTATTCTGGCCCTTGCCGTCGCCGACGCGCGGAGCCAACCTTCAAAGGGCCTTATCGTCGCTTTGATGATCCCTTAGAGATCGCAACAGAAGAAGAAATGGTTGAGTCGATGCGCTCGATCATGAACTTAGCAGTTGCCAGAATTGGCTTACATGTCAACGCGTTGCGGGATGGCCGGACCGATATCATGCCGCTCTTGCTGCGGGCAGTTGGCGAAGTTCATTCGATTGCGGACGAGATCCAAGACTTCCACGTCTCCCGCGTTGCGCAATTGCTTCGGAGCTACCTTAGCCGGGCCAGCGGGCCTGAAACGGTGCGCCCCGATGTAATCCAGACGCATTTGAATGCGATTGATGTTCTGTTCAAGACGCCCAACCTTCAGACCCGCATGCGCGACCAAGTGGTGAGTGGGCTTGAAGAAGTCATTGCTAAAGTTGGCGTCGGCTAAAACCCATTAGGGCACGATCACCGCTTTTCCGACAAGCTGGCGCGCTATCATCAGATCAAACGCGTCCCGCACTTCGCTCAGGGCGAAGACGGCACCGACATGGGGTTTGAGGCGACCATCCGCAACCAGATCATAAACCGCTTTTACATTCTCGCGCCCGCGCTCGGGGAATTGGCGACCATACTCGCCCGCTCGCACACCCATGACGGAAAAGCCTTTGATGAGGGGCATATTGACCGAAACAGTCGGGATGCGGCCACTCGTGAAGCCAATGACCAATAGGCGGCCATCAAATGCCATACAACGGACACTCTCATCAAACACATCGCCGCCGACTGGATCAAACACAACATCGGCCCCACGTCCGCCTGAAAGGGCTTTCACCGCGTCACGGAAGCCATCTTGCACCAGCAATGTGTGTTCTACGCCCAGATCGCGCAGCGCTTGCAATTTCGTCGGTGAGGCCGAAGTGGCAATCACCCGCGCACCTACATGCAAGCCCAACTGAACCGCTGCCAGCCCGACGCCCCCTGCCGCGCCATGCACCAACAGCGTCTCACCCGCTTGAAGATTGGCCCGACGGACCAAGGCCACATAGGCCGTCAGATAGGCTGCTTGATAGGCAGCAGCCTCTTCCCAGCTCAGATTAGGGGGCTTTAACTGGATGGCGGAAGCAGACAGCACCGCATACTCAGCAAAACCGCCGAGCCGTGCGCCGCCGACAATTTCGTCACCCACCGCCCAGTCGGTTACGCCCGCGCCTAAGGCGACGATCTCGCCCGCACAATCAAGGCCAGGGGTAAACGGCGGGTCTGGCTTGAATTGATACTTGCCTTGGCACATCAAGATATCAGGAAAATTGACGCTCGCCGCCTTAGTTTTGATCAGAACTTCGCCCGCTTGGGGCTGAGGAGTGGCGATCTCGGCCAGCCCAGTCCCAGACAAATCATCGCTGATGGCATGGCACACAAAGGCGCGCATGATCCCTCAGCCACCCATGGCGCGATAGGCGCGGGCAGCTACGCCTGCAATCTCGCGACAGGCACGATCAGCTTGTGCAACGCCGCCGGTATAGGCGGTGAAGCCGTGCGCAAGACTGTCATAGCATTGGTAATGGACCTTAACATCTGCCGCTTCCAAGGCCTCAGCATAGGCTTTGCCTTGATCGCGTAAGGGGTCATGGCCCGCTGTGATAACGACCGCCGGGGCAAGGCCAGCTAAGCTTGGAGCCAAAGCGGGGGAGACGCGCAGATCTTCGCCCAGATTTGGATCTGGCAGATAATTGGCCATAAACCAAGCCATGATATCGGCCGTCAGCGGATAGGCATCGGCACAGGATTGCATGGAGCCTTCGGTTTCAAGAATGGTGGTAGCGGGATAGATCAACAGCTGCAGGAAAGGCTGCGGCAGTTCACGCCGTTGCATCTCTTGGGCAATAATTGCGCTGAAATTGCCACCCATAGAATCGCCACCAACGGCTGCAACGCCTGTAGGGGCACCAAATTCTTGCGCGTGGTCGCGTGCCCAGAGGAAAGAATCGATGGCGTCATCGAGGCCAGCTGGCCAAGGATTTTCTGGCGCTAAGCGATAATCCACCGACAAAACGGGGCAGCCGATTGTCTTAGCGAGGATGGAGCAAAAGGCATGGCAGGTCTCAAGACTGCCGACCACGCCACCGCCGAAGTGATAGAACACCATCAGCGGTGCTTGCGAGTTTTGGTTCGAAGGGCGATAGCTGCGCGCCGCGACCGTGCGTCCCGCAAGCTCTAGGGTGCGGTCCTGACAGCTGACGCCAGGCTCCAATGGCCCGCCGAACAGCACCGTCAAAATCTCTGTCCCTTGACGCGCAAACTCCTTGGTCAGTTCTGGCGGTGGGCCTCGCTTTGTCACGCTATGGGCGATGAATTGGAAACGGGCATCCAAGGTCCTGCCATCGCGCACGACGGGTGTGCCACCGGCCATGGAAACAAGGATTGGGTCTGGCAGTTTCAACAGCAAATTGATGATGGTCTTCTGAAGGCTCATGCTTGCATCTCACTTTGAACGCGCTGAGATCCGCCCAGCACAAAATAGGCGGCAAATCGTGCCGCTGCCTGAATGTCCTTAACTCTGCCGCGCAAGAGGCGGTCGCCGATCTCTTGCGCAATACCGATGCAAGAGGCCGTCAGCAGCTCAGGGTCGACGTGGTCTAGGTTAAACTCGGTGGCAAAGGAGACGATGTCGCTCTTTAGTTCGTCAAACAAAGCTAGGCTTTCAGGCGTATCGAAACGGACTCGCGTCCATTCCGGCATCGCCGCCATTTCCCGGTCAATTGATTGGTCGTTCAGCAGAAAGTTGAAATAGGCCCCAAAGGCGGTGATCATGAAACCTTGGAAATCCTGCCCGGCACTTTCGCGGGCTGCGCGCAAAAGCGGCTTGAAACGTGCCAGCCCATCGTCATGTAAGGCGTGGAACACTTCTTCTTTCGATTTGAAATAATTGTAGAAAGTGCCAGAGGCGAGCTCCGTGCGGCGAATGATGTCGCGCACCGTGGTGCCTTCGTAGCCCAATTCAGCAAAAATCTGCCGGCCGGCTTCGAGGATGGCTGCCCGATTGGCAAGCTTGGTCTGTTCGCGCTTACCCGATTGGTTGCCTTCGGGGCTGTCTGCCCTATCTTTGTCTGCAGAAACGGAAGTGGATTTCATGGCTCTCAGCACCTGCACCGGGATCGACCTCTGTTCTTGGGGGTACCAAATACACCTAGTTGCAATAGCTTGGCGAAATCCTGACAGCGCGTCAACATCGTATCAGCGCTGCCGCTGTTATCTGTTGGAGCCTGCGCGCAGATGAGCCAAACCCATCTAAACGGAAGGGATCAGCCGCGCTTGACCGTCTGGTTCGACGGCGATTGCCCCCTATGTCGGGCAGAAATATCGCTCTACCAGCAACTGGATCAAAAGGCTGGCCGGATAGCCTTTGTTGATCTGACCGGTGATGGCACATGCCCGATAAACCGGGCAGACATGCTGGCCCGCTTTCACGCCCAAGAGACTGGCGGACCCTTGATATCCGGCGCGAAAGCCTTTGCGGCCATGTGGAAGCAAGTCACACCGTTTCAGCCTTTGGGCTATCTGGCGCAATTGCCCTTGATCTTGCCGTTTTTGGATTGGCTTTATGGTCAATTCTTGAAAGTGCGCCCGCGCCTGCAAACCTTGATGGTGGACCGTGAAAAACGCCAAGGGTAAAGTCGTCTCGAAATCCAATCTACCCGATAAGCCCTGCAAAGCGTGCGGTAGACCCTTCTCGTGGCGTAAGAAGTGGGCGCGAGATTGGGATCAGGTGCTCTATTGCAGCGACAAGTGTCGAGTGAGTGCTAAAATTTAGCGCGCGCCTTGGCGTTGAACCAGCCACACGCCGAACAGCAAGATTGCAAGCGCGGCAAAGGTCGTCGCGGGCAAGGCCTCACCAAACGCTAAGGCACCCACAAGGATCGACCAGAAGGGTGCCAGATTGCCAACATTGGACATAAAGACGGGGCCAACCCGGCGAATGGTCAGCACATAGACGAGGTTAGCAACCCCTGTTGATAAAACCCCAAGGCCCAAGATCGCGAAGACATGGCGGGCTTCCAGATGTATTCCGCCTGCTGGCCAAGCGCTGACCGCCAGCGGCAGGGACAGCAAAGCGGCCACCAATACAAAACCAAAACTCATAGCCACCGGATGCAGGTTTGGATTGACCATGCGCACCATCACGCTGGTGGAGCCATAAAGGACAGCAGCTGCGAGCAAGAGAAGTTGGGACACAACAGGCGTCGCCCCAATGCCATGGTTGGACAAGGCTGGGGCAAACAACAGGCAAACGCCCAGAAAGCCGACGCCCACGCCAACGGCGCGTTTGAGGTTTAGCCGCTCACTCGGCACCAGAAAGTGACACAAGATCGCCACCGTTAACGGCGCTGCGGCGATATAAATCGCGGCCAAAGCCGATGGCACGGTCTTTTGCGCGATTGAAATCAAGAGAAACGGCAGTAGTGTGCCCGTTGCGCCAATCAGGGTCAGCACGCCCCATGTCTTATAGTCCGTCAAACGGGGCAGGCGTGCCCGCATCGCGATACAGCCCAGACCCAGCACAAGCGCCCCGATACAGAGACGGCACGCCACCAGAACGGCTGGTGGCAGGACTTCTACGCCAATATGGGTGCCCGCATAGGCAGAGCCCCACAGGATGACCAAAGTGGCCAACAAGCTCCAATCAAGGACGCCGGGACGGGGAGGGCTGGTAGGTGAAGACACAAGCACGGGCGTGCCACGGCCCGCGCAGAGGCGCAAGGCTTGTCCTCACCGCTTGTTCCCTTAGGCGGGGTTCGTTTGGTCCCAAGCCATCACGGCGCGCGCATCCCGCGGCGTGATATCTGGGAAGCCTGAAAGCGCGGTTGCGGGATCAAAGAACTTCCAGCTGCGCGCGCATTTGATGCCGGGCGCGCGTTCAAAGACGACCGCCACGCCAGCGACTTCTTCCAAGCGGAAGGCCTCGGCTGGCCCGTCGCCATTGCGAAGCTCTAGGCCCGAAGTGATGCACAATTCGGCTAAGTCTTCCTGCCCAATTGCCCCACGAATGGCATCATTGGTGACATAGACGATGGGGGCGGCTTCCAGCGACGAGCCAATTGTTTTCTCCCGACGCTGGACTTCCAACGCACCGGTCACGACCCGACGCAAGTCACGCAAATGGCCCATGCGAGATGCCAAAGCCGCATCTTGCCACTCGGCCGGATCATCTTGCAGGGCGTGCAAATGGATAGACTCAGCCTCTGGGAAGTGTGTGCCCCACGCTTCTTCGGTGGTGAAAGGCAGGATGGGCGCAAGCCACAGAAGCATGCGCTCAAATAACAGGTCCAGCACCGTTTGGCTCGCGCGGCGGCGCAAGCTGTCCAATTCGTCGCAGTAAAGCGCATCCTTACGGACATCGACGTAAAGGGCCGAGACGTCGAGATTGGCAAAGTCTGACACAGCCGACAAAGCCCGCTTAAAGTCGTAATCCATCCAAGCCGCGCGGACTTCTTGGCCCACGTCGTAAGCTCGGCCCAACAGCCATTTTTCCAGCAAAGGCATGTCCGCATAGGTGACGGCTTTGTCTGGGCTGAAGTCCTTCAAGCTCGCCAACATATAGCGCAACGTGTTGCGCAGCTTGCGATAGGTTTCACTCGCTTGATCCAGAATGGTTTTGCCCAAGGCCAGCTCATTGGTGTAGTCGGCGGCAGCAAACAAAAGGCGTAGGATTTCCATGCCGTTTTGGCGCAGCACATCTTCCAGCTCGACCCCATTGCCCAAGCTCTTGGACATTTTACGGCCTTGCTCGTCCACGATCATGCCATGGGTGCGCACCGCTTTGTAGGGTGCCTTGCCGCGCGTGGCGCAACTTTCGAGCAGAGAGGATTGGAACCAGCCGCGATGCTGGTCAGAGCCTTCCAGATACAGGTCTGCTTGGGTATCTTCGCCGTAGCGCTTGCGCGTTACAAAGGCGTGGGTACAACCAGAGTCAAACCAGACGTCGAGAATGTCTTCAACCTTCTCATATTCGGCAGGATCATAGGCATCGCCGAGGAAGAATTTGGCATCATTGGTGAACCAAGCATCCGCCCCGCCTGTGCGCATGGCCGCAAAGATACGCTCATTCACCACTTCGTCTTGCAGGATGGTGGCCGTGTCCTTGTGGACGAACATGACCAACGGCACGCCCCAAGCACGCTGGCGGCTGATCAACCAGTCTGGCCGCTCGCTCACCATGGCGGTGATGCGGTTAGAGCCTGCTTCATTGCCCCAATCGGTCGCAGCAATCTCGGCCATCGCCACATCGCGCAGGGTCTTGCCACCCAAATGCTCGACCGGCTTGTCCATGGCGATGAACCATTGCGGCGTGTTGCGATAGATCAAGGGCGCTTTCGAGCGCCACGAGTGAGGATATTGGTGGGTCAAGCGGCCACGCGCCAACAGCCCGCCAGCCTCGATCAAAGCCGCAATCACTGCACCATTAGCTGGGCCTTCTTTACCGGCCTTTTTGCCTTCCAGCTCCAGAACCGCCAAGCCTTCAAAGCCCGGCGCTTCCTTGGTGTAGCGGCCATCGGCATCCACGGTGAACGGAATGTCAGCTTGTGGCAGCCCAGATTTCATCCACACCAGATAGTCGTCCGTGCCGTGGCTGGGCGCGGTATGCACAAAGCCCGTACCCGCTTCATCGGTGACATGGTCGCCAGAGAGGAGGGGGACATCAAAATCATAGCCTTGGCCACGCAAGGGGTGGGCGCATCGGGCCGTGGATGGATCAAAGTCTGCCACGCGCTTGGCTGCGGCAATCTTTGCCGCGCCAAAGACATCGTCTTTTAGCTTATCGGCCACCGCGAGACGGTCGCCAGGCGCTGCCCAAGGCGCGAACGCGAGGTCGGCTTCCATGGCTTCGACTTCATAGACACCATAAGCGATGTCTGGCGAATAGCTGACGGCGCGGTTGCCAGGGATCGTCCAAGGCGTGGTGGTCCAGATGATCAGACTCGCACCTTTGGCGGGGCCCATCAGGATCGGAAACTTCACCCAGATCGTCGGGCTGACTTTTTCCTGATACTCAACTTCGGCCTCGGCCAGCGAGGTGCGCTCCACCGGGCTCCACATCACGGGCTTGGAACCACGGAACACGAGGCCGGTCTTGACGACTTTCAGGAATTCTTCGGCGATGGTGGCTTCGGCTTCATAATCCATCGTGCGATAAGGATTGGCGAAATTGGCCATCAGGCCCATGCGCTGACGCTCACCGCTTTGGATCTCAACCCATTTTTGTGCATAGACGCGGCAAGCGGCGCGGAATTCTGCGGCTGGTACTTCGTCCTTTTTGCGGCCCTTGGCGCGAAACTCTTCTTCGACCTTCCACTCAATCGGAAGCCCGTGGCAATCCCAGCCGGGCACAAAGTCCGCGTCAAAACCCAAGACTTGGCGCGACCGGCAGACAAAGTCCTTCAAGCTGTTGTTCAGCGAGTGCCCGATGTGGGAGTTGCCGTTCGCATACGGTGGGCCATCATGATAGACAAAGCGCGTGCGCCCTGCGCTGGCCTTGCGCTGGCGACCATAGAGGTCTTCTGCCTGCCATTTCGCGACAAATTGCGGCTCCTTCTGCGGCAGGCCTGCGCGCATCGGGAAAGGGGTGTCTGGCAAAAAGATGGTGGGGCGATAGTCGCGTGGTTCTGTGGTCATCGGTCCGGTCTTTAGCTAAGCGCGCTGCGTGGTCTCACGGCAGGCGTGTCATGACTTGATTTTGTGGCGATGTCTTCCCGGCACGCGGAATCGAAGTCAGCGGCGTGCCGGGCTGATAATTCGAAACAGGGCAAAAAGGGCGTGGGCGATGTTCATGGCGCGCGTCATAGCCCAGTTAGGTCACTCTGTTAAGGCAAGCCGGTCATACGACTGGCAGTTGCGTGCTATTGGCCAGAATGACGGTGACTTGCGAGCGGCCCTTAAACTTCGCGTCCTTCAAGAAGCGCGCCCAAGGCCCGGTATGGCCTTCTTGTGGTGTATAGCGCCCAGCCACCACCAAACAGCCCTCTGAAGAAAAGCGGTCATAGGGTTCGAGCAAGGGGGTCTCCGCGCAATGAATATTGTCGTCCGTGGTGGTCGAGACAGTGGCCCCGTGCATGCCCATCGGGGTCGTTGCGCGCAGCACTTTCAACGAACCCGCCCCGCCGCCCGGTCCGTTCTGGCGAAGCGCCCCGATGATGGAGAAGGGGAAGCCGTATTTTTTGTAATTGGAGTGCGAGCCAGGCACGTAATTGAATACGCCCGGCAGCAACATATTGGCGGCCTGCACCCCTAAAGCAGAGGAGACAATGGCCGTGCGGTTTGGCACGGTTGAGGCTGCATAGGTCGATAATTGCTTGGTTTCTGGGTCCCAGACCCCGATAGTGCAGCAGAAATTCAAATGGTCGGGGGCAACAATCGTCAAGCGGTGGCCGGATGCATAAGGATTGCTAGCACGATCTGACACTGCGCCGCGAATGGCAAAGACCACAGGGCCAGACGCGAGCTCTTGATCGCCAACGACCTCTCGCAAAACCGCATCGGTAATGTCCACGCCGCTGCCGGCACGCGCACCAAAGCCTGGCTCACTTAACGGGCGGACCGCCAACCATTTATCTGGCGTCACCACTTCAGCCAATTGCGGCTTGCGCCAAGCAAGGCCGGTTCCCCGCGCGACCGCTGCTTCGGGGCTTTCGCGCACGGCGGGGTCCTTGATCAAGCCGTCCCGGATTGAAGATTTAGGAGGGCCCGCTTTGCCCACCTCTGGCTTGGCTGGAGCTTGCGTCGGTGCTGGCGTCGGCTGGGCAGGGGTCGGTTCGGGTGCGGGCGGATTGGCATCACGGTCCTTGTTACGAGAAAACCAAGACCAAATGCCCCAGCCAGCCGCAACGCCAAGGCCTGTACCGCCCAAAATCATCCAGCGCCGGTTCATCGTGACAGTCCCCTTGAGGTCATTTTAAGCCTCTTGCGTTTTGCGACCTACATACCTGCTTGGTGGCCCAGTCCATCTGAATTTAAAGCCAAGTTTCTTTAATTCTTCACAAACAGATAAGGCTAACTTCTGCTCTAAGCCTATTTGTAGCAGGGGTCGAGCCGCATCACACACCCTTGCTTTTCAGACATTGTCCGGCACTATGTAGGAAAACAACAAGAATCTGGGTGGAGGGCTGCATGCTTAAGAATCGCTGGAAAATGATCCTGCGCACGGGTGCCTGTGCGGCGAGTGTTTTGCTTGTCAGCACCTTGGCTTTTGCTCAAACACCGCACCCGGTGCAACAAAAGGAACGTCCGAAAGTGTCTGAACCCATCTCGTTTGCAAATCCCCATGATCTGGCGCTTGCGCCCAAGCTTGCCGCGCGTGAAGCCGATTGGCGCATTGGTCCGGTTGTGTATCAGGTGATGGTTGATCGGTTTGCCCCCTCGCGCGATTTAGAAGCCAAGCGCGCCCTTTATGCGGCCCCTCGGACCTTGCAACCTTGGTCTAAGGCACCCACGCGCGGCAAGCTCCTGCCAGAGCAAGGCCTGTGGACGCATGAGCTGGATTTTTGGGGCGGCGATCTCGACAGCCTCGCCAGCAAACTCGACTATGTAAAGAATCTGGATGTGGACGTCCTTTATTTGGGGCCAATCCATGACGCTTTCACCAACCACAAGTATGACGCCAATGATTATTTCAAAGTCTCGCCTGAATATGGCACCCGCGATGATGTCAAGAAGCTGGCAGCGGGCCTCCACGACAAGGGCATGCGACTGGTTTTGGATGGCGTTTTGAACCATATGGGGCGCAATTCGCCACAGTTTCAGGACGCGCTTAAAAACCCCCAAAGCCCTTACCGAGATTGGTATTTCATCGGCCCAGAATACAAAATGGGCTATCGCGGCTGGTGGGATATTGCCAATCTGCCCGATGTGAAATGGGAAACCCCTGCCGTGCAGGCCCGTCTGTATGGCGATCCTGATTCGGTCATTCAAGGCTGGTTGCGCGATGGGGTCGATGGCTGGCGGTTGGATGTGGCTTATGACATTGGCTTTAAGTTTTTAGGCGATGCTACGCGGGCTGCTCACCGTGCTAAGCCGGGCTCGCTGATGCTGGGTGAGATTTATAATTATCCCGAACAATGGCTGGGGCCGATGGATGGGATGTTGAACATCACCGCTGGTGAAGTGATTTATGAGCTCGTCGATGGCAAGGTTTCGGGCCGCCAAGCCGCGTCGATCTTGGAACGCATGGTGACCGACAGCAATTACGAAGGCCTGCTGCGGTCATGGATTGTGCTGGACAATCACGATCGGCCCCGCTTGATCAATCGCTTGCCCGATCTTGCTAACCGTCGCATGGCGCAAGTTCTTCAGTTCACACTGCCGGGCTCGCCCAATCTCTATTATGGCGTTGAAGTGGGACTAGAAGGCGCAGATGACCCGATGAACCGTGCACCGATGGATTGGTCAAAAGCCAATGACAACAATCCAGAGTTCGTCTGGCTGCGCCAACTGACACGCCTACGTAAAGAGATGCGCGCCCTGCGCATTGGCGAATTCCGCCGCCTCGATACCGAAACCCTGCTGGCCTTCACCCGCTATACCGACAAAGTGGGGGAGCTGGCGGTGGTGTTGGTCAATCCAACTGATGCGCCGGTATCCGAATTCCTGTCTGTCCGAGATTCAAAGCTGATGAATAACGAGCCATTGAAGGACGTTTTCACCGGCTATCAAACCCGTGCCCGCGCAGGCCTTATCCGCGTCGAAGTGCCCGCCAATACGGCCATGCTGCTGCGCCCTGTGCTGCAAGATCCAGCCAAGGAATATACGGCTTATAAGCGGGTGCAGTAGGGGGGCTGCTCTGCTCTGCGCTTCGCTTCGGCGGGGATATTGGAGCGCGTGAGCCACGAGCAGCGCATGTCACCACGTATCTATGCGCACCTTGTGGTGCGCGGTCTTTTGGGCGTGCTTTTCTGCAAAGCCGACCCCTTTGAATGACGTAGCTACTTGGAAGCGGTTTGGTGCCAATTCTGGTCACCCAACCGCTATCTCAATTGTTCGTGCGACCTCTGAGTAGTCAAGTGCGCAACTTTGCCGCGTCGTGAGGCGATCCGTCTTCAAAGAAAACGGACACTTGACTAACCAGATGTCGCGCTAATCCTGGAGGATCAATTTTGGTGAAACAGGGTTTCCACCAAAATGGGTCCAGACTAAAAGGAAAGCCCTTAGACGTGCGCCGACTTAATGAGTTAAACGCACTTGATGACAAGAGGCCAGACCTAAACGTCCACTTCGGCTTCCAGCGCGAATTCTTGGATGAATTCGCGGCGGGGTTCCACGATGTCGCCCATCAGGCGGGTGAACATGCCGTCGGCTGTGTCAGCATGGTCGACAAAGACGCGCAGAAGCGAGCGGGCCTCTTTGTCCAAGGTGGTTTCCCACAATTGGTCGGCATTCATTTCGCCCAAGCCTTTATAGCGTTGGATGGTGATGCCTTTTCGGCCGGCCGCGCGGACGGCCTCCAACAAAGCCAAAGGTCCGTGGATTTGGGTTTCGACTTCGCGGCGTTTGATCTTAGCCAAGCCGTCATAAGCACCAGCCATAGCTGCGGCGCGCTCTGCCAAGCGGCGGGCGTCTGATGAGCCCAAGACGTTTTGATCCAGCTTGATGGTTTCCGCAACACCGCGCACTTCGCGCGTCATCACAAGGCCCGAGGCATCAATCATGACGGTCCAGCTATCTTCGCCTTCATCAGCCAGCTCGTTCAGCCGCGAGGCCAAACGTTGCGCCGACTCTTGTCCGGCCCCGATCACAAGCGCACCGGCAAGCGCCGCCTGCTCAATCGCAAACGCCGGGAAGCGGGTGGCCAGACGACGGACGGAGCCTTCAAACCCTTCGGCATCTTTCACAGTTGCCACCAGATCGGCCCCAAGGCGGCCTTCGCCACTGGACAGCGTCAAAATGGCATCCGTGGTGCCTTCTTCGATGAGATAGGCTTCCAGCGCCGCATCGTCTTTCAAATAACGCTCTGACCGGCCCTTGGAGGCCTTATACAAAGGCGGTTGCGCGATGAACAAATGCCCACGCTCAATCAGTTCAGGCATTTGGCGGAAGAAGAAGGTCAAAAGTAGGGTACGGATGTGCGCGCCATCGACATCTGCGTCCGTCATGATGACGATCTTGTGGTAACGCAATTTGTCTGGATTAAAGTCATCTCGACCAATCCCGGTGCCAAGCGCAGTAATCAAGGTGCCGATTTCTTGGCTCGACAACATCTTATCAAAGCGCGCACGCTCGACGTTCAAAATCTTGCCGCGCAGGGGCAGAACAGCTTGGAAACCGCGGTCACGACCTTGTTTGGCTGAGCCGCCTGCCGAGTCACCCTCGACGATGAAGATTTCTGACTTCGCGGGGTCACGCTCTTGGCAATCAGCAAGCTTGCCGGGCAGGGAAGCGATATCGAGTGCGCTTTTCCGGCGGGTCAATTCGCGAGCCTTTTTCGCTGCTTCACGGGCCGCAGCGGCTTCGACGATCTTGGCCATCACGACTTTGGCGAGGCTTGGATTTTCCTCAAACCAAGCGGCCAGAGTTTCGCCGACGGTGTTTTCAACCGCCGGGCGGACTTCGGACGAGACCAGCTTGTCCTTGGTTTGGCTGGAAAATTTCGGGTCCGGGACTTTAATGGACAAGACGCAGGTTAAGCCTTCGCGCGCGTCATCGCCGGTGATGTCGACCTTCTCGCGCTTGGAAATACCGGACTTCTCGCCATAGGCATTGATCACGCGGGTAAGCGCACCACGGAAGCCCGCCAAGTGGGTGCCACCGTCACGCTGGGGGATGTTATTGGTGAAGCACAGCATATTTTCGTGATAGCTGTCGTTCCATTGCAACGCGGCCTCCACCACGATGCCATCCTTCTCACCCTTCACGAAGATGGGCTTTTCGGTGACGCTGACGCGGTTGCGGTCAATATGCTGGACGAAGGCTTCCACGCCGCCGTCATAGCGCATGATCTCTTCATAGGGCTCCGGCCCACGCAAGTCGCGGAAGCGCACGGTGACGCCGGAATTCAGGAAGGCCAATTCGCGGAGGCGGTGCTCCAACGTCTTGCGATCAAACTCCACCATGGTGAAAATGGTGGGCGAAGGCCAGAAGCGGACGCGTGTGCCCTTCTTCCCGGCTTCAACCGGGCCAACAAGTCGCAAAGGCGCTTTGGCTTCACCCAAGGCAAAGCTCATGGTGTGTTCAATGCCATTGCGGAAAATGGTCAACTCAAGCAGGTCGGACAAAGCATTCACGACCGAAACACCCACGCCATGCAAGCCGCCAGACACCTTGTAAGAATTCTGGTCGAACTTACCGCCCGCATGCAACTGGGTCATGATAACTTCAGCGGCAGAAACACCTTCTTCGCTGTGAATGTCGGTCGGGATACCGCGTCCATCATCTTCCACTTCGGCGGAGCCGTCGGGATAAAGTGTTACGTTACAAATGGTTGCGTGGCCCGCAAGAGCTTCGTCAATCGCATTATCGACGACTTCATAGACCATGTGGTGCAGGCCAGAGCCGTCGTCAGTGTCACCAATATACATGCCGGGGCGCTTGCGCACCGCATCCAGTCCTTTGAGGACCTTGATGGAATCCGCGCCATAAGAGGCTTGCCCATTGGCATCACGGCCATTCTCGTCAAAGCCTTCGGCATCAAAGACGCGATTATCTTCGACTTCTGGTACGTTTGACTCGGCTTCTGGCTCACTATTGCTGGGAAGATCGCTCATGTGGCGTCACACTTCTTTCACTGCATCAACCGGACTGATCCCGGTGAGACTTCAAACTGGGTTGCGCGCGAACCAAACTCCTCAAACAGATTTTGATCCGTGCCCGTTAGCCAAGATTGACCTGGAAGCACCAGTAATTCCTCACAGAGTGCGGCGCGTCGGGCAGGGTCAAAATGGGCTGCGGCTTCATCCAGTAAGACTAGCGGATTCGGCCCAGAAAAGCCCGTACTTTTTGCCGTTGGAAGGCCTGAAGCTATCCGCCGCGCTTGGGCTAAAATCAGTGTAACTACAAGGGCTTTCTGCTCTCCCGTCGAGCATTTCTGAGCGGGCATGCCAGAGGGGGCGTGGATCGCAGTTAAATCCGAACGATGCGGGCCATCTAAGGCCCGTCCAGCCGCCGAATCACGGGCCCGGCAATCATGCAATTGGCGCGCATAATCGGCTTCTGCCAGTGCTGCGTGGCTCGCTTCACGCAGGCTGATTTCGAATGAACCTTCAAGGGCAAGAGTTGCTTTGGGAAAGGCACCATCAGGCCGTTGGGCAATCTCGGTCTGCAAGGCATCAACCGCTTCAAGGCGCGCAAGACCTAGCGCTACACCGGCCGCAGCCGCTTCAGCTTCAACAACGTTCAGCCAGCGCGTGTCAGGCTTAGGTTCTTCCAACAGGCGCGCACGTTCGCGCAGGGCCTTCTCAAATTGGCTGGCCTGCTGAGCATGCTCTGGAGCAATTGCAAACACCAAACGGTCGAGGAATTTGCGCCGCTCGCCCGCCGGGCCTGCAAAAAGGCGGTCATAGGCGGGGGTGAGCCAGAGCAACCGTACCGTCTCTGCCAGATCCTTGGGCCCAGCATCCTTGCCATCAATGCGGGCAACACGTCTTTGCCCTGTCGCGGTGCGCTCAAGTCCCACCCCAATCCGCCGCGCCTCATCGCCTAATTGTATTAGGCCTGTAACAGCAAAAGGACCACCGTCAGGGCCTTGGCGGGCCATTTCCTCAAGGTCTGCCCCACGCAGGCCGCGCCCCGGCCCCAAAAGCGAGAGGGCTTCAAGAATATTGGTCTTGCCGGCACCATTGGGGCCAAACAAACAGACGGGCCCATCGCCTGTCTCTAGATCGAGGCGCGGGTGGTTTCTAAATTGGGTTAGATTAAGCCGCCGCACAAAGGCGCGCGGGGTCGCGACAAGGTCAGACGTCACACGCGCAGCGGCATCAGCACAAAGAGCGCATTGGGGTCATTACCGTCGCGCACAAGGGTAGGTGATGCTGCGTCAGCAAACTCAAACCGCGCTTCACCGGTACCAATTTGGCCTGCGATATCGAGGAGGTATTTCGCATTGAACCCAATCTCAATTGTCTCGGCGCTATAGTCTGCTTCCACTTCCTCGGTCGCTGCACCGGTTTCGGGGCTGTTGACCGCCAAAATGACTTTCGCATCGCCAATGGTGAGCTTGATGGAGCGCGAACGCTCTGCCGCCATGGTCGCCACCCGGTCAACTGCGCGCGAAAACTCATCATTACGCACCGTCATGATCCGCGAATTCCCCTTTGGGATGACGCGTGTATAGTCTGGGAACGTGCCGTCGATCAGTTTCGAGGTCAGCGTTGTGCGGCCAAATGAAAACTGGATCTTGGCGTCCGAGACCGCGATCTCAACTTCATCAGCCGCATCATCTAACAAGCGCCGCAACTCTTGCACAGTTTTCCGCGGGATAATGACGCCGCGTACAGCCGTCGCGCCTTCAGGCTGCGGATAATCGGCGAGGGCCAGGCGGTGGCCATCAGTGGCAACGGCACGCAAGGCTGGACCTGAATCCCCGGTCGCCGAATGCAAGTAAACGCCGTTCAAATAATAGCGCGTCTCTTCGGTCGAGATAGCAAAGCGTGTGCGGTCAATCAAACGGGCGAGGGCTGAACGCTCTAAGGTGAAGCGAGAGTCAAAGTTGCCACTGGACATGGCGGGGAAATCGCCAGCTGCCAACACAGGGAGATTATAGCGGCCACGGCCCGCGGTAATGGTCACGCGCGGGTCGTCTGGCGACAAATCCAACCGCACTTGCGACCCATCCGGCAGTTTGCGGACGATTTCATACAGCAAATGAGCAGGAACCGTGATGGCACCCTGACGTTCGACATCGGCTTCAGCGCCGTCAACAATCTCAATATCAAGGTCGGTCGCCGCGAACGTGACGCTGCCATCGCGGGCTTCGATCAGAACATTCGACAAAATGGGGATTGTATTGCGCCGCTCAACGACACTTTGCACATGGCCCAGAGCTTTCAAAAGCGCTCCACGTTCGATCGTTAGACGCATACCCGAACCCGCTCCCCGAGAAAATCTTCAGTCAATGGCACTCGACATTCCATCCGCGGGCTACAAACGCAACGGACGGGCAGAACCATTTTGATTCTGGCCAAGTTGAAGATTCATTTTGCCCGATTTTTATCACCTTGCGCAATGACTTTAGCCGCTATTCGGTGATCTTCCGGCCAATTTCCTGCAATTCGGCTGCAAAGGTAACATCTAGAGCGGCCAATTCTTCAATCCGCTTCACCGCATGCATAACCGTGGTGTGATCGCGCCCACCAAATCTTTGGCCAATGTCTGGGAAGGAGCGACGGGTTAGTCGCTTGCAGAAATACATCGCCACTTGGCGCGGCCGAGCCACGGCGCGATGACGACGTTGAGAAACTAAATCTTCCAAAGTCATATCATAGAAAGCTGCGACCCGACGCTTAATCGTCTCAACCGGCACTGACTTTTCAGGAGGGCTCCAATTGCCCGATAACGCCTCAACAATAACTTCCATACTTGCCTCCCGGCCAATCAAAGCTGAAGCCGCAAACACCTGTTTGATGGCCCCTTCAACTGCACGCCCAGTTCCCGTGATGCGCGCTGCAATCAGATCAATCCCTTCGTCGGGCAATACAAACCCACCCCGACGTGCATTGAGCTCGCTTGTTTTGCGCTTGGCAATAGCCCGACGCAATTCGAAGTCAGGTTCATTGATTTTTGCAATAAAACCGCCTTGCAGCACGCAGCGCATCCGGCTGTTGAGGCCTTGCAAGCCGTCAATGGCGACGTCAGCTGTGCAGACAACTGTGCGTCCGCGCGAAATTAGATCGTCCAACGTCTGGAAAAATTCGTCCTGAGTGGCGGACTTGCCGCAAATGAGCTGCAGATCATCGATCAACAAAACGTCTGCCCCGCGCAGGGCCGCCTTGAAAGGCCCAGTCTCGCGGTCACGCAGAGCAGATTGAAATTCGTTCAGGAAGCGCTGTGCGGTCAACAATAACACGCGCTTCTTTGGCGCTGTTTCGCGCAAGCGCGTAGTAACGGCTTCAAGAAGGTGGGTTTTCCCAACCCCGTGCAAGCCATGAAAGAATACGAGATCGCCTGTACCTGGCCCTTCAGCAAGGCCGCGTGCGATCGCGACAGCGACCCGATTTGCTTCGCCCACCTCGTAATTGGAGAAAGTTTTGGCTGAGCCGGACAATTCCACGGGGTCTTGCGCGGCTTCTGCGACGGCAAGCTCTTGGGCTAGCTCAAGGTCTTCATCCGCAATCACATCATCAGATGCAAGCGCCTCAGCGTCCGCCACAACCAAGCGCACGCGGCGACCAGCTGGATCCAGTGAGGACCAGCGCGCTTGCAGACGGTGTAAATAATCTGTGGTCAGTCGGGCTACGGCATAACCATTAGGTGCGCCAAATGTGACCGAAGCCGTGTCAATGGCGATTAGGCGCAAAGGTTCGATCCAAGCCCGGAATGCGTCAGGGCCCAGCTCTCCGCGTAAACGAGGCAAAGCCGTTGCCCACAATCCCCGAGCCGAAGACAGCTCTAGATCTGCAGGCAGGTTGGCTAAACCAAGTGTCGCCGAAACGCTCGTATGCACCCCATAGACCATTACTCAAACCACCCCGCCATTTAACTGTCCCAAAGGACCACCCATTTTGTACTCAGTGCTCCAGACACAGTTCCGCGTTCGCCATTTGGCGTTATTCGCTGGAAGAGGTCCAAGACTGGGCAAAACGCCATCCCCGCTTGAAGCAAGAGGACCGACGTCGTGGTTAAACTAAAGCCTACACAGCGCCGGTACGCAACAGCATTTTCATGCGTTTGACATCTGTTTTTTCTGCTGCTGAGGCACCTGATTCGCTTGACAGGTGAAGATTCCCAATAATCAGCGGGGCTTATGCAAAAACTAACAAAAGCGTGATGCTATACAACCCTGTGGATAAAATTTCCGAACCAATAATCTCGTAAAAAATTCAATTAAACCATATACTTAGATAAAATTAAGGCAAAGAAAGCCAAATAAACCCTATAAACACAAACAGCCGCATACTGGCGTATGCGGCTGTAGGATACTTGACTTAGAATGTTCCGTGTACCGCGCCATTTCTGACTGCTCAAAAGTAAGGCATTCGGCACAAATTATTTTGGTGAGATGTCCAAGTCCAAAAACCCTAAAACCGAGGTATCCGGATTATCTCACTTTTCAGTCCATGCTCGGCGAAATTGCTCCCAACTGATTAAGCTGGACGTGCAACTGCCTTCACGCGCTGAGCCAAACGCGAAACCTTGCGAGAAGCAGTGTTCTGATGGACAACGCCCTTCGATACTGCGCGCATGATTTCTGGTTCCGCAACACGAAGGGCTGCGGTAGCTGCTGCGCCGTCACCTGAAGCGATTGCTTCTTCGACTTTGCGGATAAATGTGCGCATGCGCGAGCGACGGGCGGTGTTTACCAGCGTGCGGCGCACGATCTTGCGGGCCATTTTTTTGGCCGAAGGCGTATTGGCCATCGTTTAATCCGATTTAACGTGTGAAAGAGATAGCCACGTGGCTACCCAAGAGGGGGCGGTGTATGCCGAAACAGGGGCCAAAGGTCAAGCAATATTGCCTATGTTTCATCAGCGGCCAGTGAATTGCGCTGGACGCTTTTCATTAAAGGCCGCCATGCCTTCCTTTTGGTCTTCGGTGCCAAACAAACCATGAAAGATCCGGCGTTCAAAGCGCACCCCTTCCCTCAACGGCGTTTCGAAGGCGCGGTCAACGGCTTCCTTGGCCGCCATCACTGCCAGTTTACCATAGCCAGCAATGGTTTTCGCCGTCTTATGAGCTTCGTCCAACAGCGTGTCCGCAGGCACAATCCGTGCAACAATCCCGCAGCGTTCGGCCTCGATTGCATCCATCAGCCGACCGGTCAAAATCATATCCATTGCCTTAGCTTTGCCCGCAGCGCGGGCAAACCGTTGCGTGCCACCGGCACCTGGAATAACGCCGAGCTTAATCTCTGGCTGGCCAAATTTTGCTGTGTCCGCCGCGAGGATCATGTCGCACATCATGGCAAGTTCGCAGCCGCCCCCTAGAGCAAAGCCGGCAACAGCCGCGATGGTCGGCTTGCGGCAACGGGTTACTCGCTCCCAATTGGCGGTGATAAAGTCTTGGCCATAAACATCTGCAAACGTCTTGGTCGCCATCTCTTTAATATCCGCGCCTGCGGCAAAAGCCTTGGCTGAGCCGGCGATAACAATCGCGCCAACATCCTCGCTGGCTTCAACCACATCAAGACAAGCAGTCAGTTCGTTCATCAATTGCTGATTGAAGGCATTCAGGGCTTCTGGACGGTTAAGGGTGATGGTTGCAACCCCGTCAGCGACGTTCAGAAGGATGGTTTCATAGGCCATGGGTAAACTCCTGTTACAGATTATAATACGGGGCAGCGTCAGGTCTGACAGGTTAGGCAATAGAAGCTGGAACGCCCTGACTGCACAGTCCGATGAATCCGCTCATGCGGCGTTCCGACAGCCGGGCTGCGCGGGCAGGGCAGCCCTTCGCGGCCATATACGTCGAACCTTTCTTGAAAACCACCCAAGGAGCCATCGGCTGCAGCAAAATCCCGCAAGGTCGAGCCACCTGCTTCAATCGCTTCTATGAGTACCGCGCGGATGGCCTCTGTTAAAATGGCAACCTCTGACGGAGTCAGCGTGTTGGACAGACGCATCGGGCTGATTTGGGCACGAAACAAGGCTTCACAGACATAAATATTGCCCAAGCCCGCCACATTAGCTTGATCCAACAAGGCTGACTTGATCGGGGTTCTCTTTGTGGCGAGTGCTTTGGCCAAATGATCGGCCGAGAAGTAATTGCCCAAGGGCTCTGGCCCCATCTTGGCAAAGTGCTTTGACTGTTCAAGCCTTGCCGTGGGAACGATATCCATAAAGCCAAAGCGGCGGGGATCATTGTAAATGACCTTCGCACCTGTCCCAACATGCAGCACGACATGATCATGCTTGGGGTCTGCCCCCGTGTCATAGGCATAGTCGTCAAAGGCCAGCACGCCGCGCTCATCGACAATCGAAAAGCGGCCTGACATGCCCAAATGCATAATCAAGGCTTCTTCGGTGTTGAGATAAGCAATAAGATATTTCGCACGCCGGTCGAGGCTTTCCACTGTTGCCCCTTCAAGGCGCTCGACAAACCGGGCTGGAAACGCAAAGCGCAGGTCTGGGCGGCGTGCTTCCACGCGGACAAGGGTCTGGCCCTTTAAAGTGGGCTCAAGGCCTCGTCTAACAGTTTCGACTTCGGGTAATTCAGGCATAATGACGCACTAGTAGATATGGCGGACAAGAGTGCAAGGCGCTATGTCGGTAGTATGACTGACTCCAAGACTGCTTCCTTCGGTTTTCAAGATGTGCCGGCACATGAGAAGGCCTCACGCGTCCGCGGTGTGTTTGACGCTGTCGCCAGCCGCTATGACTTGATGAATGATCTGATGAGTGCCGGGATGCACCGGGCTTGGAAAGATGCTGTGGCTGCGCGATTGAACCCGCGCCCGGGCGAACGCATTTTGGACCTCGCGGGCGGCACAGGCGATTTAGCCCGACGCTTTAAGGCATTGGCCGATGCCGCGCGGACGCGCTCTGGCGGTCCTCCGTCTGAGATCATCGTGGTCGACATCAATGCTGAGATGATTGCAGCAGGTCGTGAACGCGGCTTGGACGGACTTGGCTGGGCCGTGGGCGACGCCGAAGCATTGCCGTTCCCGGACAATTCGGCGGACGGCTATGTCATTTCCTATGGCATTCGCAATGTGACCGACATCCCCAAGGCCCTTCGCGAAGCTTATCGCGTCCTCAAGCCCGGCGGTCGTTTTTATTGTTTGGAGTTTTCCAAGCCTACCACTGGCGCGTTGGAAGCCTTTTATGACGCTTGGTCATTCAAGGCGATCCCGCCGATTGGTAAGGCCGTGACTGGGGATGCAGAGCCCTATCAATATCTGGTGGAAAGCATCCGCCGCTTCCCAGACCAAGAGACCTTTGCGGCTATGATCCGCGATGCTGGTTTCAACCGTGTCGAATATACTAATTTCTCCGGTGGCATTACCGCCTTGCACGGGGGCTGGAAGGTTTGATTGACGCGCTCATGCGGTTGATGCGGGCCGGTTGGACCTTAGGGCGCTATGATGCGATCCTACCGCGAGAATATTATGACCTGCTACCTTTGCCTGCCCGTATGGTGGGGCGTGTGCTTCGACTGGGGTCGCGCCACATCAGTGGCGATCCTGGCACGCGCATGGCAACAGCGTTGGAGAAGCTGGGCCCGGCTTGGATCAAGTTTGGCCAGCTTCTAGCAACTCGACCCGACATTGTGGGCGACAAAGCCGCTGAAGGCCTCTCGCGCCTCAAAGATCAGCTGGAGCCTTTTTCGCAAACCATCGCCTTAGACAGCCTCGATGCCGCATTTGGTGAGAAGCGCGCAGCCCTGTTTCCAGACTTAGGTCCTGTAATCGCCGCAGCTTCGGTCGCCCAAGTCCACCAGATGACTTTGGCAGATGGGCGCAAAGTGGCGGTCAAATTGTTGCGGCCGGGCATTGAGAAGGAAATCGCGGCCGAAGGTAAAGCCATGGCCTTGGCTGCCAATCTTGTCCAAGCCCTTGTCCCCAAATCCCGCCGCCTTGAGCCTGTCGCCTTTGTCGCTACCATTCGCACCGCGCTGGAGAAGGAGCTTGACTTGCGACGCGAGGCAGGTGCCGGCGATGCCTTTGGCGAGATTGTCTCCGCTGATGGCTATTTGAAAGTGCCTAGCATTGACTGGGAACGCACAGCGCGACGCGTCCTGACCACGTCTTGGGTTGAGGGTATACCCTTGACCAAGCCCGGTGCATTGGACGGTGCGGACCGGGCTAAGCTCGCCAATGCCGTCACCTGTGGCTTTCTGGCTGCCGCTTTGGACCACGGCGTATTCCATGCCGACATGCATGAGGGCAACCTCATTTTGGGCACAGACGGTGCGCTCTGGGCCGTGGACTTTGGCATTATGGGCCGGATCGGCATGGCCGAGCGCCGCTATCTCGCCGAAATCCTCTTCGCCTTCCTCCGTCGCGACTATCGCCGAGCCGCCGCTGTCCATATCGAAGCGGGCTATGTCTCTGCCGATCATGATGAGGGTGAGTTTGCTCACGCCCTGCGCTCGGTGGGGGAGCCGATTTGGGGCAGGCCAGCGCGTGAGGTCTCCATGGGCCGGGTTTTGACGCAATTGTTTGATGTGACCGAACAATTTGGCATGCATATGCGGCCCGAATTGGTGCTGTTGCAGAAGACCATGGTGCAGGTTGAAGGCGTTGCCCGCAACATCGACCCCGATCACGACATTTGGGAAGCCTCCCGCCCGGTGGTGGAGCGCTTCATGCACACGGAATTGGGCCCTGAAGGCGTCACCCGTCAAATGTTTGCCGACGTTTCCAACGCGCTCACCACCGCGCGTAGGCTACCCCAATTGGTCGCGCGCATGGAGAAGCTTGTGGAACGGGCAGAGCGGGGCAAGCGCTAGGGGATAGGACCTCTCACACCATCTCGCTTTATGCTTGATTGATCCGCGCGCGCGGTTTAGCATTTTGTTATGACAAATCCTGCGCCCTCCAATACCCCCGCCACCGATGCCTTCTGGATGCCGTTTACGGCCAACCGCCGCTTTAAGGCCGGACCACGATTGCTGGTTTCGGCTTCGGGCATGTTTTATCGCAGCCATGATGACCGCGAGATCCTCGATGGCACCGCGGGTCTGTGGACGGTCAATGCAGGCCATGGACGGCAAGAGATTGTCGATGCGGTGGCCCGCCAGATGGCGACGTTGGACTATGCGCCGACCTTTCAAATGGGTCATCCGATCGCCTTTGAATTTGCTGAGCGTTTGGCCAGCATAGCGCCCGATGGGTTTGACCGCGTCTTTTTCACCAATTCCGGCTCTGAGAGTGTTGAGACGACGCTGAAGATCGCTTTGGGCTATCATTATGCCCGTGGCGACCACCGCCGAACGCGCTTGATTGGGCGCGAGCGCGGCTATCATGGGACGAATTTTGGCGGCATTTCGGTGGGCGGCATTGTCACCAATCGCCGCGTCTTTGGTCCGGGCCTGCCGGGCGTTGACCATCTGCCCCATACCCATGGCTTGGCTGAGAATGTCTTCGCCCAAGGCCAACCGCCCCAGGGCGCGCATCTGGCCAAGGAATTGGACCGGATTGCTGCGCTGCACGGCCCTGAAACCATTGCTGCTGTGATTGTTGAGCCGGTTGCAGGCTCCACCGGGGTTTTGATCCCGCCTGTGGGCTATCTCGAAGAATTGCGCGCAGCTTGCGATCGCGTTGGCTGTCTTTTGATCTTTGATGAGGTCATCACCGGCTACGGCCGTTTGGGAAAGGCATTTGCCACCCAAGCTTTGGGCGTGCGGCCTGACCTGATTTGTACTGCCAAGGGCATCAATAATGGCGCTTTGCCGATGGGGGCGGTATTTGCCCGCCGCGAAGTCCATGATGCCTATATGACGGGCCCTGAGAACATGATTGAGCTGTTCCACGGTTATACCTGCTCGGGCCATCCAGCGGCCTGTGCAGCAGGGCTTGCCACGATGGACATTATGGAGCGCGAAGGCTTGATGACACGCGCGGCCGAGATCGGGCCCTATTGGCAGAAGCGCTTGCATGAACTCAAAGGCGCACCCCATGTCATTGATGTCCGTAATCTGGGCCTGATCGGCGGGATTGAACTCAGCCCCCGCGATGGTGTGGTGGGTGCACGCGGCTATGATGTCTTCATCAAGGCCTATGAAGCCGGTGCCCTGATTCGCGTCACGGGAGATATCATCGCTCTGTCGCCACCGCTAATCATTGAAGAAAGCCATATCGACCGCTTGGTCGACACGATTGGTGAGGCCTTGCACGCGGTGGATTAGGGTGTTTGTGGCGACCTTTGCGGAGCCTACCCTTTCACCGGCTTCGCCGGAGCTTGCTCGTAAACGGGGAAGTGAAGGGGTCTCTGCGCAAAAGCGCCTTTCACCGTGCGATGAAAGCTCCGCATCGCGCACTTCGACATTCTGAGCCCCATCCCTCACACCCCGTTTACTTGACCTTTTGTCCTCGCGCTCATACCTAAGCGACATGACCGCACGCCCTATTCTCACCGTTCCGAACCCTATTCTAAAGCAAATCTCTACCCCGGTTACGGCGGTTGATGATGCCATCCGCGCTTTGATGGATGAGATGCTGGAAAGCATGTATGAAGCCAAGGGCATTGGTTTGGCCGCTGTTCAGATTGGCGAGCCCGTCCGCGTGATCGTCATGGACCTTGAATGGGGCAAGGCCGATGCGCCAGACCATCGGGCACCGCGCTTCTTTGTGAACCCTGAAATCATTTGGCACAGCGACGATTTGGCCCCTTATGAAGAGGGTTGTTTGTCGGTTCCCGAATATTATGATGAGCTGGAACGCCCCGCCAAAGTGCGCCTGCGCTATCTCAACCGTGAGAATGAGCTGGTGGAGGAAGATGCCGAAGGCATGTTCGCGACCTGCATTCAGCATGAGATGGACCATTTGGAAGGCATTTTGTTCATCGATCACCTCTCGCGCCTGCGCCGGGATCGCGCTTTGGCCAAAGTGAAGAAGATCAAGCGGGCTGCGTGAGCCCGACGTGACTGCGCCTTCGCCCCTTCGCCTAATCTTCATGGGCTCCCCCGATTTCGCGGTGCCGACCTTGGCGGCTTTAGTTGAAGCGGGTCACGAGATCGCCTGTGTTTACTCTCAACCGCCTAAGCCTGCCGGACGCGGCAAAGCGCTGCGCTCAACGGCGGTGCATGCTTGGGCAGAAGCGCGCGGTATCGAAGTGCGCACCCCAGCGAGCTTGAAGGGGGCCGAAGCACAAGCCGAGTTTGCCGCTGTGCAGGCCGATGCTGCCATTGTCGTTGCGTACGGCTTGATCCTACCGAAAGCCGTTTTAGACGCGACCCGCTTAGGCTGTTTTAATCTGCATGGCTCGCTTCTGCCGCGCTGGCGTGGGGCGGCGCCGATGCAGCGGGCCATTGCGGCCGGTGACGTTGAGACCGGCGTACAAGTCATGGCGATGGAGGTCGGCCTCGATACAGGCGGCATTTATGCCACCGCCCGCACGCCAATTAGCGCGCAAGATACCACAGGCACCTTACATGACCGCCTTGCAAGCCTCGGGGCGGCTTTGATGGTTGAGGCTTTGCCACAGATTGCCGCAGGCGCTTTGCCCTGTGTGCCACAAGCTCAAGACGGCATCGCCTATGCGGCCAAGATCGACCGGGCTGAGACTAAGATTGATTGGGCAAAGCCTGCCGACGTCCTAGACCGTGCCATTCGTGCTTTTTCACCCTTTCCCGGCGCTTGGTGTCTTTTGCCTGATGGCGCACGCGCAAAGATACTCTTGTGCCAAGCAGAAGCAGGTGAGGGCGCTGCGGGGACTGCGCTGGATGACCGCCTCCTCATCGCCTGCGGACAGGGGGCGTTGCGCCTTTTGAAGGTCCAGCGCGAGGGCAAAGGCGCTTTGGATGCGACCGATTTCTTGCGTGGAAATCCGGTTTCCGCCGGAAGTATTTTTTCCTAAAGCTCCCGCTCAAAAAGAAGTTGCAGACCTAGAAAATCGCACTTAAGCTGTGCGATATAGTTGCTATGAGCGGGTGCTATTTTTAGAGCAATTTTTATGGGGGTTAATATGCTTTCTCAAGCGAAGCGCTTACTTTTAAGCGTCACCTGTTTAGCTTTCAGCGTTGGGTCTGCTTTCGCTGATTCAAGCAACCCAACCTCCAACGATCCCATGATTGCCTACCGCGCCTATGATCAGGCAGTGGCCGACGGCAAGCTGGTCGATGCTGCCGCTTATGCCCAAGTGGCTTGGAAAAATGCGGAGACCACTTGGGGCCCCACGAATGCCAATACGGCGGGGCTTGCCTTTAATGCAGCTTGGTCGCTCGCCTTGATCGGCAAAGCCCCCGAGGGGTTGGAGCCTGCAAAGCGCGCGGTTGAACTCGCCGAGGTTGGGGCCAAGGCCTATAAGGCTCCGGAAGCGCAGTTTCTGTTGGCCTATGCTGAGTTCGAGGCCGCGACGACGCGTCAGTTGCCTAAGAAAGCGCAAGCCATCGACGTCGCTGCTCAAGCGGTCGAGGGGGCTTGGGGGGATATGCTGGTTGCCGACGCCTTGTTGCGGGCGTCCATCCACTTTTCGGTGACCGGCAGGTCTAGCCTTGGTGCGAAACTCGCAGAGCGAAGCGCGGCAGAAGTGCAGCGATTAAATCCGAAGGATGTTGATCGCTTAGCACTGGTCAATTTGGCACGAGCCGTCTCTAAATTGTCTGATCAAAACAAATTGCTGGTAGCCTATGAGGACATCCTAAAGGCGCGGGTTGCGTATGGACCCATGCGTCAGTCCGATGATCCAACGTGGGGGGCCTTAAGTGCCTGGCAAATGGTCGTGAATGGCCTGATTCAGGCTACTAACTCGGCTAATGGAGGTACGGCAAGCAGGATTAAATGGAGCCGTTCTGAGCCCCGAGACATGACGGAAGAAGAAGTGGCTAAAGTCATGAGCCCAAAGCCAGAATGTGCGGGTTTCACAAAGTTTAAGCGCAAACGGGTTGGGCGCGATATTGAACCCATGCAAGTCGGCTATTTTACCGTAAACTTAGGCGGCGTGCAGGTTCTGACGGACCTCGCGCCCGATGGCAAGGTTATCCGTCCCCGCGTCATTGGTGCCGTGCCTGATTCTTCCTATGGCGAAGCGACCCTCAATGGGATTTCAACTTGGCAGTTTGATCTGCCCGCGAATGTGCCCGCGCCGTGCCTAAAGGATTACGATATTTCGGTTGTTTTCACGATGTATTGAGGCTTGCCCCTCAAGCAATGATATCCGGCGTCAATTGGTCTTCCCAATGTGCGATTTCGTCTTTGAGGGCGAGTTTGCGGCGCTTCAGGCGCATGATGCCAATTTGGTCATAGGGCGCGGTCTCTTGCAGGGCTTGGATCGCACCATCTAGGGCGCGGTGTTCCTCACGCAGCGCATAAATTTTGGCCTCGAAGCGTTCTGCATCGGCATCTTCGGAAGGTGAAGTCCAGTCGTTTGCCATTAGGCTTCCTCATTCTGAGCGCGTGCCAAGTTATCAAACCGATTGCCCAGCATGGGCGAGGCGCTTCAACAGTGCGTCTAGCGCCGCGTCAAGAGGGACATGGGCTGCACGGACGCATTGGATCAGGCCGTCATAGCCACTTAAGGGCTGCCCCTTAATTTCGCTTAAATGTAAAATCTGCAAAATGGTTTGTTCGGAGGCTAATTCAGCAGCCAACAATTGAACCCGGGTTTCGGCAACCAAAGTGGGGGCCTCCGTCTTGGGTTCGGTTTTCAGGGCGCGTCGGCGTTGGCGCAGGGGCGTTACCAATTGGCGGGTCAGCTTTTGTGCCAAGCGCTGGGTATCGGTGGCTTCAAACCCTTGCCCAAGGCGGGCCCGATGGAGGGCAAAGATCAGATAAGTCACGTCCAGCGCATAGTGGTCTTGCGCTGTCAGGCAATCCGCCTCAACCCCATCTTGGGCGTAGAAGGCCAGCGCAAAGTCCCAGATGGTGAGGCGTGGATCGTGCTCAGACGGGCCCGACATCTTCCCCCCAACGCTTGATGCCTTTGACCTCAAACCCGAGAAGATCTAGGGCGCGGCCTACCGATTGGGTGACGACAGCATCAAGGGTTTCCAATTGGGCGTAGAACGCAGGCACAGGCGGGAAGATGATGCCGCCCATTTCCGTGACGGCTGCCATCGTGCGAATATGGCCCAGATGATAGGGCGTCTCGCGCAGCATCAAGACGACGCGCCGACGTTCCTTCAATTGAACATCGGCTGCGCGCGTCAATAGGTTTGAGGTCACGCCGGTGGCAATTTCGCCCATGGTACGCACCGAGCAGGGCGCAATCAGCATACCATCGGTCTTAAACGAGCCCGACGCGATCGAAGCCCCCACATCGGCGATCTTGTGCACGTAGGAGGCGCGACTCTTCAATGCGGTGGAGTTGGGCAAGCCCTCTGAAGCGAGAGTCAGTTCAGCCGCTTTGGTCAGTACAAGGTGGGTTTCGACCCCAAGTTCGGCCAGCATGTCCAAGGCGCGGACACCATAAACAGCGCCCGAAGCTCCACTTATCCCTATTATCAAGCGCTTTGACATGATCGTGATAAACCTTGTTTGGCATGCGACAAAAAAGTACTTGGCGATTCCCCTATCACGTGTTTCCCTACAGGTCTCTGAACGCAAAGGAGGCCGCCACATGGCGATTGAAGCGCATATCCGTGAACTGTCTGATAAACACGCAAAGCTTGATTTAGCGATCCAAAACGAAATGAAAAGCCTAGCCTCAAGTGACGCACAGATTGCCGCTCTAAAACGACAGAAACTCAAGCTGAAGGAAGAACTTGAGAATTTGCGACGACGACACTGACATCTCTCATATCAGGAAGAAAGGGGGCCAGCTGGACCCCTTTTTTGTTGGGGGCTCAGAGGGCACCTTCTCAAGACCCCGGCTTCACCACAATCTGCATTTGCCAGATTTGATCGGCAGGCTTCCCAGCTTCAAATTCCCAAGGCCGCGCATAACGCAGAACCAAGGCTTGGCCAGCCGTGCCTTGCAAATCCACAGGGGCAGAAGTGGTTTTGAAGTGGAAGCTTGTCCAATCATTGCCGCCCACCATGCCTTGCGCCCGCCCTTTAGGGTTTTCAGGCTCTGAAGCTTTGTCGACCAAGGTCACGCCCGTAGGCAAGGACTGCACTTCCCACGAATAGCCTGCCGTGGGGGTGCCCAGCAACTTTACCTCAAAGCTCTGCCCGGTCTTCAGCGTCTTGGAGGTGTCCGAGTCGGCGACGGTAAAAATCATGGCCTTGGACTTTTCGGCTGGAGGCTGACTGGCACAGCTACTGAGGGCAACAAGACCCAATCCAAGTAGCGCCAGTGGCTTTATTGTGGTCATGTTACGAACCTTTCGGCCCTGGATCGGGGCAGAGGGCGGATGGGGCTAGAAACGTGCCGCCCAAGCCTCAATCGCTTCAGCATGGGCCTGCTTCTCGGCTGAGGTCAAATAGCTGCCGGTGAAGCTGTTATGCGCCAAGCACACCAATTCATCCTTACTGAGGTCCAAAGCTTTGGCGATGGCATGCCAATTGGCGTTGAGATAGCCGCCGAAATAGGCCGGATCGTCTGAGTTGATCGTGGCTTTGAGGCCCTTTTCCAACATAGTGCGCAAGGGGTGTTGGGTAAGGTCATGGACCACGCATAGGGAGAGGTTTGACAGCGGGCATACGGTCAAGGTCAGGCCGTCTTGGGCGATGCGCGCGACCAAGGTTTCATCCTCCAGGGCGCGATTGCCATGGTCTATGCGGTCGATTTTGAGCAGGTCGAGCGCTTCCCAGACATAGGCTGGCGGGCCTTCTTCACCGGCGTGGGCAAATAGATGCAGGCCCTTGGCGCGCGCCGCTTCAAAGACGCGCGCAAATTTCGACGGTGGGTGCCCCACTTCGCTAGAATCGAGGCCGACGCCAAAGATATGGGCGAGATAAGGCTCTGCCGCTTCTAAAGTCGCAAACGCTGCTTCTTCGTCCAAGTGGCGCAGGAAGCAGAGAATAAGTTTTGAGGTTACGCCCAATTGGGTCTCGCCATCGGCCAAAGCCCGCGCGATACCGCCGATAACCACCCCCATCTCAATGCCGCGATCGGTATGGGTTTGGGGGTCAAAGAAGACTTCCACATGGCGGCAAGCATCGGCGGCAACGCGCTTCAGATACGCCATGGTTAGATCATAAAAGTCCTGCTCCACCTGTAGCACGCCCGCGCCTTGGTAATAAATGTCGAGAAAGTCTTGCAGATTGGAGAAGCTGTAAGCGGCGCGGACTTCTTCGACGCTGTTGAACGGGATCGCGATCTTGTTACGCTGGGCCAAAGCAAACATCAGTTCGGGTTCCAGCGAGCCTTCCAAATGCAAGTGAAGCTCTGCTTTGGGCAGGCCAGCGATAAAGGCGTCACGGTCAAAAGTGGTCATAAGGATCCCCGGGTGCGTGGTTGGCGCGACAGGGCCAAATGGCCCTAACGGACAGGTCAGAGGCCTTCTAAATCATCACGCCTTTTGCGCAACTGCTTTATGGGGTGATGGCGCGGGGCGGGGGCTAGTTTAAGGCATCCGGAGCTGTGGCGTCTGGTTCATCAATCATTGCCGCCACCGCTTCCCAATGATCTGCCATCTCAAGGTCGCCCATGGCGGCGGCTTCTGCCGCGCGCATAACCGCAATCACAGCGCCATCTTCGCCATAGCGCGCCTGCAAGAGGCGGGCGGCATGGGTGATGGCGTCAGGCGCGCTCACAGAGGGGACAGTCCGGCTTCCATCGTTCGGAATGTGTACGTAAGGCCCAGCTTTTCAAGGGCAGTGTGATCGGCGGCCGCAGTTTGATTGGCGCACACATCGGCGGGAGCCGAACGCGTTTCAATGGTCAAAGCTTTGCCCGTTGCCACTTCGCTGGCCTTGGCTATGGCTGCGACAGAGGTCAAGGACCCGCTGCCCACATCAAAGAAGCCAGCATGACCCTGCAGAACGATCTGGGCGATCACATTGGCTGCATCCTCAACATGGACCCAATCGCGGCTGGCTTCCCAGAGAGCCAAGGGCCGGTCGGCCGCTGCGTGTTCCAGGGCGCGGTGTGGCAGGCTGGCGAGTGCGCCCTTGTGCCCTTCGCCTTGGCCATAGACGGAAGCCAAGCGAAAGCCTGTGGCAATCGGGGCAGCATCTGGGCCTGTGCCTTGGCTGGCGGCAAAATAGTCAAACGCTTGCTTGGCGCGGCCAAAGGCTGTCTTAGGCTGGAAGCCAGCAATCACATTCGGGTCTGTGGAGAGGTCCGGCGTTGCGTCGCCATAAACCTGCATGGACGATGCCCAATAGATCGCCCGCTGTTTAGCAACGCCATAGTCCCATACGCGTCGTGGTAAATGGTACGAAGTCTCAAACAAGGCATCCATGTCGCCCGCGCTATGGCCCGCATCAGCAAAACACAAAACGCCTGCAACTTCGCGCCAAGCCAGGTCGAGATGCTTCATAAGATCGTCTGGGGACCAAAGATCCGCCAGTTTCGCGGGCAGATTGGCCCATTTGCCCGAAGCACTAGAGCCTAATTGGTCGCAGATGATCACTTGTGCGCTACCATCATCTGCCAAATGCCGCGCAACTGCGCTGCCAACGAGACCTGCGCCGCCTATGACGATGAATTTCCGACCTTGAGAGGGCATTTTGACATCCGCTTTGTGTTAATCTTACACATTGGCACTCAATGTGTGTGAATTTCACACATTTACGAGCGAAATTCACCGCTGTCTAGCGGCTTGGCAGCTTGGGTTGCAGGCACCATGTTACCCGCATGACTGATCAAGCGCGCTCCAGCACTGCCGTAACCGTCTCGCCATTGCGGTTATTTGCCTATGCGTTGCCAGCGGTGCCCATCGCAGCTTTGGGCCAGCCCTTCTACATGTTTGCACCGACCTTTTATGCCAAGGAAGTTGGCATCGGGGCGGGCATGATTGGCCTTATCCTGTTGATTGTGCGCGTGTTAGATGCGGCAAGCGATTTGGCGGCTGGCCGTTTGTCGGACCAAACCGGTGGCCGCTTTGGGCGGCGCAGGCCTTGGGTTCTTCTGGCGAGCCCGTTGGCGGCTTGGTCGGCCTATATGATTATGACGCCGCCCGATGGGGCAGGGGCCGCCTATTTTGCGCTTTGGACCCTGCTGGTTTCAATTTCTTGGGCAGCCATAACGCTGCCCCTGAATGCGTGGGGCGCAGAGCTCAGCCCTGATTATCGCGAGCGCATTGTGGTGACGGCGTGGCGCGAGATTGCCACGGTTCTAGGTGTGATTGGCGCGGTGGGTCTTGTGGCCATTGTCTCAAACGGCGGCCCGCTTCGGGAAGCTTTGGCAATGCTGGGGCTGTTTGCTGCGATCACAACGCCTTTGGCGTGCGGCATCTGTGTGCTTTTGGTGCCAGACCCCCCTTTGACCACACAGCCGGTGGCCAGTTTGAAGGAGGGTTTGAAGGATTGTGCCGGCAATGAGCCATTTCGGCGCTTAGTTGTGGCCTATGTTATCAATGGCATTGCCAATGGGCTACCGGCGACTTTGTTTCTCTATTTCGTATCCGAGCGTTTGGGCCGCCCCGACCTGCAAGGCGCCTTGTTGGGGACCTATTTTCTCGCAGGCCTAATCTCTGCGCCCTTTTGGGCTTGGTTGGGCGGGAGGTTTGGCAAAGACCGCGTCTGGCGGTGGGCGATGGTTTGGGCCTGCCTGATTTTTGCGCTGGCGTTGGGCGTTACCGGGCCACAGGATTGGATCTTGTTTCTAATCGTCTGCGTCGGCTCGGGTCTGGCTTTGGGTGCCGACATCGTGTTGCCAGCGGCCATGCAGGCTGATGTTGTCGACCTTGATGAGCTCAAAACCGGTCAAGCGCCCCGAACCGGCCTCTACTTTGCGCTGTGGAGCGTGGCGACCAAGCTGGCTCTAGCGGTGGCGGCCGGGGCGGCCTTTGGAATCTTGGGATTGGTCGGGTTCAATACGCAAGGCGGCAGCCAAACCGACTTGGCGCTAAACAGCCTTGTCGCGCTTTATTGCGCCATTCCAATTGGCCTGAAACTCGTCTCGATCATTTTGATGCGCGGCTTCCCGATTGATGCGGCAGAACAGTCTCGCATTCGAGCCGAAATTGAGGCCAACCGCCGGAATTCAAGCGTTTAGGCCTATTCGCGAGGCGATCCGGTAAGGGTAGTCACCTTGCGATAGTCAAAGCTTTGGCCCGCAATCTTGAACGCAGTGCGCACCCAGCGCCCCGTCCCGTCGTACCACAGGTCTGTATTGACAGCGCCGCGAACGCGGTAGTGATTGGCCTTAACTGGGGCACCACCGATCTGCAGCACTTCTTCGCCAACCCGGTTCACATTGACGCGGCTTAGCTTGCCATCGCGGCTATCGAGGAGGCGGGTTTGATTGATGGTGCTGAATCGCCACCAGCTGGACGGTAGCAGGCTCGCCGGAGCGCTACCTTTGAAACCTGTGCCGTCGACAACTAGGTCTGTGCCGCGCAAATTCGCCGCGACAGACTTGCTAGACCGATTTTCCTTATCGGTGCAGTTCAGGCTGGTGAGTTGGGTACCGCGCCAAGCTTCTTCGCACCGGTGTCGATAGGTAAACCCGATTGGACCAATCTTGCCTGCCATATCGATCGCAATGCGAACATTTGTGATATCGGCAGATTTAAAGACCGTCACGCTGTGACGACCTACAGGCTTGCCGTTCATCAGAATTTCAAACTCCGTCCGCCCCGGCGTCGTGGCAGCGGCCGCGCTAGACGCCATCGCCGTGCCACCCAGCACAATGACGGCAGCAAAAATGCACTTCTGGAAGGTGCTGTGGGCAGACATCGCAAAAACCTCTTTCAATGAAAGCTAAGGAGAGTATCAGGCAAAAGTCAGTTGAAACGGTTAATCAGCCAGCCCAAGGGGCCCTTCAGGTGTATTGGGCCGGTTTGCGCGATCAAACAAATGCAATCGCCACCCTTGGCTGCACCGGGTTGATGCTCGCTGTCTTCATCATGCACCAATAAATCGCCGCGACGATAGACTTGATTGCCATCGTCCAAAGCGCCTGAAAGGACAAGCGTGACTTCAAGACCTGCGTGGCCGTGTTCGGGAACCTTGCGGCCCGCTTCTAGCTTCAGCAATTCAGCATCACTGCCCGGCAAAGGCATCATCAACATGCCAGCCAAATTGCGACGCCAACGACCTTGGTCGAGTGACGACAAGACATGGGTCATATCATCAATCTCGCGTAGCGCATGATTTGAATAGTCTTGGCCAACTTCGGCCGCCAACCAAGTTGGCTGGGCAATGTCCACCGGCTCAATCGCGTCCAACAATATGCCGCCAGCCGCATCAAAGGTGCGTGTGAACTCGCGCGCTTGGGGTTGCAAGGCCAAGTGCGCCGAAACCACCAAAGCAGGCCCACGCGGTAGGCTTCCTGCCGCGTAGTCCAGCAAGAGCGCCTGATAGCGCTGATCCTGTTGAATCGTGTCCGTGATGAATTCGTCGTTCATGTGCTTTGTTGTGCCGTTGGGTTATGAGATATTCTTTGCAACTTACGCTGAAATCCCTTTAGTGGATCATAAGAACTGAAAAAACCCCGTGTCGCACGCCTTGGGCGTGCAGCGCAATGAACTGGTTGAGGATAAGACAATGGCAGGCTGGGCCAATCCTGATGATCCGTTAGTTTCCACGCAATGGCTGGCCGACAAGCTTGATGCGCCAGACGTACGCATTATTGATGCGTCTTGGCATATGCCAGCGGCTGGGCGCAATGCCAAGGAAGAGTATGATGTGGCCCATATTCCAGGCGCAGTCTTCTTTGATATTGATGAGATTTCAGACACCACCAGCCCGTTTCCCCATATGATGCCCAGCCCTGAAAAATTCGCGAGCCGGGTGAAAAAACTGGGCCTAGGCGACGGCTTGCGTTTGGTCATTTATGACAGCACAGGTGTGTTCTCTGCTGCCCGGGTGTGGTGGATGTTTCGCCATATGGGTCATGACGATGTTGTGGTTCTCGATGGCGGTTTGCCGAAATGGCAGGCTGAGAATCGTGCGACAGAGGATATGCCCCCGATCGCGCGTGAACGCCACTTTACCGTTCGCCGTCGCGCCGATTTGATCCGCGATAAGGGCCAAGTCTTGGCAAAGGTCCAATCTGGGGTCGCGCAAATTCTTGATGCCCGCCCTGCAGGGCGTTTCGCGGGAACAGCACCTGAACCGCGCGCCAATCTACCCAGCGGCCATATGCCCGGTGCCTTCAATGTGCCTTTCTCAAGCTTGTTGAAGCCTGACAACACGATGAAGGACCCAGCCGACTTGGCGGAGGTCTTTAAGGCCGCGGGTGTCGATTTGAGTAAACGCTTAGTGACCACCTGCGGCTCTGGGGTCACCGCCTGCGTCATTGCTTTAGCCTTAGCCCGTCTGGGGCTGTGGGATGTGCCTGTCTATGACGGGGCGTGGAGCGAGTGGGCAGCAGACCCTGCCTCGCCGATCGAGACTGAGGCTGCTGGATGAGCAAGAAGTCAAAAGCTGGGGGTGCCGAGAGCCTTTCTGTGGCTACCCGGTTGGTGCAAGTTGGCCGCGATCCGTTTTCTCATGAGCGGGTGATCAATCCGCCGATCCAGCGCGGCTCGACAATTTTGTTTGATCAAGCCGACGACCTTTATCGCGCGGGCCCGTTGGCCGACATGAAGGGCTATGGGCTCGAAGGCCTTTCAACGCAGGATCGCTTGTGTGACGCGCTGACCGAGATTTCTGGCGGGATTGGCACTGTGCTCGCGCCGTCTGGGTTGCAAGCGCTGACCTTGGCCCTGATGGCGGCGACAAAGGCTGGCGACCATGTGCTGTTGACCGATTCTTCCTATGGCCCGACCAGACGGTTTTGCCGCGAAGTCTTGGGCAATTATGGCGTCGAAACAGAGATTTATGACCCACGAATTGGGGCAGGCATTGCTGGCCTAGTCCGGCCTGACACGTGCTTGATCATCCTTGAAAGCCCTGGCTCGCTTACGTTTGAGCTGCAAGATGTCCCGGCCATTACCGCCGTCGCGAAGGCGCATGGTGTTGCAACCCTGATCGACGATACGTGGACGGCGGGCGTCTATATGAGGCCGTTTGATCTGGGCGTGGATATCTCCATGCAAGCCTTGACGAAGTATCAGGGCGGACATGCCGATGTGCTAGCAGGCGCTTTAATCACGAATAGCCCCGACTGGCTGACCAAGCTTAAAACCATGCACCAGATGCTGGGTATCGGCACATCCGCCGAAGATGCTTGGCTGACCTTGCGCGGCATGCGCACCATGGGTCTGCGTATGGCCCATCAAGACCGGGTTGCGCGCGAAATCGCTGGCTGGCTTGAGGGGCGGCCAGAAGTCGCCCAAGTGCTGCATCCTGCACTGCCATCCCACCCCGACCACGCCATTTGGCAGCGCGACTTTACCGGTGCCGGTGGCTTGTTCTCGGTCGTGTTCAAGCCAATCGCTGCTTCGAAAATCAATGCGATGGCAGAAGCTTATCAGATTTTTTCCATGGGCTTTTCATGGGGTGGGTTTGAGAGCTTGGCTTTGCCCAGTACCGTCCAAATCACCCGACAGTTTCCAGCCCACCATCCAAACGGGCCGATCATGCGCTATTCGATTGGCTTGGAAGCGCAAGAAGACTTGATCGCGGACCTTGAACGCGGCTTTGCCGTCCTCAACGCCGCTTAGACTGGCTCAGACCCAAGGGAACCGAAGTCGTGCGCTTGGCCACGCGAATCACGATGCGCGATTGCACATCGGAGACCAGTCCTTGGCCCAACAATTTGTCGCGCAAGAAGCCATCATAGGCGT
Source organism: Aquidulcibacter sp. (assembly GCF_044346625.1). Classification (GTDB taxonomy): domain Bacteria; phylum Pseudomonadota; class Alphaproteobacteria; order Caulobacterales; family Aquidulcibacteraceae; genus Aquidulcibacter. The sequence goes on along the minus strand of NZ_JBIIYV010000005.1, from coordinate 5,679 downwards.
GCATATCTGTGGTCACGACCCGAATCATATAGTCGACGGCCCCCGTCACAGTTGCGCAATCGACGACTTCAGGCCAAGTTGCCACAGCGGCTTCAAACTTTTCGAGGTTCTCGCGGTTTGGCAGGGCCAGCTTCACAGAGGCCATGACCTCAAAATCTAGGCCTAAGGCGGCGCGCTCCAGTATGGTCACCCGCTTGGTGATGACGCCAATCTCTTCCAGCCGCTTAATCCGCCGCCAACATGGACTTGACGAGAGGCCAACCTTGTCGGCAATCTCGGCAACGGAGAGCGCCGCATCTTCTTGGACTAGATCGAGGATGCGGACATCAATGGCGTCTAATTCTTCAGACACGAATTTTTCTCAATTCTGGCAAAGTGAACATGTATCTTGCGCATTCTTTTGCAAATAACGAAAAAAAGAGCAAGCTTTTTCCGCGAAAACAGAAGATGATGCCGGGATAAAAGCAGGCCATGCTCGTCGTGGTCATAAACCCGAGGGCCAAACCAGATGCTCCATCGCGAAGTTCTTCTGACCGACAAGTATGAACTCGACGAGGGTAGAGCGTTTCTCACCGGCATCCAAGCGCTCGTGCGGCTTCCTTTGGACCAAAAAAGACGCGATGTGAAGGCCGGATTGAACACGGCTGGCTTTATCTCTGGCTATCGCGGCTCACCGCTGGGCGGCTATGACATGCAGCTGGAGCGCGCCTCTAAGCTTTTGAAAGCCCATGACATCGAGTTCTGGCCGGGCCTCAACGAAGATCTGGGCGCGACGGCTGTTTGGGGTAGCCAGCAGCTAGGACAATTTGCTGGTGCCCGCTTTGATGGGGTGTTTGGCATTTGGTATGGCAAAGCGCCCGGTGTTGACCGCACCGGCGACGTCTTCAAGCATGCAAACTTCGCAGGGACGTCGAAGTTTGGTGGTACCTTAGCGATTGCAGGCGATGATCATGTCTGTAAAAGCTCCACATTGCCGAGCCAGTCTGAATTTGCCTTTATCGACGCGGAAATGCCGATCCTGTCGCCCGCGTCGATCCAAGACGTGCTAGATTTTGGTCTGTACGGTTTTGCTCTATCGCGGTTTTCAGGTGCTTGGACTGGCTTGATTGCTTTGGCCGACACAATGGATTCGGGCGCTGTGATCGATGTCGGCGCCCACCGCTTTGATATCCGCCTGCCCACAGACTTCGACTTACCGCCCGAAGGGTTGAGCCTGCGTCGCGGAGATGATCCGATGGCGAAAGAGGCGCGCCTACGTCAGTATAAGCTGCCAGCTGCACAAGCCTTTGTGCGGGCCAATGGCCTTGACCGGGAAATCTTGGCTGGACCAAAGCGCCGCATCGGACTGGTCGCGACGGGGCAGGCCACGCGCGATATCTTCGAAGCTTTAGATGCCTTGGGGATTAGTCCAGAACTGGCCGCCGATTTAGGCTTTGCCATCTATAAAGTCGCGATGCCCTGGCCTTTGGAGCCCTATCATCTGCGCGGCTTTGCCTTGGGGTTAGAGACGCTTTTGGTGGTCGAACACAAGCGCGCTTTGATCGAACCCCAGATCCGCGATGCCTTGTATGATTTGCCCGATGGCAGGCGCCCGCGGGTGATTGGTAAAAAGGGATTGAATGGCGCGCCATTGCTGCCAGACACCGCTTCGATTTCCATCCCCGTGCTGGCTAAGACGCTGTTTGATTTGGTGCCAGAAGGCCCACACCGCGAGCAGGCTTTAGCCTATTTGAACCGCGTGCAGGAAAGTAAGGACCGGGCACAAGCGCTGGAAGGCGACGCGCACCGCACACCGCACTTCTGTTCTGGCTGCCCCCACAATAGCTCAACCGTCGTGCCTGAAGGCTCGCGCGCGCTAGCCGGGATTGGGTGTCATTATATGGCAACTTTCATGCCTGAGCGTCAAACCGACATGACCAGCCAAATGGGCGGCGAGGGCATTGGTTGGATCGGCCAAGCACCATTTACCGAAGAAGACCATGTGTTCGTCAATTTGGGCGATGGCACCTATTCCCACTCAGGCTCTTTGGCCATTCGCGCGGCAGTGACTGGCAACGTCAATGTCACCTATAAGCTTTTGTACAATGACGCTGTGGCCATGACCGGTGGCCAATCTACGGAAAGCGGGCAGACCACGCCCCAGATTGCAAAGCAATTGCTGGGTGAGGGCGTCAAGAAAGTCGTGATCGTCGCCGACGAGCCGACGCGCTATGCCAATGTGGTGCTAGAGCCGTCCGTCCGCGTCTATCCGCGCGAAGAATTAGACGCGGTCCAGCGCCGCCTGCGCGAGACCAAGGGCGTTACCGTCCTGATCTATGACCAAATGTGCGCCACGGAAAAGCGCCGCCGCATCAAGCGCAAGCTGCTCAAGGCGACTTCGATCCGCGCTTATATCAATCCAGCGGTATGTGAAGGCTGCGGCGATTGTTCTAAACAATCCAATTGCTTATCGATCCATCCGCTCGAAACCGATTTCGGCACCAAGCGCCAGATCGACCAATCCTCTTGCAATCAAGATACGCGCTGTGTCGATGGTTTCTGCCCGTCCTTCGTGACAATTGAAGGCAGCCATAATGCCAAGCGCGAGCGGGCACGCCCCACCTTTGACGCCACCAATATCCCTCTGCCAGAGCCAATGAGTTTGGACCGTCCACGCTCCATCGTCTTTACTGGCGTTGGTGGAACGGGCGTGACAACTGTCTCCGCAATTGTCGGCATGGCAGCGCATGTTGACGGCAAAGCGTCCTCTACGCTCGACATGACCGGGCTGGCGCAAAAGGGTGGGCAGGTGTTGAGCCATGTGCGCATCGCTAATCAGCCGCAAGATATTCGTTCGGGTCGGGTTCCACCTGCGTCTGCCGATGTGATGATTGCCGGCGACTTGATCGTTGCGACCAATCTCGATGGCCTCAATCTGGTTTGCAAAGAGACCACCCGTGCCGTCGCCAATTTCGACATTCAGCCGACTAGCGAGTTCATCCATAACCGCACCCGCGGCTATCGCGGCCAGCCAAAGGTCGATTTGTTTGGCCAAGCGGTTCGCGAGCTGGGCGTGATCCATGCCGAAGGCTTGGCAGAAGAATATCTCTATGATGCGCTTTACTCCAACATGATCCTGTTGGGCTTTGCGTGGCAACGTGGCTTGGTTCCAGTTTCCTTGCGCGGGCTTTATCGGGCGATTAAGCTCAATGGCGTGGCGATTGATGAAAATGTATTGGCCTTCGATTTGGGCCGTCTAGCGGCCTATGATCCGGCACGGCTAACAGAAATGGTTCCGGTTCGTGAGCCGCCACCCGAAAAATCCCTCGACGATTTAATCGCCCATCGCATTGCCCATCTGACCGCCTATCAAAACCAAAGCTATGCGCAAATCTATGCGGACGCGGTCGCCCAAGTCCGCAAAGCTGAAACCCAAGCAAGCCTCGGCAGCATTTTGACACGAGCGGTAGCCGTCAATCTGGCGAAGGTCATGGCTTATAAGGATGAGTATGAAGTTGCGCGCCTGTATGCCGACCCTGCTTATCTGGATGGCCTAAACGCCACCTTGGGCGGCCGGAAGACTTTGAAGATTTGGTTGGCCCCACCATTGCTTGCCGCCAAGGATGAGGCAACCGGCCTTCCCAAGAAGCAGGCATTCGGCGCTTGGATTTTGGGTGCGTTTAAAGTCCTGCAGCACGGCAAAGTTTTGCGCGGCACAGCGCTTGATGTTTTTGGCGCGACAGAGGAGCGGGCTAAAGAGCGCGCCTTCCGGGATCAATATCTGGCAGACTTGTCCGTCTGGCTTCAAAGCCTATCGGCTTCCACCCATCGCCAGATTGTAGAGCTGGCTAATTTGCCAGACGATGTGCGTGGTTTTGGCCATGTGAAAGAGGCAAGTTTGGTGCGGACAGAAGCCAAACGGAAGACTCTTTTGGCCCAACTGACCCAAAGGCTTGCCCCGAGAGTCGATGCGCACTAAATGACGGCTCCCCGATGCGTTGGCTGGGTAGCTCAGCTGGTTAGAGCGCACGACTCATAATCGTGAGGTCGAGAGTTCAAGTCTCTCTCCCGCCACCATCGGGCCTTCTTCCTTGTTCAGACTAAGCGGCGTTTGCCTGGGCTTCAGCAGCTGCTGGCGAGCCAGTTGCAGCATTGCCACTGTGTTCGGCTGTGGGGGACTTACCCCGCTTGGCCCCTGTCGCTTGCGCGCCGCGGAAGCTCGTCCCCAGCATATCGACATCATAAAAAAGGGCTTCGCGAATATCGGCTTGGTCGAAATTGGCGTAGCGCATTTCTGCGCCGGTAAAGTCGGTTGCTTTGGTCTTGTCAGCGGTGATCCGCAATGGGCTAAGTTTGGCATTGCGGAAGTCGGCCTTTTTCAGGCGTGCACGCGTGAAGTTTGCCCCGCGCAAGTCGGCCCCGGCAAAACACGCTCCGCGCAAGTCGGCTTCAGAAAAATTGGCACCTTGCAACTGGGTCGAAACGAAGCGCACGCCAACGCCGTTACATTTCACGGCTGAGATAGCCGTTAATCGCATACCTTTGAACATGGAAGACATAGGACGCAAGTCCTCGCCATCGAACTTAGCGTGCTGACCCGCGGTGCCATTGCTTTCCCACCAAGCTTGGTGCTCATTGGCCATATTCTCAAGTTGGATAGCACGAATTTTTGCGCTGTCGCTGGGGTCGCCCAAGGCACCTTTGGCCATCTTGGGGTCAATCTTAGAGTAGCCTAAGGCAACACCCGTTAGAATTGCGTCCTCAAAATGCGCACCTTCCAACCTAGCCCCGGTTAAGTCTGCATCTTGCAGGTCGGCACCAGCCAGATTGCAATCCTTCAAAATGGCACCCGATAGCTTGGCACCCTTCATCGAGCAGTCTTGGAAGTCAGCACCCTTGGCTTGCACGCCGTTGAATTGCGAACCGTCAAGCGTCGCGCCGACAAACAAGGTGCCCTCTGCATCACCCGGGCGCATCCGGTGCTTGATGACCATCATGCCATTTTTTTTGTCTGCAACGGCAACTTCGCCTTCGCGGAAGTCCGATTGGGTCAAGTCGGCATGGGAGAGGTCTGCACCGCGCAAATTTGCCCCGCGCATATCCGCTTTCGCCATACGCGCTCCGCGCAAGTCAGCCTTGCGGAAATCACAGGCAAAAAGCACAGCGCGCTCAAAGATTGTCTTGATCAATTTGGCGTTTTCAAATGCGCAGCCGGTCAGCTCGGCATCTGCTAAATTGCGACCTGAGAGGTCCATCCCAGAAAAGTCGACAAACTTCAAAGAGGCTCGTTTGCCGCCGTCGATCCCGTTTGCATAACGCTCATGAAGGTTCAAGACAGCCTCAAGTGTCTCCGAGTCCAGCTTTACGTAAGTTGCGATGGTGTTCAAGTTTCACCTAAACTTCTTTGTACTGGTTGAATAGCGAATGCTCGACAATACCTTAGGAGTGTTGTGGCTTAGTTAAAGAAAAACGTCATTACCCATGCATTGACTTAGGATACTTGCTTGGGACTGTGAATAAACCAAACAAATACACACTTCTGATTGTGAACATGGTAAATTCACTCATCTGGAGACTTTAGAGCGGTTTTCCTGAAAAAGGAATCGAGTGTATTCCCAAATCAGGTGTGATGTGATTCACCATTTATGTTGGTGATGGAGGCCAACATGGATGGCAAAGATACTATCGATGGATTTGAGG
>NZ_JBIIYV010000092.1:0-7914 GCF_044346625.1 Aquidulcibacter sp. | reverse complement strand
AACTCTCGCACCTTTAAGCAATGATCCCATCGTCATGCTCAGCGCAGTCCCCTGAACATGATCAACTCAGCCCTAAACCGGCTACCTCATGACGCCGCTGTTACACCACGCCGTGGGACACGATCTTTATGCTGAAATTGTTGCGCCTAAGTGCTTTATAGATATGCTTTGTGTCGCTTCCCCTAATTCTTCAATCAAGTTTGTTAAATCTTGTTCGCTGTAAGTCCACGAGAATTCCACCCTAACAGTTTTGTTGTTGGATTTAGAAAATTTGGTTATCGTCAAGTTATTACCATCTCCAACTATTCTCCCGTGAGCAATCGCGTTTCTAAATTTTTCAATACGTGAGAAATCAATTTTTTCGGATTTTTTGAGCGTTGAATTGAACTTGCAGCAAACTTGGCTAAAACTGTCATAATTATTGACCGCATTTTCAGTTAACTGCTCTCCAACGGTGAAGGGTCTGAACAGTTGAGGGTCTTGCGTATTTCCGTTGTTTCTTCGGTGAAGTACAAGCCTGAGCATTAACTCAAGAGAACTAAAGTTTAACCAAAATAAGCCAATTTTTGTGTAAAAACTTGAAATATTGCTAACTTCGTTCAAATTTGAGACCTCATTGTCTTATCTGCAAGCCAACGCAATATGGATTTGAAATCTGAAAATTCCAACTGTCGATAAACAGTCCTATGCATGAATAATTAAGCATAAAACTATGGCGGTCGCTATTCAATTTGGGGCACAGCTGTGACGGCGCGAAACCTTGCACCAATGGAACAGTTTCCCACGCTGGGAGTTAAGTACCTGCTTCGCCCTCGGCCCAGCCTGTCAAACATCGGGATACCCTAAAAATGAACAACAAGCTTTTAGCCTGCCTAGGCTTGCTCGCCGTCTCAGTTACGGCCTGCTCCGACAAGTCGAAAAACGAAGCCGCCGAAGCGGGTGACCATGCCGCTGCCGCCGCTCAAGATGCGGGTGCGGCCACTGTTACTGCGGCCGAGGATGTCGGTAACGCTGCCTCTGACGCTGCCACAAATGCTGGTACGGCAGTTGATAACGCCGCCGAGAAAACTGCCGAGGCGGCTCGAAACGCTGCGGCCGATGCCAAGGAGGCGGCTGACAAGGTCGCGCGCAAGACTGAAGCTGCCAAGGACGCCGCCGAGAAGACCCAATAATCTTGATAACAGAGCAATAGGGCGCGACGCGTAGCACCTTGTTGTATCCGTGATTTCCAATTTGGGCCGATTGCTCTAAATTGGACCTATGCCAATCTTGATAATCCTTGGGATACTCGCGCTTCTGGCCTTGATTTTCGGCCCTCAATATTGGGTTAAGAGCGTTATGGCTCGCCACGCCGCCGACAGACCGGATTTTCCCGGCACTGGGGGCGAACTTGCCCGGCACTTGCTGGATGAAGCTGGTTTGGCTGATGTTGGCTTAGAAGAAACACCGGCAGGAACGGATCATTATGACCCGATTGCGCGGGTTGTGCGGCTGTCGCCCAACAACCTCACAGGCCGCTCGGTAACGGCGGTGGCTGTGGCCGCCCATGAAGTTGGCCACGCCGTCCAGCACCGCGACGGTGACGCCTTCTTAGTGACACGCACCAAATGGGCAGGAGGGCTGGCCGGGCTCGACAAGGTTGCCTTCTGGATGCTGATCTCCATCCCTTTGATTGGCATTATCATCAAGTCGCCCGTGATTGCGATGCTGCAAATCGGTGCCCTTGTCGTGCTCATGAGTGGGCGGGTGTTGATGCATGTGCTGACCTTGCCGATGGAAATCGATGCCAGCTTCAAGCGCGCTTTGCCTGTCTTGGAACAGGGCGGGTTTTTGCACGGCGACGATCTCGCCAATGCCCGGCAGGTGCTAAAGGCAGCGGCAGGGACATATGTTGCCAGCGCTTTGGCGACGTTATTGGATGTGATCCGTTGGATCCGGTGACGTTCAATCCAATTGTGCGCGACCTCTATTCCCGCTTCAATACATTATCGACAATCCAGCTCCATGCCGCTTGCGGCTTATAGCGGGCTTTGAGGTCGTCGCGGTCGTATTCGGTGGTGAGCCAGGTCCAGAAGTCGATGCGGCCGGTGGCTTCGATCTTGGCCCATTCGGCCCAGAAGAAGTCGAGAATGCCGGTCTTGGCGGCGCTAATGTGGAGATATTTGAAGCTCAATTGCTTGCGCGCTTCTTCAAGCGGTACGCCCTCAATCTGATAGAGATAAAACACAGCCATGGTGCCAGCCCGATCCGCGCCGGACTTACAATGCATCAGGGCCGGGTATTCCATGGTCTCAAAGGCTTTTTTGGCCTCTAGCAGGCGCTCAGGATAAGGCGCGCCGCGGCTCTCGCTATGCAGGAACACGAGGTTCAGGCCCAATTGCTCGCACGCTTCTTTTTCCAAGACGGTAAAGCTGGCGTCGGTATCGCCGCGCAAGTTCACGATGGTCTTGATGCCAAACTCTTTCCACTCCGCCAATTGCTTGGGGCTGGGTTGGTTTGTGCGCCACATGCGTGGGCTGATTTGATATTTGTTTTGAAAGCGCGCGCGCAAGAAGGCGTGGTCGTTCCACCAATAATCATCTTCAGCGGCTTTGCGGCGTTCAGGTGTTGTCAGGTCAAATTTGGGCACGGGCGCGTCTTTTCGGCTAATCGGATCGCATCTAGGCAGGCCCGCGTTGCCATGCAAGCCTTAGCTGTGGCACCCGCGCACTCGCCTTAAGGCGCAACGCTCGCTATGGAGCGGGGACCATGAGCAAAAAACTCTCGCGCGCCTTCTTTCGTTCTTCACCCGTCCAGTGGTTTTTTGCGGGCTTTCTAGCCGCTTGGATGGCCTTGGTGCGCGCCACGACGCGGTGGACGCTTGTTGGGCAAGAGCATGCCGAGCCCATCTGGACGTCCGGTAAGGGCGTTGTCTGGTGTTATTGGCATTCGCGCATCATGGGCGCGCATTCGATCTGGCCGACCGATGTTCAAAAAATGCTGATGCTGATCTCGCTCTCGCCCGATGGCCAGTTTGTGGCGCGTGCTGCGGAACTGGTAGGCCGCACGGTGGTGCGGGGGTCGTCATCGAAAAAGAAGGCCGATGGCGAGACCGAAGATAAGGGTGCCTTACAGGCGTTTCGTCAGATGCTCAGCCATGCCTCAAAAGGCGGCTGCGTTGGGATTACGCCAGATGGCCCACGCGGCCCACGCATGCGTGCCCAGCTTGGGGCCGTTCGGGTCGCGAAAATGGCGAAAGTCCCGCTTTTGCCTTCGGCCTTCGCCGTAAAGGGCGCGGGCTATGCCAAGAGCTGGGACCGTTTCCATTTGCCGCCTTTGTTTTCGAGCGGGGTGATTATCTATAAGCCTGCCATTGAGGTTCCCGCTAAAGCGAGCGAGGCCGAGATGGAAGCCGCGCGCCTGGCCTTAGAGATCGCCTTGACTGAAGCCATGCAGGAGGCTGATCGCTTGGTGGGTGGCCCGCTGATTGAACCTGCACCACCAGCAGCTCTCGACGAGGCCACGGCGTGACACAGGACCTGCCTTTCTCATTGACGCTCTATCGGATCGCCACACAGCTTCTGGCGCGCTTTATGCCGGGCGTCTTGTCGCGCCGCGCGGCTAAAGGCCGGGAGGACCCGACACGGATTGGGGAGCGATTGGCCACAGCCCCGATTGAGCGCCCGAAAGGTAAATTGGTCTGGATCCATGGGGCCAGCGTGGGGGAGTCGATTGTGGGCCATGCTCTGGCCCAAGAGCTGCGCAAAGCACAGCCCGGTCTGACCTTCTTGTTTACCAGCGGTACCAAGACCTCGGCTGACCTTATGGCGCGCAAGCTATCTGCGCCTGATCTGCATCGCTATGTCCCGGTGGATACGCCCATGGCGACAAAGGCCTTTATCGCGGGTTGGCAGCCAGACCTCGCCATCTTTGTTGAAGGCGAGATTTGGCCGAACTTATTGTTGGCGGCGAAGGAGGCTGGCGTGCCGCTGGCTTTGGTCAATGCGCGCATGACGGCGCGGTCGGTCAAGGGCTGGCGGGGCAGGGCGAAGACGGCAGAGCTTTTATTTTCCCTGTTTGATGTCGCGTTGCCCGCCGACAAGCGCACCTTCGAAGCGCTCAGCCTATTTCGCACAGGGCCAATTGGCACCATTGGCAATCTTAAACTCGCAGCCCCTGCGCCCATTGTGAATGTCAAGGAAGCCAAGGTGCTGACGGCAAAACTGGCCAAGCGCCAGGTCTGGCTGGCAGCGTCCACCCATGAAGGGGAGGAGGCGGTCCTGCTCGCCGCCCATGCAGCTTTGTGCTTGGGGGCACCCGACGCGCTGTTGATCTTGGCCCCCCGTCACCCCGAGCGTGCTCAAGATGTTGAGATTGAATGCCGCAAAAAGGGCTTAGTGCCAGTGCGCCGCTCGGCGGGGCAAGTTCCAGGCCCTCAGACCCCAGTCTGGCTGTGGGACACGCTTGGCGAATTGGGTTTGGCGATGCGGTTGGCACCGGTAACCTTTGTTGCCGGCAGCTTACAGCCCGGCATTGGCGGCCATAATCCGGTAGAGCCCGTGCAGCTTGGCTCCACCGTGATCAGCGCCAGCTTTGTCGGCAACTTCCTCGACCTTTATCAGGCCTTGGAAGATCAGGATGGGGCGGTCATTTTGGATGATCATGCTTCCGATCGTATCGCTTTGACTTTGGCAGGGCTGTTAGGTGACCCAGCGCATCGCGAACGCTTGAACGAAGCTGCGCGTGGCGTGATTGCGCAAGGTGGCCACGCCATGGCGGACACGGTGGCGGCTCTCGTCGCGCTTTTGGGGCGGTCTAAGTCATGAGAGCGCCTGCCTTTTGGACCATACGTTATGGCCGCGATGCCGCACCCATCCTGAGGCTGCTTCTATCGCCCCTTGGCGCGCTCTATGGGGCCAGCGTCGCGCGGCGGATCGCGCAAGCTCAGCCAGAGGCTTTGTCGATCCCAGTCATCTCCATTGGCAATCTGACCGCCGGTGGCACGGGCAAAACCCCATTTTCGCAAGCCTTACGGACTTTATTGGCGGACCTTTCGGGTGGTCCCATTGGCATTGTCTCGCGCGGTTATGGTGGGACGTTAGAAGGACCTGTCGCCGTTGATCCCGGCGTACATGGGGCTGAAGAAGTTGGTGACGAGCCCTTGATGCTGGCGCAAGGTGGCCCTGTCTTTGTCGGGCGTGATCGGGCAGCGGCAGGAAAGCTGGCCGCCCAGCAAGGCATGAAAGCTGTGATCCTCGACGATGGTCACCAGAATCCGGCCCTAGCAAAAGCGATCTCGCTCGTGGTGGTCGATGGTCAGACCGGTTTTGGCAATGGGCATTTGATTCCGGCAGGGCCCTTGCGCGAGAAGCCCGCTATCGGCCTTGCACGCGCCGATGCGGTCATTTTGATGGGGCCGATCTCGGACGATACGCAGGAAGATTTGGAAGGCTATAGCGGCCCCATTTTCGAGGCCACGCTGCAGGCGAAACCTATCGCCATTGAAGGCCCGGTTTTGGGCTTTTGCGGGATTGGTCGACCGGAGAAGTTTGATGCGACGTTGCGCGGCTTGGGCTTGAACCTGGTCGATCTTTATCCGTTTGACGATCATCACCGCTATCGCCCGGATGAGTTGGCGCGACTTGAGGCGGATGCTTTGGCAGCTGGTGCCACTTTGGTCACGACCGAGAAGGATTTTGCACGTCTGCCGCCTGCCTTTGCAGCCAAGGTGCGTGTCGTTCCGATTGAGGCAGTTTTGGCGGATAAGGCAGCCTTTCTTGCCTTTCTGCGCGCTAAACTCGACAGCCATCTCGGGCAGGATTAGGATTTTCCCATGACAGCAGGCCGTCGCGAGTCCGTCTTCAAGCGCATCGAATCTTGGGCGTTTCACACTTATTGGAACCGCATTAGCCGGATGTCCTTGGACGAAGCCTCTAATGCGGGCGCTGGCTTTGCCCGACGTCTTGGCCCGATCACGAGTGCGCATAAAACAGCGCGTTACAATATGCGCTTGGCCTTCCCCCGCATCACCGCCGCCGAAGAGCGCGAGATGCTGGACGCTATGTGGGACAATTTGGGCCGCGTCGTGGGGGAGTTCCCACATCTGTCCGCCATGGGCCTGTTTACGCCCGACAGCCGGGCAGAGTTTGACGGCTTGGACATTCTCGACCGCTATGTGGGAACGGGCAAAGCCGGCGTCTTTGTCTCGGGCCATTTTGCCAATTGGGAAGTTATGCCCGCAGCCATTGTGCGGCGCGGGGTTGATTGCCGAGTTACTTATCGGCCAGCCAACAACATCTGGGTTGATGACACAATTGTCAAAGCCCGTGCTGACTATGGTGTGCGCCTATTTGCGCCGAAGGGGCCATCGGGTGGGGTCAGCCTGATGCGGATCCTCGCCAAGGGCGGCTCTGTCGCCATGATGAACGACCAGAAGTATGAGACGGGCGTCGAAGCTCCGTTCTTTGGCCATATGTGCAAGACCGCTGATGGGCCATCCCGCCTAGCTTACCGCTTCCAAGCACCCTTGCAGACCATGACGGTCAAGCGCCTGTCTGGGGCACACTTCAAAGTTGATATTCAAGAACCCATGATGATGGACTTTGATCTGCCGGTGGATGATGCGGTCGAGGCCTCGGTCCTGCGGATCAATCAATTCATGGAAGAAAACATCTTAAAAGCGCCCGAACAATGGTTCTGGGTGCATGCGCGCTGGCCTAAAAAGGCGTGGATCGACGCGGGGGTGATGGACTGATCATTTTTTGATTGGCCAATCTATGTGTCAGGTCTAGGTTAGAGATATGGACCGCATCGAAGCCTTGAAGTATCGCGCAGGGGCGACAGCTAAGCTGGCCTTTTATGCTGCTCATTATGGCCTCTCACGCGCAACGTCGGCCCCGTTTGATCGGCCAGGTGACACACCTTTCAGCTCCGACAAGCCTAAGCCAGATTTAGCCCGCATGCGCCAAGCCTATATGGCGGCCTTTACCCAAGATATGGCCAATATTGATGCTGGGCTTTACCTTGCCCCACAGGCCAAAACCGAACTCGCTCAGACACGCAAAAGCTTTGCCTATCTGCAAGATGTGCGCGCGATTGATCAGCGTCGCTTGGCCAAGAATGGCGTCGAGGTGCGCGATGAGGGTTTGGGGGAGGGGTTTCCCGCTTATTTCCGTCAAAATTTCCATTGGCAAAGTGGCGGATGGCTGACACCCGAAAGTGCGGACCTCTATGACTTTCAAGTCGAGACGATTTTTACGGGCTCCGCTGGCGCGATGCGGCGGTCTACCGCTTTAGCGTTGTTGGCCAAAAGCCTGAAAGGCATCGACCAGCGCACCACGACCTGCGTTGAGCTTGCGTGCGGGACTGGGCAATTGGCGCGCGAAGTCATGCGCAATTTCCCACGTTTGCGCTTCACGGCGCTGGATATGTCGCCACCCTATGCGGCAGCGGCCGCTAAGGCCCTATCGCCCTACCGAAGCGCCACGGCCATCAGTGGTGCAGCGGAAGCGACGCCATTTGATAGTGCCAGTGTGGACCGGGTGCTGTGTGTCTATCTGTTCCACGAATTACCGCCCAAGATTCGCAAAGCCGCGGTGACAGAAGCTGCGCGCATCTTGAAACCCGGTGGCATTTTTGTGCTGGCAGATGCGCTCCAGACGGGCGATGATCCCAATCTCGACCGCCTGTTGGATGCTTTTCCCGTGGGCTTTCATGAGCCTTTCTTCAACACTTATCTGACAACCGACCTAAAGGCCCTGTTCGATGCGGCAGGCTTTGATTTTGTTGAGGGTGCACAAGCCTTTTTGACCAAGGGCTGGATGTTTCAAAAGCGTGTTGGGTGAGGGGGTACCTTGCACATGTCATCCCCGCCGAAGCGGTAGCGGAGAGCGGGGACCTCAGGGGACTTTGCGGCTTGTGGTCCCGGATCGGCTG
>NZ_JBIIYV010000045.1:0-24795 GCF_044346625.1 Aquidulcibacter sp. | reverse complement strand
ATGTGTGCCGTGGTAGCTCAGTTGGTTAGAGCGCCAGATTGTGGCTCTGGAGGTCAGCGGTTCAATTCCACTTCACGGTACCATGCGAGTTTTGCCTTTCGGGCAGTCGAGGCCACGGCGGACCTTTTTTAGATTTCATTCTTTGGCTGAGGGTTGACCCTTCCCCCATGACACAGCCGATCCAATGACCCTGTTGCGTGATCCGTCCATTTTGATTGTGGGTGGTGGACCAGTCGGTCTATGCACGGGTATCGCGCTTCTCAAGGACGGCCATCAGGTTGCACTTGTTGATTCTGGTGCACACGGCGCGGGTTGGGCCTCTGGCGGCATGCTGGCGCCGCTTTACGAAATGGCCGCAGACCCAACTTGCCCTGAGCCCTATGTCGAGTTCGCCTTGAAAAGCGCGGAACATTGGCAAGAGCTGGCGCGTACCTGCGCGTTCGATTTGCAAGCGCCCAGCTTGTTTTTGGCCCGTACTGAAGAGGAGGCAGTCGCCCTCTTAAGCTTGAGGAGCCGCGCCAATGGGCTAGGCCTGGACCTTACCTCTGTTTGTGTTCCTGCCGAGCTAACAGCGCAAGCGGCTTTCCAAGCGCCCAGTGAGCGCTCGCTCGACCCTCGCGCGGCCCTCAATAGCTTGTTGACCCAGTTCCAGTTGCTTGGTGGCGAACTTCTCACCGGCCAAGCTGAAGCCATCGGCTCGCATCAGCTCGGTCTGGTGGATGGTCGGACCTTTGAAGCTGAGACGATTATCTTGGCCAATGGCTTTGGTGCTTCAAGCTTTGGCCAGTCAGTACCAGCGTTGAAAGCCCTAAGCCCCGTCAAAGGGCAGATGGTGCGGGTGGCACATCCAGAATTGGCAAGCCCCATCGTCCGCGCGTGTCGGATCTATGTGTTGTCACGCGGCGGCGGTTTGGTCATTGGTGCAACCTCGGATCCATTGGCCGCCCCGGTACTGAGTGTCGATGTCGATCCGGTTTTGGCATTGTTGGCCGAAGCAAAGGAGCTTCTTCCCTCAGTGGCGACGGCACTAACGATTGAAGCTTGGGCCGGACTGCGCCCGGACACGCCAGATCATCTGCCACTGGTTGGGGCGAGCGGGGTGGATGGCATTTATCTCGCGACGGGGACCTATCGGAATGGCTGGCTGCTGGCACCCGCTATTGGCACCTATTTAAGCGAGCTTATATCTGGCAAAACACTGGATCAGGCTTTGATGAACCTCTTGGCACCCGAACGCTTTTCCAGCTAGAAGGCGGGTCGTAAATGTCCGGACAAATGCACGGGAGATGCGTAGAATGAGCGGCTTTGGAGTAAATGAAGAGCACCGTGCGATTGAAGAAGCTGTTGGCCGCATCTGCGCCAAGTATGACGATGCTTTCTGGTCTGAGACCGATGAGACTGGGCGTTTCCCTGAACCTTTCGTCGCCGATATGGCTGACGGTGGGTGGCTGGGCTGTGCCTTCCCAGAAGCTTATGGCGGGGCGGGGCTTGGCCTTGTTGAAGCCGCGATTGTGATGAAGACTGTTGCCCAGTCTGGCGCAGGCTTCTCTGGTGCTTCTGCGATCCATCTAAACATCTTCGGCCCAAAGCCAATCGAAAAGTTCGGGACCGAGGCACAAAAACAAGCCTTTTTGCCCAAGCTCATCACGGGTGAACACAAGATGTGCTTTGCCGTGACCGAGCCCAATGCTGGTCTTGAAACAGCCGCGATTACCACGCGCGCGGTTCGCACCAATGAAGGCTATACGATTACAGGCCGGAAGATTTGGACCACCAGTGCCCAGCGCGCTGACAAGATTCTGATCTTGGCGCGAACCACGCCCCGCGAGGAAGCCGCCCGCCCGACCGATGGCCTCAGCCTGTTTTATTGCGATTTTGAACGCACAGCCATTGATGCGAAGCCTATCCCGAAAATGGGCCGCAAGGCGGTTGAATGTAACATGCTGTTTATCGAGGATTTGAAAGTTCCCCATGACGCCCTGATCGGCGAAGAAGGCAAGGGCTTCAAATATATTCTCTCCGGCCTAAACCCAGAGCGGGTATTGTTTGCCGTCGAAGCCATCGGTCTCGGCCGTGCTGCTCTTTCCCGTGCTGCCCAATATGCCAAGGAACGCGTTGTGTTTGGCCGCCCCATCGGCATGAACCAAGGCGTCGCCCATCCGCTCGCCAAGTCTTGGTGTGAGCTGGAAGCCGCAGAGCTTTTGGCCATGAAAGCAGCCGCCTTGTTCGATGCTGGCCTCGACTGCGGTGCAGAAGCCAATGCTGCCAAATATCTTGGAGCTGAGGCTGGGTATCACGCTTGTGAAGCGGCGGTGTTGGCGCATGGGGGCATGGGCTATGCCAAGGAATATCAGGTGGAGCGGATGTTCCGCGAATCAATGATTGCCCGCATCGCACCTGTTTCGCGCGAAATGATTCTAAATTTCGTGGCTGAAAAGGTCTTGGGGCTACCAAAATCTTATTGATTTCTGTGCTTAGAATTACGCTAACAGAGTCTTAACCATGATTGGTTGATCTTGCGCATGTGGAACCGCTCGCCCGAAGTGCGACTGAAACGCTGTAGGAGACAAGCAAGTGACACCCGAAGCCATTGGCGGCTCACCGGTACGCCAAGCAATTGCCCACGCCTCGCGTGCTACGGGCATGAGTTTCCAGTTTCTGTTGTCGACGGCTGTCCGCGAAAGCTCGCTTAATCCTAAGGCTGAAGCCAAAACGTCCAGCGCGACTGGTTTGTTTCAATTCCTCGATGCGACATGGCTCACGACGGTCAAACGCCATGGTGCCAAGCATGGCTTGGGCGCTGAAGCCTCGATGATTGAGATGGGTTCCAATGGCCGTCCCAATGTTTCAGACCCCGGGCTTCGTCGCGCGATCTTGGATCTGCGCTATGATCCTAAGATCTCATCGCTTATGGCAGCTGAGTTTGCCGGTGATAACGCCGATTACTTGCGCGGCCGCACGGGCCAAGAGCCAGAGGCAGGGGATCTGTATGCCGCTCATTTTTTAGGGGCAGGCGGGGCGGCTCAATTGGTCAATGCCGTGCGTGATCGGCCTTGGGCCAGCGCTGCGGATTTGTTTCCAAGTGCGGCGGCGGCGAACCGCCCGATCTTTTACAAAAATGGCGGGGCCGAACGCACAGTGGCGGAAGTGCTAGAAAATCTGCGCGCGACCGCTAACCGGCAAGCCCCTGCTGTCAGCCAGCATGAATTGGGGGATGAGCCTGCACATCTGTTCGGTCCAAAAACCTATGCTGCGGGGTCGATTGATCGCGCCTTGGCCAGTCGTTTGATGGCGAGCCTATTAGAGAATGACTATTTCAACGGTCAGCCCAATGATTTCATGCGCATGCTGGGCCAAGTTGCAGACGGCGATGACAAGTCCTTGGCTAGCTTGAATCCAACCATGCTCGCCCAGCTTTATGGGGCAGGGGACCAGAAGCAGGAGGAGGCGGGCTTAGATGTCATCCAGTCACTTATGGGGATGAAATCTATCGCTCAAATCCTATCGCCGGATGGGCCAGATAAGCGCCCTGGTGACGATTCGTCCCTCGGCTTTGACCTGAAGGCCCCGATCTAGTTTAATGCCTTTCAAGGCATTAGCTGCCGCGTCGCAGCCCCGTGGCGATCCCAATTCCGACCATCGACGCGCCAAGGTAACAATAGCCACAATGTTGACTGGCCATCCAGCTAAGCTCTTGCAGCAGGCCACGTGCGCTGAAGCCTGCCGCATGTTGGCACCAAGTTCCCAGCGATTGGGTTGAGCCCGAAAGCCAGGGTCCAATCGCGATCAGCAAAGCACCAACGCTAATGAGTGCTAAGGCAATGATGCGAGTTTCGTCTAAAATAGTTGATTTTTCAGTGGCTTGGTCGGTTGTAGCTTGGATTGTACGCATGGAACCAAAAGCCTCTTGAGGTGTTTGAGAAGATGTCACCCTAACTGAAAAGCCTATTGATATCCAGCAAAAACAGGACGCAGACCCTGCGACAAAATAACCCTTTTATTTTTGTGGAAATAAGGCGTATCATGGACCTGTGACTGAGGTGCGGATCATCCGTACCGGCTTCTGGGGGGCCTGTCTAACGATGGAACCAAACCTACTTAAATCGAAGGCGTTGCCTCGCTTCGACATTTTTTTTACCTGTGGCCTAGCATTTTTAGTCGCGCTGTGGGCCGTTTTTGCGGTCTCGCGCGCTGAAGATTTCGGCATGGCGGTCCATGGCTGGATATTTTTAGGAGCGGCTATTTTGGCCGCGCTCGGCTTTGTCTTCACCGCACATGGCACTGCGCTTCAGAGCGATCAGTCCAGCTATAGCGACGGCGTGATCCGGTTTGGCGTGATTGCCTCTACTTTCTGGGGCATCGTTGGCATGTTGGTCGGAGTGGTGATTGCCTCACAGCTCGCGTTTCCAGACCTTCTGTCCTTCAAAGACTATGGCTTCTTGAACTTTGGGCGTTTACGGCCCTTGCACACGTCTGCAGTCATCTTTGCCTTTGGCGGCAATGTCTTGATCGCCACCAGCTTCTACGTTGTCCAGCGCACCTGCCGGGCCAGATTGTTTGGCGGCATGCTGCCATGGTTTGTGTTCTGGGGGTATCAGCTCTTCATCGTCTTGGCCGCAACTGGCTATTTGATGGGGGTCACATCAGGCCAAGAATATGCCGAACCTACCTGGCATGTCGATTTGTGGCTGACAGTCGTTTGGGTGGCGTATCTTCTTGTATTCCTTGGCACGCTTTGGAAGCGGAAAGAGCCGCACATCTATGTAGCCAATTGGTTCTACTTGGCCTTTATCGTAACGATTGCCATGCTGCATGTGGTAAACAATCTGGCGGTGCCGACTTCACCCTATGCCTCTAGCTCTTATCCCCTGTTCGGCGGCGTCCAAAACGCTCTGACCCAATGGTGGTATGGGCATAATGCTGTGGGCTTCTTTCTTACGGCTGGCTTCTTGGCCATCATGTATTATTTCATCCCCAAACAAGTGAATCGGCCAGTTTATTCTTATCAATTGTCGATTGTGCACTTCTGGGCTTTGATCTTCATCTACATTTGGGCCGGTCCTCACCATTTGCATTACACCGCCCTGCCTCAATGGGCACAGACGTTAGGGATGACTTTCTCCATCATCCTGTGGATGCCTAGCTGGGGTGGGATGATCAACGGCCTAATGACCCTGTCTGGCGCTTGGGACAAGTTGCGGACAGACCCTGTGCTTCGGATGTTTGTGGCTTCGCTGGCTTTTTACGGCATGAGCACATTCGAAGGCCCTGTGATGTCGGTGCGGGCGGTAAATTCGCTGTCTCACTACACCGATTGGACCATCGGCCATGTGCATTCTGGTGCGCTCGGCTGGGTCGGCTTGGTGTCGTTTGGCGCACTTTATGCCCTGACGCCTTGGTTGTGGAAGCGCGAGCGGCTCTATTCGTTGAAGCTTGTTGAGATGCACTTCTGGCTCTCCACCATTGGGATCTTGTTCTACATCTCCTCCATGTGGGTGTCGGGCATTCAACAGGGCCTCATGTGGCGCTCCTACAATGAGTTTGGCTTCCTGACCTATTCCTTCGTGGAAACCGTCAAAGCTATGCACTTGCCCTATATCGTTCGGGCAATCGGTGGTCTCCTTTACCTGATCGGCACCTGCATCATGGCCTACAATTTGTGGCGGACCATCCAAGGTGCTGTGGCCAAAAAAGAGCCGCTCTCCATCACTAACCCCAACCTTGTCCCCGCTGAGTAGGAGCAACGATCATGCTTTTCAAAAATCACGGCATCATCGAACGCAACTCTATGATCCTCTTGGTCGGGATTCTGCTGGTTGTCTCTGTTGGCGGTATTGTCCAGATTGCGCCACTATTCCGGATCGAACAAACCATTGAGAAAGTAGATGGGGTTCGCCCCTATACGCCACTGGAACTCGCCGGACGTGGCATCTATGTCCGGGAGGGCTGTTACTCATGCCACAGCCAAATGATCCGGCCTTTGCGCGATGAGATTGAGCGTTATGGTCATTATAGTCTCGCGGCTGAAAGCATGTATGACCATCCCTTCCAATGGGGGTCTAAGCGCACGGGGCCAGACCTCGCCCGGGTCGGTGCCAAATATTCGGATGCTTGGCATGTCCAGCATTTGATCAATCCCCGATCTGTCGTGCCTGAATCCATCATGCCACCATACGCTTTCTTGGAGGGTCGCGAGATCGGCATCAAGGACGTCGTAGACAAGCATATCGTCGCTCAAGTCCGGGTCGGTGTGCCCTATACCCAGGCCGATATCGATAATGCCAAGACCGACTTGATGGCCCAAGCTGACCCCAATGCCGATAGCGAAGGCTTACAAGCCCGCTATGGCGGCAAGGTCAACGTCCGCGACTTTGATGGTGATCCATCCAAAGTGACCGAAATGGATGCCTTGGTGGCCTATCTCCAAGTCTTGGGCACGATGGTGGATTTCAAAACTTATGAGCCCACAAAGGCTGAAAACCTGCGCTGAGGAGGCGTCTATGTCGTACGAACAATTGTCTGCCTTCGCACAAACCTCGGGCATGATCTACTTCATGGCCATCTTCGCTGCCGTTTGCCTTTATGTCTTCTGGCCCAGCAATCGCGCCAAGTTCGACAAGGCTGCCCGCATGCCACTTGAGAATGAGGATATTGACCATGTCCGATAAAAAACCAAAGGACGACATCACTGGTGTGGAGACAACGGGCCATTCTTGGGATGGCATTACCGAGTTGAATAACCCCCTTCCAAGATGGTGGGTGCTGACATTCTATGCCTGTATCGCCTGGGCCGTCGTCTATTGGATCGCCATGCCAGCTTGGCCGACCCTCTCGGGCCATACAAAAGGCGTCTTGGGGATGTCAGACCGCAAGCAAGTAGACCAAGAAGTAGCCAAACTGGTGAGCTCGCGAGCGCCCCAGTTCGCACAACTCCAAGCTACACCGATTGAAATGGTCAGCAAGAACAAGGAATTGTTTCAGTTTGCTCAAGAATCTGGTCGGGTGGCTTTTGCTCAAAACTGTTCGACTTGCCATGGTGCTGGTGGCCAAGGCGCAAAGGGTTACCCAAGTTTGGTTGATGATGTTTGGCTGTGGGATGGCTCTATCCAGGGCATTCGCTCAACCTTGCAAACAGGCATACGCAGCGAGCATCCAGAAGCCCGCTTTAGCCAAATGCCCTCTTATGGCCGTGATAAACTGTTGGAACCTCAACAGATCGCCGATGTTACTCAATATGTGTTGACCCTGTCGCGCCAGCCAGCAGATGCCAAAGCCGCCAGCCGTGGCGCAGAGGTATACGCTACCAATTGTGTGGCTTGCCATGACGCGGAAGGCAAAGGGGACCAAATCCAAGGTGCCCCTAACCTAACGGATCGGGAATGGCTTTATGGCGGGACCGCTCAAGAAATCACCACCCAGATTAATCTGGGTCGTGGCGGGGTCATGCCCACGATGTCGCAACGCCTAGATCCAGCGACTTTGGATGCCTTGGCTGTCTATGTCCATTCACTCGGCGGTGGCACTTAATCCTGCCCTCGAGCCCTGAGGTCCAATGAAAGTCATTGATATTCTCGACCCGGCCGGCCCAACCGCTCTTGCGATCGGCGAGGCCGCGCACGGTGTGGTGCGCTCTGATGCGGTGGCGGTGAATTCCGCTATGCAACGAGAGCTCTATGAGAAGCGCCAGCAGATTTATCCTAAGGCCGTGCACGGGTTTTGGCGGCGCTTTAAATGGCTCATCGTTGGCCTCTTATTGGGCATTTATTATGTGGTTCCCTTCTTGCGTTGGGATCGACCCGGGGCCGCACCTGATCAGTTCCTCCTCGCTGATTTTTCGGGCAGGCGCTTTTATTTCGGCCCCATCGAGATTTGGCCGCAAGAGCTTTATTACGTTACCGGTCTTCTGATTTTGGCCGCGATCGGCCTATTCTTGGCCTCAGCCCTTTTTGGTCGGGTTTGGTGTGGCTATGCTTGCCCGCAGACGGTTTGGACCGATCTCTTCATCGCGGTTGAACACTGGTTTGAAGGAGACCGTAATCAGCGCATTCGCCTCGATAAACAGCCTTGGAATTTCAGTAAGGCTTGGCGAAAGATCGGTAAACACGCTGTTTGGCTGATGATTTCGCTGGCGACAGGGGGCTGGTTTGTTGCCTATTTCCATGATGCGCCAAGCTTGTTTGTGGGCTTCTTCACCTTGCAAGCTCCCATGTCTGCCTATGTGTTCGCGGGCCTTTTGACGGCCACAACCTATGTGTTTGCGGGCACGTTGCGCGAGCAAGTTTGCACTTATATGTGCCCTTGGCCGCGTATTCAGGCGGCGATGCTGGATCAAGAAGCGCTCTCGGTAACATATCGCTATGACCGTGGCGATCCACGCGGTGCCCATAAAAAGAACGATAGTTGGGAGGGGCGCGGCGATTGTATCGATTGTCAGCAATGCGTTGCTGCCTGTCCGGCCGGAATTGACATTCGCGACGGTCTGCAGATTGAGTGCATCAATTGCGCTCTCTGCATTGATGCCTGCGACGAGATTATGGTGAAAGTTGATCGTCCAAAGGGCCTAATTGCTTATGATACCATCCAGAATATTGAACGTCGTCAAGCTGGCGAAAAGTCCAGCTATCGCTTTATTCGTGGGCGTACCCTTTTTTATGGAGTCTTGTTTGTCGGAATCGGTGGTCTGATGTTGGCCAGCCTGTTGATGCGCTCAACTTTGGACGTCAATGTTCAGCGTGACCGCGCTCCCTTATTTGTGCCGCTGTCCACTGGCCAAGTGCGCAATGCCTACACGGTTAAAGTCCTGAACAAGGCCAACCAGACTCGTGATGTGCGTATACGGATTAACGGCGTAAAGGGCGGTCAATTACAGGCCAATGAACTGCCGGTCGTGGACAATAGTGTCGTTTTGACGGCTGGGCCAGACCGTGTCGCCGAAGTCCGTTTGTTTGTGGTGGCGGATCCTGAACGGCTGAAGCATCGTTCCACGCCTGTAATGATCGAAGTGCAATCGGCCAAAGATGGCGAGATCGCCAAATCAAAATCGGTCTTCATTCGTGGAGATCATTCAGAAGAAAGAGACGACGATGACTGATGCAATCGTTCCTGCAAAGCCGTTTCGCCTGACGGGATGGCATGTTTTGGCCATGTTCGGTGCCTTGTTCGGCGTGATGCTGGCAGTCAATATCCTATTCGTTTTTCTGGCATTAAAAACGTTTTCCGGTGAAACGGACCATGCCTATATCAACGGTCTTAAGTTCAACGAGACTTTGGCCGCCCATGCCCGCCAAACAGAGCTTGGTTGGACGATGTCGTTGGGGCTAGAGCGGCCAACTGGCGGTGGGGCGGTCCTTGAAGCACGCCTAACGGATCGCAACAACCAGCCTTTGCGGGGGGCTCTCTTGCAAGGCACCATTGGACGCACCACAGGCGCGAAAGAAGATCAGAAGCTCACCTTCTCAGAAACGGCACCGGGCGTTTACCGCGCTGTGATCGATCAAATTCGGCCGGGTCGCTGGAAGTTTAGTGCTTCAGCCAAGCTTGAAGGTGCACCACAATTTTCGACGGAGACAACGCTATCACTACGCTAAATCCCACGACAGAGCCTGCTTTGGGCTGCCCTTCGGGTCTGGAGCCACCGGCGGCAGCGGCTGCAGCGGCAGACCCTCGTGCATTTGTCCAGCAAAACCGCGCCAATGGCCTATCGCTTGAATTGCTGGTGCGCGGCGCGCGATGTGCTGGCTGTTTGCGCAAGATTGAAACGGGTGTGGCTGGACTGCCCGGTGTGTCTGATGCGCGCCTCAACCTGACCACAGGGCGCTTAAGCGTTACGTGGCAGGACGGTCGGATTGACCCGCGCACCATTGTTCAGCGCGTGATTGATTTGGGATATCAGGCCCAGCCTTTTGATCCAAGTAAAGTCCAAACCATCATCGATCAGGAAGGCCGTCACCTTCTTATTTGTATGGCGGTTGCAGCCTTTGCCGCCATGAACATCATGATGTTCTCTGTCCCCATCTGGTCGGCCCATTTCAACGGCGAGATGGAAGAGGGCACACGGACCATGTTCCATTGGATTTCGGCCTGTATTGCTCTGCCTACGGCCGCCTATGCCGGTATGCCCTTCTTTAAAAGTGCATGGAACGCCTTGAAAAAAGGGCGTGCGAATATGGACGTGCCCATTTCGCTGGGCGTTTTACTGGCCTCTGGCCTGTCAGTGGTTGAGACTATACGCGGCGGCGAGCATGCCTATTTCGATGCCGTTGCCATGTTGTTGTTCTTCTTGTTGATTGGTCGCTATCTAGATCACGCGCTTCGACAAAAGGCCCGGCAAGCTGCGCGTGATCTTCTCGCGTTGCAAGCCGTTACCGCCAGCCGACTTGAGCCCGACGGTAGCTCGATCAGTGTCGCCGTGGGCGAGATCCGTCCCGGGGACCGGGTGATTATTCTGCCGGGTGACCGCATTCCTGTTGACGGAACCATCCTTGAAGGTATCTCTGAAGCCGACTTCTCGCTGTTGACAGGCGAAACAGCCCCAGTGGCATTGGCGCAAGGCCAAGCAGTGCGGGCAGGGGCTTTGAATTTGTCTGGCCGTCTGGTTTTAAAAGCCAGCGCCCGTAGCGAGGACAGCTTTCTAGCTGAGATCGCTCGCCTCGTTGAAATGGGTGAGCAAAGTAAGAGTGTTTATGTTCGCTGGGCCGATCAGGCTGCAAAACTCTATGTACCCGTCGTACACGCCGCGGCCTTCTTGACGGCTGTGGTGTGGTTGCTTCTAGGAGCGGAACCGCGGGTGGCCATTCTTAATGCCTGCGCAGTTTTGATCATCACTTGTCCCTGTGCACTCGGCCTTGCTGTCCCCGCGGTGCAGGTGGTTGCATCTGGCCGATTGTTTAAGCGCGGTATTTTGCTGAAGTCTGGGGATGCGCTTGAACGCTTGGCTGAGATCGACTTTATCGCGTTTGACAAAACAGGTGTTCTTACGCTCGGCCAGCCGAAATTGCTGAGCTCGGCGTTGGTTACAGAAGCCGCACTAGCTCAAGCCGCACTTCTGGCGCGAGCGTCCCGCCATCCTTTAGCTCGCGCGATTGCCCGGGCTGCAGGACCTGGGCCCGCCATCGAAAACGCTCACGAGATACCAGGGTGTGGCGTTGAGGCTCAGATCGACGGCTTGCGGGCTCGTTTGGGCCGTGCATCTTGGGTTGGGGTCGAGGAAGCCCAGTCTGAAGAGACGGAACTTTATTTCGCCATTCAAGGCCAAGCTCCTGTGCGCTTCTGCTTTGAGGACACCTTGCGGCCTGACACCGTGCAAACCATCCAAGCCTTAAAAGCGCGTGGGTTTGAGCCAATCATTTTATCAGGAGATCGAAAGGGAGCTGTTGCACGTGCTGCTCGAGCCGCTGGGATTGAAACCTATCTGGGTGAGCTGACGCCGTTTGAGAAAGCCGCCCATCTAGATGGTCTGAAAGCACAAGGGCACCGCGTATTGATGGTCGGCGATGGACTAAATGATGCGCCCGCCTTGGCTAAGGCCTTTGTCTCGATCGCGCCAGGAACGGCAGCCGATGCAAGTCAGTCCGCCGCAGATCTTGTGTTTCAAGGCGATCAACTGGGGTCGGTCTTAGAGGCGATTGACGTTGCCCGCACAGCGAAGAAGCGCGTCATGGAGAATTTCTGGTTTGCAGCCCTCTACAACTTCATCGCTGCCCCCATCGCCATGCTGGGCCTTGTTACCCCATTTATCGCCGCCATTGCGATGTCCTCTTCGTCAATCATCGTGACCTTGAATGCGCTTCGCCTCGCATCAGTTCGTAACAACGGGGGATAACGCTATGGATGGTATGATTTTTTTGATCCCAATCGCGTTATTCATGGGCTTCATTGGTCTCCTCGCATTTTTATGGAACCTGAACAACAGACAATATGACGACCCAAAGGGTGCAGCGATGCGCATCCTCAATGATGATGATTTTCCTTTACCTTAGAACCCAGCATCGGAGGCAAATATGAGCCCGTTTGAGATCACATTAGGGGGAAATGAGCGGGTTCAGGTGGTCCGTGTCATGCCCGATGCGCATTGGCTTTGGCTAGCCAATGGCTGGGTCGATTTTAAAGCAACGTGGCGCTACAGTATGTTGATTGGCCTTGTCCCCGTCGTGGTAGCTTGGGTCATGGTGCTGGTCCTATGGCAGGCCGATATGCTGGGTTTTTTGCCCGCTGTTTGTGGCGGCTTTGCTTTGGTAGGCCCGATTTTAGCCATTAGCTGTTATGAGATTTCCAGACTACGGGCGCTGGGCGAGCCCATAACACTTCGGGCAATTCTAAACCCGCGCATCGTCTCGCCCGGCCAAGTCGCGATTATCGCCTTTGTCTTGATGCTGATTTTGATGGTCTGGGCCCGCCTCGCAAGCTTCCTCTATGCCTTCGCTTCCAGCGCCCGACCGCCGGCCATGCAAGTGGACTTCATTAATTTCGCTTTGCAGACGCCCGAAGGCCTGATCATGGTGACAATTGGTACGCTTGTAGGGGCAGTTCTTGCCACGATTGGCTATGTGGTCTCGGTCGTCTCCATTCCGCTCGCAGCAAATCGCTCCGTAGACGCCATGACCGCCATGCTGGTTTCTGTCATCGCGGTTTCCCGCAACAAAGGCGCAATGGCCTCTTTTGCCTTTAACATCGCCATGTTGGTAGGCTTGTCGCTAGCTACAGGCTTTGTCGGGTTGATCATTGTGTTTCCTTGGCTCGGACATGCAACTTATCATTGCTATAAAGCGCTAACTGGAGAGACTGTCACCACATCGACCTGACGCGGTCGCGCCATAGCAAACACAAAGTCCAAAGGATTGTGAATCCGGGGGGATTATGGACGTCTCACTGCCGCTGATCATTATCCTGACCTATGCGGCACTTTTGTTTGTCTGCGCCTCTTGGGCTGAAGGGCGGGGCGGGCAGAGCCTGAAAGCCCGGTTACGTCGCCCAGCTTATGTTCTGGCGTTGGGTGTTTATTGTACGAGTTGGACGTTTTATGGCGCGGTTGGCAGTGCTGTCGCCGACGGCTGGGCTTTTGTTCCCATCTACCTTGGTCCCATCCTCGTCTTTGTCTTCGGGCGTCAGTTTCTGGTTCGCATGGTCGACGCGGTCAAAGCGGATGGCGCAAACTCTATTTCAGAATTCATCGGCGGCCGGTTTGGGTCGAGCCGTAGCGTGGCCGCACTGGTTACGCTTTTGGCTTTGTTAGGGGCGATTCCCTATATTGCGCTGCAGCTAAAGTCCCTAAGCAGTACTTATGCCTTGGTGTCAGGTGCGCAGAATTCGCCTCTGATCCTCTTATGTGCGGCAGTATTGTTGGCCGGTTGGGCAATGCTTTACGGCACTCGAAGGTATGAAGCTTCTGCCCGCAATGATGCGGTCTTGTTTGCAGTCGGATTTGAATCGTTCTTTAAATTGGCGGCCCTTTTGGCTGTTGCTGGTTTTGCGGTGACGTTGCTGATCCAAGCACCGCCCCAAGTGCTCTCTCGCACACAAAACACGCTAGCTGCCACATTCAGTCCTGGCGCCATCAATGCGGACTTTTTGATTATCACCCTCTTGTCGATGGCAGCCATCATCGCCTTACCGCGCCAATTCTATTTCATGGTGATTGCAGCCCAATCAAGCAGCGATGTTGAGAAAGCACGCTGGCCATTTGTAATTTACATGGTGGCGATGCTGGTGGTGGTGGTTCCGCTGGCCAGTGCCGGAATTGCGCTTTTGCCCAGTTCTGCTCGGCCCGACCTCTATGTTTTGCTATTGCCCATGAGCCAAGGCGCGAATGTGCTTGCGATGATCGTCTTCTTAGGTGGGTTTGCAGCAGCGACTGCCATGGTGTTGGTAGAAACGATTGCTTTATCCACCATGGTTTCCAATGACTTGGTTGCCCCCGCGTTGCTGGGTCGCAAGGACAATGACGGGCCGCGCAATTTCGGCAAACTGATGCTGCTGGTTCGTCGTGCAGCCATTGCCGCGATCATGGTCTTTGCACTCCTCTGGGCGCTTGCCATACCCGACAATCAAAAGCTGGCGTCGATCGGCTTGGTCGCTTTTGCCGCGATGGCGCAATTTGTGCCTGTCCTCATTTTGGCAGTTTACCGGGGTAACCGCGATGCCATTGCCGCGAGATATAGTTTGATCGCGGGTCTCATCGTCTGGTTCTACACTTTGGCCTTGCCCCAAATTTTGGTACCCAGCGTTCTCGCCATATTGGCCACCAGCCCGTTTGACCCTTATCACTTGTTTGGCTTGGGTGCCTTAAGCCCCATCAGCCATGGTGCGGTATGGAGTCTTGGTCTCAATCTAGCCGTTTATCTCTTGGTGACGGCGCGCCGTGTCCAGACCAGTGCGCTTCCGAGCCTTTTGCGATCAAATACGCAAGACTCCTCGCTACAATCGGCGCGCATCGCGGATTTAAAAGCCTTGGTCGCCCGCTTTGTTGGCCCTAGTCTGGCGCAGGAAGCCTTTGCTAATCTGAAAGATGAAGCCAGTGTCAGCCAAGCCAGTGCCCGAAAGGCAGAGCGGCTTATCGCTGGCGTGGTTGGATTACCGTCGGCGCGCGCTCTGATTGGTTCAAGACTCTTTGGTGCGCGCCTTTCCGCCGATGAAGTGTCCCGACTTTTGGATGAGACGGGCCAAAGCTTACGTTTCTCCAAGGACCTATTGGCCGCCACGTTGGAGCATATTGATCCGGGCGTCAGCGTGGTGGATCGCGACCTGAATATTGTGGCGTGGAACAGCCGCTATTTGTCTCTTTTCAATTATCCTGACGGGATGGTCTATGTTGGCGCACCGGTTGCCAGCCTTATTCGATTTAATGCTGAACGTGGGGAATGTGGTCCAGGAGAGATTGAAAGCCACGTCGAGCGCCGCCTTACCCACATGCGCCGCGGTCTAGCCCATAGCTTCGAACGGGTGCGGCCGGATGGACGCGTCATCAAGACGGTGGGTGGGCCTATGCCAAGCGGCGGCTATGTCATGTGTTTTTCCGATATCACAGCCGAGGCAGAGGCCTTGGCAGGATTGCGGCGTGCCCGAGCAGAGCTCGAAGCTAGGGTGGAGGAGCGTACGCAAGATTTGCGTGAAGCCAATCAGTCGCTTGCTAAAGCAGATGCCGAGAAGACCCGCTTTTTAGCGGCCGCAAGTCACGATCTTTTACAACCCATACATGCTGCACGCCTGTTCTCGTCTGCCCTTGGGCGCCAGATTGGCGATGGCGACCAAGACTTGTTGCGCAAGCTTGATTTATCCATTCAGTCAGCGGACACGTTATTGCGATCTCTATTGGATATTTCCAAGCTCGATGCAGGCGGGGTGATACCGTCAAAGGTTCGGGTGAACCTGAAGCCACTGCTCCGTGATCTGGTCGATACGATGATGCCATTAGCCCATGAAAAGGGCCTGCAGTTGCGGCTTTTTGGAAGGGATCAGCAAGTTGAGACCGATGCGACTTTATTGCGCTCGATTGTTCAGAATTTTCTGTCCAATGCCATCCGATACACCGAGGTCGGCGGCATTGTGGTCGCGATCCGTGGGCGTGGCGAGACCATTCGTGTTGATGTGATTGATACGGGACCAGGCATCGACCCTGCGGATCATAGTCGCATCTTCCGCGAGTTCGAGCGCTTGCCACATGCCCACGGCGGCGGGATTGGCTTAGGGCTAGCCATTGTCGAGCGAACCGCACGTGTGTTGGATGTCCAGATTTCTCTTGGCTCAAATCTGGGGCAGGGTAGCCGCTTTAGCGTAAATCTGGCTGCCGTTGGACAAGTTCAAACTGAAGAACCTTTTGCCGCAATACCAACGGTTCCTCAGCTAAAAAATGCCAAACCATCTTTAAAAATTCTGGTGGTTGAGGATGATCTTGCTAATCAAGAGGCCATGCGCGCTTTTCTCGCCAGTCGCGATCATGACTTTGACTGCATCGGAGATGCGCAAACAGCCAGTGAGATAGGTGACGCGTTTGATTGCGCCTTGGTGGATTATCATTTGGGAGGCGCGATGACGGGCTTGGATGTCATTGAGGCCTTGCGCGCCCATCATCCGAGCGCCCGCTTTGCCCTAACAACCGCAGCGACTGAAGACGTTTTTTTGGAAAGGGCGCAGGCGATGCAGGTGGCCGTGTTTCGCAAGCCTTTGGACCCTGACGCACTCGATCAATGGCTGGTCCAAACCCCTGTCGTATCAGGCCGGAGCTAATCCAAGGGCCTTAGCAGCTAACACCGCTTGGGTGCGGTTCTGCACGTCTAGTTTCTTCAGGATTGAGGTCATATGCGCTTTGATCGTTGCTTCACTTAAGCCCAGATCAAATGCGATTTGCTTGTTGAGCCTGCCCTGCATGACGCCCAACATCACTTTTAGCTGCGTGGGAGTTAGGCTTGCAATCTGAGCGGCAACAGGGTCGAGCAGGGGGTCGACCGGGGCAGCCAAACGCTTGCCGGACAGGGCGTCGGCAATGGCCGCTTCAATTACGGATAAATCGGAATCCTTGCCGATGAAGCCTACAGCGCCAAACCGAAGGGCATTCTGTGCTGTACCGGCCGCAGCTTCGCTTGAAACGACAAGGATCGGCACTTGAGGCTTTTCGGCATGGAGAAGCGCCACACCCGAAAAACCGTCTGCCCCCGGCATTTTGAGGTCCAACAAGATGAGGGCCAAGTCATCTGCGGCTTGGGCTTCTAGGAGCGCAGAGGCCAAAGTCGCACCTTCAACCAATCGCGCGTCTTTGGCGACATTCCCTGCCGCCATAGCAAGCGCTTGGCGAAACAGGGGATGGTCGTCGGCAATTAGGATGGTGCGTGCCATGGCCGCTACCGCGACGCGATCAGCGCATCTACGACGGATGGGTCGGCCAAAGTCGACGTGTCGCCCAAGCTGGACACGTCGCCCTCTGCAATCTTGCGCAGGATTCGCCGCATGATCTTGCCGCTACGGGTTTTGGGCAAGCCGGGTGCGAAATGAATCACATCGGGTGTCGCGATGGGACCAATCTCTTTGCGCACCCACTGGATCAAGGCTTTGCGTATTTCGTCGCTTTCAGTCGCGTCGGAGTTTAAAGTCACATAGGCGTAAATGCCTTGCCCCTTGATATCATGTGGGAAGCCGACGACGGCGGCTTCTGCGACATTGGCGTGCGCTACAAGTGCGCTTTCGACTTCTGCCGTGCCCATGCGGTGCCCAGAGACATTGATCACGTCATCCACACGACCCGTGATCCAGTGGTAGCCATCTTCATCGCGGCGACAGCCGTCACCGGTGAAATAGTAGCCGGGATAGGCTGAAAAATAGGTCTGGAAGAAGCGTTCATGGTCGCCCCACACGGTCCGCATTTGTCCAGGCCAACTGTCGGTGATGCAGAGATTGCCGTCCGTTGCCCCTTCGAGGATTTTGCCCTCGCTGTCGAGAAGGACTGTCTTCACCCCAAACATCGGCAAAGTCGCAGAGCCCGGCTTTAAGGCAATCGCGCCCGGAAGCGGTGTAATCATCGCGCCGCCGGTTTCTGTTTGCCACCAGGTATCCACGATTGGGCAACGGGCTTCGCCTACCACGTGATAATACCATTCCCAAGCTTCTGGATTGATCGGCTCACCGACGCTGCCCAATAGACGCAGGGATTTGCGCGATGTGGCGGTGACATAGCTATTTCCCTCGCGCATCAGCGAGCGCAGTGCGGTTGGGGCCCCATAGAAAATATTGACTTCATACTTGTCGACAATATTCCAGAAGCGGCTGAAATCTGGATAATTGGGCACGCCTTCAAACATCAAAGTCGTCGCGCCATTTGCCAGCGGCCCATAGACCACATAGGAATGGCCCGTGACCCAGCCAATATCGGCAGCACACCAGAAGACTTCGCCGTCTTGATAGTTGAAGACATAGGAAAACGTCATGGCGACCCAAACCAAATAGCCACCAGTCGTGTGCAAAACGCCTTTTGGCTTACCTGTACTCCCAGAGGTATACAGGATGAAAAGCGGGTCCTCTGCGCTCATGGGCTCTGGCGCACAGTCATCAGATACCCCAGCGATCGCCTCATGATACCAATGGTCGCGTCCATCCTGCATAGTGATCTCATTGCCGACATGGCGGATCACCAGCACATGTTTAACCGACGTGCAGCTAGCGAGGGCGGCGTCCACATTGGCTTTGAGCGGCACTGTCTTGCCGCCGCGCATGCCCGCGTCTGCCGTGATCACAATGCTGGAATCGCAATCTTGGATTCGACCGGCTAGCGCCTCAGGTGAGAAACCACCAAAGACAATGGTATGAATAGCCCCAAGCCGGGTACAGGCCAGCATGGCCATCGCGGCTTCTGGAATCATAGGCAGATAAAGAGTAATCCGGTCGCCTTTTTTGACACCCAAATTCTTCAACGCATTGGCAAAACGGCAGACATCGCGGTGCAATTCGCGATAGTTGATCTTGCGCGATTGCGTGGGCTCATCGCCCTCCCAAATAATGGCGACCTGATCGGCCCGGTCCTTTAGATGACGGTCTAAGCAGTTCTCGGAGACATTGAGGACGCCATCCTCAAACCATTTGATGCCAAAGTCTGCTTCGTTAAAGCTGGCATTCTTCACTTTGGTGAACGGTTTCATCCACGTCAGGCGTTGCGCTTCTTTGGTCCAGAACGCATCCGGATTGTCGATCGAAGCAGCATAGGCCTCGCGATAGCCTTGTTCAGTAATGCGAGCCTTTTCAGCCCATTCGGCTGGAACTGGATAAAGCGCTACCATGGTCGTCTCCCTCGTCAGCCCGATTTACTGGGCGATGTTTCAGTCTTTTTTAAAGTCTTTTCGCGCGCACCGCACCCTAGACCAAAGTCTATCGGGACTACGACTAAAGTCTAGCTATCGCCGCGCACAATGACCTGAGAGGGTAGACCCAAGGGCCCGCGTTGTAACTGCTGTGGCCTTTCAAAATAACGACCGAGGGAACCACCATGCTTACGATCAAACGGCGTCACCAATTGCTGTGCGGTATCGCCCTTCTTGCCTTTGCTGCCACTTCTGCCCAAGCGGACACCACCAAAGAGCAAGAGCTGGAGGCCCGTATCGCGGCCTTAGAGCGGATGTTCGCAACGGTTCATGCAGAGCTTGCGACCACGAAATCAGAAAATCAGAAACTCCGAGCTGATGCATCACTTGCACAAGCCCGCACAGATCAGTTGTCGGCTTCTGTGTCGGCCATTCAAGCTATCCCACAGGCGGCGGCGACGCCAACACTTGTTGCCGCTGCACCCGTCGATGGCTTTAATGTCGGCAACACAACGGTGAAGCTGGGCGGCTTTGTCAAAACCACAATTGACTTCAGCCGATGGAATGATGGCGATGTTGCCACGGGCAATTTGGGGCGTGATTTCTATCTGCCACAGTCCACACCGATTGGCGGCCAACGCGAAAGCCTCGACAATGACTTTAATGCCAAGCAGACCCGTTTGTGGATGACGACCGAGACGGCCGTCAATGGCCATGTGTTGAAAGGCTATGTCGAAGGCGACTTCCAGACTTCGCCTGGCCCGCAAGGCAATGAGCGAACAACAAATGGCTATAATTTCGCGCTGCGCCGAGCCTATGTCCAATATGATCGCTTTACCTTCGGCGAGGATTGGACAACGTTTCAAAACGTGTCGACTTTGCCGGAATCCACCGATTTTATCGGCCCAACCGAAGGCATAGTTTTTGCTCGGCAAGCCTTGGTGCGCTATTCCTATCCGCTGAGCAAAACGACAACTTTGCACCTTGCGATAGAGAACCCAGAAACCGCCAGCGCCAATCTGGGCTCGCCGACTCTCATCGAAAATGACGATGACTCGGTGCCGGATTTCGTGGTTCGTCTCAATCACACCTTTACCAAAGGCGAGGTTTCTGTTGCCGGGATTGCGCGTAGACTGTCGGTTGATAATGGCGCGATAGGCGATGAGTCCTCTGGCTATGGCGTCAGTGTTACGGGCAAGATTAATCTTGATGCGGCCAAGCGCTATGAGTGGAAATTCATGGCCACCTATGGCTCTGGGATTGGGCGCTATGTCGGCCTCAACTTCGCACCCGACGCTGTATTCGTTCCTGCAACCGGTCAACTCAAGAACGTCGATATTCTGGGTGGTTATTCGGCCCTACGGGTGATTTGGACACCTAAGCTTCGTTCCACCCTGACCGGCAGTATCCAGACGGTCGATTACGACAGCAGTCTGGCTTTGGCCAGTTTAGCGAATTTCAACAAGCAGGCTTGGAGCGTGTCGGCCAATCTTTTCTACTCCCCCGTCAAAGGCGTCGATTTGGGAGCAGAATATCGCCATGGCGTCCGCGAAGTTGTCAGCGGGGCGGACGGCTCACTCGACAGGCTCGAGTTCTTGGCGAAGTATAGTTTCTAACTGAAAAAATGGAGGGAGAGAGACATGG
This sequence comes from Aquidulcibacter sp., assembly GCF_044346625.1. Classification (GTDB taxonomy): domain Bacteria; phylum Pseudomonadota; class Alphaproteobacteria; order Caulobacterales; family Aquidulcibacteraceae; genus Aquidulcibacter. The sequence continues at coordinate 4,372 of NZ_JBIIYV010000045.1, read as the reverse complement.
CTAACATGGAACCCATGCAACAAACTGTTGGAGGCCGAGCGGCTGCTCCGGCAAAGGGGCAGAACGAGAAATTGGTAATTGCGGCATCCTCGCTCGGTACAGTCTTCGAGTGGTATGACTTTTACCTATACGGGCTACTCGCCACCTATATTTCCGCGCAATTCTTTTCTGGCGTGAATGAGACCACAGGTTTTATCTTTGCCCTTGGGGCCTTTGCAGCAGGCTTTGCTGTTCGTCCGTTTGGCGCGTTGGTATTTGGTCGTATCGGCGACATGGTTGGCCGCAAGAATACGTTCTTGGTGACCATGGGCTTGATGGGGCTGGCCACGTTCGCTGTTGGTCTGTTGCCCTCCTACGCCACCATTGGCGTCGCGGCCCCAATTATCTTGATTGGCCTAAGATTGCTGCAAGGTCTGGCCATGGGCGGGGAATATGGTGGTGCTGCCACCTATGTCGCCGAACATGCGCCTGAGGGAAAGCGCGGCCTCTATACCAGCTGGATTCAGACCACCGCGACGATGGGCCTGTTTGCTGCCCTCTTGATCGTGATTGGCACCCGCACGCTTCTTGGCGAAGAGGTTTTCAAGGCTTGGGGATGGCGCGTACCTTTCCTCGTCTCGATGATCTTGCTGGCTGTCTCAATGTGGATCCGCATGCAACTCAACGAGAGCCCAGTTTATCAAAAAATGAAGGACGAAGGCAAAACCTCCAAGGCACCCTTGACCGAAGCTTTTGCGAAATGGGGCAATTTGAAGTGGGTTATTATCGTCCTGTTCGGGGCAGTCGCTGGCCAAGCCGTCGTTTGGTACACGGGCCAATTCTATGCTCTGTTCTTCTTGGAAAAAATGCTGAAAGTTGATGGGGCCACCACCAATATTCTGATCGCCATTGCTTTGATGATTGGGACCCCTGGATTTGTCTTTTTCGGCTGGTTGTCCGACAAGATTGGCCGCAAGCCCATCATTCTGGTTGGTTGTGCCTTGGCAGCCCTGACCTACTTCCCGACGTTTCACGCTTTGACCAAAGCCGCCAACCCAGCTTTGGCCCAAGCACAAGCCAGTGCGCCGATCACGGTAGTCGTCAATGATGCCGATTGTTCGGTTCAGTTTGACCCTGTCGGACGGAACAAGTTCGACGCCAAGAGCTGCGATATTGCCAAATCCTTTTTGGCAAAAAGTGGGGTTAGCTATTCCAAAGTCGACGCACCTGCGGGCACCGTGGCTTCGATCAAAATTGGCACCGAAACCTTGGTGGCACCTGATCCGAACCTCGTCACAGGGGCAGACAAAAAGGCTGCAATTACGGCCTATCAAGACAGCGTAAAAGCCGCATTAGCCAAGGCGGGCTATCCCTCCAAAGCTGATCCGGCCACGATGAATAAGCCGATGGTAATCGCCATTCTGGTTTATCTGGTGCTCTTGGTCACCGCTGTTTACGGGCCAATCGCTGCCTTGTTGGTTGAGATTTTCCCCAGCCGGATTCGCTACACCTCAATGTCCTTGCCTTATCATATCGGCAATGGCTGGTTTGGTGGCTTCCTGCCTACCACGGCGTTTGCCATGGTGGCCGCAACAGGGGACATCTATTACGGCCTCTGGTACCCAGTCTTAATCGCAGGTTTGACCGCTGTAGTTGGCTTGTTCTTCCTGCCAGAGACTTTTAAGCGGCGCTTGGACGAGTAGAAATCCATATCTCTTCTGACAGAGAAGACCGGCCGCAGCGCGTGGCCGGTCTTTTCAGTTTGGTGGCTCTGTTAGGCTGTGGCTTCGAATGACCTAAGGGCCGCTTCGGCGATCTCTGTGCCCCATTCCTGAAGGAAATGACCGCCATCGCGAATGATGAGTGGGGCAGGGCAGCCTTTAATCAGTTGCTGCATATCGTTCATGATGTCCAAGCCAAACACAGGGTCAGCCGCGCCCCAAGCCATGAAGCTTTGACCTTGCCACTGTTCGGCCCAAAACGTCCGTGCGGCTAAAGACACGTCAACACCAGCCATGTCTGGGTCGGTCATGACGCGCTTGGGAAAAGCCCGCACGCCAGCTTTATAGCGCGCATCGGGGAAGGGCGCGTCATAGGCCGCTACTTCCGCAGTACTCAAATGCGGGGTCGAACGTTGCATTAAGGCACCCACTGGCAAATCAGGCCGGGAAGCCGAATAGGCGCGCCAAGCCATAAATCCATCGCTGGGCGGGTGGCCCGTTGCCAAAGTCGTGTTCATGATGATGAGGCGGGTGATCCGCTCTGCCACAATAGGCGCGATAGGCAGGGTCAAGCCAAGCAGCCCGCCCCAGTCTTGCACCACCAAAGTGATATTGCGCAAATCAAGTCGCTCGATAAGCGCTATCAGGAAGTTTCGATGAAAATCAAAGCTATAGATGTCTTCGTCTTCTGGCTTATCCGATCGTCCAAAGCCCAAAAGGTCCGGCGCAACGATACGGCCACTTGAAGCCACAAATACGGGGATCATTTTACGGTAGAGATAACTCCATGTCGGTTGGCCATGGAGACATAAGAAGATGCGTTCCGCGTCTGCCGCACCCTCATCCACATAAGCCATGCGTAAGCCTTCATAGCCTGCAAGGTCGCTGATGTAGTGCGGCTTAAACGGAAAGTTGGCCAAGTTTTCAAAGCGGTCTTCTGGGGTTCTGAGCGCGTCCATCAATTTTCCTGTCTCATGTTTAAGGCCCAACGGTTGGTTAGCGTTTCAGGGCTCCGCTTTTGGGAAAGACCAATCAGATAGATGGCAGCCAGAGCGGTGTTGGGTATGACATTTAGGGCAATGTCAGTAGCAATTGAGCGGAGGCCGTCAATGACAAACAAGCAAATCAAACCTGCAGTCATGAAAAACCTCTCTAACCAGATGGACAATAAATTGCTCTGGTTATTGCTATCAGACAATTACCTCTCACGTCATTGAACTGACTGCACCGCCATGTCAGGTTTGGCCTGTAGGCGGGAGATATTCCATGACAATCGCGGTTCAAACCCGGCAGGCAGAAGCCGATGGCAACTTCGCCAAACTCCTGCGGGACTGGCGACAAAAGCGCCGCCTATCGCAATTAGATCTGGCCCTGATGTCTGGCGTGTCCCAGCGCCATGTAAGCTTTTTAGAATCACGGCGCGCTAATCCCAGTCGCAACATGATCTTGCAATTGAGCGAGACTTTGGAAGTGCCCCTGCGTGACCGCAATGCCTGGCTGACAGCGGCAGGCTTTGCACCCATCTTTAAAACCCGCGAATTGGATGATCCCCAAATGGGGCAAGTTATGGCCGCTATTCGTATGATGTTGGCCGCACATGAGCCCTTTCCGGCAATTGCGTTGGATCGGGCTTGGAATGTCCGATTATCCAATCAATCGTTCGATCAGCTAAATTCGATGCTGGGTGACGACATTTGGACACGGGTCGGCGGGGAAGGGCGCAATCTGCTGCGTTTGTTCTTTCATCCAAACGGCATTCGACCCTTTGTCACCAATTGGGCAGCTGTCGGTCCCTTGATGTGGCAGCGCGCCCAACGCGAAGCTGAGGCTCTGGCCGGAGCCGACATGAAAACTGTTCTGGAAGAACTTGCTCCGTATCAGGACCCACATGTTCTGTGGTCGGCGGCTGAGGCCTCACTCGTGCCAGTGATCCCCTTCAATATGGACATACAGGGCCTAAGAATCTCAATGTTTGCGGTTGTGGCCACGTTTGGCACCGCACAAGACATAACGGCTGATGAATTGCGCTTAGAAACGCTGTTCCCTGCCGACCCTGAGACCGAGGCTATGTTCCGCGCCGCTGCGCAAGCTCGAACACAATAACCCGCGACGTAATTGCGCCCAGCGCCAATGAAGCTGACGCTGAGGTTCGCACCGATAAGGAGTAGATTATGTCCGACACGAGCACACAAGCGATTGAAATTGTCCGCAGCTTTCTCAAGGCGATGGAGCCCTTGGATTATGACACCGCCTTGGCTCTTGTCTCTCCAACCTGCGTTTACATCAATCCTCCGCCCATCGGCGAGGTAAGTGGTCCGGAAGGCATAAGGGCCGTGCTGGAGCCCTTCTTTTCGCCGACCCTTGAGAATGAGTTCAAAATCCTACGGGAGTCTGCCAGTAGTGGGATCGTGTTCTTAGAGCGGCTTGATCTTCATCGTTTGAAAGATAAATGGGTCGAATTACCTGTGACCGGTGTGTTTGAGGTCAAAGATGGCCTCATTACCTATTGGCGAGACTATTTCGACGCCGCCACGATTCTCGCCCGATGGCCGACCGGGTGAGGGGAAGTGAGCCACGCTTTTCATAAGTTCTGGCTGAAGGTCACAGCCATCGTTGTCGGTTCCTTCGGACCTGTGTTCTTTTTAGGAACTATGGCAGCGACGATGGAGCCT
>NZ_JBIIYV010000044.1:0-25610 GCF_044346625.1 Aquidulcibacter sp. | reverse complement strand
TATGTGCATGCGAACGTGGGTGTGGGCCGTGAGCCACGCCACCGCCCCGGAAGATCGGCGCGTTGCGGGAACCGTGACGTGCGCCGCCAGAACCCTTTTGCTTGCCGAACTTGGAGTGCGTGCGCGAAACATCGCCACGATTTTGGGTGTCATGCGTACCAGCGCGGCGCTTGGCCAACTGATAGCGCACCACGCGGTGCAAGATGTCGGCACGAGGTGCCACACCAAAGATAGCGTCGTCCAGCTCTACCGAGCCAGCCTTTGTGCCATCTAATTTCAGGACGTCGAGTTTCATTATTCGGCTCCCTCTTGAGTTTCGACAGGAGCCGCAACTTCGACTTCAGCTTGAACGATCTTCAGATCGCCTGGCTTACGGAAAGCGGCTGGCTTTGGCAGGTCAGCAGGTGCTGCTGACTTCACCGCATCGCGGATTTCAACCCAAGAACCTTCAGCACCTGGAACAGCGCCACGGATCAGGATCAAGCCACGCTCTACATCGGTACGAACGATGACGAGGTTTTGGGTGGTGACGCGCTCAACACCATAGTGTCCAGCCATCTTCTTGCCCTTGAAAACCTTACCTGGGTCTTGGCGTTGGCCGGTCGAACCGTGCGAACGGTGCGACAGAGACACACCGTGCGTTGCGCGCAAACCACCGAAGTTCCAGCGCTTCATCGCACCAGTAAAGCCGCGACCGATGGTGATGCCGGAGACATCGACCTTTTGGCCTGGCAAGAAGTGGTCAGCGGTCAATTCCATGCCAACTTCGACCAGATTGTCGGAGCTGACGCGGAATTCGCGCAGTTTCGCCTTAGGCTCAACGCTGGCCTTGGCATAATGACCACGCATGGGCTGAGTGACGTTCTTTGCCTTGCGAGCACCAGCGCCCACTTGCAAAGCTGTGTAGCCGTCTTTGTCGTCGGTCTTTTGGGCCACCACTTGGCAGCCTTCGAGAGCCAGGACAGTGACAGGCACGTGTGCGCCATCGGCAGCAAACACGCGGGTCATGCCCATTTTCTTTGCGATCAATCCTGTACGCATAGCCGGCGCCCTTACAGACTAATTTGGACGTCAACACCGGCAGCGAGGTCGAGCTTCATCAGCGCGTCCACGGTTTGTGGTGTTGGGTCTACGATGTCGAGCACGCGCTTGTGCGTGCGGATTTCAAACTGCTCGCGCGACTTCTTATCGACGTGTGGCGAGCGGTTTACGGTGAAACGTTCAATGCGCGTTGGCAAAGGCACAGGGCCTCGTACCATTGCGCCAGTGCGCTTTGCCGTGGAGACGATCTCCTTGGCGGACTGATCCAGCGCCCGGTGGTCGAAGGCTTTGAGCCTGATCCGGATGGTCTGTTGAGCCATATTTACCCTCGCGAAGCGGTCATCCAAACGATAGGACCGCATGTCAAACATCGAACGAAGCCCGCTACGACGCCATTTTGACCGGCGACGCATCAGGCTGCGCAAACTTAATTTTAGCTGGAAAGGCCATCTGACGGGGTCGAAGAAGCAAAGACGCGTATGACCGCGCCATCAGAGGCGACATACCCTTTTCGGCGGTATGAACCCTGCGCTTTTAACGTCCCGCGTCTGAAGAACACCAAGGTTCTCCACAGCCGGTCCAAGCAAGAGCGGCGTTACTAGCTATGTGAGTCTGTTTTGTAAAGGGTATCTATCAGGCTGGGTGCAGTGGGGGGGGTGTGGCTTCAACAAATTTCTGGCAATTGCCCCACAGTCTCGTTTATGTTATCCTAAAATATAACAATTGGGGTTGGAACTTATGCACACCACAAAACTCCGCAAAGTTGGCGGCTCTGTCATGCTCGCGGTTCCGCCTGCCATTTTGGATGTTATGCGACTTCAAGCAGGTTCAAGTGTTGGGGTCACGCTAGATGGCACCAAATTGGTAGTCGAAGCCTCAACACCAATTCGATACTCGTTGGAAGAGCTCTTATCCCAATCCGACTACAACGACGGTGCCTCACAGGAAGACCGTGACTGGCTGGATGCGCCAGCAATTGGTGGAGAGCTTTTGTGAACCGAGGCGACATCTATCTGGTGTCATTAGATCCAACTCTGGGGCGCGAGCAAAGAGGGAGCAGGCCTGTGCTGATCATTTCCCCAATGGCCTTCAATCTCGCAACCAAGCTGCCGATCGTCTTACCCATTACCAATGGCGGCAATTTCGCGCGGCGATTAGGCTTTGCTGTCCCTATTGCCGGCATTCAGACGACTGGCATCATTCGATGCGATCAGCCGCGTGTGTTAGACATTGCCGAACGCGGCGGCCGAAAGGTTGATCAACTGCCGGACCTTATTCTTGCTGAAGTAATGGCACGGCTCGCAACAATCCTAACCTAACCCACTACACCGCCCCCTTGAGGTTCGCGCCCGCATTAGGCTAAGCAGCGGGCATGACCGATGAAACCAGCCCCACCGCCCTGCCCGACCGCTTAAGCGTCAATCCTCGCAGCCCCTATTATAATGAAGAGGTCCTCGCCCAAGGCGTTGGCATTCGCTTCAAGGGCGAGGAAAAGACCAATGTTGAGGAATACTGCATTTCCGAAGGCTGGGTGCGCTTGGCTTTGGGCAATAAAGTGGACCGCAAGGGCAATCCGTTGACGATCTTACAGAAGGGCCCAGTTGAGGCTTGGATCAAGAGCGCTGAAACAAACTAACCGGCCCGGCCGACATCGTGACTTCGGCAAAACGCTCATAACCCAATTTATTGGCGACGCGGATTGAGCCCGCGTGCACCGATTCAATCATGCAGACCGTGCGCGCGCGGCCATAGCTGGCTTCATACCAATCGAGGATCGCTTGGGTCGCTTCGGTCGCAAAGCCACGGCCCGCCATGGCTGGCGTAATCACCCAGCCTGCTTCGGGCGTGCCATCAAACTCTGGGTGCATCCCGCGCTTATGATCAGCGAGGCCAACATCGCCAATGTAAAGGCCGCTTTCCCGATCACACACGGCCCAATAGCCATAGCCCAAGGCTGGCCAATGGCCCATATAACGCAAGAGCCGGAACCAAGCTTCTTGTGCCGTTGAGGCGCGCCCGCCGATATGTTTGATCACTTCCGGGTCTGCCCACATGGCGGCAAGGCCGTCATAGTCTTCAACGGTGTGGCCACGAAGTGTGAGATTTGGGGTCGTTAGGACTGGGGCAATGGAGATCATGCTTGAACCCTAATTCATGCCGCCTTGTCTGCAAACCCTGCAATGCCCGCGAAAGTTCGGCGGCATCATTGCCCCTTAGCCTGCTTCACAGCCGCATTAACAGCCGCCTGGGACGGGACGGGCGCACAGCCGCCAAGGCCTTTGGCTTCACAGATTTCCTGAGGCGAGCGGACGCGCGACGGCGTCATGCCAAAGCGCACGCACGCGCCCATCCCCGTCATCTTGATTTTTTGCCCATCCTCCAGACAAGGCGGTGGAATGTCGCGCCAGCGTAATTCGTTGCGCGAAAAAGCTTCGGCATTCTCAGGCCGGTATTTCGGCCCGCGCGCAATTTGCAAGAGGCGCTTGAGTTCCGCATTAGGCGGGCAATCGGGCGGGCGGTCTTTGAGATCGATCTGGGCACAAGCTTGCGCCTTGATGATGGCCTGACTTTGGGTCGTAAGGAATGGAACACCTGCGCTGGAGCTGGGTTGGCTGGGTCCGGAGGCAATCGCAACGGGTGCCCCTGCTGGCACTCTATCACCTGAACCAGAAGGGCTTGTTCCAGACCGGCCTGCGGCAAGACTTTTGCTTGGTGCGCTATTGGGGAGCGCCTGAGAGGCTGTACTTTTTGAAATTGCCGGACTTGTTTGTTTCAACGCGGCGTCTGGCTGTTTTGGCAGGACAATAGTGGGAGGCAGAACAACCAAAGCCGGTCGCTGAAGCGGCTCAAGGCGAACGGCGGCAACTCCAATCGGTTCCTGTGAAGGCAATGTCTGGGGCTGTGTGGACAAGAGCGCAAAGCCAAGCGCAAGCCAAACCGCGACACCGGCTAAACGCGTCATCAGTCGCGTTCGCGCTGATATCCCCCCCGGTCCCGATTGCAGGGGAATACCCCAGTCCATGACCATCTCTCAGTCGTGGACGATTGCGACCTGTCTGGCACGTTACAAAGCAGTTAGAAACGCAAAAATTCGCAGGTGTTGCGCGGTTTACGTCCCAACCGTGCCGCCATCTCGCCGCCGGACGTAAATGACAGCGTCACGCGGCCAGCCGCCCGTTGGGAAGCTTGAATAGGGACCATTGGGCTCACCGCGATAATCTTGGCCTGTCGTGCTTTCCGCGCCCACATGTTGCACGCCGCAGAAGAAGGTCTTTTGGTCCCAAGCCAGTAACGGGCCACAGCATTCCGCCCCGACCGGCACGGTCAAAAAGCGCTTTACGGGGCGCGGACCTTTGCCAACCATCGGCATCACATAGACGCCATCATTACACGGAAAGGTTCTGGGCGTGCCGTCGGTGCTGATCCAGCAGAACTTGCGATTATCAAACGTAATATTGTCGGGCATGGAAAAGCGATCACCCGTGGTCGTGGGCTTACCGAGGTGCCAAGAAGACACATTGACAACTTCGCCTTCCGCATTGGTCACAGGTGCCACCTCGCCAGATGGATCACCCGCCACCGCGAAAATATCCCACGTAAAGGTCAAAGCCGCCGGGTCTTGGCGCGCTTCTTCGATCCGCACAATATGGCCCTGGTGATTGCGCTCAAGCCCATCACCCGCGACTGTCTTCCGCCTTGGGTTAGCGACATTGCCAGCCCGCCCGGAGTCCGACAGATTGCCGGTGCACATGACAAACACGGTGCCCGTGCCGCGGAACGAGCCATCGGTCGGGCTCTCAACGTCTTCAGGTCGGTCCATCTTGGTGGCACCCAGACGCAGCGCGGCTTCGCGGCAACGCACCATCACATCACCATCATTGGCAAAGGGCGTATCGCCTGGACCACGGGGTGCGCGATTGGCTGCTGCGGCTGTTAAAGCGATCCAGCGCCCTGAACCATCAGCCTCAAGGCGCGCGGCATAAAGCGTCCCATGGGTCAGGAGCGAGCGGTTAGCAATCCGATTGGTTGGGTCAAAGCGGTCGCGTGACACAAACTTATAGACGAACTGATTATTGCTATCATCGCCCGTATAGACCACGGCTTTATTGGTCTTGGACAAAACGGTCGTTGCACATTCATTGGCCTTGCGGCCAAGAGCGGTGTGCTTATGTGGCCGCCAATCTGGATCATAGGGATCAATTTCCACGATCCAGCCATAGAGCGACGGGCCATGTGGGTTGCGGCTTAAGTCAAACTGGGCCGGCCCGCCGATGCGCCAAAAGTTATCATAGCGGTAGATGGACTGGTCCGCCGCAAAGGCGGCGTCGGCTTGGGCTTCGACCAAAGCGGGGCTGGTCTTATTGGACGTGAAGAATTGACTGTTGAAATTCTCTTCCGCCGTCAAATAGGTGCCCCACGGCGTAAAGCCACCGGCACAGTTTTGGAAGGTGCCCGCCTTAACAGCCCCGTTGACTTTAGGCGCACCAGAGCGCGCGCTCTCGACTTCATTGACGATGGCACCAGCTTTGGCGATCCAAGGATGATTGGCGGCGGACCCGTCAAACACCACTTCGCTAAAAGGCGTCACGCGGCGGTTACGGCCGACGCCAATGGCAGGGCCTTTCACAACTGACCAAGCCCCGCTGGCGGGATCATGCGCCACATCAAACACACTCACACCCATGCAGGCATAAAGCGCTTCCAGCGCCTCGGTGTTTGTATCGATCGGCTGACCGTCGTTACCAGGCGCCGCCATAAAGGGGCTAACGGCTTCGTGGTTGACGCACATGATGGCCCGCGTCACCGTGCCCTCCGGCCAAGGATAGGCCCAATTGGCAGGAAATAAGGCCAGCATATCATTATGAGTGCCAAAGCGATTTTCTTGCTCGACCCGCGTGAAAGAGAAAGGTGCGCCGCGCTTTTCGGGCTGCAAAGGTGCCATGCCCTCAAACAAAGGCTCGCCCCATGAAATCAAAGGCTGCCAGACATAACCTTCCGGCACCACCACCGTGTCCAATCGGTTCTCCGCCACAGCTTTAAAGCCAGCAGGGGCCGCTTGCGCTTCACTCGCCATCAAGCTCAAGGACGGCAAAGCTGCTGTAGCGGTTAAAAACCCACGTCGAGACAATGACTCACAAGCTAGATCGGCAAAGCTATTGGAACGTGTTGACATGGGGAGGGTCGGCCTTCTTTCAGGTGGGATTTAAATTTGACATAACGCGTCAATGCGAATGGTTTACGACAAATTGCAGCCCTTCAGCTCACAAACACAGCCCACTCTGCTTCCGTCATTACCCGCACACCCAGTTCGCTAGCTTTGGCGAGTTTAGAGCCAGCGCCGGGGCCCGCCACCACAATATCTGTCTTGGCAGACACACTGCCCGCCACTTTAGCTCCGAGCCGAATGGCTTGGGCCTTGGCCTCATCGCGGGTCATGGTTTCAAGGCTGCCGGTAAAGACGATGGTGAGACCGGTCACGGGGCTATCTGAAACGGGTGCCTCTGCGTCTCGCGGGCGGACTTGTTCTAGTAAGCGGTTCACGGCGTCGCGATTATGGGGCTCCGCAAAGAAGTCGAGAAGCGCGTCACAGGCGACCGGGCCCATGCCATCAATCGCAGCTAAGGAGATGTAGCCATCTTGGGGGCGCCCGGCTGCGGCTGACTTCAGGGTGGTCACCAAACCTGCCCACTCGGGAAAGACCTCAATTAAAGCCTTGCGGGCAGGCATGGCCACTTCCGACAATCGGAGCTTGGCAAGGTTTTCGGCGACATCGTCAAACAGGCTCGCCTGTGCCGGCGCTTCGGCCTCTGCCGCCCAGTTCAGCAATGCCTCCAGCGCGCGCGGACCAAGGCCATGGGTGGCCTCTAATCGACGATAAGCTTCATTAGCGCGCTGGTCTTGCGCCAGATCAATTGCGGCTTTGAAGGCCGTCCAGGAACCAAAGGCGCGCGCCAGGACGCCGCTGGTCGTCTCGCCCACATGGCGAACACCCAGCCCAAAGATAAAGCGCGACAAATCAATGTCGCGCCTTTGGTCGATGGCCGCGAAGAGATTGTTTAGCGAGGTTTGGCCATAGCCGTCGCGGCCTTCCAGTTGGGCGCGATGATCAGCGAGCTTAAAGATGTCGGCAGGCTCTTTGACGAGGCCCCAATCGAAAAAATCCTGCAATTGGCGCGGGCCGAGGCCGTCGATGTCAAAAGCCTTGCGGCTGACGAAGAGTTCCAAGTGCCGCAGACGCTGGAATGGGCAGGCAAATTCACCGGTGCAGCGACGTACGACATCAAGGTCCCCGCCCTGATCATCGCCGCCCCGGATCGCCGGCGTCTGCAATGGGCACGGGCACACTTTGGGAAAAGCAAACGGCTCACTGCTTGCCTCACGCTTATCCACCAAAATATCGACAATCTGAGGGATAACGTCCCCTGCCCGCTGGATGACGATGTGGTCGCCAATCCGCAAATCTTTGCCACCGCGCACGGGCAGACCTGTCACCCGGTCGAGCACAATGCCTGCAATGAAGTCCTCATTATGCAAGGTCGCATTGGAAACCACGACGCCGCCCACGGTGACGGGCCGCACGCGCGCAACGGGGGTAAGTGCACCCGTGCGGCCCACTTGAATATCAATGGCATCGAGAATGGTGATCGCGCGCTCTGGCGGGAATTTGTGGGCAATCGCCCACCTTGGAAAGCGCGTCACAATGCCCAAACGCGCCTGTAGGGCAAGGTCATTGACCTTATAAACCACCCCATCAATATCATAGCCCAACTCTGCCCGACGTAGGCCTAAGTCCTGATAATGCGCCACCAAACCCGCTGTATCAGCGCAGAGCTTCATGTCCGCATTGGTCTTAAAGCCCCAGCGCGCGAAACTGGCCACGGCCTCCATTTGCGTGGTCGCAAACGGGCTACTCACGTCGCCCCAAGCATAGGCGTAGAAGCTTAAAGGGCGTTGGGCGGTTATGGCTGGGTCGAGTTGGCGCAGGCTGCCGGCGGCCGCATTTCTTGGATTGGCATAAAGTGGCAAACCCGCTTCTGTCTGGGCTTGGTTTAGAGTTTCAAACGCCGCATGACTTAGATACACCTCGCCGCGCACTTCCAAGATTTCAGGCCAGCCCTCGCCTGCTAACTGCTTGGGAATATCGCCAATGGACAGCACGTTGGCGGTAACATCCTCGCCCTCTTTCCCATCGCCACGGGTGACAGCATGCTTCAACTGGCCCTTCTCATAGCGCACCGACAGGGACAGGCCGTCAATCTTGGGCTCTGCCGAACAGGCCAAGGCACTCTGATCCTCAAACCCCAAAAAGCGCTGCGCCCGCCCCAGAAAGTCGGCGACATCGCCGTCATTAAAGGCATTATCGAGCGACAGCATGGCCACTTGATGGGTGATCTTCGAGAATTTAGTTGAAGCCGCACTACCAACGCTCTTCGAGGGGCTATCGGCACGCACCAAGGCTGGAAAGCGTTGCTCGATCAGGCGATTGCGCCGCTCCAGCGCGTCATATTCGGCATCGGAAAGCGTGGGGGCGTCTTCTTCGAAGTAGGCGCGCCGGTTCTCACTAATCTCGCGGGCAAGCCGCTCCAGCTCTTGAGCAGCTTGTTCTTTAGTGAGCGAATCGACTGGAAGCTTCGTGATATCCATGGCCCAGAAACTAACGCTAAGCTCGCCTCAGGTGAAGCCTGAACTAGAGACTTCCCGTCGGCCTTTCCACACCCAAATTCAGGCGGCTCAGTCCTGACTAGCGGCAACCAAGGCGCGGGCTGCTGCGCGGGCTTCTGCTGTTATCTCAGCGCCAGACAACATGCGCGCCAGCTCTTCTTCGCGTGCCGCATCGGGAAGCGTGCTCACGCCTGTGCGCGTGATGCCGTTTTCCACCCGCTTTTCAATCCGCCAGTGACGGCGCGCGCGCGCCGCAACTTGCGGACTGTGGGTCACGCACAAGATCTGGGCGGTCTGGGACAAGCGCGCCAGCCGGCGGCCAACCGCATCAGCGGTTGCGCCACCAATGCCTTGATCCACTTCATCAAACACCAAGGCGAGTGTGCCGCCATCGGTGGACAGAACCAGCTTCAGCGCGAGCGACAGACGCGATAACTCGCCCCCTGAGGCAATCTCTGACAAGGCCCCAAAGCCAGCGCCTGGATTGGCGGCGATTTCAAACGTCACCCGATCAATCCCATCCTTGGTTGGCCGGGCAGCATCACTATCCACACGGCTACGGAAGCGCGCTTTTTCGAGTTTAAGCGGTGGCAGCTCCAGCTCCACGGCCTTGTCTAGCGCTGCGGCTGCGGTGTGGCGGCGCGCGGATAGTGCCGTTGCGGCCTGATCATAAGCTATTTGAGCTTTGGCTAAGGCCGCTTTAGCTGCTTGAATGGCCTCATCGGCGTGATCAATATTGGCAAGGTTTTGTTCCGCCCGCTTGAGGACATCTGGCAAAGCTTCAACAGTCACACCATGCTTGCGAGCCGCAGCGCGCAAGGCAAACAAGCGCTCTTCCAAATGATCGAGACGACTGGGGTCACCATCCAAGGCGTCGCCAGCGCGCGCCATCCAGCCCTGGGCATCGGACAATTCGCTCAGTGCGCGTTCGAGTGAGGCTGCGGCTTGATCCACTGCCTTGGACAGGGCATCAGCCCCCTCACCTTCGGGCTTACCAACGCGCGACAGCGCCCGAGAGGCGGCGGCCATGCGTTGCTCAGCTTTGCCATCCGATAGAGCATCAGTCGCGTCCTTTAAGGCGGTTGCGGCCTTTTCAGAGCCCATTAGGGCGCGCCGTTCCGCGTCTAAAGCCGCTTCTTCGCCCGCCTTTGGCCCAAGCCTTTGTAATTCGCCAAGCACATGGGCCAAATAATCGCGGTCTGTCGAGGCCCGGCGGGCGCGCATTTCGGCGTCTTCCAACTCAGACCGGGCCGCGTCCAGCGTGCGCCAAGCCTCACCCACTTGGGCTTTGAGCGGCGCGGCTTTGGCAAATATGTCCAATAGGTCGCGGTGGGTTGAAGGGTCCATCAGGCCGACTGAAGCATGTTGCCCATGAATTTCCAACAGACACGCGCCCAATCTGCGTAATGCACTGACCGAAGCTGGCCCGTCATTCACATAAGCGCGGCTTTTCCCGTCGAGACTGATCGAGCGGCGCAACACGATCCTTCCATCTTCGGGCTCGGGCAGGTCCAATTCTTCGAGTAGCGCGATAGCAGGATGCAGGTCACCAATTTCAAAAATGGCGCTGGCTTGCGCGCGTTCCGCGCCATGCCGCACCAAACCCCGGTCTGCGCGCTCGCCCAACGCCAAGCCTAAAGCATCCAACAGAATGGATTTTCCGGCACCAGTCTCGCCCGTCAGAGCGGTGAAACCCGGCTCTATATCGAGGTCTAAGGTTTCGATCAGAACCACATCGCGGATAGACAAGGCAATCAGCATGGGCCACCCAGTCGGTCTTGCCTCCCGGCGTGTTTTACGGACGTCCAACGCGGGCTAAGCAGTCTCATTTGCTCGCTTGCGGGGCCGATGTTTGCGGTGGCTCAGGTGCGCGCTCGAGGCCACGCTTTGGCTTAGCGATGCGCTGGAACAGACCGCGCCTCTCCGGCTTGCCTTCAGGCGTCAAACCCTTTGCCGTCAGTAATTTATAGCTGGCTTCATACCACTCCGAGCCTGGGTAATTGTAACCAAGCACCGCCCCAACTTTCGTGGCCTCTTCAACTAGGCCCATCGACAGATTGGTCTCGACCAAACGGTGCAGAGCTTCTGGCACGTGAGTCGTGGTTTGATACAGGTCGATCACGCGACGGAACCGACCCAAAGCGGCCAATTGCTGGCCATCGCGCAAATAATAACGCCCGATTTCCATTTCCTTGCCAGCCAACTGGTCTTGGGTCATGTCAATCTTCAAGCGGGCGTCGCGGGCATATTCGCTTTGGGGATAGCGCTGGACGACGTCGTTCAGGGCAGCCAAGGCCAATTCCGTCATGCGCTGATCGCGGCCCACGTCGACAATCTGCTCGAAATAGCAGATGGCGATCAAATAATAGGCATAAACCGCGCTATCATTACCGGGATAGAGGGACGCAAAGCGCTGGGCCCCTGCAATCGCATCTTCATATTTGTTCTGTTGATAATTGGCATAGGCTGTCATCAACAAAGCGCGCCGCGCCCATTCCGAATAGGGGTGCTGGCGGTCAACTTCTTCAAAGCCTGTCACGGCCTCGGTATAATTCTTTTTGCTGAGTTCATCGCGCGCATTATTGTAAAGCAAGTCGACAGGCCGTTCGACATAGGCCGGTGCCTTCTTGGCATTGCTGCCGGGCATGGATTGACAGGCAGCCAAAGCCACAAGCAAGGTTGGCACAACAAGCAGAATTCGAAATGGCGAGTGCTTCACGATGTAAACTCCGGGCCGTATGCCCTTCCCCAACACATCTTTAACCAGCTTCCGTTCACACGGGAAGCCGCTAAAGGCGGTTGGACGCGTTCTGGTCCATGTGGACACAGTTTTAGTCAATTTAAGGACGAGAGTGACATCCGCTGCCGGTGGCGAGATATCTCGCCTTAAGCCGCTTGACCCTCCTTTGTTTCTTGGCACATTCTTGGCAATCACGGGCACGGGGCCCAAACGAAAGCGGCGGGGGCCAAGATGAGCAAACCAAGATGCGGCTGGGTCCTCGAATCAGACCCGCTCTATGTCGCCTATCATGATGAAGAATGGGGCGTGCCCGTGCACGACGCCCGCGAGCTTTGGGAGCTTTTGTGCTTGGAGGGCTTTCAAGCCGGACTGTCGTGGATCACAATTTTGCGCAAGCGTGCTGCCTTTCGCGAGGCTTTTCTGGGCTTTGACCCCGACAAAGTCGCGGCCTTTGCACCGGATGATATTGAGCGTTTGATGGCCAATCCCGGCATTGTGCGGGCACGCGCGAAAATAATTGCCACCATTGAGTCCGCACGCCTTTTCCAGACCATTCAGCAGGAAGAAGGTGGTTTTACCGACTTTATCTGGTCGGTTGTCGGCGGCAAACCGATTCACAACCATCCCCTGTCGTTTCGCGATGGACCTACAAAGACCGCGGAGTCGGAAGAGTTGGCGCGCAAGCTCAAAGCCCGGGGCTTTAAGTTCTGTGGCCCTGTCATCTGTTACGCCTATTTGCAGGCAGCGGGCCTTGTGATCGACCATGAGACCACTTGCCACCGCTATCGCCCTGCATGACGCTGACGGACAGGCGGAGGGATTGCGCATCAGGGCAAAGGCTTTAACGTGGCGCAAAAACAAGGGAGTGCGCCATGAGCTTACGAACACCAATTTGCGATCTATTGGGCATTGAACATCCGATCATGCTGGCTGGCATGGGCGGGGTAGCCTATGCTGAAGTCTGTGCTGCTGTTTCTGAGGCCGGGGGTTACGGCTGCCTCGGCATGGCCGGGCGTTCACCCGATGAAATCCGCGACGAAATGCGCAAAGTCCGCGCCTTGACCGACAGACCTTTTGGCGTCGATCTGCTCGCCGCTGTTCCAGGTAGCCTTGAAGCCTCGGTCGACATCATCATTGCTGAAGGCGCAACCGCCTTTATCGCAGGCCTTGGGGTTCCTTCTGCGATCATCGAGAAGCTCCATGGCGCAGGCCTCAAAGCCATGGTGGTCGGTGGCGCTGTTAGCCATGCGGAAAAAGCTCAAGCCGCTGGCTGTGATGCTGTCATCTGCCAAGGCTCTGAAGGTGGCGGGCATACAGGCCTTGTCGGCACCTTGCCGCTGGTGGCCCAAGCTGTCGAGCGGGTGACCATCCCCGTTGTTGCGGCCGGGGGTCTCTATGACGGACGAGGCCTTGCTGCAGCGCTCACACTTGGCGCTCAAGCTGTCTGGATGGGCACGCGCTTTATTGCGTCGAAAGAAGCCCACGCCGGTCAAATGTATAAGGATGCGGTGGTCGCGGCCAAAGACACCGACACCGTGCGGACCCGTTCCTACTCTGGCAAGCCGATGCGCGTGAAAGACAATGCATGGGTACAAGATTGGGAAAGCCGCCCTGGCGACATTAAAACTTTCCCGCATCAAGCCATGATCAGCATGCAGGCTGGTGCCATGGGCGGCATTGGCGGGCAGACTGAGGGCTTAGAAGCTGACAAATCCTGTTTTGCAATGGGTCAATCGGCTGGCGGCGTACACGATATTCTGTCTTGCAAGGAGATCATCGAGTCGATCATGGCAGAAGCTCATGAATCGATTGCGCGGGTTGCACGCTTGCAAGCAAGCTCTCCTGCTTGACCTAACCCCCGAAACAGGGGCGTTTAGGGGTATGAAATCACGTATCTGGATGGCGAGTGCGATTGCGACCTTCGCAGCCTGCGGGGCTGCGTTGAGCGTGGCGCAGACCGCCATTCAAGAGCCGCAGGATCGTGGCCCAACCCCCACGCTGGAGACTTACGAGGTTCCAGGTGCTCCGTTAGAAACGTCAAGGCGTGAGCCCGCAGCCATGGTTGAGGACGCGCCGATTGATATCCCCCAAGATACACCATCAGAGTGGAACCCCGATTTCAGTCAAGACGCGGGTGGGGCCACTCCCTATCGCCTTGTGCCGCAAAAGCCGCGCAAAGCTTTACGCAATGCAGAAGGCCTTGAGTCCGAAGACGTTGGCTACAGCGGTACCGTCCCCGATGGCCAGGCAATTGTGCCTGATAATCAGCGCCGCGCAAGGCCAGTTAATCCAACAAAGCGTGCTGATCTAACGCGCTTAGCCCGCGTTCTGGGCTCCCTTCATGCGCTGCGTGTGTCGTGTTCGGGTCGCCAGGATCAAACCTATCGGTCACGCATGTCCACCTTGCTCGACCTCGAAGCCCCCGATGAAAGCGCTTTGCGAGACCCCTTGGTGGATTCATTTAACGCGGGCTTTCAAGCCTTTGGGCAAGGTGCCGCCACCTGTCCAACCGATCGCAGCGCGCAAGAAGCTAAACTGGCCAAGGATGGCTTTCGCTTAGCTAAGCAAATGGCTGCTCTAAACCGTCCAATTGCCGAGACACCAGAAAAATCGACACAGAAAACTGCGCCACAACAGGCCAAATAGCCTGCAGGTTTAGATCCAAGCAGGCGGCAAATAATTGTGTTCGTACTACGTTAATGCATCGCGCCTAAACATGCTTGCCTAATGCTAAGGGGTGGATTTTGTCTAACTACACCTGCCTGTTGATCGAAGACAGCATGATACAGGCGCGCGTGATCTCCCAAATGATCACGCGAACAGGCTGGGTTGCTTTGATTGCATTGGATCTCCATTCTGGCCTGACTGTTTTGGCAGATGAACCCGTTGAGCTTGTCATTTCCGACCTGATGCTGCCAGATTCTACCGATGGCAGTACGATCGCTAAAATTCGTCAGGCCGCGCCAGACGTGACGATTGCCGCGATCAGCGCCGGGGGTGGCAGGAATTCTGCTTCAACCTTGTTAGAGCGCGCCAAGGCGGATGGCGCTGAATTTCTTTTGCAAAAGCCCTTCTCGCAAGAACGCTTGCAAGGTCTTTTGGGGGAAGTCGCAGAGCGATTACAATCGGGCACACGACGTCCACATGTGCTGGTGGTTGAGCCCAGTCGGACGTTGCGCAAAATCTGCGAAGCCGGGCTAAAAGAGCATGATTTTCGCGTGACCTGCGGGGCCAGTTTAGACGAGGCGCTTGACCATATCGATGTGCTCGATCTGGATGCTGTTGTGACGCAAGTGGACGTAACGAATGAGGATGGCGCAGAACTAGTCGCTTTGATGCGCGAGGTTTTTCCCGGTGTCGCCATTATCGCATTTTCCGATAAGGGCGACAGCGACGTAGCCCGCCGCGCTTGGCTGAAGACCTTGGAGGCCGGGGCCGATGTGGCTTTGCCTAAACCCTTTTCGTCCGCCGAGCTCGTCCGATCTGTTCACAATGGCATGGCCTTGGCGGCATCAGCCTTTCTGGAAGCGGCGCGTCGGTCTGCCTAAGACGCCGATAATTGCCCCAAGACGCAAACCACCACGCCAGCGACAATCAAGGCAGAGCCTATTGCCCGTCGTAGGTCGATGGTTTCTTTAAAGCGTATCCAGCCCAAGAGCGTTGCCGCCGGTGCCTCAACCAAGGCGTTTAGGGCCCGCACCAAAGCAGCCGGTGCGAGGGTCAATGCGGCAAACCAGCAGGCAGAAGCGGCGGCCCCCATAAAACCAGCAGACCAAGACGCCCGCCCATCCGCGGCCAGTGCGGCTAAGGCGCGGCGGTCAAACACCAATAAGATTCCCCCCAAAACAAGGCTCTGCAGGGCTTGCACACAAACAAGGGTGAAAGTTGCCGAAAAGAATGGCGCGCTTGGATCAATCGCCAGGCCGCACAAGCGGTAGCAATTGGCCGAGACGGCAAAGCACGCCCCAGAGGCCAGCCCGAAGAAGCCAGCTTTAAAGCCTGCAATCCCCCCAGCGATCCCCTTGGTCGGCCAGGATGCGAGCAATAGGCCTGCCGTCGCGCCCCAAATGCCGAGCCAGCCCCACACGCTTAGCCGGTCGCCCAGAAACAGCACGCCAACCACAGCGGCCAAAGGCAGGCTCATATGTTGGAAAGTAGACCCAAGGCCAAAGCTAGAGGCGCGCATCGCTTGGATCAAAGCAGCTGTCGCGCACACTTGTGCGGTGGCCCCGAGCGGTGCGGCGAACCAGAAATCAGACCCGATCTTAAGGGTCGAAGGCGGGGCCAACCACCATACAAGGCCGAGAAACAAACAAGCGAAAGGTAAACCATAAAGAAAGCGCACCAAGGTCGCCCCCCAAGGTCCAGCCCGATCCGACAGACTGCGCTGAGCGGCATTGCGTAGGATCTGAAGGAAGCCTGCCACCAAGGCCAATGGCACCCAAAGCGCATTCATTTAAGCAGCCTTGCAGAAAGAGAAACAGGCAAACGCGTAAATGGGGGCTTTGGCGCGTTTCTTCCGCGCTTCCGCCCTAAACGCGCCATAAACCAAGCCCAAAGCAAGCCTCAGGGACGTGCGGTTGCACCCGGGGCGCATGCGTGGCCTAGTAGCGGGTGTGGAGGGCTTTATCATGGTAGAACGGACAAATCTTTTAGCTGCGGCGGGCATTTTGGCGTTGGGGATTGCCTTTGCAGGCTTCTCAGCCGGGCAATCCCTCGTGCATTCACGGTTGGGCTTTCGCACGGTCACAGTCAAAGGTCTTTCAGAGCGCCCCGTCAAGGCCGACCTCGGTTTTTGGTCGATCAGCTTTGTGGCTACAGGTGATTCCTTGGAAGAAGCGCGCCAAGCGCTGACCACGTCTGAAGCTGCGGTGAAGGCGTTTCTAACGGCGCGCGGCTTTCCAGCCACCGCCTATCAAGTGCAAAACATTCGCGTCGAAGACAAGCTGGCCAACGCCTATTCCAACGGCGGGCTGAACGGCCCACGCTATATTTTGACCGAGAACTTGATGGTAAAAACCACCGAAGTCGACAAGCTGGCCGAAGCATCGCGCAATAGTGGCGATCTATTGAAAGAAGGCGTGGTGTTCGCCAATGATGGCTCATCTTCGGGTCCTTCTTTCCAATTCACAGGCCTGAATGACCTCAAAGGTGCCCTTCTTACCGAAGCCACCCAGCGCGCGCGCGAAGCGGCAGATAAATTCGCTAAAGAATCTGGGGCCAAAGTCGGGGCCATCCAAAATGCCAATCAAGGCGTGATCGAAGTCAATCCAGCCGTCGAAATCCCCGACAGCCCACCTGACCGCCAGATCGACAAAAAAGTTCGGGTGGTGACGACTATTACCTACTTTTTGAAGGATTGATCGGCGGTCTACTCGCAGAGTGGAACGTGATTTTGGGCAGCTACCCCTTCAGTCCCTTCGGGACACATCGGCGTATACGCCGAAACCCCGTGAACGGGGAAGCGGCACGTCCCAACTGCTTCCGCTTGCCGCTTCCCCGTTTACGGGAAAGCTCTGCCGAAGGCAGTGAAGGGGTGTTTCCACTCAAAACGCCTTTGCCGCTGGCTACATATTGGTATGTGCGTCCGCCCAAACAAAAAGGCCCCGATCAAATGACCGGGGCCTTGATTTCGAGCAATCGGAGAAAGACTTAGTCAGCCTTTTTCTTAGCAGGAGCCTTCTTCTTTGGTGCTGGCTTTTCTTCTGCCGCAGCTTCAACTGGAGCCTCCTCAGCAGGAGCGGCTTCCTTCTTGGCCTTCGCCTTGGCTGGGGCCTTTTTGGCAGGCTTAGCTTCCGCCGCGGGAGCGACTTCATCTTCGCTCTCAAGTTCAGCGCGGGTCACCGTCACGTCGGTAACCTTGGCCAATTGCAGAACGAAGTCGACGACCTTTTCTTCATACAAGGGGGCGCGCAAGCTGGCCACAGCATTGGGGTTCTTTTGGAAGAACTCATAGACTTGGCGCTCTTGACCGGGATAACGCGAGGCTTCGGCTTGAATGGCGCGCCCGACTTCTTCGTCTTTCACTTCCACGCCATTGACGCGGCCAAGCTCAGCCAAGACGAGGCCCAAGCGTACGCGACGCTCTGCAATCTTGGTATATTCAGCCTTAAGCTCGTCTTCCGACTTGCCAGCATCTTCTGGATCTTCATTGCCAGCGGCCTTGTCTTGGGTCACTTGCGCCCAGATGGCCTCAAATTCAGCTGCCAACATTTTAGGGGGCAACTCAAAGCTGTGAGTGGCGTCCAAAGCGTCCAACAACGAGCGCTTGGCTTTTTGGCGCGACAATTGTGCCAATTGATCTTCGATATTCTTCTTGATCGCGTCCTTCAGGGTCGCGAGGTCAGACAGGCCGACATTCTTGGCCAACTCATCGTCAATCTTGGTTTCAACGGCCTTTTTGACTTCAACCACGGTGACGTCAAAGGTCGCAGCCTGACCGGCCAAAGTCGCCACGCCATATTCGGCGGGGAAAGTCACGTTCAGGACTTTTTCATCGCCAGCTTTCACGCCGACCAATTGCTCTTCAAAGCCTGGGATATAGGTATTGGAGCCCAGAACCACGGTGGAGCCATCGGCCTTGCCGCCGTCAAACTCAACGCCGTTCAATCTGCCCACGAAGTTGCAGACAACCGCATCGCCATTGGCCGCTTTGCCCTTCTTCACTTCAAAGGACTGCGACTGCTTGGCGATCTCGGCCAAGGCTTCCTCGATTTCAGCTTCGGTTGCTTCAGCCACAGGGCGGGTCACCGACAGGGTCTGGATATCCGCAGGGGTGAAGTCTGGCATGATGTCGAGTTCAACATCAAAGGTCAGGTCGGCCTTGCCGTCCATCACATCGCCGAGATTGCCCAAATTGGTCACGTCTGGCTGGCTGGCAGCGCGGATGCCGTTGTTCGACACGGTGCCTTCAATGCCTTCTTGCACCAGCTCGTTCAACAAATCGCCCATAATGGACTTGCCATACATGCGCTTCACATGAACGACGGGCACTTTGCCTTTGCGGAAGCCCTTGATGTTCAATTGAGGGGCCAATTCTGCGATCTTGGCATCGGTGCGCGTAGCAATGAGAGAGGCGGCAATGGTGACGCCATAGACGCGGCTAAGGCCTTCAGCAGATTTTTCGACGATTTGCATGATGATGTCCTAAAAAGGAAGCGGATTACGCGGGTTGATGGGATAGCGCTGGGGCCTAAGCCCGAAAGGTTCGCGGCTATGCCACGATGTGGCGGCGATGTCTATGCTAGCTACGGTAAGTGGTGCGTCGAAGCGATTCAAACGCAAACCCAAAGCTCGACGAGGTCGAGATGCCAGCCATGAGCGATCCCGCCCATGTTGCGGCAGAACGCCAAACAATGAACCACTTTGACGAAGGACCTACTGGTTGCCGCTTCGCTCGGAGACCCCAATCATCGCATACACATGATCGATAAACAGAGAGATATCATACAGACATGATTAGCCTAGATACTGAGTTGATCAATATGCTTGGCTCTCTGGTCCCCTGTTATCTGTCCCGATGCTGAGAGGTTCTTTCTCAAACGTGTCAAAAGCCGCTCGACTAGTCCCACCATTGCCAAGGCGACCGACAGTCGCTTTTCGTAACTTCCATCCCGTCTGACAAGACTGACTTGGTCACAGTGCAGGTTTGAGTTGACTGCAGAAAGTCGTCACCGAAACTGACAACAATCGAAGAAAGCAAAAGAAGCATCGAAACCGTAAGTACTTCATTTTTCAATTTTTTTGTGAGCGCCAATGTGTTTGCCCCTTATCAATCAAAGATAGTATAAGTCCAAAGCAATAGCAGTCAAGTCAATCTAAAGGAGTACGCAGCGCCAGTTACGCTCGCACTTTGACATGGCCAGGGCGCAGCTGGTGGCTCGTTGTGATTGAAGCAATTAGGACTTCGACACCAGCCAAATACTGAAAGCCCTGCAGAACCACGATAGACCGATTCATAAGCTACCCGAGAGACGGCATTAGGAAAAACTCAACGCCAAACTGTCACCCACATCCAAAGATACGAGACATCTGAGTCACTGACTTTGATGGAATATCTCCCCTCAGAAAGGGGTGGTGCGGTCGGGGGGAGACGGTACTTTTACGCGCCTAACAGTAAGAATCCATTGTATTTCATTGGGATAGGCGTAGAACTGTCACCTATGAAAGCCCCAAAAGTGTCACCTACAACGACTGGAAGATTACTGCCAATAGGCTTATGGAAGCGGGGAAATCGCTACTATGTGCGTATAATCATTCCCCCGTCGGTGCGCGACCAGTTTGGCGGGAACACCCACTTACAAGAGGCCCTTGGGACATCTCATGAGCCTGCGGCGCGCACGCTACACCCCCAAGCCTACGCGAGGCTGAAGGACCGTATTGAGCTAGCTCGGAGGGACTCTAACGGGGTCCTAAAGGGTCGCGGGAGGGAGACGGAAAGCGAGGTAGTGGCGCGTGAATTTAGAGCCCTTTGGACTGTCCCGGCAACTCGAGACCAAGCCGACGATCTAATCTCCGATGAAGTTGACAGGCTTCGGGGGCAGATAATCGGGGAAACATGGGAGGGCGACACTCAAGTCCCGGTTTATGAAGGGGACGCTCCTGCGTCTCGGTTCGTAGAGAGTGCTTATGGAAGCGTGACAGATTGGGCCGAGGAAGCAATCCGGGACCGCGCCAATAGTTGGGGAGAGAGCTACCGCTCGAGGGTACGCAAAGCCTCAAAGGTTTTCCTTGAGTGGTACCGAGAGCAGCCCGCAAATCCGCCCCTAATCGGATACGACAGGGTTTCAACACGGATAGCCCGACGGTTTCTAAAGGAGTTGGAAGCCCGTGGAGACCTCACTGTTGGGACCATGGCTTCCTATGCACGGGCACTTGGCGGGGTCTGGGGGTGGGCCGTTGAAACTGAACAACCTAACGCATCCAATAACCCTTGGCGGGAAGCGTCGAGAGTTCTCCGATCCGGTAAATCAAACCCGGCTGCGAAGAGGCGAGCACCTTCAGATGAAGAGATAGTCGCCCTTTGGAATGGCCCAGCCCGCCCACGCTTGGCACAAGCGATCCGCTTTGGAGTTCTCACAGGTGCGCGCCTCGAGGAGATTGGAAGGCTAAAGGTTAGCGATGTTGAAGGCGATGAACTTTGCATCCGTGGTGGAAAAACACGCGCGGCAATCCGGCGCATCCCGATACACTCGGAACTAACCTCGCTAGTGGCTGCTTTGACCAAAGACAGAAGCCCGGACGAATACTTGATTGAGGGCTTAATACCCGTTCAAGGGCGGCGCACCCACGGGCTCTCCCAAAGGTTCACCGCCTATCGGAAGGCACTATCACTCGGGGCAAATGAAGCAGGGCGGAGAGACTCAACGTTGGTGTTTCACAGCTTCAGGCATTGGTTTCTAACGGCAGCATTAAACGCCGGGTGCATCAAGGTACACGCGCAGGCCGTCATCGGGCACGCTCCGGACAAGGGGGTTACCACTTCGGTTTACTACAAGGGTCCCACAAGGGAGAACCGGAGGGCTGTGGTGGATGCTATCAAGTTGCCTGAGGGCTGCAATTCAAATTGAGGATGGCGCGGAGTCGATTGAGTTAAACCCGCTCAAATGGCGAACTCATGCCCAATCTTTGGTCGCACCTAGAAAGGGCTGTTGAGGTCATGTATTCTCGCTGGTGTGCGACAACAAATACGTATTTGCCGCTGGGAGCAGTGATTTTGACGAATGGCGACCCATTTGGGCCACCGTAACCGGACTGACACTGGCACCCGTTTTGAGCCGCCCACGCAAAGTAACTTGCGACGGAGGTCGCCCCAAACGGATGTGCCATCAAAGCCTCAGTTATTAGGCCGCCAAGCGTAATTCCCGGTCAGCACTGCTAGATTCGATTACTCTAGCTTGATTCCATAAGTCGTGAAAATGCTCTGGCGCAGCTTCGAGCTGCAGGAATCCCGGTTCACTTTGCTCAAGGTAAACAACGTCTTCAAAGCGACGCTTAAGCTCCTCAATCGACGAAGCCGATACACCTATGTTGTACTCCAAGCATTGAGCATCGAAGTAGCCATCGGTCTCTATTACCAACACGCGAAGCGTGCGGTTTAAGGAATCTGTTTCCATCATCAATTATCTCCTAACGCGTGTTTCGACCTAGAAGGCCATTTTGTCAAGTTTGAACCCCAAGTGTTAAATCTCGGTAACTCTGACTTTCCGGTGTCCAATTTAGTACCAAGTCACAGAAGTAGGTAAAACTAAGCAGGGCAAAGAGAAGGCGCACTCAATACTTTGCGTTCTGACTGCTAAGGTAACGCTTCGTAGACCGATGATCGTGCGATGCCCAACTGCTTGGCTATAGCGGTGGGCCCAAAGCCCTTTGCAGAAAGCGCCCTAACTTCCTCGACAGGCACCGACGGTCTGCGACCCCGATAGCGGCCCTCAGACTTTGCCTTGGCGATCCCCTCCATTTGACGCTCCCGGCGGAGCGCGGTTTCGAACTCGGCAAACACCCCGAGCATCTGAAGGAAGGCCCTGCCTGCGGGACTGGAAGTGTCGACAGGTTGCTCAGTGGATCTCAGCTTAACTCCTTGGGCCTCCAAGGTATTCACTATGGTTAGGAGATCCGATAGCGACCTTGCCAAGCGGTCCACCCGAGTGACAACTAGGGTATCCCCTTCCCGCATGAACTCTAGCAACGTGGCCAGTTCGTCCCGCCCCGCAAGCGACGTCCCTGTCCGCTTCTCGGAGCGCACGATGTCACACCCTGCGTCCCGAAGTCGTGCTTCCTGCAAGGCGCAATCTTGGTCTTCAGAGGACGCCCTTGCATATCCGTAAGTCTTGCCAATCATCCCGGTCTCCTGTCCGAATAGAGTCTAGACCTCAGCCACCTAGTGTCCGATAAATCAAAAGTCAATCCTATTCAGACGCTCAGGGCGTCCTATGTGTGTGTCTTGTTAGGGTATACCCCAGTCAGACATCCCGTCAGACTAACCTGCTGACTCCATTGGCCCCGCTAGGGTGACTACCCCTCTGTGTGGCTGGATTGAGGAGCGGGGGGCTGATAGCCTCTAGCTAGGGCACTGAGGATAGCCTCGTGAAGCTAGGAGATGGGCATGAAAAGACCGACACAGAGCGAGACGAACAAGACCTTGGAAGAGTTCGATGCAGCGGTATCGCGGACCGAGGAACGATGGCTGGCAGCATGGGCCGAGGGCCTGCCAATGCCGCGCAACTACCGCTTTCCGAACCCCTTCCCTAGGGCGGCACTCAAAGGGTAAGCAGCGAATGCCTCTGAGTGCCACGTAAGGAGCTCCTGAGGATTTGCAGAGGGGCCGCTTCGGTAGTGCTGGAGCTGGCCCGGACCCTCTGGGGGGAAACTGCGGTCCACGCGCTTTCAATTGAGCTCTGACGTGACTGAGGCAAAACCATTCTTCATCGCCGGACGTCGCCTGACCCGTCGACGGGCTGGTCAACTCGCTGCCTAAGAAAGTCGGCCCACCCCAACTGACTTTCGAGTTCATTCCAGACAAGAAGCGCCGCTAATCGGGCTGCTTGTCCTTCGGCTTGCCCTTTGGACTCGACTCTTTCGCTGGTTTATGTGGACTAGGTCGGGTGCTCAGCATGCGCTTTAGCACCTCGTCCTCTTTGTTCTGATCGGTGCCTATCATGATTACTCGCCAAGACTTTCGCGGTGCGGTTCTAAAGATAGAACGGGCCAACCATCACATCGAGCAATTAGAAGCGATTGTCAGGGCCTACGTGATGGAAAACGTTAAAGCCCTCCGGCCGGAACCCAATCCCAATAGATGGAAGAAACGATCCCTTGGCGGGCGCATTCCTCGGCATACTCCTACCATTGTGGGGGACGCAATCCATAATCTCCGCACAGCCCTAGACCACGCTTACTGTGCCCTCGTCGAGGCCAATGGCGGGACCGTCAACAGATGGACTAAGTTCCCTTTCGGAGACACAAGGCAGAATACGGAAGCTTCCCTCAATGGACAAAAAGCAACCTCCCTCCCCAGCGCGGCAGTCATCAAGTTCATTCTTGATGAAATAAAGCCTTTCGAGGCTGGCGGGAATGACCTCTACGGCGTCCACAAGCTTGACATTGCCGACAAGCACCATGTCCTGATTGCAACCAATGCCGTCATGGAAATCCAAAAGCTGGAAATCCTTGACGCTGCTGGCCACCCCACTGGGGGCGGCTTCGAGAATATGACCCTTGTGGTACCATACGGAAATCAAGCCGGGGCCATCGGCCTCTCCAATGGCATGGGCGCGAAACTCTACGGCGATCCGCGCGCGACCTTTGATATACGCTTCAATAAAGGTCAGCCCTTTGAAGACGAGAGCATCCTCAAAACGTTGCAGAATCTTTGGGTAATCACGAGCCACACAATCGAAGCCCTCTCCAAACTCTGAATGTGTCTATTCACCGTGGGCTTGGCCAAAGTATTGCCCTGCTTTGTTTGTCATCTGTGTCGCGTCCGACCATGCCCTAAGTGACTCAGGGCGAGTCACTGACGGCGTTCCGTGGGCAAACCCTAATCACCCTAGCCCGGCAACCCAACTAGGGACTCAGCGGGGCTCTATGGGGCTTGCGGCTTTAAGCCCCGCAGAAGCCAACTGGGCACCCGTCCGCCAACCCGCTCATGGGAAACTACTCTGGGCGGCTCTCTGGGGCACCGAGAGGCCTCCTAACGGGGACCATCGGCGAATCGCACCTACCCTCCACCCTAGAGCACCCCTTCGGTGACTCACAGAGACTCACTGGCGGCGTTCAGGGGGTAAACCCTAATCACCCTAGCCCAGCATCCAGACAGGGGACTCAGTGAGTCTCTCTGTGGCTTACAGCATTTGGACTGGGGGTGGGACTGCGGGTTGATCGCCGGGGGACTGCCGGGTCGCGTTAGGTTATCTTAGAGTTTACCTTAGACGTAGTTCTCGCAGAGAACTTACAGTATGAACTAACAGTATGAACTAACAGTAAGAACTAACAGTAAGAACTAACAGTAAGAACTAACAGTAAGAACTAACAGTAAGAACTAACAGTAAGAACTAACAGTAAGAACTAACAGTAAGAACTTACGTAGGGAGGATTCCCAGATCGCAAGTACCAGCTACTGAACTTTATCAGGACCTGCTGTTGTCGCTTCGCTCGGAGACCACCCCTCATCGCACATACATGATCAATAAAC
This sequence comes from Aquidulcibacter sp., assembly GCF_044346625.1. GTDB lineage: Bacteria > Pseudomonadota > Alphaproteobacteria > Caulobacterales > Aquidulcibacteraceae > Aquidulcibacter. The sequence continues at coordinate 975 of NZ_JBIIYV010000044.1, read as the reverse complement.
ATAGAGATATCATATATATAAGCTCAGACTAGACGTTGGAGTTGATCTATATGATTGGCTCAATGATCCACTGCTATATGTCCCGATGCTGAGAGGTCACCTCTCAATCGTAAGAACCTAAGTTCCGCAAGAGAATCACTAGGGTGCACATGGGTGGATCGTGCCTCAACCACCCAAATAGGGGCTAGGTCAGGATTGCTTGGTCTCGGTTTGCATAAACAGGCAACCTCTCTGGAGCGCACCGAGTAGCCGAAGATCGTCAGATCGAACCCACGGCCCTCCATAGAGCACCCTCTTGGTGACTCAGAGGGAGTCACTGTCGGGGCTCAGGGGGCAAACCCTAATCACCCCAGCCCAGCAACCCAACATGGGACTCAGTGGGACTCTCTGTGGCTTGCGGCTTTGAGGCCTACAGAAACCCGTTGAGGACCTTCCCGCTCACCGCTCCCTTAGCGATTCATGGGAAACCGCTCTAGGCGGCTCTGTGGGGCACCTAGAGGACTCCCATTGGGGTATCATCGGCGAATCGCACCCACCCTCGACCTAGGAGCACCCCCACGGTGACTCACAGAGAGTCACTGGCGGCGTTCAGGGGGTAAACCCTAATCACCCTAGCACAGCAACCGAACAGGGGACTCAGCGGGCATCTCTGGGGCTTATGGCTTTCGGCCCCGCTCGTGAACCAGGAGGGGACCTGCAGGTTCTGTGGAGGGGCATCGCCCGGGGTCGCGCAGGTATTCTCTAACAGTAGACTACGTACTTAGAAACCTTAGAGGTTTACCTTAGAGATAAACATAAGTTCTAACAGTAGTTATAACATGTTTCTTACGTACAACGACTTTCCAGAAGATCACGTCCCATTTGGTGGTGTAACACGCGGTGACAGCTAATCCCCCTGCGCAGCGCTCGTCACATAGCTGGCGGCGTGGGGGGATTGGCGGTTGGTCATTGATCATTCTGGTTTAGGATTGGGTT
>NZ_JBIIYV010000091.1:0-8291 GCF_044346625.1 Aquidulcibacter sp. | reverse complement strand
CTGCGGCCAATCCCGCTGATGCCAAACCAGCTGTGGTTGACCCCTATGCAGGCCGTCCCAGTGCCCGGATTATGGTTTCACGACAGGTCCGCAACTTTGTCGTGCGGCGGGAAGAGGATAGTGATCGGGTCATCTATTTGGAAACCCCCCGCAGCACTTGGTTTCGGGGCGAAATGATTTGCCGCGGCGGTGGCGACCCACGCGATGCCAAGTCGTTTAGATCGGCTGGACACAGCAACGGTATCGAGGCCGGCACTACTTTGATTTTCTACGATTTATCCAGAGAAACTTCGAACTGCACTGTGGTCAGTTTGGTTAGCCTAACGCCTGAAGAAGCTTTGGACTTAAAATTAGTCCGTCCGCAAAAGGCAAAGAAAGGCTAATGCTCTTCCTCCGGTGGCCTAAGTCAGTTTAAAGAGGCGTTATGAAGAATCAACCTGTCCGTTTCCTACTCGCCTCCGCCTTCATTCTGGCCGCGTCTTGCGCACCGGCAGCCGAATCGCAAGCCCCTGTGGCCGCATCGGCGCAGACCATAAAGGTCACCGAAATTGCCGCTGGTCTGGCTTATCCTTGGGGCGCGGCGATCCTGCCGGATGGCTCCATGCTGGTGACAGAACGCGATGGAAACTTGCGCGTTATCCGTGATGGCAAATTGGTTGAAGCCCCGATCACCGGTGTGCCCGCTGTCTTGAATGACGGCCAAGGTGGGCTGTTTGACGTGGCGCTGCACCCTGATTTTACGACAAATGGCTTGGTCTATTTGTCCTTCGCAAAAGGGACGAAGTCGTCGAACCATACGGCCGTGGTGCGCGGCAAGTTTGACGGCAAAGCGCTGACCAATGTCGAGCCGGTTTTTGACGCGGTGCCAGAGCGGCAGACCCAAGCCCACTTTGGCGGCAGATTGTTGTTTATGCCGGATAAAACCCTCATCGTCACCCTAGGCGATGGCTATAAATATCGCGATAAAGCTCAAGACCTTTCGAGCGATCTGGGTAAGATTGTACGCATCACCGATACCGGCGCACCAGCCCCTGGCAATCCTTTCGCCGGCCAAGCGGGCAAGCGCGCTGAAATCTATTCCTATGGCCACCGCAATGTTCAAGGCATCGCGCGCGATCCCGTCAGCGGCACGCTCTATGCGCATGAGCATGGCCCCAAAGGCGGCGATGAGGTCAATGTCATTCAGCCCGGCAAGAATTACGGCTGGCCTGTAATCACCTATGGCGTGGATTATTCTGGCGCGCCCATCAGCATGGAAAACAAGCGCGACGGAATGGAGCAGCCGCTCCTCTATTGGGTGCCCTCTATCGCGCCTTCCAGCATGGTGTTTTATACCGGCAGTCTGTTCCCAGAGTGGAAGGGTGACCTTCTCGTGAGCGCTTTGGCTGGACAACAGATACGCCGGGTTGATCTGGAAAATGGTGCGGTAAAAGCCCAAGAAACCTTGTTGGCAGAGCGTGAGGAGCGGTATCGCGCCATCATCCAAGCGCCAGATGGCAGCTTGATCGTCCTGACCGACGATCCAGAAGGCAAAGTGCTCCGCCTCAGCCCGAATTGATTATGACCTCGATTGCCACCCAAGAAGTACTGGCCTTTGCCCACGAGCTTGCCAACGTCGCGCGGGCGGCTATCCTGCCCTATTTCCGTGTCGAGGCTGCGATTGAGAATAAGGCTGAGATCGGCTTTGATCCCGTCACCGCAGCCGATAAAGCCGCTGAAGAGGCGATGCGCGCGACGATCCGTGCAGAACGCCCGCATGATAGCATCGTCGGTGAAGAGTTTGACGATCATGACGGCAGCTCTGGCTGGACGTGGGTGCTAGACCCCATTGATGGCACCCGCGCTTTCATCGCGGGCACAACGACTTGGGGCGTCCTGATTGGGGCGCGCTTTGACGATAAACCGCTGGTCGGGATTATGGATCAACCCTTTGCCGATGAACGTTGGGCTGCCAATCCAGAACGTGGGTTCTGGTCGCGTGGACGGGCCCGTCAGCCCCTGATGACCCGCAAGAATGTGGCTCTAGATCAAGCGCTTCTGGCGACGACCGACCCCTTCTTATTTCAAGGCAGTCAGCATGAAGCGTTCTTGGCCCTGCGCGCCGCAACCCGCCTAACCCGTTACGGGCTTGATTGCACAGCCTATGCCTTATTAGCACATGGCCATATTGATCTGGTGGTAGAGCCCGGCCTGAAAGATGTCGACATCGCCGCCCTCATCCCCATTATTGAGGCGGCAGGCGGCGTCGTGACCGATTGGCAGGGCCGCCACCATCCGAAAGGTGGCGACATTATTGCGGCGGGATGCCCCGCGCTGCACGCCAAAGCCCTGGCCATTGTGGCAGGGAAGTAAGTCTCCCCTGCCCGCTGGTGGTTCCTTAGGTCTTAATCCCGTTCTGCCAGTCGACAATCACCGTATCAAGCACGTCGAGGGGAAGTGGACCCGGCAGCAAGACTTGGTCGTGGAAAGCCTTGAGGTCGAATTTAGCGCCCAGCTTGGTCTTTGCATCTGCACGTAGGCGGATCAGGTTAGTCTTGCCGACCATATAACTGCACGCTTGACCCGGCCACACGCAATAGCGCTCCACTTCTGTGACGATGCTATCGCGCGTGTCGCCGGTGGCTTCCAACATATAATCAACGGCTTGTTCCTTTGTCCATTTCTTGGCATGAAGGCCGGTATCGACGACAAGGCGGGCAGCGCGGAACGCGGCGGATTGGGCATAACCCAAGCGGCCAGCAATATCATTTTCATAGAGGCCCATCTCATCGGCCAATTGCTCTGCATAGAGCGCCCAGCCTTCGCCATAAGCGCCAAACCACAGCATTTTTGACCGCAAGAACGGCAGACCTTGGGCCTCTTGTGCGAGGGAAATCTGCAAGTGGTGGCCGGGTTGTGCCTCATGATAGGTCAAAGTCGGCAAGGACCATTTTGGCCAAGCCGCCGTGTCACGCAGATTGATATAATAAGCACCGGGGCGTGACCCATCTGGGGCGGGTGACTGATAATAGCCCCCGGGCGCTCCGGCTTCTGTATAAGCTGGGACACGCTTTACTTCGCAATCAGCCTTGGCCAGCGTCGCAAACACCTCTGGCAAGCGCTTCTTGAGGGCGGCCATCTGCTTGTTCAAGTCCGCCAGCAATTGCTCTTTGCCCGCATCATTGTTGGCGTAAAGATATTTAGGATCCTTGGCCAAAGCGCTCATACGCTCGGCCACACTGCCTTGGGTTATGCCAAGCGTCTTCAAGCCCTCATCCATTTGCGACCCAAACGAGCGCACAAGATCGAGGCCTAATTCATGGATTTCGTTAGGCGACATTTTGGTTGTCGTCCAATAGCCTGTAGCAGCCTGATAATAGGCTTCACCCTGTGGCAATTTCCAAACCCCAGCATCAGCGGTCGCCTTCGTCCGCAATTCTTCCATCAAGGCAATCTGAGCCTGATAGGCGGGGAACACTTTCTCGGTCACCAATTTCGTGGCTGCCGCCCCCAATTGATCAGAACTGAGACCCGATTCTTTAGCCTTACGCACCAAGCCTGACACCAAAACGGTCTCAGCCGCCGGGATTTTCATGAAGCTGCGCAATTGGCCAAGGGCGCGATCAATGATGAAATTCGGCGGTATGACGCCTTTGGCGGCATCGGACTTAGCACGCTCTACCTCATGGCCCATTTGGCCGGCAAAACCCTCAACCCGCGAAAGCCAAGCATCGGCATCATCCTTGGCCTTCACCACGTGCTGGCTATCCAAGAAGTCCGGCATACCGACATAGCTGCCGGTCAATTGCGACAGGATGTAAGGATTGGGGGAACCATAGCCTGCCGTGCCATAGCCCATCGGGGCGGCAGCAGCGGCATAACGCGTGGAGGACAAGACAACCGCATGGGTGATTTTGTCAGTCGGGTTCAGGCTTTCAGGTTTGATCTTCTCAAGGTCCTTGATCCAACTAGCGACCCATTGATTGCGGGCAGTTTCTGCGGCGGCAGAAGCGTCTGAAACCCGGCCTTTATAAGGCCCACCGGCCAAAGCCTCCGGGACCGTTAAGCTGGTCGCATATTCGGGCGAGTCCTTGAGCATGCTCGTGGTGATCGAATCGATCACCGCCTTTAGGTCTGGGTTGGCCGTAGTCTTGTCGGCACAACCCCACAGAAAGGCCGTCGCCCCAATCGCCCCCGTGCCCAAAAGGGCATCCCGCCGCGTTAGCTTCATCTTACTCTACCTTTTGCTTAGCCCTGCCCTCACCCGGCGAGGACGCACTTGCCATTCTTGATTACGACCACATCGCGGGATTTCACGCGGGCTTCAAACGACACCACATTGCCATCGCGCCACATCTGAACGCTGACCGTCTCACCTGGGAAGACTGGCGAGGAGAAGCGCACGTCGTGGCTCAAAATCAGGCTAGGGTCATTGCCGCAATAGGCGGATAGAACAGCCCGACAGGTCAAACCATAGGTGCACAGCCCGTGTAGGATTGGGCGGGGGAAACCGACCATTTTCGCAAAATCAGGATCGGCATGGAGCGGATTACGATCGCCCGACAAGCGATAAATCAAGGCCTGATCGGGGCTTGTTGGGACTTCAACTTCCATATCTGGCGCGCGATCTGGAATAGGATGGGACTCTGGCCCGCCTTCACTGGGCCCACCAAAGCCACCATCGGCGCGGGCAAAGATGGATGAGGTCAGCGTGCACAGCAGGCTATCGTCTTTCTTGTCGCGGATCACAGTCTCGCTGATCAAAACCGCGCCCTTGCCTGCGCCCTTATCGAGGCACTCAACAAAGCGGCTATCGGCCAAAATCGTTGCGGCAACTGGCAGAGGCTTATGCATGGTCACGCGCTGTTCGCCATGAACCACCATCGCATAATTGATCCCCGTATCGCCAACCCGGCCCGCGCCCCAAGCGATCACGGTCGCCATGGTGGGGATGGTCTTTAAGCCGTTTTCATAAACAAACGGCAGCTCACCCTTGTCCATTGGGTCAGCGCCCATGCCGATGCCCAAGGCGTAGAGCATGGTCTGCGTATCGCCATAGGAAAATTCTTGGTCCTTGGATGTCAAAGACATCACGTGCTCATAATTGATCGCCATGGGTGTTCCTCCAGCTGTGCCTATATTCGTTTGGCTTTTCAGCCATGTGACAGAATAAATCGGCTGGGCGCAAGGGGGCAAGCATGGCCCCACTGCCTTAACTCAACTCAGCCTTTAGGCTTCACGCGGCCACCACCGGGTCATGCTCGGCCACCCAATGGCCCGGGGCCACTTCCATCAATTGCGGACGATATTGTGGCCCATCACCTTCCACGAGTTTTGACTTCATGAAACGCAATTGCGCACGTGGATCCATGGGCGACGGCAGATCGCCTTCCAAGCGGATGCGCGGGCGGGCTTTTTCAAGTTCCGGGTCCGGGATGGGTGCCGCGGAAATCAAAGCTTGGGTGTAGGGATGGCGCGGGTTGAGATAGATGGAATTGCGGTCCGCGGTTTCCACCACCCGACCCAAATACATCACCATGATCCGGTGGCTGACTTCACGAACGACTGCCAAGTCGTGGCTGATGAACAACATGGCGAGGCCAAATTCGCGCTGCAAATCGAGCAAAAGATCAATGATTTGGGCACGAATGGACACATCGAGCGCAGAGACCGCTTCATCGCACACCACAAATTTGGGACGCAAAATCATCGCACGCGCAATGCCAACGCGCTGGTTCTGACCACCTGAGAATTCATGCGGATAGCGGTTGATCCAATCTGGGTCGAGGCCAACGCGGTTCATCATGTCTTTGACCATCGCATCGCGCTCTTGCCTGCCGATGCCAGGTTTATGGACCTCTAAAGGCTCCGCGATGGAAGCCCCAATCGTCATGCGTGGATCAAGGCTGGCCAGCGGGTCTTGGAACACAATGGTCAAGTCCTTGCGCGAGGCGCGCAGCTCTTTCCGCGATGTATCGGTCACGCCCTTGCCGAGCCAAACCACTTGACCAGCCGTCGTCGGCACCAAGCGCAAGACGCCGCGCGCTAAGGTGGACTTGCCACAGCCCGACTCCCCGACCACGCCGACGGTTTCACCAGCACGAATGGTCAAATCGACCCCGTCCACGGCCCGCAACGGCTTGGACTTGGGGAACAGGCCGCCGGTGACTTTCACCGGGAAATGGATTTGCAGATTTTTGGCTTCCACCAGAATGGGGTCGCTATCCTTTGGCGGGTCCGCCAAGGGCACCCCTTTGCGCTCGGGCCGATCTAAGCGCGGTACGGCGGCCAACAGCTTTTGGGTATAGGCATCTTTTGGAGCCGCGAAGATTTGGTGCACGTCGCCGGTCTCGACATAGAGACCCTTGTTCATCACTTGGACCTTGTCAGCCAATCGGGCCACCACGCCCATATCGTGGGTGACAAGCGCAATCGCGGCACCAGTATCGCGCTTAAGCTCATCCATCAGCTCCAGCACTTGGGCTTGAACGGTCACGTCGAGTGCTGTCGTAGGCTCATCAGCAATCAATAAGGCCGGTTCGCAAAGCATGGAAATCGCGATCATCACGCGTTGGCGCATACCACCCGACAATTCATGGGGATATTGGTTGAGGCGACGAACGGCTTCTGGAATGCGGACGCGCTCTAGCCAATCCACGCAGCGCTTGGTCGCCGCTTCACCTTGCAAATTCATGTGCAATTTCAGCACTTCATACATTTGCTCCCCCACTTTCATGTGTGGGGTCAAAGAGGTTAGCGGGTCTTGGAAGATCATGGCCATTTGCTTGCCGCGAATGGAGTTCAGCTCGGTCGGCTTCAATCCAATCAATTCTTGGCCTTTGAACTTAATCGAGCCCGTGGCCACGCCATTGGATGCCAAAAGCCCCATTGCCGCCATAAAAGTCTGGCTTTTGCCGGATCCAGATTCCCCAACCACGGCGACACATTCGCCGGGCAAAATGTCCAGATCAATGCCCTTTACCGCACGAACGGAACCATCAGGCGTCGAGAACGTCACGGAGAGGTCACGGACAGACAAAATTGGGCTGGACATAAGGACGAGGTTCCTTGAAGAAACGATTTCGAAACTACGACTTAGCTTTGCATTTCCCTGCGGTCTATGCGTTCAAGCACATGTGACCACATTGCAGCGTCAGGGCGGTGCCAATAAGGTCGGTTAAAACATCGCTTTGCTCAGGAAACAGACAATGGCCAGCCTTCCCTATTTGACCGATACCCGTTTTGACCATGGCGCTGTAAGCCAAACTGGCAAAGCACTCCAAAGTTTGGGCGCAAGCCGCCCGCTCATCGTCACCGACAAGGGCATTGTTGCGGCAGGCCTGTTACAATCCGTGCTGGACGCGCTTGGCGCGCCTCCTGCTGCGGTATTTGACGAAACGCCAGGCAATCCGACCGAAGCGGCTACGATGGCTGCCACTGCACTCTATAAAGAGGCCGGGGCAGATTCCATCATCGCCTTAGGTGGCGGCTCTTCCATGGACTTGGCCAAGGGCGTTGGCTTGCTGGTCAGCGGCGAAGGCCCCTTGGCGCGCTATGGTGCGGCGCAGCGCGGCTCCCGCCTGATCGGCAAAATCCCGCCGCTGATCGCGATCCCGACCACGTCGGGCACAGGCTCTGAAGTCTCCATCGGCGCGGTGATCGTGCTGGAATCGGGTATCAAGGAACTGTTTGTTTCCAAGCATCTCATCCCGGCCATCGCCATCTGCGATCCCGACCTGACGTTGGGCCTGCCTGCGGGCCTCACGGCTGCAACCGGCATGGATGCGGTGACCCATTGTATTGAGAGCATCATGTCGCCTGCCATCAATCCACCTGGAGATGCGATTGCTGCCGACGGGATCGTGCGGGCCGTGCGCGATGGCATGCTCGCCCGCGCCGTAAAGGATGGTTCTGATAAGGAAGCACGTTGGCATATGATGATGGCGTCTACCGAAGGTGCGTTGGCGTTTGTGAAGGGTTTGGGCAGCGTCCACGCGCTCTCGCACGCTGCTGGTCGCCTTAAAAGCCCCAGCCTACACCACGGCACCCTCAACGCCATCTTTCTGCCCCATGTGATGCGCTTTAATGCGGGCGTGCGCCCAGATGCAGAGGCGCGTATTCGCGACGCGATGGGCCTAAAAGCCCATGAAGATTTGGCCGACGCTTTGGCCAGCCTCAATCAAGACTTGGGCATTCCAGCCAATCTCTCAGTCCTTGGCCTGTCCAATGATCATGCTGACGGCATTGTCGCCAATGCCTTGGTCGACATCGCCCACCTCTCAAATCCCAGAAAGGCCAACGAAGCGGACTAT
>NZ_JBIIYV010000043.1:0-25931 GCF_044346625.1 Aquidulcibacter sp. | reverse complement strand
GAGCCACCATCGTCAGAGCCCAAACCCACCTCTTCAATCAAAATCGCAATCAACCCAAATCCATGCCCCCAGACCATCACGCACAAACCTCCCGCGGAGCGGGTTCGTTCTTCGGCCAAAACAAGTCGCTAGCGAGCGGGCTACTATGCGATGACCTCTATGCCCTCACGCCAGCCAAAACGCCATTTGCCAATGCCTCGTGGCGCAAGCTCGGGCCTACTCATTTGGCAAACTGCGGTCGATCGCCGATCCAATCCGCAAATTGATTGCAGGCAATAGACACTTTTGTGAACTGGACGGGCTCTTAGCGCACTCCAACGACGCTCAACTGCAAAAAATTCACCCAAAATACAGCCAACAAAAGTGGTAGCTGGGTGGTAGCTGGCCCAATTTTGGGGCCAAAATGGCTTGCGTGGCTTGGCCAGCTACCAAGCCGTTTTTCGTCTAAAATTTTGAAGTTATTGAGAAAAAATGGAGCGGGCGATGAGATTCGAACTCACGACATCCACCTTGGCAAGGTGGCGCTCTACCCCTGAGCTACGCCCGCGTCCTTGGGTACCGAAGGCACAAGTCCTCCGTAAGGACGGCGCATATGCCTTAGAGATGACTTAAGTGCAAGGGGGGTGTGCCGTGCTTGATGCAGCTAGGTGCGATGGGTTACAGCAAGAGCATGACTGCTATTGCCTCTGAACCTGCCACTCGCGCCGATCTTTTCGCTCTTTTCGAGCAGTTGGACATCGTCCACCATACGTTGGATCATCGCCCGGTTTTCACGGTTGAAGAAGGGGCGGACATTAAGGCTGCGCTTCCCGGTGGGCACACCAAGAATCTGTTTCTTAAGGATAAGGAGGGGGCGTTCTTTCTCGTCTCCGCTTTGGGTCAAACACAAGTGCGCCTCAATCAGCTTCACAAGACGCTGGACTGCGCGCGCCTAAGCTTTGGTAGCGAGGCGCACCTGTTAGAGTATTTGGGCGTCACGCCCGGCTCTGTGACGCTTTTCGCGCTGATTAATGACCCGGGGCAGAAGGTCACGTTGGTCCTCGATGAGGCTCTGTTGGCGGCAGAGCCAATCAACTTCCACCCGTTGAAAAATGATGCGACCACCGCAGTCTCTCAAGCGGATCTGGGGGTGTTTATCCGCCATTGGGGTGGGCGGGTTTATCAGTGTGATTTTTCGGGCGAGGCACCCCAAGCTAAACCTTGGAGATAATGCCCACGAAACACAGGCCAGCGCTTGCAACCTGATGGGGCTAAGCCCATTTCTAACCAAGAAACGACTTCATCGAGAACGCAGTGTGAGAGGAGCGTGCGCACCGCACGGATACATCCATGGCCCTTATTGGCTTAGGCACGTCAAAACCCAAATCCGGCCCATCTGCCGACCCGACTGGCCTGATCAAGGACGGTAGTGATCAAGCCTTTAAGGCTGATGTCATCGATGTTTCTATGGAAACACCGGTGCTGGTCGACTTTTGGGCACCTTGGTGTGGTCCGTGCCGGACGCTGACTCCAATTTTGGAGAAAGTGGTGCGTGCCGCCAATGGCAAAGTACGCCTTGTGAAAATCAACATTGATGAGCATCCAGCCATTGCTGGCCAATTGCGGGTGCAATCTATCCCGGCCGTGTTTGCCTTCGACAAAGGCCGTCCAGTAGACGGCTTTATGGGAGCCCAGCCCGAAAGCCAGATTAAGGCGTTGGTTGATCGCTTGGTCGGAGACCAGCCTGCCGGTGTGGATGAGCTTTTGGCCGCGGCAAAAGAGAGCCTTGATCTAGGTGATCTGGGCGGGGCGGGGCAGTCCTATGCGCAAGCTGCCAGCCTCGACCCGGAGAATGCAAAAGCGCTTGCCGGTCTTGCGCGCGTCTATGTGATGGGTGGAGAATTAGAAAAGGCACAAGAGATTTTAGCTTCTATTCCCAAAGCCAAGGCGAAGGACAGTGATGTCGTCAGCGTGCAGGCCCAGATTGATTTGATCTTGGACGTAGCAGAAGCTGGCGATCCGGCGGTCTTGAGCGAGACACTAGCCGAAGCGCCTGAAGACCTTTCCGCCCGATTTGAGCTGGCTAAAGCCCATATTGCGATGGGAGATTTTGAGGCCGCGGTGGAACATTTATTGTTCATCATCAAGCAGGACCGCGCGTGGCAAGACGATGCAGCCCGCAAGCAATTGCTCAAAGTCTTTGACGCGGCTGGGCCCATGGCAGAAGTCACGCGGCAAGGGCGGCGGAAATTATCAGCGATTTTGTTTTCCTGATCCAAAAGCAGCGCTTAAACGAGGGCAAATTCATGGTGGCAGGTTATGCCTACCGCAAACCAACAGACCTTCCAGCAACCATTCCGGTGTTCCCACTGACGGGGGCCTTGTTGTTCCCGCGCGGTCAAATGCCGCTGAATATTTTTGAGCCGCGCTATCTCAATATGATTGATGATGCTTTGGCTGGAAATCGGTTGATTGGCATGATCCAGCCGGATGGGACGGGTGATCCTGAAAAGCCTGGTCTGTCGCGGGTTGGGTGTGTGGGTAAACTGACGTCGTTTTCAGAAACCGACGATGGCCGCTATTTGATCACTTTGACGGGGATTTGCCGATTTGCCGTCGCCCGCGAGTACCAAGCGTCCAAACCCTATCGCCAAGTCACCGCCGATTGGCAAAGCTTTGCCGACGATTTGAGGACGCCGGGCTCAATGGTAGGCTTTGACCGAAAAGACTTGTTAGAAGCCCTGCGCGCCTATCTTGAGCGAAACAACCTAAAAGCAGATTGGGGTTCGATCGATCAAGCCCAAGCCGAGCCACTGGTGAACGCGCTTTCGGCGCTCTGCCCTTTTGTGCCGATTGAGAAGCAGGCCCTTTTGGAGGCACCGACCATTGAGGATCGACGCGATGTCCTGATTGCCTTACTAGACATGGATCAAGGTGACCGCGATGACGATGCCGATGATGAGGAGAGGCCCCTGCAATGACCGATGCCCCCAAGAACACTGCCAGTGAAGGGCGCGAGATTGATCCACGGCTTTTGGAAATCCTTGTTTGCCCGGTGAGCCGTTCGCGTTTGACCTATGATCGCGACAAGGGCGAATTGGTGTCGAAGGCTGCTCGCTTGGCTTATCCAATACGTGATGGGGTGCCCATTATGTTGGCGGGTGAAGCGCGTGAGCTGAACGATGCCTAGCGAGGCTGTTGCTGCCCCGGATCGCCCTTGGCCGGTCGAACTGACCTTTCAGGCTGAGGCCCAGAGCCTCAAGGCCCGCTTTGACGATGGGGTAAGTTTTATCATCCCGTATGAGCTATTGCGTGTAGAAAGCCCATCAGCGGAGGTGCAAGGTCACTCGGCTGCTGGCAAGAAATGGATAACTGGGAAGCAAAATATAGCTATTGTGCGGGCAGAGCCCGTCGGCCGCTATGCTCTGCGTCTTGTCTTCGACGATGACCATGATAGCGGCATTTACACATGGGATTGGCTCTATCGGCTTGGCCGCGATCAAGACCGCCTAATGGAAGCGTATCGCCGGGCGATTACGGTTTAAGCCACCACCGACAGGATTTGTGCAGCTTCTTCGGCGTCACGGCCAATTTGAGCCATCAGCTCTGGCAAGCCCGAAAACTTGATTTCTGGCCGTAGGAAAGCGTGCAGGCCAACTTCTAACCGGCTGCCATAAAGGTCACCTTCAAAGTCAAAAATATTGACCTCAAATAAGGGCTGCCTAAGGCCCGTTGTCGGCGTGCGGCCAAAATTGGCAACACCGCTATACCAAGCCTCATCGCCCACGCGGTTGACGCGCACGGCATAGACACCATAACGTGGCGCTAGCTGGTCTTCCAAGTGAAAGTTTGCAGTCGGGAAACCAATCGTGCGGCCGCGCTTCTCGCCATGCTGGACAATACCTTCCACGCGCCACGGACGCCCCAACAACGCCGTGACCATGGCTAAATGGCCCGCTCTTAGGGCTTCGCGTACCCGGGTGGAAGAATAGCGCACGCCGCTGTGGTCCAGCACAGGCTCAACAATGCTGACGCCAAAACCCAACTTGTCCCCCATGGCTTGCAACATTGCGCCGTCACCGCGCCTGTCACAGCCGAATCGGAAGTCATGGCCAACGGTGACATGTCGTGGTTTGAACTTGGCAACCAGAATGTCCGTGATGAAATCCTCTGCCGCCATACTGGCCATGGTGGCATCGAACGGGATTTCAAACATATAGGCTGCGCCAACATCAGCCGCTCGCTCCGCCCGCAGACGTGGTGTGTTCAGGCGGAATGACGGCGTATCTGGTCCAGCAAAAAAGCATTTGGGCGGTGGTTCGAAAGCCGCCACCGCCAGTGGGCTGTCTGGGCACGCCTCTTGAGCCGCGCGCAGAACCGCTACGTGGCCCAAATGAAGTCCATCAAAGGCCCCAAGCGCAATGCTTGCGCCTTGTGCTTCTGCTGCAATGAGAGACCGCGTATCGAAACTCAGCATTAGCCCTCGCGCTTGGCGACCATCACAATAGCTTCACCACTGAGCACTGCTTTGCCAGCGATCAGGCAGGTTGTCGACAGGGTGACAAAGCCTTTCGCAGGGTCGAGCCCGGTGATCTCAACGCGGCTGGTGACTGTCGCACCGATTTTTACCGGCCGCTTAAACTGCAAGCTTTGGCTTACATAGACCGAGCCTGGACCAGGCAAGCGCATGCCAATCAGGGCTGAGACGTGGCTAGCTGTTAGCATGCCATGCGCGATCCGCTCTTCAAATCGAGTGGTTGCGGCGAACTCAGAGTCGAAGTGAACGGGATTCATGTCACCCGAGGCGGCCCCGAACATGAGGATGTCCGCTTCGGTAACTGTGCGAGCAGATTCGGCGGTCTGACCGATGCTCAATTCTTCAAAATAATAGCCTGCTGCAGGATTTGGCATGGGATGTCCTTTTCTGGAACGTGATTCACGCTTCTTTAGCGCTCAACTGGTAAGTGGTTGTCAACCGTGGGGTGAGCGTGGCTGAAGCCACCAAAGGAGAAGTCGTATGGCAGTGGATATGAACGCGCCAGTATTGGTCGTCGATGATTATCAGACAATGGTTCGCATCATTCGCAATCTTTTGAAGCAGCTTGGCTTTGAGAATGTTGATGAGGCAGCTGACGGGCGCGAAGCTCTCGCGAAAATGAAGCAGACCAAATATGGCCTCGTGATCTCGGACTGGAACATGGAGCCCATGACCGGTTATGAGTTGCTGCGCGAAGTGCGCGCCGATGAAATCTTAAAGCCGACGCCTTTTATCATGGTGACCGCTGAATCTAAGACGGAAAACGTGATCGCCGCCAAAAAGGCCGGTGTGAACAATTATATCGTCAAGCCGTTCAACGCCCAAACCCTGAAAGCCAAGATTGCTTCAGTTCTGGGCGATTTTTAAGCATTATTGGTCTAAGGGGGGCTGACGATGCCGGCACCAGAAGTTGCTACCAAGGTTCGTGATGCAATCACGGCGCTAAAAGGCGCAGACCTTAAAGACCCTCGCTTGGGTGAGGTTCTAAACTTGGCTTCGCAAATGAGCGAAGCCATGCAAATGTTCTTTAGCTCAATCGACCGCACTTTGTTTGATGAGATGCGTTACATCTCGTCCTACATCCAGCGCACGCGCCTTGAAATCTCCAACTTACGGCCGAATGATCTAAGCGAAGATCGAATTCCTGGCGCTGGGGCAGAACTTCATGCGGTTGTTCAGCACACGGCGGAAGCCACCAATCTGATCATGGCGGTTGCAGAAGATGTGATGGCTGCAGACACAAGTGACGCTGCCGCTTATCAGGCGTTTGTGTCCGATAAGATGATGGAAATCTTTGAAGCCTGCACGTTCCAAGACATTACGGGTCAGCGCATCAAGAAAGTCGTCGATACCCTGACCCATATTGAGCAGCGCCTTGAGCGGTTTGCCAGTGTGATGGGCGTCGAAGATGCCGAACTTGAAGAGACCTTAGAAGATAAACGCAAGCGCGAGAACCTGTTGAACGGGCCAGCGCTGAACGGTCCAGAAGTTGCCCAAGACGATATCGATGCCTTGTTTGGCACCGAAGGGGCTTCCATGGATCAAAGCGACTTGGACGCCTTGTTCGACTAATTCTACCTTTGTCCTGCGGTTACCAAGCCTGCGTTCACAAAAGTCTGGAACGCATGGCTTGGCTTAGCATATCGATCAGAGTGACTGCGACGACGATGATGATCCCGATGGCTGCGGTCTGCTCATACTGAAAGCTGTTCATGCTTTCCATCAGCTTCATCCCGATTCCGCCAGCGCCAATCAGACCCAAAACCGTGGCTGAGCGCGAGTTGGATTCAAATCGATAGAGCGCATAAGATGTCCACAATGGCGCTACTTGTGGCAAGACACCCCACATAATCTCATGCAGCTTGGCAGCGCCCGTCGCCCGCACGCCTTCGACCGGGCGGCTATCGATCGATTCTACGGCTTCTGAAAACAATTTGGCCAATACCCCGGCGGTATGCAGCGCAATGGCCAGCACCCCCGCCAGCGGCCCGAGGCCTACAGCCACAATGAAGATCAGGCCCAAGACCAGTTCATTCACCGACCGCAAAAAGTCCATCAAACGCCGCATCGGCCAGACGAGCCAGGCTGGTGCCACGTTGGATGCGCACATAAAGCCGAAGGGAATGGCTAGAATGACTGCTAAACACGTACCCCAGATAGCGACCTGAACGGTCAGCCACATCTCCCGCACATAGATACGCCATTCCGAAAAGTCGGGATTGATCAGCCGTGTCGTGAAGGTCTGCATATTCTCAGAGTTGGTGAATAGCCGCGTAACCTTGGATATTTCGGCAGGGCCGAAGCTGATAACCAGTAACAGAATAATCCCGCCCCACACCAAGAGGTCATAGAGTTTGTCTGCTGCAGTCCGCGTGGGTGGGGCGGGCACATGGCCCAGCGAAACAGTGCTGCTTGCTTTCATTGGGGGCGCACTCATTTCTTGACCGCCTTTCCTTCAACCGCATAGCCTTCGGTTGGCGTTGTCGGGAGCAAGGGCAGGGCGCGGCCTTTGGCAGCTTCTGCTTCAGCTTGGATGGCGTCAAAAGCCTCTTTTGCCTTGGCGACCTTACCGACATCGCCCGATTGTTGGGCTTGCATTAAATCTTCAGTTGCTTGCATCTGCCGGACCGGCAGCAAGTGATCATTATTGGCGGGCTGAAACAGGCCAAAGCTGAGCGAGGCCAGAATCGCACGCTCGCGGTCCTGCTGTGCCTTATCACCCTGCCGACCATAGTTGAGAAAGAAGTCTTTGATTTTCTTCTTCTTCACGGGGTCGAGGTCTTTGCGCCACATGATGGGATCTTCTGGCAAAGTCGGCGAGGTCCAAATGACTTTTAGTTTCCCAATGAGCCGCGGATCCTGCACGCCTAAAATCTGTAGCGAGGTGGAGTTATTGGTTGCTGCATCCAGAAGACCTGCCGCAACTGACTGCACATTGGCTTCGTGATTGGCCGAGCGAACGGTCTTGAAGCAATTGGAAGGATTGATGTTACGCGGCGCAAACAAATAAGTCATTGGCGCCAACGTGCCCGAGGTCGAACTGGCATCCCCCATGCCAAAGTCCTTGCTCCGGTCGCAGGTCAAGAGCTCTTCAAGGGTCAATGTCGACTTTTGGTTCACAATCACCACAGAATTATAGCCGTCCACACCGGATGGGTCAGAGGAGCGGAGGAATACTTCGGCCTTGCCGGTGCTGGCGACTTCCCAGCCTGGCTTGTTCGAGAACCAGCCTACTTGGGTCTGACCAAATTGCATGGCGGTGACCAAAGGTGCATAGCCTGTTTGGAAATAAGGCTTAATTTTCAGACCGGTTTGCTTTTCCATATCGGCCAGAAACGGCTTCCAGCGGGCACCTAGATTTTGGCTGTTCTCTGTGGCTAGAATGGAGAAATTGATGTCGGCTTCAACCTTGGGCGTGGCCTGTTGCCACAAGGCGTAAGAGCCGCCAATGACCATGGCCAACGCCAAGCTCCACTGCACCACTTTTTCTAAGATATTCTGATGGCTTGGCTTGGTAATTTCTGGAACCGGCTCTTCCTTTGGTGCCGCGTCGCCGGTCTCCTCGTCGAACTCGGCACCATAAATCTCAATCAGGCGATCTCGGGTGAGGCCGTCCTTCGGGCCGTCATACACAATTTGACCCTCTTTCAACGCGACAATCCGGTCGCAGAACTTCGTCGCATAATCAATCTGGTGGAGGGTGACGATCACCGTCACGCCGTCGCGTTGATTGAGGTCGCGCAACAACTCCATCACTTTGCGGGCAGAGACGGGGTCGAGAGAGGCGACTGGCTCATCTAGGAAGATAGCCTCCGCGCCTTGCACCAATGCGCGCGCGATTGCGCCGCGTTGTTGCTGGCCGCCTGACAACGTATTGGCGCGTTGGGCTGCATAATCAGCGACGCCTACACGGGCCAAGGCCTGCATCGCGCGCTCTTGATCAGCTTTGGGCCATTGGCCCAAAAAGCCCTTTGCGAACGGAAGACGGCCCAAAGAGCCCAGCATGACGTTTTGGAACAGGCTGAGGCGACCCACCAAATTGAACTGCTGAAACACAAAGCCGACCCGGGCGCGCGCTTGGCGGACGGAGTCAGACAATTTGCCATTCTTTTGCACCGAAACGCCCAACAAATTGACTTCGCCAGTTCCCTCGTCGGTCGTAATCAAGCCGGTTGCATTGCGAAGAAGCGTGGACTTGCCAGAACCTGAAGGCCCAATCAGCGCCACCATTTCACCAGGCTGGACCGTTATGGATACGTTATTTAGTGCCTTACGGGCACCATAGGTTCGAAACAGGCCTTTGGCCTCTAGAACTGGAGCTGTCATACTTCCCCACAAGCGATCATGCTCAGCCTGTTTAGCGGGTTTGCCGCCAGAGTCACGAGGCCACTGTATGACGGTTCTGTGACGCTCGAGCTTCCGCTTAGGTGATGCCCGGCTGACGCAGCACTTTTTCCGTGCTATGGCAGCGCCCATGACACTCACACTTGACCTTTCGCACCGCCCAAGCGCGGCGGCCGACCTTGTTGCGCCGCCCACTTCATCGCGGACTTCGCTTGTCGGCCTCACTCTGGCAGAAATGCGTGAGGCCGTGATTGCATTAGGCGTGGAGCCCAAGAAGGCTAAGATGCGCGCCCAACAAATCTGGCGTTGGCTCTATTTTTTCGGTGCACGCGACTTCGACGTCATGACAGATATTGGCAAAGACCTGCGCGCTCTGCTGGAAGCCAATCACAGCCTAGATCGACCCGAAGTTATCGAGCGACTGGTTTCTGCTGATGGCACGCGCAAGTGGCTGATCCGCTCGGCCCCGGGGGTGGAGTTTGAGACTGTTTTCATCCCCGATGTGGCGCGCTCTGGTGCATTGTGTGTATCGAGCCAAGTCGGTTGCACGCTGACCTGCACCTTCTGTCATACGGGTACGCAAAAGCTGGTGCGTAATTTGACGGCGGCTGAAATCGTTGCCCAAGTCATGATTGCGCGCGACGATTTGGATGAATGGCCGTCGACAACGGATGGCCGGGCTTTGACCAATATTGTATTCATGGGCATGGGTGAGCCGCTCTACAATCTGGATGAAGTCGCCAAGGCGATTGACCTGATCAGCGATGGTGAAGGGATTTCGATTGGTCGCCGCCGCATCACCGTGTCGACGTCGGGCGTCGTGCCAAAGCTAGAAGAGCTTGGCAACAAGACTGGCGCAATGTTGGCTATCAGCCTTCATGCGACGAATGACCCGCTGCGGGATGAATTGGTGCCACTCAATAAGAAATATCCGCTAGCAGAATTGATGGACGGCATCCGTGCCTATCCGGGCTTGAACAATGCCAAGCGTGTAACCTTTGAATATGTGATGCTGAAGGGCGTGAATGATAGCCCAGCCGAGGCTCGCGCCTTGGTGAAGCTGCTTTCAGGCATGCCTGCCAAGGTCAATCTGATCCCGTTCAATCCTTGGCCCGGCACCGCTTATGAATGTTCCGATTGGAAGACGATCCATGCCTTCGCCGATATCGTCAATCGCGCAGGCTACTCGGCACCGATCCGCACGCCTCGCGGACGCGATATCTTAGCAGCCTGCGGGCAATTGCGTAGCGAAAGCGTCAAGATGCGCGCCAGCGTCGCCTTGAACGAACGATTGGCAGCGGCGAGCGAGGCCTCTTAAGCCTGACCGCGCCCGATCGCCGTCAGCCCGCCGTCAATGATCACTGCTTCGCCGACCATATAATCGCCCGCGCGGGAGGCGAGATAGATCGCTGTACCGGCCATATCTTCGGTCGTGCCAACCCGTTTAGCAGGGATGGCTGCAGCCACCATCTCGCCATGGTCGCGTGCAATTGTGTTCAAGTCCGAAGCAAAGGCCCCAGGTGCCAGAGCCGAGACAACAATGTTGTGCTTGATGAGATCAGCGGCCAAACGCTTCGTTAGATGCGCGAACGCTGCCTTGCTGGCTTGATAGGCAAAGGTATCGACCGAGTTGACCGTGATCCCATCAATCGAAGTGATGTTGATGACCTTGGCTGGTTGGCCGGACTTAGCCGCCGCCTTCAAATGACCCAGCAAAGCTTGCACAAGGAAGAACGGGCTTTTGACATTGAGGTCCATCACCTTGTCCCAACCCTTTTCCGGGTAGGATTCAATCGGTGCCATCCAGATTGTGCCGGCATTATTGACCAGAATGTCTAGGTGATCCTCCAACTGCATGATGGTGTCGGCCAAAGCCTTCACACCTTCCAAGGTCGAGATATCGCCTGGAATAGCGGTACAGCTACGCCCACCCTTGGACATTTCTTCTGCGGCGGCCATGCATTGGTCTGCCTTACGGGCCGTGATGTAAACCTTGGCCCCTTGAGCCAAAAAGCCCTCAGCAATCATCCGGCCAATGCCCTTGGAGCCGCCCGTGACCAAGGCGACACGGCCTTCTAGTGAAAACAACTTCTCAAACATGGCCGTGCTCCCGGGGTTACTTTCTAATTGTATAGTGTTGGATTCTCGTGACATTAAGGCTTTCGCGCGACGCCTTCACGGCGTGGGTCTGCTCCACCAACCAAACCTTCTTGGGTCAAGCGAACTGCATGCAAACCAGAGCCTTCAGCACCACCGCCATCGCGGAATGTTTGGCCCAGAGCCTCTAAGCTCTTGATCAATTCAGGGCTCGCCCGTGTCCGGTCAAGCGAGACAGGGCTTGAGCGTGCCACGATATTGGGCAGTGCTACCGCATCTTGTGGCGACAGATTCCAGTCCAGCATGCCCACCATAGCTTTGGCAACATAAGCGATTATAGCGTTACCACCGGGCGAGCCGACTGCCAGTTCAAAATGGCCGTCTTTGTCAAACACAATCGTTGGTGCCATGCTGGAGCGCGGCTTTTTGCCGCCCGCGGCCGCATTGGCGATCGGCTCACCTTTCGCGTCGACATTTCGGAAAGAGAAGTCAGTCAATTGGTTATTCAAGAAGAAGCCACGCACCATGCGCTGTGACCCAAACAGGCTTTCAACGGTTGTTGTCATGGATACGACATTGCCGCGTTGATCGACGATGACGAAATGGGTGGTGCCAAACACATTGCCCGTTGCATCGCGACCGCGCTTCACCGAACCCGGCGGCTCGCCCGGCTCAACCGTTTTCATGGTCGATGTATCAGAGATCAGCGCCGCGCGGCTCTTCAAATAAGTCGGATCAAGGAGGCCTGCGATGGGAACCGCCACATAGCGGTCGTCGGCCACATAGGTGTCGCGGTCGACATAGGCCAGACGCTGGGCTTCGATGAAACGATGCCAGCCGAGTGCATCATTGGGGCCTGTGGAGCCCATGTCGAAGTTTTCTAAAATGCCTAAGGTGGCCATGACCCCGATTCCGCCGGAGGACGGCGGCCCCATGCCGCACATTTTACGTTCGCGATACGCGCGGCAAATGGGTTGGAGCTTGTTGGGTTTATAAGCTTTCAGGTCTTCCAGCGATAAGGTCCCGGGCATGGGGGCTTGACCCGAGCGGGCGACGATATCAGCGGCGATTGGGCCTTCGTAGTAAGCCTTTGGGCCTTGCTCAGCAATCTGCGTCAAGGTGTCTGCATAAGCGGCGTTCTTTAAAAGCGTGCCAGCGGGCAGAGCCGTTCCCGATGTATCCATCAAATAGGACACTACATCCGCGCCGGGCTCGGTAATGCGCTTGAGCTGGGTCGCGACTGTGTTCAGCCGTGGTGAAATCTTAAACCCGTCGCTAGCCAATTTGATTGCCGGTTGGAAGCTACGGTTCCACGGCAATTTGCCGTGCTCGCTCCACGCCAGATGTAGCATGGCAACGGCACCGGGCACCCCTTGCGAGCGGCCAGACTTTACCGCGGTCCAGAATGGCAAAGGGTTGCCTGCCTCATCAAGGAACAGGCGGTCGGTCGCAGCCGCAGGGGCAACTTCACGACCATCATAGGCCACCACATCGCCTGTCTCGGCGTCATAGTGCAGCATGAAGGAACCACCGCCAATGCCGCTCGACTGGGGTTCAACCAGACCCAGTGCAGTTTGAACGGCAATTGCTGCATCCACAGCAGAACCACCGGCACGCAGAATTTCAAGACCAGCTTCCACGGCCAGTGGGTTGGCCGCGGCAATCATGCCGCCATGCTTCCAATCGCCGGCAGGCTTTGCCTCTGGCGCATCCGCAGCGGGCTTAAGGGCGACTGGGGGCGTTGCCGCAGGGCCTGCGGCACAGGCCGCAAGGCAAAGCGCCAAACCGGAAACTAGAATTTGGCGCATTTGAAACCCTCCACCTTAAAAATCTGATTTCAGCTTAGTCCTTTGCGCGCTCAACGTAAGAGCCATCTTCAGTCAGGACGACAATTCGTGTGCCGGTCGCAATATAAGGAGGCACCATAGTGCGGACGCCGTTTGAAAGCATGGCAGGCTTGTACGAGGAAGAGGCGGTTTGGCCCTTCATGCTTGGCTCCGTGTCCACGATTTCCAACGTCACGCGGGTTGGCAGCACGGCTGCCAATGGGGTTTCGTTGTAGATGGTCAAATAGACTTCCATGTTTTCTTGCAGATAAGCCGCATCATCACCCAGCACAGCATGGGGAACCAGAACCTGTTCAAAATTGTCCGGGTTCATGAAGACATGGGCGGTGCCATCGTCATAGAGGTAGTTGAACTTGCTTTCTTCCACGAAGGCCTTTTCCACTTGGTCGGTGGTCTTAAAGCGCTCGGTCATTTTGATGCCATCGGTGATGCGACGCATTTCAACCTGGGTCACCGGCGTGCCCTTGCCGGGATGGATGTTCTGGGTTGTCAAAATGACATAGAGCTTGCTGTCTGTATGTTCGACAACATTGCCTTTGCGAAGGCTGGAGGCGATGACCTTGACCATAATCTGTCTTTCAGTGCTGATCCTTGAGCCGACTTCGGTTCAAAGCGTGGAAATCTTGTGATGTGGGCGCCTTCTAACCTTTCTCGCGCAATCCGCCAAATGGGTGACGCATGACACGGTCAGACGTACCGCAGAGCCCGTGGTGGGAGCGTGGCCGCCATGCTGATCGGCGGCCATTTCTTCTGGCGCGCAATCGCATCAAAAAGGCCTTGCGCGCCTGGTTTGAGGCGGAGGGGTTTTGCGAGATTGAGGCGGGGCAATTGCAAGTCTCCCCCGGCAACGAGACCCATTTGCATGGTCTTGCAACGACCAAGCTTGCCCCCGATGGGTCGCCGACGCCTATGTATCTGCACACCAGCCCAGAGTTTGCCTGCAAGAAACTTTTGGCGGCAGGAGAGGAAAAAATCTTCGATTTCGCCCGCGTGTTTCGCAATCGCGAGGCAGGGCCCTTGCACGCGACTGAGTTCACCATGCTGGAATGGTACCGGACAGAGGCAGACTGGCAGGTGGTGATTGAGGATTGCCTTGCGCTTTTGCGCGTGGCGGCGGCGGCAGTCCCGACCGATCATTTCGCGTGGCGCGGGCATCAGGTGCCCGTTAACGCAGAGCCCCTACGGTTAAGCTTAGCAGAAGCGTTTGACCGCTATGCCGGCATGGATCTTTTGGCCAGCATCAGCGCGGATGGGCAAAATGACCTAGACATCTTGCGTACACAGGCGCGGGATGCAGGGGTTACAACGGATC
This sequence comes from Aquidulcibacter sp., assembly GCF_044346625.1. Taxonomy (GTDB): domain Bacteria; phylum Pseudomonadota; class Alphaproteobacteria; order Caulobacterales; family Aquidulcibacteraceae; genus Aquidulcibacter. The sequence goes on along the minus strand of NZ_JBIIYV010000043.1, from coordinate 11,815 downwards.
GATCAGACAGATGGTCGGACGTGTTTTCAAAAGTGCTGGTTGAAAAGATTGAACCCAAACTTGGGTTTGACGCGCCCTGTGTCCTCCACTCCTATCCGATTAGTGAGGCGGCCTTGGCCCGCAAAGACCCGTCTGACCCCCGCGTGGCCGAACGGTTTGAACTTTACGTCTGTGGGGTAGAACTCGCCAATGGTTTTGGCGAATTGACCGACGCAGAAGAACAGCGCGCCCGTTTCGAGGCCGATATGGACCTGAAGCAGGCCCTTTATGGAGAGCGCTATCCATTAGATGAAGAACTCTTGGCAGCGCTTACGAAAATGCCCAAGGCCAGCGGTGTGGCCTTGGGCTTTGATCGTTTAGCGGTTTTGGCGAGTGGTGCCCGCCGCATTGATGACGTCTTGTGGACGGGCGTGATTTAAGGGGCCTTCGCCTCTTTGGTAGCAGGGGTAGGTAGAACTTTGATCAAGCGGGCTTTGGACGGATCAAGATAGCGCTTAGCCAAAGCTTTCACGTCTTCCAAAGTCGTTGAAGCATATTGGTCCTTGCCTTCCCGAATGCGCACAACGCGCTGCCGATCAAAACTGGACTGGCTCAGCGCACCTAACCACCACGGATTGTTGGCTGTCGTTTCATCAAAGTCGGCAATTAAGGGGCGGCGTGCCCGCTGGAACAAGTCATCATCGATCTTACCGGCGGCAAGGTCAGCCGCAATTGCTTCCATCGCCGCGATAACTTTATCGCTATCTTCGGGTTTGACTTCTGCGATCGCACCTATCCGGCCATAGCCCGGGAAGACACGTGATGGTGCCCAGTCGATGCCAGGTGAATAAGTGTCGCCCAATTCTTCGCGGATCACCTCGGTCAACCGGTTTTGCAGGATGGCAGTCAGGATGCGGATGCCGCGCGCTTCACGGCCATCGCCATAATCGCGCATTGGCCAATAGACCATGGCGAGCGACTGATCCGGCCGACCCTTGTGGTTCAAGATCGTCGTTCCCCGACCTGCGGGGAATTGGACCTTGCGTGCCTCGGCCAAAGCGGGCGGAGTGGCGGCGCGGGCAGGTAATGCGCCGAATGTGGCCGCCACGGCATCACGGGCGGCTTCCACCGTGGTGTCGCCCACGATCAAGATTTCAATCGCGGAATTCTTTCGCGCTGCTTCAACGACCGATTTGGCCTTGTCCAAGGTCAATTGGTCAAATTGTTCTGCCGTCGGGAAGGCAAAGCGCGGGTTGTTGGCAAACAAGACGTAATCGCCTTGTGTGCCCCAGACGCTGCCAGGCGTGGTGTCAATCTGGCGGTAAATCGCGTCCTTCGACGCTTTCAGGCGGGCCATGCCATCGGGCCGCCAAGCTGGATCGGTCAAGTAGGCGGCAAAGACCTGTAACTGTAGGCCCAGATCCGCTGCCGTCGTGGAGCTGCCAAAGCTGAAGGCATCCTCGCCAATGAAGAAGCCTTGCCCAACGCTGCGCCCTGCCAACGCACGTTCCATGGCATCTGCATCCAGCTTGCCAAGCCCGCCCGCGATATAGGCTGCGTCAATCGCATAGAGGAGGCCGGGCTGATCAGACGGCAGCGCCAATTGGCCTTCGCCAAAACTGACCTGAACGCGCACGCGGCCTTCTTCAAACTTAGTTGGCTTGACGGTCAGGCGCACCTGATTGGCAAAGCGCATCTGGGTTACCCCCAAATCCGCCAAGAGCACCGACTCTATGGCAGTGCCTTTTGGGCCGAAGTTCACATAATCCCATTGTGCTTTGGCCTCAGCCTTCGGCGCCGTGACGGGCTTGGCGCGCACGCCCTGATAGGCAGCTTGAACGGCTGTTTCGCCGCCTTCGATCGCTTCGCCCGTGGAGACGAACAGCTCTGGCACATCCTCGCCCCACGCCTTCTTAAGCTCTGCCAAGGCTGCTTGTGTGGTTAGGGTGCTGGCCACTCTCTCAAACCACGCCAGATCATCTGCAGGTGTCGTCAGCACTGCGTCGCCGCCGAAGCTTGAAAGAATATCATCGACTAATTCTGCCGAGCGGGCTGCCCCAGCTTGCGCTGCCGCACGGCTATAGCCTTCGCGTGTGTCGGCGACGGCGACGGCAAACTCATCATCGGTAAAGCCAAAACGAAGGGCACGACGCAATTCACCGTCCGCAATTTCGAGCGCTTCGCGCCATTTGGCTGGGCCGGTTGCCGTCGTCTCGATTGAGGCGATGCGTGCGGCCCTAAACCAAGAGCCAGTGCTGATCGAGGCGCTGGTAATGGGGGAACCTTCGCGCCGCGCAAGCCGCTCAAGCCGCGTATTCATGACGCGGTGCGCCAGTGCCAGCAACAGATCCTCGCGCCGGTTGGCGCTGGTATCGGGCTCGGCCTCGTAGGGCTTTACATTGAACAGGCTGACCGAGGTTGCGAGTTGGGGCTCTTGGAAGACTTTGACGGAGCCCGGCTCACGCTTCGGGGTGCCAAGATCGGGGTCTTTACCGGCATCTTTGGGCTGTTCCCAATTGGCGAATTGCGCCTTGATCAGGGCTTCAGCAGCCTTGGGATCTATGTCGCCCACCACAACTAAAAGCGCGCGCTGAGGGGTGTAGAAGCGCTTATACAAGTCAACAAAGCGGTCCCGTGGGGCCTCGCGAATTACTTTCATGTCGCCAATTGGAAAACGACTTGGTATGCGGGTTCCATCAAGGGCTTGTGCGGCAAAGGCGCGGAACTGACGGAAGCCAGGATTTTCACGCGAACGCTCTTCTGACTGGATAATCCCGCGTTCGCGATCAATGGCCTCTGTGTTGAGGGTCAAACGTCCTGCTGTCTCGCGCATCATAGACAGGCCCAATTCCAGCTTCTCGGCCTTCGGCATGTCTAACTGATAGACGGTCTCATCCCAGCTGGTATAGGCGTTGGTGTCAGGGCCAAAGGCCAGGCCTTCGCGCGCTAGTACTTTATCAAACTCGCTCTCAGGGACATTTTCAGAGCCGTTGAAGGCCATATGCTCGAGAAAATGGGCGAGCCCGGATTGATTGTCTTCTTCATTGAGAGCGCCAACCGCGATCCGCAAACGAATGGCAACTTCCCCCTTCGGGGTCGGCCATTTTTTGATGGCATAGCGCATGCCATTGGGGAGCGTGCCATAGGTCACGGCAGGGTCGGCCTTAAAGTCCTGATAGCGGTCCTGCGGGAAACCGGGCAGTGGGGCGATCTGAGCCAGTGCCGGTTGTGCCGTTAAGGCGATGAGAGAAACCAATACTGCCTTTGTCAATCGACGCATCAAAATGCTCCACTCAAAAACGCCAAACGCCTTCGCGCGGCGGGTTAAAAACTGACTGATACTCACAGGCTCGTCAGTGTTGCGGTCAAGTAACATTTCAGTAAGGTTGAGCAGCCCGTCACGCGCTGTAGGGGACTTGCGATTCAAAAGCCTGCGCCAATGTATTTCGACCGGCAATGAAGACCTCATCCTCATGCGCCTTGATGTGGGCAAGGATCCGGTCCAAAGCGCCAATCCGGCCTGGGCGGCCGACAATCCGCAAATGCAAGCCGATATTGAGAACCCGAGCTTGCCCGCGTCGTGCTTCGGCCAACAGGGCGTCAAAGCTTTGGATGGCATATTCTGCCCAATCCCATGGCTGCATGGCCGGAGCGACCCACATTTTCATGTCATTGGTGTCGATTGCATAAGGCGTGATCAGCATTGGCTTAATCCCTTGAGCAGTCTCGACGCTGTCCCAGAAGGGCATATCGCCGGAATAATCGTCCATATGATAGGTGAAGCCTTCTTCGGCCAAAATCCGCCGCGTCTGGTCAGTTAGCAGATATCTCGACAGCCATCCCTGCGTCTTCTGACCCGTCGTTTTCAAAAGTGAATCACGCGCTTTGGTAATGAAGGCTCGTTCCTTCTCTTCATCCATCCAGAACTGATGGCTCCAGCGATAACCGTGTGCAGCCACTTCCCAGTTGCGGGCGACAATATCGGCGGCGATTTCCGGTGCACGCTCAAGCGCTAGGGCCGCTGCCGTGATGGTGGGTGCGAAACGATAGGTGTCAAACAGATCGCGGATACGCGGCCAGCCAGCTTTAACGCCATATTGATAATTGCTCTCATTGCCATAGACACGCATGGGACGATTGGGCACGGCACCCAATTCATCCACAGGCTCAGGACCCTTGTCGCCATCGCGAATATTTTGCTCTGCGCCTTCTTCCACATTGATCACAAGGGATATGGCCAATTTGGTGCCATTAGGCCAACTGAAGTGGGAAGGAATGACGGTCATGAGCAGAGCCTTTAGTCCGCGAGAACAAGACCTGAGACGTGCCGCCCAGTTCCTGCCTTGTCAAGGTCGTGCCGCCGCCTCATGATGTTGCAGTCAGACGGGCACTTTTCAGTGCGAGGTAGGTTCCCACCGTTTTAGAAAATCTTATTGGAAAAGTGTTTTGACCCAGTCGCGTCCTGAAACGTTCGACAGTTTAACCGGGCTTAGATTCCTACTGTCGATTTGGATCGCGGTCTTCCATCTCGGCGATATGTACGACCATGCGGGTTTTGGTTCTTGGCCGATTATGAAGGCGGGCGTCGCGCGGGTTGATATCTTCTTTGTACTTTCGGGCTTTGTCTTGACTCATATTTACTGGGCGAGGAGCAAGGCAAAGTTTCATTTCCCAACCTTCTTGCGAGCCCGCATCGCCCGGCTTTATCCTTTGCACCTTTTGGCTTTGGCTATTCTGTTCGGTTTGGTGCTTGCTGCCCATCTGGTTGGGAAAGGCGATGAAGCGCGCAACTTTACAGGCCTTGGTCTTATTGCCAACATCCTTCTGGTCCAAGCATGGGGTGTGCCGGGTGCCGGCGTTTGGAATTTCCCCGGCTGGACTATCAGTGCGGAATTTTTCGGTTACCTGCTGTTCCCTGCCTTTCTAGCCTGCGCGTCCGCTTTCAGAAGTCGCCCTATAATGTTGCTCACGCTAGCCGTAGCATTGGTCTTACTCATCGATCTGGGGTTCCGCGCCCTTCTCGGTCGCACCATGACCCAGTCGACCGCTGATCTGGGCATCTTGCGTGGGGCATCCGTGATGTTCGTTGGTGTCGCGGCCCGTGTCCTGTATGAGACTTGGAATTTGAATGCGCGAGACGCCTTTCGCACGGTCCTTCTCGGGGCGCTGATTGCTGTCGCTAGCGCCTTCTTTGCGCTCACTACCGGACTGGTGGCGCTGGGTGGGGCCCTCTTGGTCCTAGGACTTGCCGCTCGTGATGTCACAAAACCAGAATCTGGCGTCGGAACGGGATTGGATGCGCCGCTGATGGTGAAACTTGGCGGCTGGTCATATGCCATTTTCATCCTGCATGTGCCTGTTTTTATGGCCTTCCAAAATCTGGCAGGCGTTTTGGGCATGCCCATTCCGATCAATCCAGTGACGATTTTGGTGATGACCGGCATCTTAATGCTGGTTGCAGCGTGCGCTCACTATTTGATTGAGGAACCAGCCCGCTTGTGGATCCGAGGCGCTAATCGGCGGGCTGAATGAGATCCCAGCCATTGCCATAACAATCTTCGAAGACCACGACTTTGCCATATGCTTCGCTGCGCGGCTCCTCTCGGAACACCACGCCAAGCATGGCCATTCTTGCATAGGTATCGTCAAACGCATCTGTCTGCAGGAAGAAGCCGACGCGACCACCCATTTGCCGCCCGATCAAAGCGGTTTGCTCAGGTCCAGATGCTTTCGCCAAAATGATGCGTGTTTGCGTTTCAGCGTTCGGTGCCACAACCACCCAACGTTTCCCGCCACCCATTGGTGTATCGACGATCAATTCAAAGCCCAGCTTCGAGCAATACCAAGCGATGGCCTCATCATAGTCGGCAACTAGGATCGAAATCGCGGATAAGAACACTTTGGAACCCCTCATTTAGTGGGGCTCTTCTCCGCCCGATACGTTCATGCTTTCGCCGGTAATATAGACAGCGTCGGCGCTACAAAGGAAGGCGACCGCCGCAGCCGTATCTTCAGGCAGGCCAGGTCGCCCTAAGGGAATGCGGGCTGCCATCGCTTTCAGATAGTCCTCCACTGAGGCCGCACCCACAACCTTGGAGAAATACTCATTCTGCCAAGCGCCTAGGCCGGTGGTGACATGGTTCGGGCAAACATTATTGACTGTGATCTGATAGGCCCCAAGCTCAACTGCGGCAGAGCGTGCAAGCCCAACCAGACCGTGCTTCGACGATGTATAGGCTTGGGCATGGGGAAAGCCTGACTTCGCCGCTTGGCTTGCAATATTAATGATCCGCCCGCCCTTGCCAGCCTCAATCATGCGCTTGGCAGCAGCTTGAACTCCAAAGAAGCACCCTTTCAAATTTACGTCGATCACGGCATCCCAATCGCCCTCGGTGACCTCCAACAATGGCTTCATGATATAGCCGATGCCGGCATTATTGACCCAGATGTCGAGGCTGCCAAAAGTGTCGACTGCATGCTCGGCCAGCGCATCGACTTCAGAGGGGATACGCACGTCGCAGGCCTTTGTGGTGACGCCGACGCCTAGAGCAGCAATTTCTTGCGCGATAGCTGCCATCTCATCTTCTTGGCCGACATGTTCAGCGGAGGTGGCCGCATCACGGGCTCGACCAATGTCTGACAGAACGATGTTCGCCCCTTCCGCTGCTAACCTGCGCACAATCGCTTCGCCCAAGCCCTTGCGTCGTCCAGAACCCGTGACAACCGCTGTTTTGCCTAAGAAACGCTTGTCTGCCATAGTGATCTCCGAAAAAATGTTGTGCGACAGGTTGCCACGCTCTTTTCATCTGGCAATAGGTATATCATTTAGAAGTGAAATGGCCACAGGGTGTGGTCTAGGAGATGTGAGCATGTCCAATCTCGTAAGCGATAAGCCCAAAGCAGAGCCTTCCCGCGCCTATGATGGGCCGCCTGATTACCGGGTTGTGGGCCAACATGGGATGTATCCGCAGTTGAGCCACGACGAGATTTCACGCTTCAACTTCTTGGCTCATATGAACCGTCATCTGTCGACCCAGATTATGCCGGGCGTGAAAGAAGCGTTTGATGCTCGTGTTGAGCCAAAATTCGTCGCGGCCAATGGGCGCGGTTTCAAGGATCGCCATGAAGTTCGCAAGGCGCTCTTGAAGGACTCCCTGTTCCAATGGTGGAGTGCGCTGCGTCGCGCCACAATGGAAACCCGTCAACAAGCTGGTCGTTGGGTTACGCTTCGCCAAGCAGACCAACTCAACGCGAAGGCCAAGGCCCTGACAGAACATGATCAGCGTCTGAAGCTCAATCCCGACTTGCCCTTGCCACGCTATGTCGAGGCGATTGATCATCATTGCATGCCCGGCAGCTACCACACGGAATTAACCGATGGCGATGTAACTGGTCCCTGCAATTATGACATTGGCATCTTTGCCACCACCGGGGGTATGCTGGGGCGCTATAATGATGGTGGTGGGCAGGCTATTGCCGCTTGGGTGAAAGAGACGCTTCCGGACTTAAAGCCCAAGCGCATACTCGATATTGGTGCAGGGCTTGGCCACAATGTGTTGCCAATTGCCCAAGCGTTCCCTGACGCCGAAGTGGTGGCGATAGACGTTGGCGCACCCATGCTGCGCTACGGTTTGGCCCGGGCCAAAACCATGGGCGTAGACAATATCAGTTTTGTGCAAGGCGATGTCAGCGACCTATCCGATCTCGCCGATGAGAGCTTTGACATGATCCACTCATGTATGTTCCTACACGAGACTTCGTATGCGTCCATGCCGAAAATCTTTGCCGAAACGCACCGCCTGTTGAAGCCCGGCGGGATCGTTTTCCATGTGGAGCAACCGCAATACACCCCTGAAATGCCCTTTTTTGAGCAGGCCATGCGCGATTGGGATGCCTTCTACAATAATGAGCCGTTCTGGACCAAAATGCACGAAGTCGATCTCGACAGCTGGATGGTGTCGGCAGGTTTCGCGCGCGATAAGCTGATGCATAGTGGTGTCGCGGCAGTGGTTGACCCGGACGTGTTCCCCCAGGCCGCTAAAGATACCAAGCAAGAGGATTATGGCCGCAAGGCCGCTTGGCACGTGGTGGGGGCAGTAAAATGAGCAAAATTGATCCGCTCGCCCTTGCAGGAGCCAAATCGAAAGGTAAGCGGCCTTATTTCTTGGAGACCGATGTTGAGCGCTTGACCAACATCGTTCTGGTGCTGGCCCAGGAATTGGCAGTGGTGCGCGAGCGTACGGATACGTTGGAGCGCTTGCTGGAGCAATCCGGCGTGCTGACGCGGCAGGAAATCGAAACCTTCACACCCAGTAAGCAACAAGCCGAGGAGCGCGGGGCCTGGACGCAAGAATATCTGGCGCGCGTCTTCCGTGTCCTGCAGCAAGAGCGTGAAGCGCTGCACACCCAAGAAGCCTCTAGCGAAGAAGTCGCCGACGAACTCGCCAAGGTTTAGCACCGTTTCAAGCTTTTAACGACGATATTTGCACGCAACCTCTTGCGGCCTATTCTGGGATGATTATCTATAGGGCTGTGGAGATGGCGGTTTATCGGGGCGGTGACCGTCGCACGCAAATTGATGTTGATTGATTTGTTTTTGGGCCAAAATGTGCTGTTTTACAGCGCCCTCCTCCTGACAGTCGCCTTGTGCGCGGTTGAGGTTGTCCTTCTCCTCATTGGGCTCTCGTCCGTGGACTCAACGGGGCTAGATTCCCTCGACGGCCAAGGTGATGCTACCGGATTTGCTGGCGGCATTTTGGGCTATCTCAATATTGGCCGCTTGCCCTTTACCCTGTTCTTCGCGACCGCTTGTGCTGTCTTTGGCTTAACGGGCCTTGCGATCCAACAGGCGTCATTCGCTATGAGTGGTCAGATATTATCGGCGGGTGTTGCAGCGCCAATGGCCCTTGTGGGCGCAGTGCCGGGAACACGCTGGATTGGGGGTCTCTTGGGCCGCTTGATGCCCAAGACCGAAACCACTGCACTGTCCAAACAGGATCTGGTTGGACTGACAGCTTCAATCATTTTGGGCGAAGCCAAGCGCGGCTCGCCTGCTCAAGCGCGGGTCCGCGACCAATTTGGTCAAAACCATTATGTCATGATTGAACCTGCTGGGGCCGAGGAAACCCTGAGCGAGGGGCAAGACGTGCTGCTCACGCAGCGGGCCGACCATCATTACTACGCCACGAGCGCGACGCCCCTGCTTACCCGATAAGCATTGGGTCACTCAAAATCTTAAACCTGTTTCCAAGCAAGCCATAGGAAGGAAAGCGAGATGTTTAATTCTGCACTTTATGAAATTTTGGGCCTCGTGGTCGTTGGACTGGCTTTATTTATTCTGTTCGCCGTGCTGGTCGCCCGCCTTTACAAGCGCGCATCCAAGGAAACCAGCTTTGTGCGGACAGGGCTGGGCGGTGAAAGTGTTGTCGTCAATGGAGGCGCGCTCGTTTTGCCGGTTCTCCACGAGACCATTCCCGTGAATATGGCGACCTTGCGCCTGGAAGTAACACGCAACAGCGAGCAGGCTTTGATTACTAAGGACCGGATGCGCGTTGATGTTCTGGCTGAATTTTATGTTCGGGTGGCCCCAAACCGGGAGGCAATCTCCGCTGCGGCCCAAACCCTAGGCCGTCGCACCATGGCCCCACAGGAGTTGAAGGAGCTGATCGAAGGCAAGTTCGTCGATGCGCTGCGCTCGGTTGCAGCTGAGCTTACCATGAACGAGTTGCACGAGCAGCGCACCCAGTTCGTCCAAAAGGTGCAACAAGCTGTGACCGAAGACTTGACCAAGAACGGCTTGGAGCTTGAGACTGTCTCGCTAACAGGTTTGGACCAAACCCCACGGGAATTCTTCAACCCAGACAATGCGTTCGACGCTGAAGGCCTAACGAAGCTGACCGAAGAAATCGAAATGCGCCGGAAAATGCGCAACGATATCGAGACCAACACGAGGGTCGAAATTGAGCGGCAGAATTTGGAAACCCAAAAGCGCTCTTTGGAAATCAAGCTGGAAGAAGAAGCCGCTACGCTAAGTCAGCAGCGTGAAATCCAGACCATGCGTGCTCAGCAAGCCGCCGAAGTTGCCCTTGTGACTGCCGAGAAGTCGCGGGAGTCAGAATCGGCCAAAATTGCAGCTGAACGCGATATCGAGCAAGAACGTATCGCGAAAGAGCAAGCTAACCGTCAGCGGCAGATTGAATCTCTGCGGGCAACTGAAACTGCCGAGCTGGAGAAAAAGCGGTCGCTAGAATTGGCAGAACAAGATCGCCAGATTGCGATTGCCAATAAGTCGAAGGAAGAAAGCGTCGCCAAGGCCGATGCCAACAAGGCCCGCGCGATTGCCATCCGGGCGGAAGAGCAAGTCAAAACCGTACAAGAAACCGAAGTGGCGGAACGTAACCGCGCCATTGAATTGATCGAAGCAGCTCGCTTAGCTGAACGTGATGCCATTGGGGTAAAGGTCGGAGCCGAAGCAGAGAAGATCGCTGCGACAGACCGTGCGGAGGCCGCCAAGCTGATTGCGATGGGTGAGGCTGAGGCGATTTCTATCCGGGCAGAGGCTGACGCCAAGCGCTTTGCGGTGCAGGCCGAAGGCGAACGCGCCATCAACGAAGCCGCCAATGTCATGAGTGCTGAACAAGTTGCGATGCGGATTCGCGAGTCCCTCATTGCCAAGTTGGATCAGATCATAGCCGCGTCGGTCGAGCCTTTGAAAAACATCGACTCGATCAGAGTGGTCGATGTGTCTGGCCTGACTGGGCCGACAGGTTCGTCGGGAGAACAAGCGCAGGGGAATGGCAATCTGGCTGACCAAGTGGTGCAAAGTGCCATGCGCTACCGTGCTCAAGCGCCTTTGATCGACTCCATTTTGAAAGAGGTGGGCCTTGGAAGCGGTGGTCCTGCCCAATTAGGCTTGGCGGGTCTGCTTCAAGAAGGCGAGGCGGGTCAGGCAAAGGAGGAGAAAGACTCTTAAGTCATCTAGTCATCGGCGCGCGGCAGGCCTGCATAATGCACCTGCCGCGCCTTAGTCGTTGAGGGCATTGAGAGCGATGCGATTGCCTTCACTGTCCTCAATCTCCGCGACATAGCCAGCCTCACCAATCGACTTCTTGGGATAAAGGATTTTTGCCCCACGGGCTTTTGCCTTCTCTAGGATGGGGTCGATATCTGGGACATCGAAATAGATAATCGCGCCGGTTTTGGACGGCACATAGACATCACCCTTTGCCAACGCTCCACTGGCTCCGGGTTTGCCATCGGCGCGCGGAAAGAAGGCCATTTCATAGCCATCGACTTGTTGGCGGGTCAGCTCATAACCCAACACGTCCTGATAAAAGCGGATCGCGCGCTCCATGTCTGTAACGGGAATTTCAAAGTGATAGACGGGGTTTTGCATGGCTGTCTTATCCTTTGCGGGACTTGGGCTTGTCGCAGGGGCGCAAGCGGCGATGTAGAAGAGCATCGCAAGGACCTGTGCCTTTAGCCTGATTGCGTGACCTGATTGCTTCATGCTCCTGCACTAGCAGGGCCCAGTCAATGCTCAAGACGGTCTGTGCTAAAGCTTGGCTGTTTAAGGATCACAAGGTGGTGAAGCCGATGGGTTTAGAAACCCAAACTGAAAAGAGCGGCCTTGATGGGCCGCTCTCTATCATGGTGTCAATAACTCTAGGAATGTACGACTAGTTCTTTGTGCCGCGTAGGGAGCGTGAGACGCTTTTGTCGCGTGTATCGTTCCAGTTGTTTGGGTTGGTGCGTGCGGCGGCACCGGCTGCGGTGGCGTCGGAGCGTGGGACGAAGGCACCGGTGTTGCCGATTGGGCCCATGGGGTCGCCGCCTG
>NZ_JBIIYV010000004.1:0-84992 GCF_044346625.1 Aquidulcibacter sp. | reverse complement strand
GCAGGAAGGCATGGTCAAAACCGTGTTTGACAAGAAAACCGGTGAGCTCTTGGGCGCGCACATGGTCGGCACAGAGGTGACAGAATTGATCCAAGGCTATGGCATTGCCATGACACTGGAGACCACCGAAGCCCAATTGATGGAAACCGTCTTCCCGCATCCAACCTTGTCGGAAATGATGCACGAGGCGGTGCTGGATGCCTATGGGCGTGTGATTCACGTCTAAATTGCACGCGGGCAGCTTTGGCGGCCTTCATGACAAATGCAGCAGATTAGGCGTGGCCCCTTTAGCCTGCGCGCGCCTCGGTGTAGAGACACGGCCATGAGTGCTCAAACCGAAACCACCAAACGCAAAACTGTGCGCGACATCGCAGGCAGCAAGGGCAAGGCTCCTGTCGTCTGTTTGACGGCCTATACGGCCCCGATGGCGCGCCTGCTTGACCCGCATGCTGATGTCCTTTTGGTTGGCGATAGTCTGGGCATGGTTGTGCACGGTCTAAGCTCCACGGTTGGGGTTACGCTGGATATGATGATCCTGCACGGCCGAGCCGTGATGCGCGGTTCCAATCAGGCACTGGTCGTCGTCGATTTGCCGTTTGGTTCTTACGAAGAAAGCCATGAAGTGGCGTGGCGGTCGGCCAGCCGCGTGATGATGGAGACCGGCTGTCAAGCTGTGAAAGTTGAGAGTGGCGAAGGCATTGCAGACACGATTGCTTTCTTGGTCGACCGTGGCGTCCCTGTCATGGGGCATGTCGGCTTGCGACCTCAAGCAATGAATGTCGATGGCGGGTTTCGCGCCAAAGGCCGCACAAAGGCAGAGCGGGACCGCGTGCTGCGCGAAGCCTTAGCGGCAGATCGGGCAGGGGCTTTTGCCATCGTGGTAGAAGGCGTCGCTGAAGATATCGCTGCTGAGGTCAGCTCGCTGGTTCGGGCACCGACAATCGGAATTGGCGCTTCTGCCCGATGTGACGGTCAGATCCTTGTAACCGATGACATGTTGGGCATGTTTCCTTGGACACCCAAGTTTGTGCGCCGCTATGCGGATCTTGGAACCGTCATTGATCAGGCTGCGGCCCATTATGCGCAAGATGTGCGGGAGCGGACATTTCCTGCCGAAGCGGAGACTTATGTGCTAAAACGCGCACCGTGAGTGCTTTTGCCCTCAAATCGTCGCAGTTTCGCGCGAGCCCAAACCTTGCCCTGTGTGACCACCACCTTTAGCGTCAACAGGTTATCCCACTAAGTCTCATGTCTGAGACGCCTTTAGAATCGATGGAGAAGTGAGCGTGTCTGATTTATTTCGCGAAGCCGAAGATGAGCTACGCAAAGAGACCGCAGAAAATCTCGCGAAGCGGGCAGCCCCGTTTGTGATTGGGGCCATTGTTTTGGGACTGGCTGGCAGTGCTGGTTGGCAATTCTGGCAGAGCGAGCAGGCCAAAGGCATTGATAAGGCAGGAATTGCCTATGATGCAGCGATGGCAAAACTGCAGGCTGGCGATTTGAACGGTGGCGCGCAGAGCCTCGCTGAGATTGGCAAAACAGGCCCAAGTGGCTTTGCTGCCCAAGCTTTGTTGCAGCGTGCGGCCGTGTTGCAAGAACAGTCAAAATCCGCTGAAGCACGGGTTGCTTACGAAGATGCAGCCAAAAAGATCGCCGATGTTGATTTGGCGGATCTGGCGCGTCTGCGCGCAGCCTATATCGCCGCAGATAGCGAAACGAAGGATCAGATGAATGCGCGCCTAAAGCCGATCATCGACCGCAAAGGCGCGTTTGCACCTTTGGCGCGTGAATTGGCTGCCGCGATTGCCTGGTCAGCGGGTGATGCCGCAGGTGCGCGCTCTAGCTACGCGTTGTTGCAGATGGACCCGCTAGCGCCCCAAGGCGTGCGCGCGCGTGCTGGGCAGGCGCTTGCTGTGATTGATGCCAAGGCAACTTCTTCCAAGATTCCGATGGTTATTCCTGAAGAAGCCGGCCAAGGCCAAGGTGGCATGACGCCAGAGCAAATGGCGCAAATGCAGGCCGCTCAAGCGCAAGCTCAAGCGGCACAAGGTCAAGCGCAAGGCGAAGGCACCCCTGAAAACCCGCGCATCGTTCGCTTGCCTCCCGGCGTAAAACTGCCACCCGGCACAAAGATTCCACCGAATGTTCGCGTCATCGAAACGCCTTTGCCAGCAGGCCAAGAGGCCGGTGGGGCGGTTTCCCCAGAAGTATTGGCGCAGATCGAGCGTGAGCGGCAGGCCAGCATGGCGCGCCAAAAAGCGATCACAGAAGCCCAACAGCGCCAGATCAAAGAAATTGAAAAGAACCGTGCAGCACCAGCGGCTGAACCTGCTGCACCGGCACCTAGCGAACAGCCTAAGTCTGGAGATGGACAATGACCTTTATGTCGCGCCGTCTACGCACCCTCGGCCTCGCCACCACCAGCGCGTTGGTGTTGGTTTCGGGCTGTGCCTCATTACAAGACCGGGCCTCAAGCCTGTGGCCATTTGGTGGAGATCGGGAAAAAACCGCCATTGCCGAAGATAAAGAGCGTATCTCGGTTCTGGGCCTTGAAGAACAACTCACCAAGGACCCCGCGCTCGAAAGCGTGGCTGTTACTGTGCCAGAGGCGCAGGACCTGCAGTCTTGGCCAAATGCAGGCGGTGTCGCCAGCAATGCGCCTCAAAACGTAGCTGGCAGTGGTCCATTGGCGATTGTCTGGCGCAAGAAAATTGGCCAAGGCGCTGGTGCCCGTGGTGCGATCACCGCGACGCCAATCGTCGCCGATGGTAAGCTATTTGTGTTCGATTCTAAAAGCACGGTCCATGCAGTGGATCAGGCCAATGGTCGCGAGCTTTGGCGCAAGTCGCTCGTGCCAGTTTCGAAGGCACGCGGTCGTTTCTTTAACCGCGATGAAAGCACCGCCATTGGCGGCGGCATCGCGTTTGGTGATGGCAAGGTCTTTGCGGCAACAGGGTTTGGCAATCTTGTCGCCCTTGATGCCAACACAGGCCAAGAAGCGTGGCGCATTGATGCGGGTTCCCCAATTCACGCCTCACCCTTGGTGGGTGGTGGCCGGGTATTTGTAACCAGCAACGACAGTGAGTTATTTGGTGTTGAAGCAGCGACAGGTCGCGTTCAATGGACTCAGTCGGCGATTGCAGAGCCTGCTCGCATGCTCTCAAGCCCAAGCCCAGCCTTGGTCGGTGAAACCCTTGTCGCGCCTTTTGCTTCGGGCGAAGTGATTGCTTATCTGGCAGCCAATGGCCGCAGACTTTGGTCTGAGGCCCTAACTCGCGCGGGCTCGTCCAACTCGCTTTCCACCATCAACGACATTGCTGGTCGGCCAGTTGTGGCAGGCGGCATCGTGTTTGCTGCTAGCCAATCGGGTACCTTTGCGGCCATCGAATTGCGCACAGGCACGCGGGTCTGGGAAAAGCCAATCGCCTCCATCCAAACGCCTTGGGTTGCTGGGGACTTCGTTTATGTCGTCTCAACGACGGGCGAATTGGTCGCGATGGATGTTAAAACGGGCGGGATCAAATGGACCCGCCAACTGCCCAGCTACCGGAATGAAAAGAGGAAAAAGAACCTGATCTCGTGGACCGGCCCTGTCATGGTGGGTGGACGTTTGGTTCTTGCCTCTTCTATGGGCAAGATTGAAGTGGTGAAGCCTGAAGACGGCACAACCCTGTTAACACGCGATGCCAAAGCTCCGATCTTTGTGCCGCCTGCCATCGCCAATGGGACTTTGTATTTCTATTCCCATGACGGCGTTGTCGTGGCTGTTAGATAAGTCGTGGCAGCACCCCTTAAAATAGCGGTCGTTGGTCGACCTAATGTTGGCAAGTCCACCCTGTTCAATCGCTTGGCAGGGCGCAAGCTAGCCATTGTCGATGATACACCAGGTGTCACACGCGATCGTCGCGAAGCAAGCGGACGGCTAGGCGATCTCGACCTGACTTTGATCGATACGGCCGGCTTTGAAACTGCGGCGGATGAAAGCCTTGAAGCGCGCATGCGACTTCAAACGGAAGCGGGTATTCAAGAGTCTGACTTGTGTTTGTTCCTGATCGACGCGCGGGCAGGGATCACGCCAATCGATGAAGTCTTTGCTGACATTTTGCGTCGATCTGGCAAGCCAGTCATTTTGGCGGCTAATAAGGCTGAGGGCAAACTGGCGGACGCGGGCGTGATCGAGGCCTATGGTCTGGGTCTGGGTGAGCCGATCCCCATCTCTGGCGAGCATGGCGAGGGTATGTCTGATCTTTATTCCGCAATCCTCGCCCTCATGGGAGATCGGGCCGCTGCGCCTGTGGTGCCTGATGAGTTTGAGGATGAGGAAGTGGCTGAAGACGAAATCCCCCATACGGGTGAATTTGTCGAAGATGATGAAGACCTGGAAGGCTTACGCTTTACCGATGTCGCAGCGAGCGAGAATAATCTGCCGCTCCGCATCGCAGTCATTGGTCGGCCTAATGCCGGTAAGTCTACTCTGGTCAATGCGCTGATTGGCGAAGAGCGCCTGTTGACGGGCCCAGAGGCCGGGATCACGCGCGACTCCATTGGTGTGGACTGGGTGTGGGACGGGCGGCCCGTGCGCTTGGTTGATACCGCCGGGATGCGGCGTAAGGCCAAAGTACAGGAAAAGCTTGAGACCCTTTCGGTCGCCGATACGCTGCGCGCCATTCGTTTTGCCGAGATCTGCCTCTTGGTGATGGATTCCGACGAGGCTTTTGAGAAGCAAGACTTGCAGATTGCCGATCTGGTCGCGCGCGAAGGCCGTGGCCTTGTCTATGTGTTGGCGAAATGGGACCGGGTTGAAGACACCCAAGCCCGCTTGGCCGTGTTGCAAGAGCGCGCTGATAAAGTCCTCCCACAAACGCGTGGGGCGCCACTGGTACCAATCTCGTCCTTATCCGGTCGCGGGCTTGAGAAGCTGATGCCCGCCGTGCTGGACGTGCATGAAGACTGGAATGCCCGTGTGAAGACACGCGACCTCAATGACTGGCTGAAGGAAGTGGTGACCAAACAACCGCCGCCCGCAGTCGACGGTCGGCGTGTGAAGCCGCGCTATATTGCCCAGATCAAGGCCCGCCCACCGACTTTTGTCTTGCTGGCAAGCCGCGCTGCGCAATTGCCCGATACCTATGTGCGCTATTTGGTCAATGGCATTCGCAAAGCGTTTGATATGCCAGCGGTACCCATCCGCTTCATGGTGCGCGCGCCGAAGAACCCGTATGCGGGTGATGAGAGCGGGCGGCCTAATTTGTCGCGCAAAAATCGTGAAGCTGCTTCTAAGCACGCCCAACAGTCTGACCGCACACCAAAGGCAGCTGAAAAGCCAAAACCAGCCAAGCCCAGAAGCGCTACCTTTGCACCAAAAGCCCGCATCCCGACCGGCGGTAAGAAGCTAGGCAAGAATGCCTCGCGGGCCAATAAGAAGACGCGCTAGCGCCGCGCGCACAAAATCTGAAATAGATTTTCGCGGCACGTTTTCTTCTCTAAGCGTTTGGCTGATGGGCCGCTTGCCAAGCCTTAAAGTGCTCCGTCTCACGGAAATGCACGGTGGTCCCGGTTTGGGTATGGCTTTCGCTCATCAATTCCAAAATCAAGCTGGAGAGATGTTCGGGCTGGGGAAGGGTGGCTTGATCCTCGCCCGGGAACGCATTCTTGCGCATCATGGTTGCCACGCCACCTGGATTGAGGACGGTGACGACCACCTTCTTAAACTCAATCTCATCTGCCCAGCACTTAGCCATTGCCTCGACACCGGCTTTGGTTGCCGCGTAAAGGCCCCAATGGGCGCGTGGGTTATGGGCAACGCCTGAGGTAAAGAAAATCACGCGTGAGGCAGGCGCTTGGATCAACAAGGGCTCCATCGAACGGATCAAGCGCCAACTTGCCGTCAGATTGGTTGCGATCATTTGCTCACCCATGCGCGGTGTCGCATGGGCGACAAGGGTCAGCTCGCCCAAATGGGCCGCAGCGTGGATCATGCCATCCAAGCGGCCAAAACGCTGGAACAACGCCCCGCCTAGACGGTCGATGGCGTCAAAGTCGGTCAAATCCATTGGCACGATGGTGGCGGGCAGGCCCCCTACACGGCGAATTTCGTCATCCAAATCTTCCAGTGCTTTTTGTGCACGGCCTGTGGCGATGACTTGCATGCCCGCCCGCGCGCACGCCAAGGCTGCGGCGCGGCCGATGCCCCGGCTTGCCCCGGTTACAAGAACGACTTTCGTATCGGTCATAGATGTTCTCGCTATGGGTGCTTAAGCTTCAACCAAGAAGGACAATTGATGGTCCTTATCTGATTGCGAGCGTTCGAAATCCACCAATCGTGTTGGATAGTCGCCTGTGAAGCAATGGTCAGAATAACGGGGTGCATGAGGGTTACGTGTAGCTTCACCGAGCGCCCAATACAGCCCGTCAACCGACAAGAAGCCCAAGGAATCCACACCCAAGATCTCAGCCATTTCAGCAACACTCTTGTGGCCAGCGATCAATTGGTCGCGGTCTGGCATATCAATGCCATAGAAGTCCGGCCATTGGATCGCAGGAGAGGCAGAGCGCAAATGCACTTCTTTTGCCCCGGCATCGCGTACCATTTGCACGATCTTACGCGATGTGGTGCCGCGCACGATGGAATCATCCACCAGCACAACACGCTTACCTTCTAGAACGCCCCGGTTCGCCGAATGCTTGCGCCGCACGCCAAGCGTCCGGATTTGTTGGGTAGGCTCGATAAAGGTTCGCCCGACATAATGGTTGCGGATGATCCCAAGCTCGTAAGGGATGCCTGAGGCTTCTGAATAGCCTAGAGCCGCCGGTACACCGGAATCTGGCACGGGCACAACAACATCGGCTTCAACCTTGGTCTCTTGCGCCAAACGCATGCCCATGCGCTTACGAACGGCATAAACGGACTTACTGTCGACCATGGAATCCGGGCGCGAGAAATAGACAAATTCAAACACGCAAGGCCGTGGCGCACGCTGGCCAAACGGCTTGATGCTTTCCACGCCGTTTTCAGAGCAGACGACCACTTCGCCATTTTCAATTTCGCGCACAAAAGTCGCGCCAACCATATCCAGCGCACAGGTTTCTGACGCCAATACAGGCGAGCCATTGAGGTCACCCAGCACCAACGGACGGATGCCCAAAGGATCGCGCGCGCCAATCAGCTTTTTATTGGTCAAAGCAACCAGTGCATACGCGCCTTCGATTTGGTGCAACGCATCGACAAACCGCTCAATCATGCGGGGCGCACGAGACCGCGCGATCAATTGCAAGATGACTTCGGTATCGGAGGTTGATTGAAAAATCGCGCCGTTTTCAACCAATTGCTCGCGCAGCTTACGCGCATTGGTCAAATTGCCATTGTGGGCCACACCGATACCGCCGCCAGACAGGTCTGCGAACAGAGGCTGGATATTGCGCAGGATCGTCCCGCCCTGTGTCGCGTAGCGCACGTGGCCAATCGCATTTTGTCCGGGTAGACGCTTCATCAGGTCTGGGCCTGTGAAGTGGTCGCCCACCAGTCCCATGTGGCGTTCGTTGTGGAAGAGGGCTCCGTCAAAGGTAACGATGCCGCAGCCTTCTTGACCCCGGTGTTGCAAAGCATGCAGGCCCAGTGCGGTCAAAACGGCCGCTTCGGCATTATGGGCGATGCCAAAGACGCCACACTCTTCACGTAACCGATCTTCATGCGGGTCCAGCCAAACTTCAATGTCACCGTCCACGCCGGTTGCACCGGCTTGCGCGTCTTGCCCATAGCACTGAGGGTTCATTTTTCGCTCTCCGGGTCAGGGGTCGTTGAATTGGATGGACTAAGCGTCCAAGTGGGGGCCTTTTGGGCCTTTACGGGCTCGCCGTCTACGGATGAATCCAGCACATTTGCTGTATCACCTTTGCGCGAATGAGCTAGGTCTTCCCCGGCTGAAGCAGCACCACGGGCCATATTGGTGGCGGCTTGTCCGGCCTGCGGTGCTAAGTGTTTGAGGGCGTCTGCAGTCAGCATCACCAAGGGATAGAATTTCGCTTCCTGAAACGACTTTGGCAACATGCTAGGCGGCGCAATCGAGATCACGATCAAGCAAGCTACACCAACCAGCGCAAATCCCCGCGCGACGCCAAATAGCAGGCCCGCTGTCCGGTCCAATATCCCCAAAGGCTCAGAATCGTGAATCCATTCATGAATACGCCCGGTCGCGACGCGCACGGCTATGTAGACGAGAATGAAGATACCGCCGACGGTGGCTGCATCCGCCAGCCAACCCGTATCAATGAAAGCGCGCATGGGTTCGCGGAACACCGGGAACCCCCAGAGGACCGCCAAAATAGCGATGAACATGGCGGCCATCGATAAGGCTTCGCGGACAAAACCACGAGCAAACGCCAAAAGAGCTGAAATCGCCACAATTCCAAGAATGACGATATCAAATCCGTTCATACAAACTGCTCCAAAAGAGACTAAGGTGTCTCGGGATATTCTTGTCCGGTGATGGTCGCCACCAAGTCAGCTGCCGTGGCGATTACACGATGCTTCACACCTGATTGCCCTGCCACGAGTCGGCGGGTTTGGCTCGAAGTGGTTGCGGTGGTGTTAGACGAAGAAGCGCGCGGAAGGAAGGCTTGAGTAAAGCCCAACTTCTCGGCTTCTTTAAGGCGAGCATCAGCGCGGCTGACAGGGCGTACATCGCCCGACAGCGCTATCTCGCCAAAGACGACGCAATCCTCTGGCAAGGCCTGATCAAACAAGGCCGAAACCAAAGCCGCGGCGACCGCTAGGTCAGCGGCTGGCTCGCTGATCTTCAGGCCACCGGCGACATTCAGATAGACATCGCGACCGCCAAAGGCCAATCCACAACGGGTCTCAAGCACGGCGAGGATCATGGCAAGGCGCGTGGTGTCCCAGCCCACCACAGCCCGCCTTGGTGCCCCAAACGCGGTGGGCGAGGCGAGGGCTTGGATTTCAACCAGAACCGGACGCGTGCCCTCAATCCCCGCAAAGACGACACTGCCGGGGCGGGCATGGCCGCGATTGTCCAAGAA
The DNA here is from genome assembly GCF_044346625.1 of Aquidulcibacter sp. GTDB lineage: Bacteria > Pseudomonadota > Alphaproteobacteria > Caulobacterales > Aquidulcibacteraceae > Aquidulcibacter. The sequence goes on along the minus strand of NZ_JBIIYV010000004.1, from coordinate 75,956 downwards.
TAGCTGACTGGGATTGGTGACTTCGCGCAGGCCTGCGTCACCCATCTCAAACACGCCAATTTCGTCGGTGGGTCCAAAACGATTCTTAAGCCCGCGCAGGATGCGGAAATGATGGCCGCGCTCACCCTCAAACTGCAGGACGGCGTCGACCAGATGTTCGACCACGCGGGGTCCAGCGATCTGACCATCCTTCGTCACATGGCCAACCAGAATGATCGCGGTGCCAGCCTTTTTGGCGTGTCGCACTAATTCATGCGCACAGGCACGAACTTGGGCCACGGTGCCGGGGGCAGCGGTTAGCGTGTCGGTCCAAACCGTCTGAATGGAGTCGATAATGGCAAGCTGCGGCTTTTCATGCTTCAGCGCTTCGAGGATGGTCTCAAGGCGGGTTTCGGCGGCCAGCTGCACTGGGGCCTTCTCAATCCCCATCCGTCGTGCCCGGTCTTGGATTTGCGCAATCGCTTCTTCACCGGAGACATAGACGGACTTGATGCCACGCGAGGCAGCACCGGCTACGGCTTGTAACAGCAAGGTCGATTTGCCGATGCCGGGATCACCACCTACCAGAATGGCGGAGGCTTCTACCAAGCCACCACCACACACACGGTCAAATTCGCCAATACCGGTCGCGAGCCGGGGCGGGGCTTGCGCGACGCCGTCTAAGGCTTGAAACGCAAGACCCGGGCCTTTACCGCGTGCCCGAGCGGAGGGGCTAACCGCTTGTGGGCTTTCTTGGGCTTCTTCGACGATGGTATTCCAAGCCCCACAGGCCTCGCAGCGGCCTTGCCAGCGTGCATGGACGGCCCCGCAGGACTGACAGACAAAAACGGATTGCGACTTTGCCATCGCTAATCAATCTTCCAAATAGGAGCGCTCAAAACGATCTCCCAGCCGGGTCAGAATTTCATAGGGAATGGTGTCGAGCGCTTGGGCTTGGGCGTCGAGAGGCGCGGCGCGGCCGAGAAATTGTGCCATCGCACCGATTTTGGCAGCCGCGCCGGCACCCGACACGTCCAGCGTGATCAAGTCCATCGAGACCCGCCCGACAATTGGGCAGACCGCCCCACCCAAAATGGCAAACCCTCGGTTAGACCCTGACCGCAGAAACCCGTCTGCATAGCCCAAAGTCACCGTTGCAATGCTGCGACGACGATCAGCCTGCCAAGTCGCGCCATAGCCAATGGTGTCACCCGGCCCGACACTGCGCAGTTGAATGATGGGCGCTTCTAAGGTGGCAACAGGCTCCAAAGGGACTGGGTCTTGGTCAAACGGGCCACCGCCATACAGGCCGATGCCGGGCCGAACCAAATCAAAGCAAAAATCGCCGTCCAACAAAATCCCTGCTGAAGCGGCAAGGGACAGTGGGGCTGTGGGCAGGCGGGCAGCGAGCGACACAAAGGCATCGCGCTGCATGCCATTCTTGGGGTGCTGAGGGTCGGAGGCACAAGCTAAATGGCTCATGATCAAGGCGAGGTTTAACGAAAAGATCGTCTCCTCAGCACGGTCGACATCTTCTTCGCTAAGGCCCAACCGGTTCATGCCGGTGTCGATATGCAAAGCCGCAGGCTGTCCTAAGCCAGCTTCTGTCCACAAGTGGACTTGATCTAAATCGTTCAAAACAGGGCGTAAGTTGCCTGCCAAGAACGCCGAAACCTCGTCAGCCATCACGCCATTAAGGACATAGATAACCGGATCAGGGCCCAACGCTTGGCGGGCTTTATCCCCTTCGAACGCATGGGCGACAAAGAAGGTTTTGCAGCCTGCGTCCGCGAGGCTTTGGGCAACTTTAGCCAGCCCCAAGCCATAGCCATTGGCTTTGACCACAGCCGCACATTCTGCCCCTTGGGCATTTTCGGCAAAGAAAGCCCAATTGCGGGCCAAAGCCGCCAAATCAATCGTCAGCTTACTGCGGCGAAGGAGCCCTGAGACTGGATCAGTCATCCAAGCTCTCGTAACGCCCGGTGGAATCTAGGTTGGTGAATTTGGTCAGTTCAGCTTGGAAGCCGACACGGACTTTGCCAATCGGGCCGTGGCGTTGTTTGCCGATAATGACTTCTGCAATATTGCGCATCTCACTGACTTCTTCCTGCCACTGGAAATGCTCCGTCGTGCCGGGCTTGGGTTCTTGGCGTTCGAGGTAATAGGCATGGCGATACACGAACATAACCACGTCCGCGTCTTGCTCGATTGAGCCCGATTCCCGCAAGTCGGCCAATTGAGGGCGCTTATCTTCCCGGTTTTCCACCTGACGCGATAACTGTGAGAGCGCGATGACCGGCACCTGAAGCTCTTTGGCGAGGGCCTTCAGACCTTGGGTGATTTCACTGACTTCTTGCACCCGGTTTTCGGAGCGTTTGGAGCCACTGGTGGTTACAAGCTGGAGATAGTCCACCACGATGAGGTCGAGGCCATGCTGGCGCTGTAGCCTTCGGGCCCGCGCTGCAAGCGCCGAAATCGACAGACCGCCTGTATCATCAATATAGAGCGGCAGACTTTGCAGATCGATGGCCGCTTCGCGCAGCTTGGCATATTCGTCCTTGTCGAGGTCGCCGCGCCGCATGCGGTCAGAGCCGATGGCGGTGTAATCGGCCAGAAGTCGCATGGTCAGCTGTTCGGCGGACATTTCGAGCGAGTAGAAAGCCACGACACCGCCATCAATCGTCTGGAACGATCCATCGGGCCGCGCCTCCCGCTTGAAGCGCTTGGCCGCATTAAAAGCGATGTTGGTAGCCAACGCCGTTTTACCCATCGAAGGCCGTCCAGCTAGGATCAACAAGTCGGACTTGTGCAAGCCACCCAACATCCGGTCAATTTCATTCAGGCCGGTTGGCACCCCGATCAGCTGACCGTCCCGCTTGAAGGCCGCTGCGGTGATGTCGATGGTTGCCGCGAGCGAAGCAGCAAAGCTCTTGAAGCCTTGGTTGAGTTGGCCGGTCTCGGCCAAAGAATAGAGCTTCTTTTCCGCCGTTTCGATCAGACGAGCCCCGCCCTCCATCCCGTCTTCATGATCTGTGGCGTCGGCCATCATCTCCGAGCCGATGCGGATCAAATCGCGACGAACGGCCAGGTCGAAGATCAATTTGCCATAGTCAGCAGCGGCAGCAGGATCGGCGGCGGCATCGACCAGGGTTGCAAGATAGGCTGCGCCACCAATGTCTTTTAAAGCACCGTCTTGGCTGAACTTGGCGTGGAGGGTAATGCCATCAGCCAGCGAGCCCTTTTGGATCATCCGGCTGATTGTCTCATAGATCCGGCCATGGACCGGATCATAGAAGTGCAATGGCTTCAGCATGTCGCCGATACGACTGGTGACTTGGTTGTCGACCAGAATAGCCCCGATCAGGGCTTGTTCAGCGTCCAAATTATGCGGGGCCGTGCGCAACACACGTGCCGGATCGAGCGGGGTAAGGTTTCCATCAGCCATGTCGCACTCTTTCAGGTGTCGCGCAGCGAATCACCTATGCGACGCAGAACGAGGCTAGAACATCCCCAGCATTTTTTCATCTGTGGATAGATGTGTTGGGCTATTTGTTTCGACCGCTTTTGACGTACCGCCGTCCGTATCGTTAGACACGTCCGCTTCGGCAAGCGCTGCTTCGATCGCATCCATCAGGGAAGCTGGCGTGAAAGGCTTGGCCAAATGGCTGTTGGCACCCGCTTCAATCGCCTGATCGCGATGTTGGCGCATCGCATTGGCTGTAACCATCACAATCGGCGTCGCCGGCAGATGATGCGCTTTTTCATGCTCGCGAATGGCCTGAGTTGCCGACAAACCATCCATGACAGGCATTTGCATATCCATCAAAATAATGTCGAACCGGCTTGATTGATAAGCTTTGAGCGCCGCCATCCCATCATCGCACATGGTCAGGTCGATACCCAAGGGCTCTAGGATCAGACGCAGCACTTTTTGGTTCGTTGGGTGATCTTCAGCCGCCAAAATCCGCAGGGGTGCGTCAGGGGCTGACGCAACAGGGTCTGGTAAGGCGTCGGGCGAGGCTATCAGGCTTGGGGCCATTTCGCGCTCTAGTGGAATGCGAACAATAAAGGTCGAACCTTCACCGGGCTCTGACTCCCAATTCATGCCCCCGCCCATGGCCTCGATAAGCCCGCGACAAATGGCGAGGCCGAGGCCCGTGCCACCAAAGCGACGGGTAATGGAGGTATCTGCTTGGATAAAGCGCTGGAACAGCCGTCGACCGGTTTCTTTGTCAAAGCCAATGCCCGTGTCGCAGACTTTAATCTCGAGGATTTCGGAAGCTTCAGACCAATCAATGAAGACTTGGACTTCACCTTGGTCGGTAAATTTGACGGCATTGGAAACTAAATTGGCGACAATCTGTTTGATCCGCGTCGCATCGCCAAAGAACCAGCCGCGCGCATGCTCGCCATAAGTCACGCCAAATTGCAACTTCTTGTCGGCGGCATAGGTTTGAAGCAGAAGTGCCGAGGCATCGAGTTCAGCGCGTAAATCAAAGGCTACCCGCTCAATCTCAACTTTACCAGCTTCGATTTTCGAGAAGTCGAGAATATCGGACAAGAGGCGTGCCAAGGTCCGGCCGGACGCGTCGATCAGGTCGACCATTTCCTTTTGCTGACCATCAAGCTTTGTGGCTGCCAACGTGTTGGCAATGCCGACTACCCCATTCAAGGGGGTCCGCAATTCATGGCTCATATTGGCCAGAAAATCCGTTTTGGCACGATTGGCGAAGTCGGCTTCATCCGCCATGTTCTGAGCCCGCATCCGCTCACGCTCAACGATCTCAAGTAAGTCGCTAGACTGGACACGGAAATCAACTTGTGACCGTACCATGCGATGCAGAAAGAGGGATGCTGCAAAACTACCTGCGACCGCCGTCAGCCCAGTGAAAACCTTGTTCACGATCATTGCTTCGGAGCCGGTAAAGATCAGGAAAACCACCGATATCGCTACGAGCGAAAGAGTGGCACCGACCACACGAAGGGAAGGACCCAGAATTGCGCTGGCAAAGGCAATCATCAACAAGTAGACGAATTGTGCCTCGTCGCTTGCATAACTCGTGTGCGTGACCACATTGGTGACGGCGAGAAGATTTATGAGAAAAACACTCAGACCTAAAAGGCTGAGGTCTTTGACCGCTCGCAGCAACGTAAAGCGCAATGTCAGGATTAAAACGCCAGAGGTCGCTGCCAAGCACGCCATCACAATGGCGAGATCCCCTTTCAGCACCAAAAGGTGACCTGCGGTCAGCAGAACATAATAAACACCTAAAATCAATGCATAAGCACGCGCCATCGGGGCATAGATCGCTACCAGTTCGGCAGATTCAAAATCTTTGGCGGATGCGCGCGGATCAATCATACGCAAATGATATGCGAATTGTCTTAAATTCTCCTTATGATCGTTGTTCTAGTGAGCTGTGTCTCGACCAAACAAAAGCCCCACAGGCGAACCTGCAGGGCTTTTAAATCAGTTTAGAAGCCCAAAGGGCGATCTATTAGACTTCGTAGCCGTCCAATTGCACAGCGTTCTCGGCGATCTCAGCGGCTTGTTCGGCTGCTGCGACGCGATCTTCGTCAAATTGTGAATTGATGACGTTTTCGCCCTTGGCTTGACGTTCAGCTTCATCTGGTGTGCGAGCCACGTTGATGAAGACTTCAACTTCGACTTCAGGGTGAAGACGGATCTTCACAGTCTGATAGCCGATCGCCTTGATTGGCGTGTCAAGCTGGACTTGGTTGCGTGCAACGTGGAAGCCGACCGCATTGGCTGCTTCTGCGATGTCACGAGCGGCAACCGAACCGTACAATTGACCGCTTTCGCCAGCAGCACGGATCAGCAAGAAAGCCTGACCGGCCAAGCCTTCAGAAGCAGCTTCCGCTGCTGCACGGGCGTCTGCGTTGCGGGTCTCAAGAACCGAGCGCTGCAGTTCAAACAGTTTTTTGTTGGATTCAGTAGCGCGAAGGGCTTTCTTTTGCGGCAACAAATAGTTGCGCGCATAGCCTGGCTTTACCGATACGATGTCGCCAATACCGCCAAGGCGGCCGACGCGTTCGAGCAGGATGATGTCCATGTCGGCGTCTCCTTAAACGACGTGATAGGGAAGAAGAGCCAAGACGCGAGCACGCTTGATCGCCTTAGCGAGTTCGCGTTGCTTCTTTTGGCTCACGGCGGTGATGCGCGATGGCACGATCTTGCCCTTTTCGGACAAGTAACGCTGCAACAGCTTCACATCTTTGAAGTCGATCTTTGGCGCTTGATCGCCAGAGAACGGGCAAACCTTACGGCGGCGTGCAAACGGCCGACGCGATGGCAGGTTGGAGATGGTGAATTTGGTCGTCATGATCAGTAATCCATCCCATTGGTTTCAGTGCGTGCGCGCTGTTTCTTTTCGTCGCGTTCACGACGGGCCAAAATAGGCGAAGGACCTTCTTCAAGCTCTTCAACGGCGATAGTCATGTAGCGCATGACATTTTCGTTGATGCGCTGCAGGCGTTCCATTTCATGGACTGCTGCGGCTGGTGCATCGATGTTGATCAACGAATAGTGGCCCTTGCGGGTTTTGTTGATCCGGTAAGCCAAGTTGCGCAGACCCCAATATTCGACTTTACCAACTTTGCCGCCCTTTTCGGCGATCAAAGTGGAGATGCCTTCAACCAGCTCGTCAACTTGCTGCGGCGAGATATCTGGCCGCGAAATAATGATATGTTCGTAGAACGGCATGAGAATCCATTTCCGTTAGATGCGCCCCATGAGAATTGCGGCAAATGGTTCAGCGGGGACCAAACCACCTGATGGTTCCGCGTCGCAGCTTCCTTGTGCTGATATGCTTATTAGGCACACAAAGTCGCTCATGCGGGCGGACCGCAATCAGTGAAGCGGGGCGTAAAGCACTTATCTGTGGAAAAGGGAAGGGGTAGCGCGCAGTAATGCCGCTAAAACCGGCCTTGCACAAAGGATTTATGACAGCGAGACTGGTCGTTCGACGATCAAAATAGGAAGCGGTTCGCGTGACACTTAGCTGGATGGAGTTTTTGCTCGTCGTCGCTCTATTAGAGCTGACGCCTGGGCCCAACATGGCTTGGCTGGCGACTTTGACACTGGATAAGGGCAGGGCAGCAGGACTCCAAGCGGTTTTGGGCATTGCCCTTGGCCTAGGCCTTTATTTGATCGCAGCGATTGCGGGTCTAGGTGCCCTGATGGCCACCCAACCCCAGTTGTTGGCGGGGCTGCGCTGGTTGGGCGTGCTTTATCTGGTCTATCTGGCGTTTGAGCCTTGGATTGAGCGGGCCAGACAAGGCGCAGAAACAGGTTTGGTTGATGCAGAACACGCGTCGGGCCAAGCTGGACGGCACTTCATGCGCGGCCTAACCCTCAATATCTTGAACCCAAAAGCAGCACTTTTCTATGTGACGCTGTTGCCGCGCTTTGTCGACGAAAGTGGCGGGCAGGTTTGGGTGCAAAGCCTGTGGCTGGGGCTTACCCATATTGGGGTCGCAACAGGCGTACATTTGGCCATTGTTCTAGCAGCGGGCGGCCTGCGCCCGTGGTTGAGCGCTGGCAAACGGCGCACCTATTTGAATATCTTTTTTACCCTAGCCCTTTTGGGCATTGCCGCTTGGCTGGGTTGGGATGGTTTGGCCCATCCTGTCTAAGCCCTTTTCTACTGCCCACTTGCCTAATCGGGCCTGCAACGCTAACGCCAAATCATGCTGATTTTCCAATTTCCCGGCCAAGGTAGCCAAAGCGTCGGTATGGGTGTTGCCCTTGCCGAAGCATTCCCCGCCGCAAAGCAGGTCTTTGCAGAGATTGATGACGCGCTTGGGCAAAAGCTCTCAAGCCTAATGGCAGAAGGTCCGATTGAGACGCTGACGCTAACCGAAAATGCCCAGCCCGCTTTGATGGCTGTGAGCATGGCAGTCGTGACCGTCTTGCGAACAGACTTTGGCATCGGTGTTGACCGGGCGGCGTTTGTCGCTGGTCATTCCCTAGGCGAATATTCGGCGCTTACAGCCGCAGGGGCGTTTTCGATTGGCGATGCAGCTCGCCTGTTGCGTCTGCGCGGTCAAGCGATGCAGCGCGCGGTTGCGCCGGGTCTTGGCGCGATGGCGAGTTTGATTGGCCCGAAAGTGGATTTGGCCTTGGCAGAAGCCGCCGCTGCTGCGGGTGCCAAAGTTGGCGTTTGTGTCGTGGCCAATGACAATAATGCAGGCAACATCGTTATTTCCGGCACGAAAGAGGGCGTGGATGCGGCCATTGCAGCCGCGAAAGAGATGGGTGCTCGCGCAATCCCATTGTCTGTTTCCGCCCCCTTCCATTGCTCGTTGATGGCCCCAGCAGCCGAAGAAATGGCCGCAGCGCTTGCTGCAACCACCATCCACAAGCCTATCGTCCCTGTGCTGTCCAATGTCACGGTGAAGCCGACGCAAGATCCTGACACCATCGCCAAATTGCTGGTGGAGCAAGTGACCGGACGCGTTAGATGGCGGGAATCGATTGGCTGGTTCGCCGCCCAAGGTGCCGCTCAGTTCGTGGAATTGGGTGCCGGCAGTGTGCTGACCGGCATGTCCAAGCGCATCGCCCCAGACGCGACCTCTCTTGCGCTTACCGGTGCTGATGAAATTGCGGCCTTCGCCGCTTCCTTGACTTAAAGACGAAAGAGGCAACGCACATGTTTGATCTAACAGGCAAAAAGGCGCTCGTAACTGGCGCAACCGGGGGCATTGGCGGGGCCATTGCGCGTGCTTTACACGCTGCTGGCGCACAAGTTGCCTTGTCGGGTACCCGCCAAGAAGCGTTAGATGCCCTAAGTGCAGAATTGCCGGGCAGCGTGGCGCTGGCCTGCAATTTGTCTGACCCCGCAGAGACTGACGGTTTGATTGGTCGGGCTGAAGAAGCGCTGGGTGGCTTGGATATTTTGGTTGCAAATGCCGGGATCACCAAAGACGGTTTGCTTTTGCGCATGAAGGATGAGGATTTTGAGCGCGTGCTCGATGTTAATCTGGGGTCTTATTTCCGCTTAGCGCGCGCAGCCTCGAAGGGCATGATGAAGCGGCGCTTTGGCCGGATCATTGCGATCACATCGGTTGTGGGTGTCACAGGCAATCCGGGCCAGGCCAATTATGCAGCGTCAAAAGCAGGCATGATCGGCTTTACAAAATCCATTGCACAAGAACTGGCTTCTCGCGGCATTACAGCCAATTGTATCGCGCCAGGATTTATCGTCTCGCCGATGACAGATGCGCTGAATGAGGCGCAAAAGGAGGCCATTACTAAGTCTATTCCTGCCGCTCGACTTGGTCAGCCTGATGACATTGCTGCAGCGGTTGTCTATCTAGCATCCGATCAAGCCAGCTATGTTACCGGGCAGACTTTGCACGTAAATGGCGGAATGGCGATGATTTAGGTACTGTTTTGGCGCTAGCGGCCTCAAGCCAAAGGTGCTAATTCGTTGAACTCCCGTGGCGCTATGTTGGCAAAACGGTAACTATAACAACGCCGAAGAGACTTCGGCAGGATTCGAGGACCAACAATGTCTGACGTTTTCGACCGCGTAAAAAAGATCGTAATTGAACACTTGGACGCTGATGCGGAAAAAGTCGTTGAAAATGCGAGCTTCATTGATGATCTGGGCGCAGACAGCCTCGATACAGTGGAACTTGTCATGGCTTTTGAAGAAGAGTTTGGCGTTGAGATTCCAGATGATGCTGCTGAAAAGATCCAAACCGTCGGCGACGCGGTGAAGTTCATTTCGGCCAACGCTGGCTGATCAGAACATGCGTCGCGTTGTCGTGACGGGAATCGGCCTCGTCACCCCAATCGGGGTCGGGGCCGATTTCGTTTGGAAAAGCCTGTTGTCCGGTGCAAACGGGGCAGGCACCATTTCTGCGTTTGATGCATCTGACCTGCCAGTCCACTATGCCTGTGAAGTCCCTTGGACGACTGGGCGCGGTGGTGGCGGAGCGGATGTGGCAGGGTCGTTCGATCCTGAAACCGCGATGTCCTCGCGGGACCGTCGGCGCGTCGATGAGTTTATTTTGTACGGGGTCGCAGCTGCTAATGAGGCGATTGCCGATTCTGGCTGGGTTGCGGAAACCGAAGAACAGCAAGAGCGCACTGGCGTCATGATTGGCTCTGGCATTGGTGGTCTTTCCACCATTGCAAACAATGCGCTGCTTCTTGAGAAGGAAGGGCACCGAAAGATCAGCCCCTTCTTCGTGCCCTCGGCGCTGATCAATCTGACTTCTGGCCACGTGTCGATCAAGCACGGTTTTAAAGGCCCTAACCATTCTGTGGTGACCGCTTGTGCGACCGGGGCACATGCCATTGGTGACGCCGCCCGCATCATCAAATATGGCGACGCCGATGTGATGGTTGCAGGTGGCTGTGAGGCTGCGGTTTGTAAGATCGGCATTGCCGGCTTTGCCGCAGCGCGCGCGCTGTCGAGTGGCTTTAACGAGGACCCAACTTCGGCTTCTCGCCCCTATGACAAGGACCGCGACGGCTTTGTGTTAGGCGAAGGCGCAGGCGTTGTCGTCTTGGAAGAATATGAGCATGCCAAAGCACGCGGTGCCAAGATTTATGGCGAAGTGGCAGGCTATGGCATGTCGGGTGATGCCTATCACATCACAGCGCCTTCTGAAGATGGCAATGGCGGCTTCCGGGCCATGCGCTCTGCGTTGAAAGACGCAGGTCTTGCGACTTCAGACATCGGCTATGTCAACGCGCACGGCACCTCGACCCCCTTGGGTGACGAGATTGAGTTGCGGGCGGTAGAGCGTTTGTTTGGCGCGGACACCCAAGGCTTGACCATGTCTTCAACTAAGTCCGCAATCGGCCATCTATTGGGAGCCGCAGGCTCGGTTGAAGCAATCTTCTCGCTTCTAGTGTTACGGGATCAAATCGCCCCACCGACACTCAATCTGCGCAATCCATCTGTGGAGACCCAGATTGATTTGGTTCCGCTGGAGGCCAAGAAAGTGGTTGCTAAGGCTGTGTTGTCCAATTCCTTTGGCTTTGGCGGCACCAACGCGGCGCTTATCCTGAAAGCGGTCTAATGACCGATCCCGTCGCCAAAGTGCGTGGCAAAAAGGCGGCTCAGGCAAAGGCCATGTGGCAGCGGATTTGGATCGGGCTTGGCCTCGCGTCGATTTTATTCGTTCTCGGCACGGGCTGGTTCCTTTTGGGACCGGGCCCGAAGGCCAAAGAGGGTGAGTCGAGCTTTTTCATCGTAGAAGATGGGGATTCAGCCAGTATTGTTGGCCGTCGTCTTCAAAAGGAAGGCTTGGTGCGATCCGCACTGGGGTTCCGCTTGGCGGTCGCGATCAATGGCTCTGCGGCCGACTTGAAGATTGCGGAATATGAAATCCCCTCTGGTGCCACCCCCATCAGCATTGCCAAAATCCTCGCCAGCGGTGAGGGGGTCAGGCGCGCGATTGTATTGCCGGAGGGCTGGAGCGTCAGCCAAATCTATAAACGTCTGGAAGCAAGCCGGTTTTTGGCAGGCGAGTTGCCGCCAGCGCCGCCTGAAGGGACGCTCAACCCTGACACCTATCCGATCCAACGTGGCGATACGCGCGCAAGTGTGGTGAAGCGGATGCAGGACAGCCATCAAGCCCTCATTAACGACTTATGGCTAAAGCGCGCGCCAGACCTGCCGATTGCCACGAAGCAAGAGGCGATCATTTTGGCCTCCATTGTGGAAAAAGAAACCGGTATTGCTGAAGAGCGGCCCCGTGTGGCGGCGGTCTTTGTCAACCGCCTACGCCTTGGCATGAAGCTGCAGTCTGACCCAACAATCATTTACGGCATCACTAAGGGTGCGCCCTTGCGCCGGAAAATCTTCCGTAGCGACCTCGAAAACCCCCATCCTTGGAACACTTATGTGATCCAAGGCTTGCCCCCTACGCCGATTGCCAATCCGGGCAAGGATGCTTTGGCGGCTGTTCTGAACCCGCCCCGGACCCGCGAAATCTTCTTTGTGGCGGACGGCACGGGCGGGCACGTCTTTGCCGAGACCTATGCCGAGCATAATCGCAACGTCCTGCGCTGGCGTGCATGGCGAGCGGAACAAGAGAAAAAGGGCCAAAGCCTGATGGGTGGTGGCCAATGAAGCCTGTGACACCGCTCTTGGGCATGACGGGCTTTGGCCGCGCCGAAGGTCAAGCTGGCGATGTCGCTTGGGCGTGGGAAGCGCGCAGCGTCAATGGCCGCAATCTCGACGTGAAGTTCAAACTGCCGCCCGGCTATGAAGCCTTTGAGACCAAGATCCGCGAAGGCTGCGCCAAGCGCTTTAAGCGCGGGTCGATCCAGATTTCGCTTGCGACCAAGCGTGACAGCACCAGCATTGGCCCGATGGTACGGGTCAATCAGGACATGATTGCGTTTTATCTCGCAGAGGGGCAAGCGTTGATCGAGCAGGGCAAGGTAGGCCGACCAAGCCTCGATGGCCTGCTGCAACTGCGCGGCGTGCTGGAAAGTGCAGATTTTGTTGAGCCTGACGAGGTGAAGGCCGCACGCGAAGCTGCTTTGATTATTGGCCTAGATACCTCGCTCGACGCCCTTCTGGCCGCTCGGCACCGTGAGGGTGAGGGGCTGTTCACGCTGTTTGAAACCTTGCTGTCGCGGATCGAGGCCACGACGCATCAAGCCGAAGCCGCTGCAGAAGCGCAAGTCTTGGCCATTCGTGACCGCGTGCAAAAGCGCACGGCAGAGCTTTTGGGCGATGTGCCCTATGATCAACAACGCCTGTTGCAAGAGGCCGCCGCGCTCGCCCTAAAGGCGGATGTGCGCGAGGAACTGGACCGCTTGCGGGCCCATAGCGGTGAGGCGCGCGCGCTGCTTCAGCAAGGTGGGGATATCGGCCGCAAGCTGGATTTCTTGGCTCAGGAATTTCACCGCGAATCCAATACATTGACGGCCAAAGCTGCGGCCTTGGAACTCACCCGCGCAGGCCTCGACCTCAAGGCCAGCGTGGATCAATTGAAAGAACAGGCAGCCAATGTCGAGTGAGCCCCATCTCTACAAACGTCGCGGTCTGATGTTGGCCTTGGTCAGCCCGTCAGGGGCAGGCAAAACCACTTTATCCCGACGACTAGTGGACGAGGACCCAGACATTGCTTTGTCGGTTTCCTGGACTACACGCGCACCCCGCCCGGGTGAGAGCGATGGGGTACATTACCACTTTGTCGACAAGGACCAATTCCGCGCCCATCGCGCCCAAGATGGCTTTCTCGAATGGGCCGAAGTCCATGACCACTATTACGGCAGCCCGCGTGAAAGCGCGTTCGCTACCCTTCAATCGGGTCGCGACTTGATGTTTGACGTCGATTGGCAAGGCGCGCTGCAACTGCGCACCTCGGCCCCAGAAGAAGTGGTGAAAGTCTTCATCCTGCCGCCCAGCATGGCTGAGCTTAAGCGCCGCCTGATCTCGCGCGGGCAGGATACACCCGAAGTCATCAAGAAACGCATGACCAATGCCTATGGCGAGATTAGCCGCTGGGAAAACTTTGATTATGTGCTGGTCAATGAAGACCTCGACCAGAGCTTTGCGCGCCTAAAAACGATCCTCGAAGCCGAACGCATGCGTCGCGCGCGCCAGCCTTGGATGGGTGGCTTTGTACAGGGGTTGTTGCGCGAGGATACGTGAGGGGGGCAGCGATTCAAGCCCCTCGCCCTCTGGGAGAGGCCTTTGTGTTTAGAAGCGCTTTGGTGCCCATTCTGGTCCACCAAACCCTAATATAACTCTTTCAACTCCAACGTCTCGCGCGCAATTCGGTCGCGCACCAAGTCGCGCTTTTCTTGTAGGAGACCACCGAGCCGTATGGCATCGGTAAGCCACCAGACGAAGGTGATAGGAAAGCCGACCATGCTGAGGGTCAAAATCAACATGGCGAGGCCCGTTTTCGTCTCGCCGATAAAAAAGCGATGCGCACCGAGCCAGCCTAGGAAGAACCAAAGTGCATAAGCGGGAAAGGGATCTTTCGCCTCTCTGTCGGTACGAAGTTCAATGGCGATCAAATCTTCTCGGCTTATTTCCAAGATCCCGTGCCCCTGAATTACAACAAACCCCTAGCGCGGGCGGCGCGTCTTACAAGCGCGAATGGTTACGCCGGCGGGCAGGGCCGTGGCTTCATCGCCGCAGGCATCTTCAAGCTGGCGGGTGGTAAGGCCTGTGGCCGTCGATAAATCAGCGCCTGAGAGGTTGGCACCTGTGAAATCAGCGCCTTGCAAGCGCGTGCGGCTGATACGCGCATCACGCAGAACAACGCCCGTTAGATCTGCACGGGAAAAATCAGCGCCTTCAATATTGGCGCGTGTCATGATGGCCCCGGTAAAGTCCGCATTGACGAAGACTGCGCCCATGACCATGACACCGGTCATATTGGCACCACTGAAGTCGGGATTGGTGCCGCGCGTACCACCAAATTTTGCGCCGGTTAGGTTGGCACCAATTAACTCGGCATTGGAAAGGTCTGATCCGGCGAAGTCAGAGCCGCTGAAATTAGCGCCAGCAGCTTCGATGGAACGCAGACCTGTGCCAACAAAGCTGGCCCCGCGAAAATTTGAGCCGTTCATTTCAGCACTGCTGAGGTCGCCACGGTCAAAGCGCGTACCGGCAAAATTGCCAGCGGTCATTTCGGCGCTGCGTAGAACGGAGCCTGAGAAGTTTGACCCTGCGAAGTTGCCTGATGACATATGAGCATTGTCCATCCGCCGATTGGACATGTCACAGCCCGCGCACAATCCGGAAAAGCGACCCGTAAAGGTCACTGTGGACGGCTTACCGCGTTGATCCCATGTAAAAGCCATAACGGGCTGAGCAATAGGGGCGAGGGCGAAAGCAATCAGAAAGGGCAAAGCTTTTGACATGATGCATGCCTTATACCGCTTCAGCGCTTAACTTCCACTTAAATGGTTGTAACAATCTGCCAAGAGGCAGCTGTGGGCAGGCGCTTACTTGCAGGCAGGTACCGTCAAGCCGCGTGGCAAAGTGGTTTCTGCATCGCCGCAAGCCTTGCTCAATTGGGCTTGGGTTAGGCCACGTGCGCCAGCAAGTTCTGCACCTGACAAATTGGCATCGACCAGATTAGCACCTGCAAAATTGGAGCTAGAGAAATAGCCACCGACCAAAATGGCGCGCTCAAGAATGGCACCACCAAAGTTGGCACCGGTTGCCCGCACACCGTAAAGGTTGGCAATCGAAAGATCGGTACGGGCGAAATTGGTGCCATCAGCTGTTGCCAAGGACATGTCGGACTGACGCAAGCGCGCACCGGCAAAAGTCTTGCCTGATACGTCCGAATAGCTCAAATCGGCTTGAAACAGATTGCATTTTGCGCACGACTTACCGGCTTTGACCGACGCAATTTGGCCCGCATTTTGGGCAAAAGCAGAGGTGCCGCAAGCTGCTGCGACGAGGATGGCAATGGCGAGACGTTTCATTTTCGGACGCTCCAGCGGTCTAAACACAAGTTCAGACGGCTCCTTGCAGGAATGGTGCCGTGATTTGAAACCGGTTTTAGGCGTTGCCTTCAGCTTGGCGTGGCCCGGCCCACCCGCAAGCATCACAGGCATAGCCAAACGCGTCCGCCTTCACTGTGAAGTGGCCGCAGTCGGGGCAGGGGTCGCCTTCATAGCGGGCGCTGGGGGCAGCAGTCTGGGGCTGAATCAGGGTCGCTTGGATGGTGCGCTCTTGAGGTGAATTAGAGCCACGGCTAGCCCGTTCTGCTGCGCTGGGCAGGCGCACCAAATTGTCTGGGAAGCTGCCGCGCGAAAAACCTTTGGAGATAAAACGCACGGGGTCAGCAGCTTCAGGTGCGCCAGCATCCGTCACCGCTTCATCAAATCGGTCTTCAGACAATTCCGCCAAATCATCGCGGCCTAAATAAGAAACGGCCAGTTCGCGGAACAAATAGTCGAGGATGGACGTCGCGCGCAGAATGGAATCATTGCCCTCAACATCGCCCGCAGGCTCAAAGCGCGTGCCGACAAAGGCGTCGACAAACTCCTCCAGCGGCACACCATATTGCAGGCCAATGGACGTCGCGATGGCGAAATTGTTCATCAAGGACCGGAAGGCCGCGCCTTCCTTATGCATGTCGATGAAGATTTCCCCGATCTCGCCATCATCAAATTCGCCGGTATGTAGATAGACCTTATGGCCTCCAACCGAAGCTTTTTGGATATAGCCTTTGCGCCGATCTGGCAGACGGCGTCGCGCAGCGGGTTGAGGGATCAAGCGCTCAACGACACGCTCAACCACCACTTCGACACGTTCGACTTTGACTTCTTCGGCCACATTTTCATAACGGCTCAGATCAAAATTGGGCGCGCCAAAGCCAGGCTCTGACAATTTGAGCTTAAAGCCTGCAAAGCCTGCTTGGCCGAGAATTTTAGCAAGCTCTGTTGCCATCACCCGCACATTCTCGGTGCGCGAGACGGGCAGGCTCAACGTCACATATTGACGGATAGCTTCATCTTGTGCCGCAGCAAATCGGACGACGTTTTCGCGCGTCGCCGGGCCAAACACATCCGAATTGGGCAGCACGCCCCACTGGTCGGGTTGGCCCAAGGCCCATTTTTGGGCTGCAGCAATATCTTGCGAGGTAAAGCCTAGCTCTTTCAGCACATCAAAGCCCGGCTGTAAGACCTTATCTAAGCTGCATCCGCACCAGTGTGCGGTTTCTTCTGGCCCTAAAAGCCAAGGGGTGATGGTTTGGCGCAGCGAGCGGGCGCTGATCAAGGCCTCTGCAATTGCGGCTAGGCCGTCTTCATCAACGCCACGGCTGGCCAGCGCGTCATAGGAAACACCGGGCGCGCCAATCAAAGTGCGGGTGCCCAGTAATTGGCGGGTAGCATCTTGGTCATCGAGCCCCAGCGCCTTTAGGCCACGGACCACACACGGGCGCACTGAAAAGCCGGTTTCTTCTCCCGATAGGGCCGTCTCAATCGCCGGGCTGGAGATAGGCGCGAGACCTGGCGCATCAGCCCCAAGTGCCACCAGAACCAATCCATGCTCTTGCGGCTTTAAGGCCGTCTCAAAGCTTGGCGGGTTGTCGGTGTCAGCAGAAATCTTGGCCAAGATGCTGCTGGCCTCGGCAGCGCCAGTCGCGATCGCGCCAAGCGCACGGCGCACCACGTCTTGATCGTCAGGCGCGGCATAGGACTTCCCAAGCGCCATCAAGAGGCCCGCACCGTCACAATACCGAATAACCGCCGCGCGCTGATTGGCCCAGTTTTGAGCCGCCGATTTGGTCGGAAACGCTGTGGCAGCGCCGAGGCAATCAAGGGCTATCCGCCAAGTTGCAGCAACGCGTTCAAGCTGATTGAAGTCTATATCTTCATAAAAGGCAGACAATGAGATCACGGCAGCCGGGCCAAGAGCCGCAAAAGCCGCATCGTCAAATGCAAAGCCACAACCGGTACGCGCGGCCCGCAAAAGCAAGTCACCGTCTAGGGCTTGTGCGGCAGGGATGAGAAGGGTGGTCGGTTCCAGCAAAGGCGCGTCGAGCAGGCCGCCATGGGCTGTGGCGTCAAAAATGCCTTGTTTGGCATCCTCAATCGCTTCTAAAATCGCCCCAGCGGGGGCCCCAATGCGAAATGCTGCCGCTACAGCTTGGGCTAGTACGGGATTGTCCCGTGGGTCGTCATGGCCGACGCCTTCGGCGCGACCAACGGCTTCGCTGACGCGCGCCAAGGCGTCGCGCAGTTGAATACGCCCCATCGACAAGGCAGATGAGTCAAACTGACTTTGGCGGCGCTGATGCACGACCGCCTCTGCCTGTGCCCAAGGCACGATCCGGCTTTGGAAGTCTTCATCCAGCCAAACCGCTGGCAGCCCGGTTTCAATCTCGGTCGACCGATCTTTCAGGTTCAAGACAAAGCCGCGCGTCGCCGTTCTTGTTTGGCCCAAAGCGCGCAGATAGCCTGCATCAAGCATAACTTGGCGGTTTAACAGGCTATTGGCCAATACGGCTTCAAAATGGTCACGCGCTTGCGCGTCAGCCAAAATGCCTGCCGTCCAAGCCGAGCTGCCAATACGACCGGCTAAATCAAGGATGGCATCGGAAATGGAGGACTCGTCAGGTAGGTCTGCGGCTTCGCCGAAGGCCAGCACATTGTCCAAACTCCAACTCGCCGGGGCATAGAATGGGCCAGAGTCAGCGCCGATCTCGCGCAACATATCAGGCTGCGCGACGAAGCGTTCATGACCAAAAAAGGCGGAATTAAAGCTCACAGCAGCCCCATCGCGAATCACTGCGCTGATCATCTGCCTGAAGTCGGCAATCGCCTAGTCCTGATTGGGGAAAAACTGCATCAGTAGTCCTGCTTTCTGCTGAAGAATGCGTATGGCCGCAAGTAATCGGTGTTTCGTCCTGTTCAGGCATGCCGCACCGACTTGAAGCTAGCAGCGGTGCGGGGCATAATGGGTGTTGAAGAGGAATAATCTCGTGCTCACAAAAATCTTTACGTGGTGGAATGGTGCAACAATTGGTGCGCTATTTGATATCGCAAAGCGTGCAACCTTGGTGGGCGAAGATGACCAAGGCAATCGCTATTTTGAAGAGCGTAAGGCCACCCTCGAAGGGCGTAAGCGTCGGTATGTGCTTTACAATGGCTATGCCGAGCCTTCACGCGTGCCAGTAGATTGGCACGGCTGGCTGCACCATACGTTTGAGCAACCCCCAACGATTGAGCCTTTCGTGCTGAAGTCATGGGAAAAGCCGCATCTACCTAATTTGACTGGGACTGTCTTTGCCTATCGGCCAAAGGGCAGCTTGGCCGGGGCAGGAGAGCGCGCGAAATCTTCCAGCGACTATGAGTCTTGGTCGCCCGAGTAATGAAACGGGCCGACGGCACAGCCATGTTCGACGTAAAGAAACTAAGCTGGCTGGCGTTGGGTTCCGCCTTCATTGCGCTTGGTAGCGGTGCTGTGATCGCACAGACGGCAAATCCAGAAGCCAATGCGACTGGCCTGCGTCCTGGTTCAACCAGCGGCGCAGCCAGTGATCCAGCTAAGGCTACGAAGGCGACGCCACCTGCGGCAACGAGTGGCGGTATTGATCCAGAGCTCGGGCCCATCGAAGAGCCTGAAGAAGGCGATGTTGCGCCTGCTTTCCGTCAGAACGGCACCGGCACGTGGATGACCCCTGAGGAGGAGATGCGCGCGCGCATCCGCCGGGAAGCCCTAAGCCAAGCAGAGGCCGAGCAACAAGCCTTGGCAGCCAGCGGCTTAGTCCTGCCTCGTTTGGTTGGACCAAATATTCCCCTTGTCCCGCTTGAACTTTTGTTTCCGCCAGAAGCTCTCGAAACTGGGCCGAAGCCTGTGCGTGAAACGCGCGGCACCGGGGTTATGATTGGGGCCTTGGATCGCGAAAAGGGAACCAATGTCCGTGTGCGCGTCCCCGTAGGCAGCCAAGTTACCTATGGATCTTTGCGGCTGAAGCTTTCGGCTTGTTATGCGTCCAATCCTGAGGACCCGTTTGAATCTTGGGCCTTTGTCGAAGTCTTGGATATGGGCCGGCAGAATACCAATCAATTGGCCGTTTTGCCCCAGCGCAACCGTCGCGACATGCGTGAGGCCAATAAGGAACGCGTTATACGCAAAGGCTGGATCATTGCTTCCAGCCCGGCGGTTACGCCCATTGACCATCCAACTTACGATATGTGGTTGGTCAGTTGTGAGGGGGCAATTGCATTGCCAAGTGCTGCTCCATCGTCTCCAAACAAAGCGCGCCCACGCTCTGCGGCCAAAGCTGGCGCGGCGAATCCAGATGCAGCGGCATCGGTGCCAGTTGCGCCGGAGGCGGATCCAGGTGAGTCAGAGCCTCGGACGGGTCCAGCGCCAACAAATCCAGCACAGGAAAAGTTGAAGGGCACGTAATCGCTTCAGCCAAAAGCGCGTGATAGGTCTTACGATTGACCTCAATGGTGCCAAACTGCGTCAAATGATCGGTGAGAAACTGGGTGTCTAACAGGCGAAATCCGCCTGCGATGAGGTGCGCGACCAGATGGACGAGGGCGATCTTGCTGGCATCCCGCGCGCGCGAAAACATGCTTTCGCCAAAAAATGCCGCGCCAAGGCGAACCCCATAGAGACCACCGACCAAATTGCCTTCGTGCCAGGTTTCAACGCTAAAAGCGTGACCGCGGCGATGTAATCCGTCGTAGAGTTCCAAGATCGGCTGATTGATCCATGTCTCGGTCCGCTCGCCAATCGGTGCCGCGCACAATTCCACCACCTCACGGAAAGCTTGGTTGATTGTCACGATGAACGGGGTGGTGCGAACTGTACGCTTGAGGCGTCGTGGGATGTGGAATTGATCAAGCGGCAGAACGCCCCGCTGGTCTGGATCAACTAGAAACAGGCGGGGATCATCCCGCCCGTCTGCCATCGGGAAAGTCCCGCGCGCATAGCATGCCAAAAGCTCGTCCGGGCCAAAGCCCTTGCTCATGCACGCGGTTCCTCAGCTTGTTCGGCTTGTTCGGCCAGCCACTTTTCGAGCCAGTGGATGTTGTAATCGCCATCGATGATGTCGCGCTCTTGCACCAAACGCAGGAACAGCGGGATCGTGGTCTTCACGCCACCAACCACCATTTCAGACAGCGAGCGTCGCAAACGCATCAGGCATTCATTGCGGTTGCGCCCATGCACGATCAACTTACCAATCAAGCTGTCGTAATAAGGTGGGATTTTATAGCCGGTATAAATGGCTGAATCCAAGCGCACACCCAAGCCACCGGGGGCATGGAAGTCCGTGATGGTGCCAGGTGAAGGTGCAAAGGTGACGGGGTCTTCGGCATTGACGCGGCATTCAATCGCCACGCCTTCAAATACCACTTCTTCTTGGGTGAAGGAGAGCGGCATCCCAGCTGCGATCCGAATTTGCTCACGCACCAAATCCACGCCTGTGATCATCTCGGTGACGGGATGTTCGACCTGAAGTCGGGTGTTCATTTCGATGAAATAGAAGCGACCCTCTTCATAGAGGAATTCAATGGTGCCAACGCCCAGATAGCCCAGCGACTTGATGGCCTTCACCACGATGTCGCCGATCTCGGCGCGTTCCTCTGCGTTCAAGGCAGGTGAGGGCGCTTCTTCCCAGACTTTTTGGTGGCGACGCTGGAGTGAGCAATCACGTTCGCCCAAATGGACCACATTGCCAAACTCATCGGCGATCACTTGGATTTCGATGTGGCGTGGCTTGCCGAGGTATTTTTCGAGGTAAACCGTGTCATCGCCGAACGCATTCTTGGCTTCGGTGCGGGCCATCGACAAAGCGACCGACAACTCATCCTTGGAATGGGCGACCTTCATGCCGCGACCACCACCACCGGCGGAGGCTTTTACCAGAACGGGATAGCCAATTTCTTCGGCAACCGCCAAGGCGGTCTCGTCATCCGTAATGCCACCGTCAGAGCCCGGCACTACAGGGATGCCGGCAGCCTTAACCGCAGCTTTGGCGGCAATCTTATCCCCCATCATGCGGATATGTTCAGCGCGCGGGCCGATAAAGACTAAGCCATGCGCATCGATGATTTCTGCAAAGCGGGCATTTTCAGACAAGAAGCCATAGCCCGGATGGATGGCCTGCGCGCCAGTAATCTCGCAAGCCGCGATTAAGGCTGGGATATTCAAGTAAGACTTCGCAGCAGCTGGCGGGCCCAAACAGACACTTTCGTCAGCCAAGCGCACATGCATCGCGTCGGCGTCCGCCGTAGAATGGACCGCCACGGTGGTTATGCCCATTTCTTTGCAGGCGCGGTGAATCCGCAGGGCAATCTCGCCGCGGTTGGCGATCAGAACTTTATCAAACACCTGTGTGTCTCCTGATTATTCGATCACGCAGAGCGCTTCGCCATATTCAACGGGTTGAGCATCATGGACAAGAATAGCCGTTACTGTCCCAGAGCGTGGCGAAGGCACAGGGTTCATGGTCTTCATCGCTTCGATGATGAACAGCTGTTGGCCTTCCTTCACCGTATCGCCGACCTTGATAAAGGCTGAAGCGCCGGGTTCTGGCTGGGTATAGACCGTGCCGACCATAGGCGAGGGAACCGCGCCGGGGTGTTTGGCAGGATCAGCCGCTGGGGCTGGCGCAGCGGGTGCCGACGCAGAATTTGCCGCCGCAGGGGCCATCGCCGTGGGGGCTTGGGCCATTGGCACATGCGCTTGGACCATTTGAGGCGCGATATTGGCTTGACGCGCAACACGCACGCGAACCCCTTCGTTTTCTACTTCAATCTCGCTCAGGTCCGTATCGCGCAGGATACGCGCCAGATCCTTGACCAATTTTGTGTCGAATCCTGACTGGCTCATTCGTCTCTCCTATAGGTCTGACTTAGGACCTTCGTTTTTGGGGCAAAAGGGTCAGCTTTTGACCGATAGTTTCTTGGATAGGGCTTCTAGGCCCAATACGTAAGAGTGCAGGCCAAAGCCCGCGATTGTCCCAATTGCTGCCATCCCAACATAGGAGTGATGACGAAACGCTTCGCGCCGCAACGGGTTGGACAAATGGATCTCGATCACAGGAATGCTCATGGCCTTAATCGCATCATAGATCGCAAGCGATGTGTGGGTCAGTGCCCCGGCATTGAGTAAGACGCCTGCGCCATGGTCACGGGCTTCTTGCAGCCAATCCACCAATTGGCCTTCACTATTGGACTGACGGAAGACAAGCTTCATCCCCAAGCGTTCGGCCAGCGCGGAGCATGCGGCTTCCACATCCGCCAGCGTATCGGTCCCGTAAATCTCAGGTTCGCGCGTGCCTAACAGGTTGAGGTTTGGCCCATTGAGCACAAAAATCGCTTTTTCCATGGACAAGGTGTAACCTTGCTTTGCCGAAAGGGAAAGGTGGCCATGCTGAAATGGTTGCATCTTATGGCCGCTTTCCTGCACAACCGCCTTGATCAAACCAACCAAGCCCGCCCATATCTGCGACCAATGAGGGCGCGATGATTATTTATCTCAATGGTGAAGAGCATCAGGTTGAACCGGGGACAAGTTTGACGACTTTGGTCGGCCGCCTTGTCGCCGATCCGCGCGGCGTGGCGATTGAGCGCAACCGGGTGATCGTCATGAAGTCGCAATGGGATCAAACCATATTGGCTGACGGTGACCAGTTAGAATTTGTGCAATTTGTAGGCGGGGGATGAGGGTTTGACCGAAACAACTAAAGACCTCAACCAAGATGATAGCTGGACTGTTGCCGGGCGCACCTTCTCATCGCGCTTAATCATCGGCACAGGTAAATACCGCGACTATGCCCAGAATGCTGCGGCGGCAGAGGCGGCTGGCGTGGAAATCGTCACCGTTGCCGTGCGGCGGGTCAATTTATCGGACCCCACCCAGCCGCGCTTGACGGACTTTGTCGACCCCAAGCGCTATACTTTTCTGCCCAACACGGCGGGATGTTTCACCGCCGAAGATGCGCTGCGGACGCTGCGGCTTGCCCGCGAGGCAGGTGGCTGGAGCTTGGTGAAGCTGGAAGTGCTGTCAGACCAGAAAACGCTTTATCCAGATATGATTGAAACACTCGAGGCCACCAAAGTTTTGGTGAAAGAGGGCTTCGACGTTATGGTCTATTGCACCGATGACCCGGTGTTTGCGCGTCGCTTAGAAGATGCCGGCGCGTGCGCCATTATGCCATTGGGGGCACCGATTGGCTCGGGCCTTGGCATTCAAAACCCCGTGAACATCCGCTTGATCGTCGAAGCCGCCCGCGTTCCAGTCTTGGTCGATGCAGGCGTTGGCACCGCTTCAGAGGCCGCAATTGCTATGGAGCTCGGTTGCGATGGGGTTTTGATGAATACCGCCATTGCCGAAGCCAAGGACCCCATCCGCATGGCGCGCGCCATGAAGCATGCCGTCCTAGCCGGTCGTGACGCTTATTTGGCTGGCCGCATGGGGCGCAAGCGTTATGCTGATCCATCCAGCCCCTTGGCAGGCCTGATCTAGCCGCACCTTCTGCGTCATATGCTTGACGCTTTTACAGGGCGGGCCTACCCCGCCCACACACCGGGGAGCCCCACGATGAGGGGCTGAGAGGCCATAAACGATCCTTGAGGATTGTCGTGTGGCGACCCGTAGAACCTGCTCCGGATCATGCCGGCGAAGGGAGGGGCCACTATGACGTTATCACTCGTTATTCTCGCTGTGGCGCAAGCTGCGCAACCTGTCGACTTAGAACACCACGCAAGTATTGCTGCTTCGCCGCCGATTACTGAGGTAATCACCGTACGTGGACGGAGAGAATCTAGGTTCGACACAGCAGCCACTGCGGTCATCATATCAGATGAGGGGATTGCAAGTATCGACGATGTGGCCACCGCAGTTCCCGGCGTCTGGATGGTCAATGATCAAGACCCAGGTACCAATATCCTGTCCATCCGGGGTGCGACAACGGATCGCTTGCAACAGGCCTCCGTCGCCATGGTGCTGGACGGTGTGCCTTTGGCCGATACTGAATTGTTCACGCCACGCCTCTATGATATCGGCACCATAGAAGTTTTAAAGGGACCTCAAGGGGCGCTATTCGGGAAGAATGCCTCAGGCGGCGTGATTGGTATTCGCACCGGGCAAAGCATCTCTTATCTTGAAGCCACCGCAGGCAATGGCGGCTTGGACGAAATTGAGGCCGCCCATAGCTTCGAACTCGGCGCTGACTGGAAGTTGCGGGCTTCTGGCCTGTGGTCGTCTGCCGATGGCTGGATTAAGAATACCACGCTCAATCGCTTGGTCGATGCGGTTGAAACCCGCAGCGCGCGTCTGCGCCTGACGGGACCTGCCTTAGGCTGGGAATTGGATTTCAAGTTTCAGTATTTGGAAGATGAGGGCGGGGCCGCTTGGGCGAGCTCCAACAATGTCACCGGCAAGAATGCAGGCCGTCTTTCTGGCAAAGTTCTGATCAATCCAATCGGCGATTATCCGGGCCAATCCAAGCGGCGTTGGGGGCAGGGGGTGGCGAAGGCTTCGCGCCCAATCGCAGGGGGCACTTTGACTGCCTATGTCGCCCGGGATTCCTATGCCAAGCGCTGGGATGAGGAACTGGACTATCGCCCAGGGCCGTTGACCTTCTTTGGCTTTCCAGCTTTCCCAACTGGTATTCAGCCTATTCGCCAGCCCATTGATCTGCGCGCCACCACGGCCGAAGTGCGTTGGATTTCGGATGATAATCAAAACTTCAGCCATCAATGGGGGCTGTTTGTTCAGGACACCGACAAAGATCGCACTGACGATTTTGGCCCCTTGCTATTCGGTGGACCAGCGCCGCGCTATCTAACCCGGTCTCATCAGACATCTGTCTTTGGCGGCCTTGGCTATTGGGTGACGGATGCAATTAAGCTGGAAGCACAGGGTCGGCTGGACCGCGATGAGCGGTCGCAGACGATTTTAAGCCAAGTTGGTGGGCCTGTGATCTCCCGTCGTGACGGCACGTTTGAGCGCTTTCAGCCACGCGTCACCGCGCAGTGGCTAAGCGGGGATACCAATCTCTTCCTCACTTATGGAGACGCCTATCGCCCGGGTGGTTTCAACCCGACCCCAGCTGCCAGTTCGATCTGGAAAGCCACTTATCGACCCGAGATCACCAACTCATTGGAATTGGGCTGGAAGCAAAAAATGCCTGTTGCATCGGGGCGCTTAGAGCTCAATATCTTTTCCAACAAGGTTGAGGATTATCAAAACTATACGTTCATCGACAATCAGTCGGTGACCTTGAACGTGGACGAAGTGACGGTGAGGGGCCTAGAGGCCAGCATCTTCCTAGAGCCCTTGGACGGCCTCGACCTGTCGGCCAGCTATGCTTTGGCCGATACCAAGATTGAGCGCTTTATCGCCACCGATCCGCTTTTGGGTTCCCCCGCCACGCGAGACTATAGCGGCAAGGCCATCCCCAATGCGCCCAAGGACACGGGCAAAGTGTCGGCAACCTATAGAGTTAGCCTTGATGAGTTATCTCTAACGGGCCGCATCGACGCCAATTATGCCGGTAAGACTTTTTATGAGATCGACAATGTGCTCTATTCGCCAGGCCGTTGGTGGACAGACCTGACGCTCAGCGCCAGGCGCGACGCTTGGACGGCAACCCTGCAAGCTCAAAACCTCACCAATGAGCGCTGGGCTATTTCCGCCTTTGGCCAAGGGATGACAGGCCTATTGGCAGGCCTTGGCCCCGGTGGCCCGTTTGACACGTTCACCATCAACCGCGGGCGCAAAGTCATCTTCAGCCTACGTAGGGAGTTTTAAGTCATGGCTTTTACCGACGATGTCTGGGCTGCGGCCACCAAGCTGCGCGAAGCCGTGCACGCCCATCCTTTCAATACGGAATTGTCGGCAGGCACCTTATCGCGGGATGCCTTTGCCCATTATATGATCCAAGACAGCCTCTATCTCCAGGGCTACGCGCGTGTTCTGGCTTTGGGTGCGGCCAAAGCGCCAGCGGCGGATGAAATCTTGGAATTCTCCAAAGCTGCCGAAGTTGCCATCATTGTCGAGCGCGCGCTGCATGCCGGTTACCTTGAGCAATTTGGCATTGATCCCCGCGCGGCTGAAACTGCTGCGGCGACACCGGCTTGCGAGGCTTATGTGAACTTCATGCTGGCTACCGCGGTAACCGATAGTTTTGCGGTGCTGGCAGCGGCCGTTCTGCCTTGCTTTTGGCTCTATCAAGATGTCGGCACCACCATCGCTAAGCAGGGGGCACCCAATAATTTCTATCAGGCGTGGATTGATACCTATGCGGATGAAGGTTTCGCCGAGGCAACAGAGCGCATGAAGGCCATCGTCAATGCAGCAGCCGAGGCCGCAGGGCCCGCAGAGCGCGCCCGCATGGAGGCCGCTTTCCTGCGCTGTGCTCAACATGAGTGGTTGTTTTGGGATAGTGCCTACCACCAAAAAGACTGGCCCGTTCGCCCTTAAAGCCAAGCCTGATGCATTTGTGTATCAGTGCGTTCAACTTATTGCGAAAACCGCTTCTCTTGTCAGCTTGACCGCTTGAAGCAAGTTCAAGTCAGTCCATAAAGGAGAAAAGAGGAAACGCACTCCATGGGCCTAATCGACAGCATCAAGCGCGAGGTAAAATTCTTTTCGGCTTTAAGTCGCACCAATAATTGGATGAAGGACTTAAGCCCAGATAGCCAAGTCTTGTTGCCGGACAATTGGGAAGCTATTTGCGACCAATTCAATTCTAAACCCGCTATTGTGTTTGAGGGCAAGACTTGGACCTACGGGCAATTTGATGGCCGCGCGAACCTTTATGCGCATTGGGCGGTCTCGATTGGTTTGAAAGCTGGCGACGTGGTGTCGCTCTTCATGCAAAACCGACCTGATTACTTGGCGGCTTGGTACGGCCTGACCAAGATCGGGGTGATCGTGGCTTTGATCAACCACAATCTACAAGGTCCATCACTCCTGCATTGCGTCACGATTGCAAAGTCAAAGGCCGCTATTGTCGGGGTGGAACAGGCCGATTTGTGGGCCACAATCGATGGTCAGCTAGAGGGCGTCTCAGTTTGGGCCGCGGGGGGTTTGATCCCCAATGCCAATGACTTGGATCGCGCCTTGAACGCGCAGAGCAATAAGCGGCCTTCGCGCGCCTATCGCGAAATGCTGACAGCCAAAGACCCCTGCCTTTATGTCTATACCTCGGGCACAACCGGTAATCCCAAAGCGGCAACCTTATCGCATTTACGGACCCAAGGCATGAGCCGATCCTTTATTGCGGCGACCAATACCGGGCCAGGAGACCGGGTCTATTGCCCGCTGCCGCTCTATCACGGCACAGGCGGCATCTGTGGTGTTGGTCTTGTCTTGAATACGGGTGCAACTTTAGTGTTGCGCCGTAAGTTTTCCGCCACCCAATTCTGGGACGATATTGTCGATCAGGAATGCACAGTCTTTGCCTATATTGGCGAATTGTTCCGTTATCTGGTCAGCGTACCGCCGCATCCAAAAGAACAGGCGCACAAGCTTAAGTCCTGCTTTGGGAACGGCTTGCGGCCTGACGTCTGGGCGCGTGCCGAAGAGCGCTTTAAAATCCCGCTCATTTGTGAGTTCTACGGCTCCACCGAAGGCAATGTCAGCTTCATCAATGTGGAAGGCAAGCTGGGCGCGGTTGGCCGCATTCCGGGTTATCTGAAAAAGCGTTTCAATGTAGAGCTGGTTCGCTTTGATATTGAAGAAGAAAAGCCGATCCGCAATGAAGAGGGCTTGTGTGAGAAGTGCGCCTTTGACGAGGTGGGTGAGGCCATCGGCAAGATCGATACAACCAATGTGAGGGCTCGCTTCGACGGCTATGCGAACGACAAGGTGGCATCTGAGAAGAAGCTTTTGCGCGACGTCTTTGAAAAGGGCGATTTATGGTTCCGCACCGGCGACCTCTTGAAGCAAGACAAACTCGGCTATTTTTACTTCGTGGACCGGATCGGCGATACCTATCGCTGGAAGTCTGAAAATGTCTCGACCAATGAAGTGGGCGAGGCCTTGTGTATCTATCCTGGCGTTGAGCAAGCCAATGTTTATGGCGTGGATGTACCCCACGCCGATGGCCGAGCTGGCATGGCCGTGATTGTCTCGCCGAAGCCGATTGATTTGGCAGCCCTGTCGGCCCATGTGCGGACTGAATTGCCTAGCTATGCCATTCCGTTATTCTTACGCTTCCAAACGGAAATGGAGGTTACGGGCACCTTCAAGTACCGTAAGGTCGATTTGGTCAAGGCCGGTTTTGACCCGGCGCAGATTTCCGACCCTATGGTTTGGATGAACCCTGCAACCCGCCTCTATGAGCCTTTGACTCCTGAGGTTTTTGAAGCATTTCAACTCGGGCAGATCAGATATTGATCGCTTGGAAAGTAAATATTGACAAATGTAGAGTAAACACACGCGCATGTTTGATGTGCGTGATCGTGGTGCAGAAGTAGTAGAGCTTGCTTGGTGGGACCCTGAGGTCCTCATCGCAGCCAATATCATGCCCGCGACAGGCCTTGCGACTGACTATTTGAATGTCTTTAACGAGGCCGTCATGTTGTTTGGTCTGTTGGGCGATATGCCTGATATGATTGAAGAACTGCGCAATTGGGAACCCTTGAGCTATGAGCAGCATTTTGCGCGCTCTGGCTTTCAGGCCAAGGATTTGGCGATTCTAGCGTATCAAAATGCAGACCCCGCCATTAAAGGCCCGTTTGATGCCCTCAGCCACGAGACGTGCGACTTGCTGCAGCAGGCTATCGCGCAGGCAGAAGGGCTTATCCAGCAAGGTGCGCCGTTGGACGACTTCATCGCTGAAACCACGATGGCGCTGCAATCGTCCATCATGATGCTCGATGGCATGGTACATGGTGGTGCGGCGGGCGGTGCTCAAGACGATATTGACGCCTTGTTCGACTAAGCCCCGCCCTTAACCCGCGACGTTTTAGCTGCGCCGCGCGGTATAGCCAACGCGCGGGAAGTGAACCACTAAAGTCCCAAGACCCGGCACATCACGCTCTAACGCAATCTCGCTGGCGTCGGAAAACACCAGCTTACCTGTAACGGGGTCGCGCCCGTAATCGTCTGGCGAGACTGAGACGAAATCTCCTTCGCGCAAACCTTGTGGCTCCTGCTCATCGACGCCAGTGCGGGCGATGGGCGTACACTGTCCGGCAAGGGCCACCGCTTCTTGCGACGTCATCTTCTCAATCGTGCCATGACCAATGTCATCGACCCGCTCAACCCAGTCGCGCGCGGTTTCAAATGGGGCCATCAGGCTGTCATAGCCCGGGCGGTAGGCGTTACGAAGGAACCAAAAATTCATATAGGCAGAGATGTCGCCGAGGCCCGGTTTATCACCAAAAAGCCAGTCGCCCTTAGACGCTTCAAGGGCTTCTTCCACCCAAGCTACATGGCCGCGCCACTGGTCGCGCATCATGGGTGAGGCGGCGCGCATTTGCTCGGTGTCAAAGGGTCTACCCGACAATTGTTCGCGGTCGCGCTTAAACGCTTCAGGCACATTGAAGCCCTCGGCACCAAAAATAATAGGCACGCTTGCCTGAAAGAAGGCCCGATCCGCCCACATGGCGATCATCCATGAAAGCCCGGCTTCGCCATTGGGGTAGAGCGTTGGGGTTGGATGACGGCGTTCAATCTCGCGCAGGATCAACTGCGTGTCGCAATAAATGTCGGCCCCGATCTGCAGCACAGGCGTGCGACGATAGCCACCTGTGAGCGGGGTCAAATCTGGCTTGGGCATGATGGAGGGGATATTCACCGAGACCCAAGTCAACCCCTTGAGGCCCAAGACCAAACGAATTTTCTCAGAAAATGGCGAGGCGTTGAAATGGTGTAAAATCAGACTATCGGCATCGGCCATGAGAACATCCTTCGACAAGCGACTCGCGCATGAGTTGGTTTCCTTTTAACGAGCCAAATGTATTCGACCAGTCCTTCACCAAAATGCGACGCGACAAATACAGTTAGGCGCGTTACATCAGGCAATATCCAGAAATAGGCGCGGTATCAAACCGTGTTAGGGGGAAATATGTTTGACTTTGAAGCCACAAAATCGGTTGCGGACATCACCCGCGTACAGGCTGCGGCCCGTCCAGACGGCATTGCCATCTCGTTCAAGGATCGCACGACGACATTTGCCCGCTTGGACACAATCGCTAACCAAATCGCACAGGCACTAATCAATCTGGGCGTAAAGCCGGATGATCGGGTGGCTGTTTATGGCGCAAATTCCGATCATTACCTCGCCTTATTCTTTGGTTGCGTGAAGGCTCGCGCAACCCTTGTCGGCGTCAACGCGCGCTTGGCCCCGCCGGAAGTGGCTTACGTGCTTGACGATAGTCAGGCCAAAGTTTTTTTAGTTGGTAGTCATTTTTATGAAATTGCCGCAGCAGCTCTAGATCATGCCACCAATAAGCCGATGACCCTGGCCCTTGATGGTGGCCATGCAAGCTGGGCCAGCTATCAGGATTGGCATGAAGCTGCTTCGTCAGAGGATCCCGGCCTGCCGTGCTTGCCCAATGATGATGTCATTCAACTTTACACCTCTGGCACCACAGGCTTACCCAAAGGCGTGCAGATCACCAACCAAAACTATATGTCCTTCTTTGAGTTTGGCATTGGCGCGGAATGGGCGAAATATGAGGCGGGTGAAGCTGTTCTGATCGCCATGCCGATGTTCCATGTCGCCGGGATCAACAGCGCCATCTTATGCGTTGCCCAAGGTGCGAAGGCTGTCGTGTTGGAGCAGGTCGACCCGGTTGAAATCCTGCGTTTGATCGCGGTTGAAAAGATCGCCCACGCCTTCGTCGTTCCTGCTGTGATCAATATTCTGATCCAGGTCAATTCCAAGATACCAACCGACTTCTCGGCCCTGAAGCGGATGTATTACGGTGCTTCCCCGATTGCGGAGGATTTGTTGTTGCAGGCCCAAGCGACGTTTGGCTGCTCCTTCACCCAATTGTACGGCATGACGGAAAGCTTAGGCGCTGGCACTTATCTGCCGCCAGAAGCACATGATCCGGCGCGCGGCAAGTTGCGCTCGTGCGGCATTGCTTGGCCCGGGTTTGAGATTGAATGCCGTCGTGATGATGGCAGTGCTTGTGAGGTGGGCGAAGTAGGTGAGATTGCCATGCGTTCTACCACCATCATGAAAGGCTATTTCAACCGGCCTGACGCGACCGCTGCGACCGTCAAAGATGGCTGGCTTTATACGGGTGACGCAGGCTTCTTTGACGATGAAGGCTATCTCTATATCCACGACCGTGTGAAGGACATGATCGTGACCGGGAGCGAGAATGTGTATCCAGCCGAAGTCGAAAACGCGGTATTCGGCCATCCGGCCGTTGCCGATGTCGCGGTTGTCGGCGTGCCAGACGAGAAATGGGGCGAGGCAGTCAAGGCCATTATCGTGTTGAAGCCCGGCGAAACGGCAGAGCCTTCCGATATCATCGCTTGGACCAAAGCGCGGATCGCAGGATATAAAGTGCCGAAAAGCGTGGACTTCATCTCCGAGCTCCCACGTAACCCTTCTGGCAAAATTCTCCGGCGTGAATTGCGTGAACCTTACTGGGTTGGCCATTCAAGACGGGTGGCTTAAAGCGCACGTTCTGTGACGCGCTAGGCAGCTTCTTGCTGCGCGACGGCCAAGCGGGGGAGGGACACAATCACCATGGTCCCGACCCCGACTTCAGATGCAATGGTCAAAGTGCCGCCATGCATCTCTGCAAATGAACGCGACAAGGCAAGGCCTAAGCCACTGCCTTGATTGGACCTAGCATGTTCGTTTTCAACTTGCTCAAACGGTCGAGCCAAGCGTGGCAAGTCCTCGGCTTTGATGCCGATCCCATTGTCGATTACGCGAATGATCACCGAATCCAGATTGTTCTTTACCTGTACCAGAACTTTACCATTTTCCGGCGTGAACTTAATCGCATTGGACAGCAAGTTGATCATAATCTGCTTGATCGCCCGTGCGTCGCCGGTCACATCGCCGGCCTCTGCAAGCTCGCCAACGAGGGCGATACCTTTTTCCTCTGACCGGCCGCGTACCAAACGCATCGCTTGCTCAATCGTTTCCTGCAAATCCATCGGCTTGGGATAGATCTTAAACTTGCCAGCTTCGACTTTTGCCATGTCGAGCACATCGTTGATCAGCTCAAGCAAGTGCTTTCCACTGTTGAGAATGTCGGTCGCATAGGTGAGGTAACGGCGGTCACCCAAGGGGCCATAGAGCTGTTGGACCATAATCTCTGAGAAGCCATTGATCGCGTTAAGCGGCGTGCGCAGCTCATGGCTCATATTGGCCAAGAAGCCACTCTTGGCATTTGACGCTTCTTCAGCGCGTTGCCGCTCGGTCCGATACTTCTCAGCCAGTTCAGAAGCCTTGTGCTCAGAGCGCTCCAGCTCAACCACGACCGAACGCATCTGCCGCTCAGAGCGCATGATGCTTTCTTCGGTTTCCTTTAGCGGCGAGATATCAATACCGATGGAAACTAACCCACCGTCGGAGGTTTCCCGTTCAACCAGCTGAATCCAAACGCCATTGTCCAGTTCAATTTCTTGTGCCAATTCGTCATATCGATCTGGCCGTTGCGATTTTACGCGTTTGGCGGCCGCTGCAGAAACCGCAGTATAGGACGCCCCGGTCTGCAGGATTGTTCCGTCTAGGCCAAAGGTCTTGGCGAAGCCGCCATTCCACAGAATCAAGCGCCGATCCTTGGACCAGAGCGCAAAGGGACCCGAGATGGAATCGATCGCATCGCGAAGGCGGCGCTCGGCCGCGGCGACACGGGCCTCTGAGTTACGTTCTTCTGAAACATCAATCGACACGCCAATCGCCCGAATGCTGCCAGGTCGTTGTCGATCGACCGCCGCGCGCCCGCGCAATTGGACGTGTGTTACGCCTGTGGTCCGAGTGATTTTGACCACAATATCCAAAATACCAATTTGGGCGGCTGAAGCTAAGGCCGCACGAAGCCGCGCTTGATCCTCGGCGCTCAACGCCTGCAAGACTTCTTGGGTATCAAATCGCCCGGCACCTGAGAGACCAAAGCTCTGAGCCAGACGTTGGGTCAAATAGACGCGGTCGTTGGTGATGTCCCAATCCCAGACGCCACATCGGGCCCCTTCAATCGCGACTCGTAAGCGCCGCTCTGCATCGCGCATTTGGACGCGCGCCGAGGCAAAACGTTCTGACTGTCCTTGAACCAAGAACCAGATCCCGGCGGCTGCCAATACTGGCCCTAAGAACAAGAGGCCGAACATGATGGCACTGCGCAGCCAAGCTGCTTCAATGGGACCACGGTCTCGCGAGACGAAAGCAGTCAGGCCGTTTTCCGCCACGGCCGTTCCTACAACGATGTTTTGGCCATCCACATCTCTGACATAGAAGCCTAAAGCGGCGCCCGCCGCTGGTGGCGATTTGAGGCCGAAGGCAGGTAAGGCTCCTTGAGTCGAAACAGCCTTAAAGGCGGGCTGGACAGAGATTAGGTTGCCGCCGGGTTCACCAACGCCGACACGCCGGCCGGGGCCAAGGGCATCGAGCCCTTTGAAGGTTACGAAAGCTGCCAATGCGCCGCCATCGACGGTGCGGACGGAAATGGCTGGAGAATAGCGACCCCCGCCTAATGCGACTGCTCCACTCCAACCATCGGTCTGGGCCATTTGGGCAGCGGCGGCCAACGCCCCAATATCGCTGGACGAAGCAGAGCCTTGCGAGACCAAGACACCTTTGCTGTCAAAGCTTGCAACCGCTTGTAGCCCCGGTGCAGTAGCAGCTACGGTCGCTCCATTGGCCATCCCAAGACCACTTGCCGCCACTAAGCTGGCCCGCGCTTCTCGAATAGCAGCGTCGATTTGTGACGTAATTAGACGGGCTTCAGAAGCAGCCTCATGGGTGGCGTCGCGGTGAAAGCGATCATAATCGCGCTTGGCCAGAAGCAAGATAACCGCAGCAAAAAGTGCGCATAAGACAAGCGTGATGGCAACCGGCCATTGGCCGCTCATCTCGTCGTCTTTAGGTGCCGCTTTGGCCATTTACTTACCCGAATCAGAGGGATCTCACCCTCATTTGCCGAAAGGGTAAAGGAGTTCTTAACGCGACGTCTAGGGCGGGGGCTCAGCTTCCTGTGAACCTTTCGCACAATTTACAGGCCACCGCGCACAACAGGCTGTTCGCCCCCAACAAAATTGGCCGGCGTCTCGGGGCTAAACCTGGCTGAAAGTCAGGCGATCAAACCGTCATAGACTTTCGACAAAATTTCGCGGGTATTGGCAGAAAGGGAATTGCGGTCCAACAAGGCTTGCAAAGCCTGCTTTGCCAAGCTCTGTCGGGGCTCGTTCACGCGTGAACAGGATTCAAACACGGTCCCCAACCGGGCGGCGAGGGCACCATTGGTGCCATCGACATCGGCTATGAGGTCCGCAATGGCTTGATAACCTGCCCCATCCGGGTGGTGGAACGCGGCAGGATTACCGCTCGCAAATGCCCCACCAAGTGCGCGCACCCGGTTGGGATTCAACAAAGTGAAACCGGGGTCCGCACGCAAGGTTTGAAAGGTCGCCAGCGGGTCTTCACATAGGGCCATCGCTTGCACGCGGAACCATTTGTCCATCACCAATGCATTGTCTGAAAACCGCTCTTTAAATGCAACCAAAGCAGCGTGATAACGCGGCCCACCAAATTGGGAGAGACCATCGAGCGCGCTCATCATGTCCGTCATATTGCGGGCAGCAAAGAAGGTGTTTTCGGCGCGCATGGCCGCACGGTCGGTTCCGCTTGCGCTCAAAAGGTCGAGACAAGCGGCCATTAAAGCCCGTTGGCCTGCCGCTTGCGCGCTAGCCGAAAAGGCTTGCGCCGGATCGTAGAGTGCAAAACAAGCATCTAGTTCGGCGTCGAGTTGTTCTGCCAAGAGTCGCCGCACAAAGTTGCGGGCAGCCAATAGATTGGATGGGTCACATAGTGGCTCTAATTGCATCAATTCACTTACATCCGGCAATCGCAACAAAAGAGCGGCGAAAGCTGGGTCATGCGTCGCATCGGCCAAGGCACCTTGGAACGCGCGCGCGAGGTCTTGCGCTACCTCCGGCTCCTGACCCGCCCGAAGGCTTTTGGCCGCCGAAAGCAACGTGTTGCGTGCAATGGTTTGTGTCGATTCCCACCGAACAAAGGGGTCAGTGTCACACGCGGCTAAGAGCGCCAAATCGGCATCGCTGTGGTTTGTGATCAAGCGAACAGGGGACGAGAAGCCCCGCATATAGGACACCACAGGGCGATCCATCACCCTGTCAAAATGAAGGTCCAAAGCGTTGCTCGCCATCGGGATCAACCAATCATCGGCTGCCACGTCCGTATCGGCCAAATGGAGTTGCAAGGGTGCGCCATCGGGGCCGAAAAATGCCATAGAGATCGGCAGAGGCACCCAAGACTTCGAGGATTGCCCCGGGGTGTCCGGTGTCGATTGTTTGAAGCGGACTGTTAGCTTTTGGTTCGCCGCATCATAGTCGCTGATCGCCTCCAAACAGGGGGTGCCTGCCTGATCATACCAACGCTCTATCCCATGAAGCTGGTTGCCAGTTGCGGTCCGCATGGCGTGCAGCCAGTCTTCAATCGTCGCAGCTGTGCCGTCGTTTTCTGCAAAATAGAGGTTCGCCCCTTCCAAAAAGGCATCTCGGCCCACCAACGTCTGCAAGACCCGAATGATCTCCGCGCCCTTTTCATAAATGGTCGCGGTATAGAAATTGTCGATTTTGACATAGCTTTTCGGGCGGACCGGATGGGCGAGGGGCCCTGAATCCTCTGGGAATTGCCGCGCTCGAAGTGCCTTTACATCTTTAATGCGCTTAACGGCACGAGAGCGTTGATCGGCAGAAAACTCTTGATCCCGGAATACTGTGAAGCCCTCTTTGAGGGACAATTGGAACCAGTCGCGGCACGTGACTCGGTTGCCGGACCAATTGTGGAAATATTCATGCGCGACAACCGCTTCAATGGCTTCGTAATCGGCATCGGTCGCGGTCGTCTCATCTGCCAATAAAAGCGCAGAATTGAAGATATTGAGGCCTTTATTTTCCATCGCCCCGAAATTGAAGTCCGAGACGGCTACAATGTTGAACACGTCCAAATCATATTCGCGACCGAAGACGTCCTCGTCCCATTTCATGGATCTCTTCAGCGCGTCCATGGCATAGATTGCCCGTGAGGCCGCGCCCTTATCGACATAGATGCAAAGCTCAACATTTCTGCCCGAGCGGGTCACAAACTGATCTTCGAGCGTGTCAAAGCCACCTGCAACCAAGGCAAACAAATAGGATGGTTTCGGATGGGGATCATCCCAAGCCGCCCAATGGCGGCCGTCGTCATAGGTGCCTATGGCAACGCGATTTCCGTTGGACAAGAGGGAGGGAAAGTCAGTCTCTGGTGCTTCAACCCGCACGTGGAAGCGGCTCATCACATCGGGGCGATCGGGCCAAAAGGTGATGTGCCGGAAGCCTTCTGCCTCGCACTGTGTGCAAAAGCGTCCAGCAGACATGTAGAGTCCTGACAAAGCCGTATTAGCCGCAGGATTGATGGCAACTTTTGTCTCTAGCTTGAAAGAATCCGGCACGCTTTTCAGGGTCAGCCCATTTTCGTCGATTTGATACTCGTGTGCCGATAACGGCTGGCCATTGAGTTCGACGGATAAGAGTTCAAGTCCCACACCATCTAATTTTAGCGCTTCGCCTTTGGCCCATTCATGGGGTTTGCGATCAATGATCAGGCGCGATGTCACAATTGTTCGCGTGGGGTGGAGGTCAAACACCAGCGATGCGTGCGAAATCGAAAAAGGGTACGGGCGATAGTCTTGGAGACGGACGGGGATGTGTTCTTGAGTGCGCATTTGAGGGGCTTAGCCCGCCAATGGTCACCTTGTCCAAACTTTTTTGTTGAATTTGAGCCACCGCGCAACCCTTCAGGTCTTCGGAAATTCAAGCGACTCTATAAAACTATAAGCCAGAGAAATACGCCAAATTAACTTTGGGACGATAAAAGTGGCTCATGTTGGCATGAAATGCACCAGTGAGGTTATTATGGCGCTCGATCACGACCCTAGGCTATCAACAGACTCACCCAGTCCTGCTACCAACGGTCCGCGCCCTCAATCTACGCCGCCCTCGCTTGCTCAGATGCCGACGAATGTGAGCTCACGCTCGCTCAATCCCACCAGTGCAGCTGAACTCATTGCGCAGGTACAGGGCGGGTTGGTTGCTGCTGGCTTAAACCGCGACGACGCGGAGGCCCAGCGCAAAGTGTTCGAACGTCGCGCCATGGAACAGCCGACGGAGCGCATGATTGGTCGGGTGACCTTTTGTAACGGTGCCCGCGCGACCATCTCCACCATGGCTGACAATTTGAGTGAATCATCCTCAGACTTTTGGGCTGTCGGGCGCTTGATTTCGATCACGGTTGGCAAGATTCGCGTTGTTGCGCTGGTTTATGAGATGCGCACGGATAGTTCCGTCTGGGACATGAATGCCCAAAATTCGGTCAGCGTCCAAGTTGAGCTCATGGGCGAGATTTCTGAGGATGCTCATGGCCGGACGCGCTTTCAGCGCGGCGTGTCGCGCTACCCTCAGGTCGGTGCCGTCGCGCACAAAATCCGTGCACGCGACCTTGAAGTTATGCACGACCTCGGCGACCGCAAATCCGTCGAAGTTGGCCGCTTGTCGCAAAATGCCGAGATTCCTGCCACCATCAGCGTGAATGACCTTTTAACACGCCACTTCGCTGTTGTGGGGACCACGGGGGTCGGTAAGTCATGCTCTCTGACTTTATTGGTACGCCAATGTTTGAGCGTGAAGCCTGATTTACGTGTGATGCTCTTGGATCCGCACAATGAATTCGCGGGTGCCTTTGGGCCGCTTGGGCAAGTCTTGGACGCCGCGACACTCGAATTGCCCTTCTGGTTGTTCCGGTTTGAAGAGTTGGAAGATGTGATCTTCCGCAGTAAACCCGTTCCAGAAGAGGCGGAAATTCTGAGAGAAGTTTTGGCGCAAGCTAAAACCAATTTCCAGAATGAGAAGACAGGTGCAACGGCTGCTGGGCTCGTGCGGAAGGCTTTAGATGTTGGCGGCTTGAATGCCGACAGCCCAATGCCCTATCGCATGTCGGAATTGTTCAAGCTCATCGATGAGAACATTGGTCTATTAAGCCCCCGTCATGAACGTCACCATTTGAAGTCCTTGCGCGTTCGTCTAGACGCTTTGGTCAATGATCCCCGCTATGGCTTTATGTTTACTAGAGGGGGCGCGGAGGACAATTTTGCGCCACTTCTGGCGCGCTTGTTCCGTCTGCCTGCTGAAGGCCAGCCAGTTTCGATCATAAACTTGTCGGGGCTACCGTCGGATGTGACCAATGCTGTGGTGTCAGTTTTGGCGCGCCTATGCTTTGATGTTGCTTATGCTAGCGAAGGCCAGTTGCACGTCTTGTTGGTTTGCGAAGAAGCCCACCGCTATGTACCGCAAGACCCGAACGCAGGCTTTATCCCAACCCGACGCGCCATTGCTCGGATTGCGAAAGAAGGTCGGAAGTACGGCTGCTCCATCGCGGTAGTATCCCAGCGACCCGGTGAACTTGATCCGACCATCCTGTCGCAATGTTCGACCGTTTTTGCGATGCGTTTGGCCAATGACCGCGACCAAGAGATCATCCGCTCTGCCATCGCCGATTCCAGCGGCTCAACAATTTCCTTTTTGTCGGCATTGGATAATGCGGAAGCGATCGTGTTCGGCGAAGCGGTTGCGACGACCATGCGCTTCAAGTTCACCTACCAAGAACCTTCAAAACTGCCACGCGCGGCGGGGACAGACATTACCGACCCGAATTCCAATGCGCGCAAGACTGGAGAAGCCGATCCACGCCTAATTGCGACGCGTTTGCGCGGCATGCGTGAGTTGGAGAAGCCATTACAGACAACCATGCTGTCTGAAGCCTCGTCTCAGCAAAAGCTAGCTGCTGCGGCCGGTGCTTCCGCTGGCCTGCGACAGCCGACGTCTACGGCTGGCTCGCCACTGCCCCGCCCGACAACTGGGTTTCGCAACTAAGCGGGCTGCAGATACTGCGCACAAATACGCGATCTTCCCTAAGGTGACGGCTTTCCGTTCACGTAAACTTGCTTATGCTGCTCCCAAACAAACAGGCGGCGGCGCCTAAGCCGTTACCGCGACCTTGGGAGGCACACGTCACATGAATTTCGATTTTTCTGACGATCAAAAATATCTGAAAGAACAAGCGCGTAAGTTCTTGTCTGAACAGTCCAGCATGACGGTCGTTCGCGCGGTGCTGAATGATGAGCAAAAATCCCACGATGCTGGTTTATGGAAAGCCATTGCTGAGATGGGATGGCTGGGTGCTGCCATTCCGGAAGAATTCGGTGGTTTGGGCCTTGGCGAACTTGAGCTTTGCGTTTTGGCAGAGGAAATGGGCCGTTCATTGGCCCCTGTGCCGTGGGCATCTACGGTTTACTTCTTCGCTGAAGCCATCAAAATTGCTGGCACGGACGCACAAAAAGCTGCAATTCTGCCTAAGCTGGCCGAAGGTGGCGTGATCGGTAGTGTTGCCGCTTCTGAAGGCCCTGGCGAGCCGCGGGCATCCAATCTCAAAACAATTTTTGACGGCAACAGCGTCACGGGCATGAAAGTGCCGGTGACCGATGGCGATTGTGCCACCCACGCTTTGGTACTTGCCAAGCATCAAGACGGCACGTCTCTCGTGATTGTCGATCTGACCGGGGCAGGAGTCGAGGCCAAGGCAATTAAGACGTTCGATCCAACTCGCTCGCATGCGACCCTAACATTCACCAAAGCCCCAGCCCAACTCCTCGGGGAAGCTGGTGACGGCGAAGCGCTCTTGCAGCGCATTTACGACCGCGCGGCGGTTCTTCTCGCGTTTGAGCAAATCGGCGGCAGCCAAGCCTGTCTAGATATGGCCACTGATTACGCCAAGGGCCGATATGCTTTCTCGCGCCAAATCGGTAGCTTCCAAGCGATCAAGCACAAGTTAGCCGACATGTATGTCGCGCTCGAAATCGCTCGCTCTAACGCATTTTATGGTGCTTGGGCGCTGAGCAGCGATGCACCAGAATTGCCCTTAGCGGCCGCTGCCGCTCGTATTGCCGCCTGTGACGCCTATTATCTGGCGTCTAAGGAGAACATCCAAACCCATGGCGGTATGGGCTTTACGTGGGAAGTCGATTGCCACCTGTATTATCGACGCGCCAAGCTCTTGGCAGTGCAGGCCGGTGCGCCATCTTTGTGGAAAGAAAAACTTGTTCGCCGCCTTGAAATGCGTAACGCGGCCTAACTCTTGGATGGATGGAGATACTTATGGACTTCAATGATACCCCAGAAGAAGCAGCCTTCCGTCAACGTGCTCAGGGCTTCTTGGCCGCTCAACTAGAACCCAGAGCCGGCCAGACGGAGAGCTTACAGAAGCGCTTGTCTGACAAGGAATATATGCTGGCAGCTAAGGCCTATCAAAAGGCCAAAGCCGAAAACGGCTTTGCCGGGATTACTTGGCCGAAAGAGCAAGGCGGGCAGGGCCTCGCGCCAATTTTCTCGGTCATCTTTGGCCAAGAAGAGGGCAAGTTTGACGCCCCCGCAGGGCCATTCACCATTGGCCTTGGCATGTGCGTGCCCACCGTGATCGCCTTTGCGACCGACGCCCAGAAAGAGCGGCACGTCGGCCCGGCATTGCGCGGGGAAGAGATCTGGTGCCAATTATTCTCAGAACCCTCTGCCGGGTCTGACGTCGCAGGCCTTAAAACCAAGGCCGTACGCGATGGTGATGATTGGGTGATCAATGGTCAGAAAGTGTGGACCTCTGGTGCGCACTATTCCGATTGGGGGATCGTTTTGGTACGCACCAATGCAGACAAGGCCAAGCACAAGGGCTTGTCGATGTTCTTCATCGACATGAAGAGCCCCGGCATTGAAGTTCGCCCCATTCACCAAATGTCGGGCGGGTCAAACTTCAACGAAGTCTATTTCACCGATGTGCGTGTGCCAAACAGTCAGATGTTAGGCGGGGAAGGCAATGGCTGGTCCGTCGCTCTGGTCACCTTGATGAACGAGCGCTTGGCCGTCGGCGGCAGCCCCGGCCCGGACTACAAAGAGATCTTTGAGTGGGCAAAAACCATGCCCGGCCAAGATGGTGGCACTTTGGCTGAAGATCAAAGCTTCCGTCAAAAAGTGGCTGATTGGTTTGTGCGGGCTGAAGGCTACAAGTTGGCCAAATTCCGCACCATGACGGCTTTGTCCAAGGGGCAGACACCGGGTCCTGAGAGCTCGATTGGCAAAATCATCACCGCCAATCAGCTCCAAGACATCACCCATAACGCCATGGAATCGATGGACCATTTCGGCATCATCACCGATGCGGCTTATGCCCCATCTGAAGGCGTATTCCAGCAAAGCCATATGTGGGCTGCCGGCTTACGGATTGCTGGCGGGACAGATGAAATCCTGAAGAACATCATTGCGGAGCGT
Source organism: Aquidulcibacter sp. (assembly GCF_044346625.1). Taxonomy (GTDB): domain Bacteria; phylum Pseudomonadota; class Alphaproteobacteria; order Caulobacterales; family Aquidulcibacteraceae; genus Aquidulcibacter. The sequence continues at coordinate 33,966 of NZ_JBIIYV010000004.1, read as the reverse complement.
ATCTTGGGCCTGCCCGGCGATGTCCGCGTCGACAAGGATGTCGCGTTCAAGGATTTGCCGAGCGGCCGCTAAGGCCTCTGGCCCAAAGTTCTTTTGTGAAAGCCTGCTGTCTCCCTTGGGCCGGCAGGCTTTTTTCGTTTGTGAACCTACAGCAACAGCGTTGACAGATTGGCCAACCTTACTCTATCAGCCGCCATGTCCAATCCTATTGCTAAACCACCCCGCGTCGCCCCGCCGATCAGAGATGCCGTAACGTTTGACGACGTGCTGCTGGAGCCGGGGGCCTCCGAGGTGATGCCAGGACAAGTGGATGTTCGCACGCAACTGACGCGTGAAATCGCGCTAAATATCCCCCTCATTTCCTCTGCCATGGATACGGTCACCGAAGCGCGCCTCGCCATTGCAATGGCCCAAGCAGGCGGTCTCGGCATTATCCATCGCAATTTGTCGAACGAAGAACAGGCCGAGCAAGTCCGTCAGGTAAAGCGCTTTGAAAGCGGCATGGTGATCAATCCGATTACCGTCTATCCCGATATCTCGGTCGGCGAAGTAAAAGCCATTAAAGCTGCCCGTGGCGTGTCTGGATTTCCGGTGGTTGAGCGCGGGCCAGAAGGCAAGCCCGGTCGCCTTGTTGGCATCGTCACCAATCGCGATGTCCGCTTCGCCGAGGACACCGAAAAAGTCTATGAAGTGATGACGCGCGAGAATTTGCATACGGTGCGCGAGGGCACCGACAAAGACACCGCCCGCCAGCTCTTGCATAAGCACCGAGTTGAACGCTTGATCGTTGTTGATGATGACGGTCGCTGCGTCGGTCTTGTAACGGTCAAGGACATGGAGAAGGCGCAAGCCTTCCCAAGTGCGTGCAAGGATGACCAAGGTCGGTTGCGCGTTGGTGCTGCTACGACGGTGGGTGATGCGGGCTATGAGCGGTCAGAGTTTTTGCTGGATGCTGGCTGCGATGTGATTGTGGTCGATACCGCCCATGGTCACTCCCGTTCGGTGCTGGACGCTGTGGAACGCATCAAGCGCCTGTCCAATCGGGTGCAAGTGATTGCTGGCAATGTCGCCACGCGCGAAGCGACCATGGCGTTGATCGACGCTGGGGCGGACGCGATCAAAGTGGGCATTGGCCCCGGTTCCATCTGCACCACGCGCATTGTCGCAGGTGTTGGTGTGCCGCAATTGACCGCGATTATGGATTGCGTCGATGCGGCTTATGCCACCGGGACGCCCGTTATCGCCGATGGCGGGATCAAGTTCTCAGGCGATTTGGCCAAAGCGATTGCGGGTGGTGCCAATGTCGCGATGTTGGGCGGCCTGTTTGCGGGTACCGACGAAGCCCCGGGCGAGGTTTTCCTCTACCAAGGCCGGTCTTACAAATCCTATCGCGGCATGGGGTCGCTGGGTGCCATGGCACGCGGCTCTGCCGATCGTTACTTCCAAAAGGACGTCAGCGATGCGCTAAAGCTGGTTCCTGAAGGTGTTGAAGGCCAAGTGCCGTATAAGGGCTCGGTCGCGCCGATCTTGCATCAATTGGTCGGCGGCCTGCGCGCGGCCATGGGCTATACGGGGGCAGCCACCATTGCAGACTTCCAGTCCAAAGCCCGGTTCGTCAAATTGACCAGCGCAGGCTTGCGCGAAAGCCATGTCCACGACGTTTCCATCACGCGCGAAGCTCCAAACTATCCAGTCGGGGGTTAAGCCTCGTGACGATTGAAGTCCTGTCACGGGCGGATTTTGCGTGGGTAATTGCCCTTGGCAATGCCAATCAAGTGGAAACCGGGCCTTTAGATGAAGACCGTTTGAGCAATTTGGTAGAGGCTTCCTACCTCAGCCAAGTTGCGCGGCCCGATCTTGGTTTTCTCATCACCTTTATTCCAACCTCGGCTTATGACAGCCCGAACTTTGTCTGGTTTGTTGAGCGGATGGACAAGTTTGTCTATGTCGACCGGATTGTGGTGGCAGCACACGCGCGCGGGCAAGGGATTGCACGACGCTTCTATGAAGGCTTGTTTGCAAGTGCGCGGGCTGACGGGTATGAGCAGGTTGTCTGCGAGGTCAATTCTGATCCGCCGAACCCAGTTTCTGATCAATTCCATGCCGCTCTTGGCTTTACTCCCGTCGGGCAAGCGACTTTGTCCAACGGCAAAAGCGTGACCTATCTGTCGCGCACCCTGAAAGATTGAAGTTATGCGCCCCGGTGCCCGTGCCCAAGCCGCCATTGAAGTTTTGACAGATGTCGAAGCCCGCAAACGCCCGCCCGCGGACGTTCTGAAAGAATGGGGCTTGAGCCACCGGTTTGCTGGCTCTGGCGACCGGGCACAAATTGGTGACATCGTGTTCGGTGCCCTGCGCTGGAAGGCGTCGAGCGCCTTTCGCATGGGCCTGGATGATCCCCGGGCTTGGGTCTTAGGCGCATTACGTTGGGGCTTTGGACGCACCGCTGAGAGCCTTGAAAAAGATGCCTATGAAGAAACCCACGCCTATAGCCCACTGACCGAGGCAGAACGCACAGCCCTTGCTCAGGCGACCTTGGACGGCGCGCCCGACCATGTGCGCGGCGATTATCCCGAATGGCTGGATGCAAGCTTTGCCCGCGTCTTGGGTGATGAACGTGCTGCTGAAGCGGCCGCTTTGGCAGCACCTGCGCCACTCGACCTGCGCGTCAATCGTCTGAAAGCGAAACCAGAAACCGTGTTGGAAGATTTATTGTCATCCACCCAGCTTAAAGTGCGCGAGGACGGCAGCCCGTCCGCCTTTATCACCCCATGGTCGCCGGATGGCATTCGCATTCCGTGGCAACAAGGGCGTACCTTTCCTTGGGCTAAGGAAGAGGCCTTTGTGAAGGGTGGCTTTGAGGTTCAAGATGAAGGCAGCCAACTGGCCGCGCGTCTGTCAGGGGCAAAGCCCGGTATGCAGATTGCCGATGTGTGCGCTGGCGGTGGCGGTAAAACCTTGGCGCTTGCCGCGCTTATGGAGAATAAAGGCCAGCTTTACGCCTATGATGTCGATAGCCGACGGCTGTCCAATTGCCACGAGCGGATTGAGCGGGCAGGGGTGCGCAATTGCCAAGTCCGTACGCCCAAGCGGGATCAGGATGTGCTTAGCGATCTCCATGACCTGATGGATATCGTTTTCATCGATGCGCCCTGTACGGGTTCTGGCACGTGGCGTCGCGCACCCGATTCCAAATGGCGTTTGCGGCCCGGCGCTTTGGAAAAGCGTCAACAAGAACAGGCGCTGGCACTGGCATTGGGCGCGCCCTTGGTAAAGCCCGGCGGCCGTCTCATGTATGTGACCTGTTCAATTCTACCCGAAGAGAATGAGGACACCATTAAGACCTTTCTTGCCGCCAATCCAACCTTTGCGGCAGTCAATCCGACGACTTTGGTATCCGAGGCTGGTTTGAGCGGGCTGTTAGCCCATTGCCATAGGGCAGGGCCCGGCTTGCAGATGACGCCATTAGCGACGGGTACGGATGGTTTCTTTATTTGTGGTCTGCAACGGGCAGCTTGAGCTGTTCGTTTGATGCCAAGCGAGCCAATGTTTCGGGCGCAGAGCTCGTGAGAAGGCCTGTCTTGATGCCAGCAAAGGTCTTGGTCATTTCCGTGCGGAAATAGGGGATGGCTGCAAGTGGCTGAAACATCAGGTCACGCAAAAGGGCCAGAAAATGGACGTCCGACTGGAAGAAGGGCGTAAGCAGCCAGCTTGCCGCCTGATAAAATTGAATCGGCGCGCGACGTGCTTTGGCAAATCGCGCACCGACATCGTCCAACCCGCTAAGCGCTATCGAGTCTGCCAAGATGGCCGCGTCTAACAAAGCGGAGTTGGCTCCTTGCCCTAATTGCGGGCTCGTCTGATGGGCCGCGTCGCCAATGTGCACGAGACCCGGCGCGAACGGTCGCTTCAAAGTGCGTTGTCCATAGCGCGCCAATGTCAGGTCGCTTGGCGCTGAAAATTGAGCAACAATCTCCTTGGTTTCAGGCCAAAGTGCCACGACATCCTTTTTCCAGACCTCAAATTGAGCCACCCAAGTCGCATAAAGCTCGGGCTTTAAACTCCAGAAAAAAGCGACGCGCGGGCGAGGATCGCCCGGCACTTGGCCAATGGGCAAAAGCCCAACCATCGTATGGGCGTTCACATAGCGCTGGGAAAGCGTGTTTTTAATCCCGCTGGTATTGAGTGGACTTGCCCAAACAGCGCCATAGGCAAATGGTTTCGGGCTTTTGGCACCAAGGCTATTGGCCAGATCAGAATGGCTGCCCGACGCATCCACTACCAAATCAAACGGACCAAAGCGTTCGCCAGCTTGATCGATCAGGAAGCTTTGGTGACCCTCAAATGCGCGCGACACCAAATGGGTGTTGACGATAACCTTGATCCCAACATCGCCGACCTTTTGCCAAAGCGCTTGAAAGAGACTGGCGCGGTGCACACCTATCCCGAAACGATCTGACCCTAATCGGTCATAGGTAAGATCGAAAATCGTTCTGCCATGAGGCGCTGCGGTCCCAAACAGGCGATCGATGCGCGCGCCATTGGCTAGAACCACATCAAGAAGCCCCAGCCGGGCAAGGACTGCTTGCCCAGTTGGTTGCAGTAACAGGCCAGAACCCAGCGGGCTTGGCTGTTGAAAGCGTTCAAACAAGCAAACATCATGGCCTTGGTCGTGAAGAAAGAGTGCCGTGGCGAGCCCACCAATGCCGCACCCCGCAATGCCAATCCGTGCCACTGATTTTTGCCCCGTTCGCTCGGCGAATCCTATCTTCCGCAGACTAACTTAAGCCCTTTGCTTGACCAATAGCGTCGATATGCGACAAATTAGGCCACTCAAAGAAAGAATGCTTATGGGCCTTCGTAACCCGCAGAGTTTGGCAAAGCCGCCCTCAGCGATTCAGATAAGGCAGGTTTCGCCGCACCCCAGTTTGCGTCGCATCGTCGTATCCTTTGGGGAACGCCGGGCTGACTTCAAATCCATCAATGTCATTCGCGCCTTAAATGCCCGTCCTGATCAATTCATTGAGTTCTATTTCCGCGAACCTTATTTGGTGCGTGAGAATGGCGCTGGGTTCAGCGCCACGCCGGCGAGTGTTCTTGTAGGGGTCACCAGCGTACCTGGAAAAGATCTTGGCTTTGTGGGGGAGATTGAGACCTTCACGATCCGCTTCCAGCCTACGGGCCTCGCCCGGCTATTTGGCGTGCAGATGACCGAGACGGTCGATGAAGGCTTGTCGCTGGCCGATGAGCTGAAAAGGCAAACAGCGCAATTGGAAGCCGATTTAGCCCAAAGCGTGACGTTTGAGCAAAGGGTTGCACTCGCGCAAGCTTGGATTGCTGGCTGGCTCGATCATGCGAGGCCCTTTGACGAGATTGACCATATTGCCCGCCTCGTCGCGAAAACGGGCGGTAGGGTTAGTGTCCGCCAGTTGGCAGATCGGGCGGGTTTGAGTGCGAGACAGCTTCAGCGTCGGTTTTTGAGCGATGTTGGGGTGACGCCAAAGCTTTACGGTCGGCTTACTCGCTTTGAGGCTGCTTTGGCGGCGCAAAGAAAAAACCCAAGTCAAGCTTGGGCACAGATTGCCGCGGAAGCTGGCTATGCCGATGAAGCGCACCTGTCGCGCGAAGCCCGGGCGTTAAGCGGGATGACACCGCAAACCTTTGCCGCAAAGATGCAGGCTATTTCAACGCTTGCTGTTGTTGGCCCTGAAATGTCCGATTTGTTCAAGTGCGCCATCTGACAGGCGTTTAAACAGGTGCCACGATTTGGAGGCACATCATGCTTAGACGAAATCTTTTGGCACTTATGGGCGCAGTTGGAGGAATGGCGATGACACAAACAGCACTGGCCGCATCGCAGGGTTTAGCTGCAAGTGATGAGACGGCGATCCGTGCAGCGATTAAGGACTATGAGCACCTGTGGAATATCAGCGATCTGGACGCCATGGGCAGGCTCTATGCGCCCAATGTGCATTGGGTCAATGTGAAAGCCATGCATTGGCAGGGCTTTGAAGAAGTGGACCGTGCCCACCGGGTCTATTTCTACCTCATGTTCAATGGCGTCCAGCAAAAGCTGCTAGCGGTGGAATCGCTTACTCCGATTGCCCCGACGGTTGTGGTCGCAGTCGTGCATTGGCACATGGATGCGTTCAAGACGCCCAGTGGCGACGTGGCCCCACCGCATGAGAGCCGTATGAGCTTGGTTTATGTCAAACTGGCGGAGGGTTGGAAGATCGCGCACGGGGCCAATATCGATGTCGATGCCCAGGCCGCCCGCTTTGATCCGATCCGCGGGGCGGCCATGCAAGGGGCCAAGCCATAAGAACTGTTGGCGTGTGGCGCGGGGGTCTTTCCCCTGCGCCCGCATCCCGCTAAACCGCCTCGATGACGCAAGCGACCCACGAACACATCCTCATCATCGATTTCGGCTCTCAAGTGACACAACTGATCGCACGGCGCGTGCGAGAGGCGGGCGTCTATTGCGAAGTCCATCCCTATAATCGCGCCCAAGCGGTGCTGGATGCCGGGTTTGATCCCAAAGCGATAATCTTATCCGGCGGGCCGGCCAGCGTGTGTGATGCGGGCTCGCCGCGTGCACCCCAAGCCGTGTTTGAGCTGGGCGTGCCCATTCTAGCAATTTGCTATGGCCAACAGACTTTGGCGACCCAATTGGGCGGGGTGGTTGAAAGTGGTCATGCGGCTGAGTTTGGTCGCGCTGATGTTGAAATTCTGGCCCCTAGCGCTTTGTTCGAGGGCGTCTGGGAAATTGGTAGCCGCTATCCGGTTTGGATGAGCCATGGCGACCGCGTCACCCAATTGCCGGACGGCTTCAGCGTCAAAGCAACCAGCGAGAACGCGCCCTTTGCGGTGGCCACCGATGAAGCACGCCGCTTCTACACCGTGATGTTCCACCCAGAAGTGGTTCATACGCCAGATGGCGCTAAGCTGATCCATAACTTCGTCCGCAAGATCGCAGGCATGCGTGGTGATTGGACCATGGCGGCGTTCCGCGAAGAGGCCATTGAGCGCATCCGCGCGCAAGTCGGCACCAGCAAAGTCATTTGCGGTCTCTCCGGCGGGGTTGATAGCTCTGTCGCCGCTGTGCTGATCCATGAGGCGATTGGCGATCAATTGACCTGCGTCTATGTCGATCATGGGCTCATGCGGGCAGGGGAAAGCGACCAAGTCGTTTCGCTTTTCCGGGACCATTACAATATCCCGCTCATCCATGCTGACGAAAGCGCGCGCTTCTTAGGTGCGCTCTCAGGGGTTAGCGATCCTGAAACCAAGCGCAAGACGATTGGCAAGCTCTTCATCGACGTCTTTGAGGAAAAGGCGCGCATGGTTGGGGGCGCAGGGTTCTTGGCGCAAGGCACGCTTTATCCAGACGTGATCGAGAGCGTCTCTTTCGATGGCGGCCCATCTGTCACGATCAAGAGCCACCACAATGTCGGCGGTCTGCCAGAGCGGATGAATTTGAAACTGGTTGAGCCCTTGCGCGAATTGTTCAAGGATGAAGTGCGCGCATTGGGCCAGGAACTCGGCCTGAACGAAGCCTTTGTTGGCCGCCATCCATTCCCCGGGCCGGGCCTTGCCATCCGCATTCCTGGCGAGATCACGCAGGAGAAGGCGGATATCTTGCGTAAGGCCGATGCCATCTATCTGGAAGAATTACGCAATAATGGCCTTTATGACACCATCTGGCAGGCGTTCGCCGTGCTCTTGCCAGTCAAGACCGTTGGCGTCATGGGCGATCATCGCACCTACGACCATGTCTGCGCTTTGCGCGCCGTTACCTCAACCGACGGCATGACGGCAGACTTCTTCCCGTTTGACATGGCATTCTTGGGCCGGGTCGCGACCCGCATTGTCAATGAAGTCAAAGGCATCAATCGCGTGGTTTATGACGTGACGTCTAAGCCACCGGGCACGATTGAGTGGGAGTAGGGCGCGTTAGCCGCTAACGCGCGACGTTTTAGTCTGCGATAATCTGACAGGCACCACCGCGCCCCGACACGATGCGGCAGGCTTCGCGCGCTACGCTGGACCCCAGCCCAGAGAAGCGGGCGCGATACCAGACGCCGTCTGAGCGCTTCACGCTGCTGACCTCGCCGCTGGCGAAGGACGGGAAGTGGCGGGAGAATTGGGCCAATGCCGCTTTTGCATCGCTCTGGCTGCGGAACGCCCCGACTTGCACAATCGCATCACCACGGGCACGTCCGGCGATCAATTGCCGGTCCTTTTCCTTCTTAGCTGCTAAAGCGCGCGCGGCCTGTTGACGCGTGCGCTCCTCGCGCTCTGCCGTGGCCTTTGCGCGGGCATCTGCTGCGGCACGCTCAGCGACGCGCTTTTCGTTGGCGAGCCGCACTGCTTGGGCACGGGCTTCTTGCAGGCGGATCTGTTCCTCAGCCACTTCGGCCACTTCAACCGTTTTAGCATCTTGCGCGCTCGGCTCTGAAGGAGCGCCAGTACCCAGTGTCGGACGAAGTGCGGCCGCCTGCATCGCAGATGATGCAATGTAGTGCGTGGTGGCGCGCGGGAGACTTGGCGCTTTGGTCGCGGTGACTGACTGTGGGCTCACAGCTTCAGCCTGATCTTCATCGTCGCCATGCTGTTGGTCGAGTGAAGCGGTTTGCACCCCGCCCGTGGCCAAACGGGAAGATTGATTTAGCCGTGCAGTTGCATCCGCCATCAACACTGAAGGCCTGCCTTGGTCGAACCCACGGGTCCGTTCGGTCCGCACAAGCGCCAGATTGGTCGCCCCAGTTGGCTGCATGGCCTTGCCAGCGATCGACATCACCAGCGCCTCTGCATCGGCACCGTCACGGGGGTCTTTGAAGGTAAATTGGTAGGGTGTGGCCTGGTCGGCAACCAGATTTGCGCCAGTGCCCAATTCTTTGAAGGCAGACTCGGTCAGCAATTCAACAAAGTCATCCCGCGAAAAGCGTGTCCGACCACCCAAAACAACAGTCACGATACGTCGCCCGCTGCGTTCCGTCGTGGCGGCTAGATTGAAGCCAGAGCTACGCGTGAAGCCCGTCTTCAGACCATCCATGCCTTCCATGCGGGCCATCAAATGGTTGTGGTTCTTGCTGACTTTGCCATTGAAAACCATTTGGGGGGTCGAGAACCAATGGTACTGATCGGGAAAGTCGCGGCGAATGGCGATGGCTAGACGAGCAAGATCTTCGGCGGTCGTCCATTGACGGTCACTCGGCAGGCCAGAAGCGTTGGCAAATGTTGTATTGACCATGCCGAGGTCGCGGGCCTTTGCGGTCATCATCACCGCAAAATTGGCTTCTGATCCGCCCAAGGTTTCTGCGACCGCTGCAGCAACATCGTTTGCTGAGCGAACAACCAAAGCTTCAACGGCCGTCTGCACCGAAATCGAATTGCCCGCCGCAATCCCTAATTTGGTTGGCGCTTGGCCACTGGCATAACGGGAGAAAACGATCTGATCATTCCAAGAGAGTTTCCCCGACTGTAACGCATCAAACAAAAGATAGAGCGTCATGACTTTGGTGATCGAGGCAGGACGGCGCAGGGCTTGCGCGTTCTCTTCAAAGATCACTTCATGGGTATCTGCATCCACAACGATCTGAGCAAATCTTTGGTTCGCTTGGGCCGTGGCCGAGGTTGATGCCAAAGAAACCGCTGCCACCAGTGCCGATGCAGTGAGTAGCCTGAGCGAAAAAACGTGACTTGCCATGTTGGTCTCCGAGCACATGAAGCTAGCCTAGGAACCTTATGGTTTACTTAGGCTTAACGCAGCAGACCAACGCAAGGCTGGACTACGTTTTGGGGCGGGCACATTGAAAGCCGCCGCTTTTTTGAGCATTCTTTTGATCTATGTCAATTAAACTCTCCCACACGAACGTGTCATCCTAGCTTCTGAGGCTCCTAGCACGTCCCCACGGGGAACAAAGATTGCAGGTTTCCCGTCGACATTTGGCTTGGGCGCAAACAGCCGATCGACGGCTTTAATTGCGAAGAATTTGCGCAAAAACCATGCAATCTGCTCAAGAAACGCTTGACGCTGCAAGTGCGAAGGTGCATGCTGCAAATGCGAGATAGAGCGGTGAGGAGCTAAGAAGTTGGCCTCATTTGCACTGTCATTCTTATCGCGGAGAGTCACGATGACGACCACAAAGAAACGTGCTGCGAGGCCTAGCGTGTCCAAACCAGCGGTGGCTGAAACCTCCCCATCTGTAATTTCAGAAACTGTAAGCATCCCCGAACCCATCCAAGAGGAGAGACTGACCATGTCCGACAAGATCGAATCCGTGATCACCCCAACTGCCGAAGCTTTCCAAGCCGGTTACGAAAAGCTGCAAGCCAGCTTTGGCGATGCCGCAGTGCACGCCAAGGCAAATATGGAAGCTATGACCACTTCGGCAAAGATTGCCGCTGAAGGCATGAAGCAAGCGTCTGAAATCTCTATGGCCTATCTGCAGTCTTCTGCCGCACTTGCGACCGAAACAGCAAAGTCGTTGGGCGGCGTAAAGTCGTTGCAAGAAGCCGTTGAAATTCAAGCTGATTACGCAAAATCAGCAATGAGCACCTATTTTGCAGAATTCACCAAAGTGTCTGACGTGATGTTGGGTGCGATGAAAGAGTCGGTCAAGCCAATCAGCGAGCGCACCAGCGCAGCGTGGTCTTCGATTCAATCTGCCCGCTAAGCGGATAGCCTCCAGAATTAAAGGGGTCCGAGCATGCCTCGGGCCCTTTTTTGTGCCTTAATGCCCGGGAGCCAAGGGCTGCTGCGATCTTATCCAGCCCTTGCACATGTTTTAGGCTTCCAGAACGTCGCGAAGCACTTATCTATAAAGAGTGATTGAGTTTCCCGAAGAAGCCCAAGCATAGTGTCTGCAAGCGCAGACGTCATGAAATGGTAGATCAGATGAGCGACGAACGCGGTAACGATATGGACGATGATGGTTTTGGCACCGATGGGGACATCCCTGGTGGCGGACGCAGTACGGCCGTTGTTGCGCGTGCGAAACCAAAGACTAAAAAGCCTTCCCTCTATCGGGTGTTGGTTTTGAATGATGACTACACGCCGATGGAGTTTGTGGTTTATGTTTTAGAGCGCTTCTTCAACAAAACCCGTGAGAGTGCGACACGTATCATGTTGCATGTGCATCAATCGGGGGTCGGTGTGTGCGGCATTTATTCCTACGAAGTTGCTGAGACCAAAGTAGCCCAAGTCCTAGATTTGGCGCGGCGCAATCAGCATCCCCTGCAATGTACCATGGAAAAGGAGTAGAACGTGCCCTCATTCTCCCGCGGCCTAGAACAATCGCTCCACCGTGCTATCGCTTTCGCTAATGAGCATAAGCATGAATATGCAACCCTCGAACATTTGCTGGTCGCCTTGATCGAGGATGAAGACGCAGCCCATGTGCTAAAGGCCTGTAATGTCGATCTAGATCGGCTCAAAACAGATTTGAACGGCTATATCGATGGCGAACTTAAGAATCTGATCGTCTCGGGTGAAAGCGAAGCGCGGCCGACGGCTGGCTTCCAACGCGTTATCCAGCGCGCAGTCATCCATGTCGAAAGTTCAGGTCGTACGGAAGTAACCGGGGCCAATGTGTTGGTTGCCTTGTTCTCGGAGCGGGAGAGCCATGCGGCTTACTTCCTGCAAGAACAGGACATGACCCGCTATGATGCGGTGAACTTCATCTCCCATGGCGTGGCCAAGCGCCCCGGCATGACGGAGCAGAAGCGCGTCAAAGGGGCTTCTGAAGAGCGCCAAGAAGAGAGCGCGACCACAAAGGAAAAGCCCAGCACCGGTGAGGCCTTGGCCACCTATTGCGTCGATCTTAATGAAAAGTCGCGCAAAGGGCGGGTCGATCCCTTGATTGGTCGCGTCGACGAAGTTGAGCGCGCTATCCAAATCTTGTGCCGCCGTCAGAAGAACAATCCGCTGTTGGTTGGCGATCCTGGCGTGGGCAAAACCGCGATTGCTGAAGGCTTGGCCCGTCGCATCGTTGAAGGCGATGTGCCAGATATTCTTTTAGAATCCACAATCTTCTCGCTCGACATGGGCGCGCTTCTGGCTGGCACACGCTATCGCGGTGACTTTGAGGAGCGCTTGAAGCAAGTGGTGAAGGAATTGGAAGCCCATCCCAACGCCATCCTCTTCATCGACGAAATCCACACGGTCATCGGGGCAGGTGCTACTAGTGGTGGGGCGATGGATGCTTCAAACCTTCTAAAGCCCGCGCTTCAGTCCGGCACCATGCGCTGTATGGGTTCGACGACCTATAAGGAGTATCGTCAGCATTTTGAAAAAGATCGCGCTCTGGTGCGTCGCTTCCAAAAGATTGACGTGGTTGAGCCTTCGATCCCGGACACCGTGAAAATCCTTTTGGGTCTGAAGTCGGCTTATGAAGAACATCACAAAGTGCGCTACACCGCCGAAGCGATCAAAGCCGCTGTGGAATTGTCGGCCAAATATATTGGCGATCGCAAATTGCCGGACAAAGCGATTGATGTGATCGATGAAACCGGCGCAAGCCAAATGTTGCTGCCTGAAAGCAAACGGAAAAAGACAATTGGCGTCAAGGAGATCGAGGCGGTTGTTGCCAAAATTGCCCGCATTCCATCCAAATCTGTCACCAAGTCTGACACTGAAGCGCTACGCACTTTGGAAACTGATTTGCGTCGGGTCGTGTTTGGTCAGGATGCAGCTTTGACGGCTTTGGCGGCGTCGATCAAGCTAGCCCGTGCAGGTCTGCGTGATCCCAACAAGCCTATCGGCTCTTATCTGTTCTCTGGCCCGACCGGGGTTGGTAAAACAGAGGCGGCTAAGCAATTGGCCAATACGATGGGCGTCGAAATGCTGCGGTTTGACATGTCCGAATATATGGAACGTCACTCTGTTAGCCGTTTGATTGGCGCGCCTCCAGGCTATGTTGGCTTTGACCAAGGCGGTCTTTTGACCGACGGCATCGACCAGCATCCCCATTGCGTCTTGTTGTTGGATGAAATCGAAAAAGCTCACCCAGACCTCTACAACATCTTGTTGCAGGTCATGGATCACGGCTCGCTGACCGATGCCAATGGCAAGAAGGTCGACTTCCGCAATGTGGTTGTGATCATGACAACCAATGCGGGTGCGTCTGATGCGGCTAAGGATGGCATTGGCTTTGGGCGCGGGAAGAAGGATGATGAAGAGAGCGAAGCGATCAAACGCTTGTTCACGCCTGAATTCCGCAACCGGCTCGACGCTGTCATTCACTTCAAAGCTCTGACGCCAGAGATTGTTGCCAATGTGGTCGATAAGTTCGTCCTACAATTGGAAGCACAATTGGCGGATCGTCAAGTTGAGATTGAATTGACCGATGCAGCCCGCAGTTGGCTCGCCGTCCGCGGCTATGATCCCGCCATGGGCGCGCGTCCGCTGGGTCGCTTGATCCAAGAGCATATCAAGAAGCCGCTGGCGGACGAATTGCTGTTTGGCAAGTTGAAGAAGGGTGGCCTTGTCCGCGTCGACGTGGATAGCGAGCAGGCAGAACAACTCACCTTCTTCTTCGAACCAGCACTGCCCAAGCCCGGCAAAAAGGGTGCAGCTCAGCCCGAAGCTGAGGATGCCGATTCAGGCAACTAAGGCGCTGGCGTTAGGCGTGTGAACCGACTTCGGCCGCAAGGAAGGCTTCTAAAGCCTTTGTTGCGGCCGTTGGTCCGTGGCCTAGCTTCTCATTAAGCCAAAGGCGCTCTTGTCCGTCGACGCGTCCTGGGGTGCCACTTGCGAACAAGAGATGGTTGCCAATTCCCTGTGCAAATAAGGTTGCCCAACTCGGGTCCTTTTGGCTGTCGGCGACGGCTTGGTCGAGCGCGCACAACATGTCTGCCTCAACGCGGTCCACCGCGATGCCAGACTGGCTGGCGGGGCCCATCACCATAGACCGGATCAGATTGACCTCATGGGCTTGGATGGTCTTGTCTGCCAAGACGCTGGCTTGCACGGTTTGCCAAGCGAAGGTGCGCAGGTTTGCTGGATAGACATTGGCGCGGGCAAACAAGGCGGAAAGTACCCGCATTTCCGTAGCGTCCAACACCATGCCATCGGCCACAAAGGCATCGATCAATACTTGGGCATCTTCCTCCGACACGCCCAAAGCGGCAAGGCGTTCGTTATAGGTCGGCCCTGCGGCAACATCAGGTAGCGTATCAAATGCCAAAGCGTCGAGCGTGCGCTTGATGGCGTGACACCAATTTGGATTGAGCTCTTCTTCGCGGTAATGCGGCACTTCACGCGTCAAAGCGTAATAGTCGGTCATCGCTTCAACAAAGAGGTCTGCCCAACCTGCATCGCCTGAAGGGCGCCTGCCAGAGCGGTGGATGGCGATTAAGGTCTGCGCTTCGGCCTGCTGGATCACACCGTCCTTCATCATGGCAGCCCGAAGCGCTGCAACGCCAGACGCATTGTCTGTCTGTGATTCTATGTCAGCCAACGCACGACTTACCCAATTCGCCATAACTAACACTCCTGCGACCGGTGCTCTATGGCACGGGTGTCGTTACAATTACCTAAATGCGGTTGGTAATAGGTGGGGCGAGGCTCAATCCAAGCGCTGTTAGGCCGACATGGCATTACCGCTCGCTTGGACAATCGTGATCTTTTGCCAGACTTTTTGCGATAGATTGGTTGCCAATTGCTCAATGTCTGAAGCTGCCTCGATCACATCAGGGTCATTGAAGTCTTGCGCATAGAGTGCGGCGAGCTTGCCAGAAAGCGATAACATCTCAGAACAATAATCAAGATAACGCACGAGTTCGAACGGCGAGAGCTTGTGATCGGGGCTTGCTTTGGTGCGCTTGGCCCCAAACATGACGGGGTCTTTGGTCAACTGGTGCATGTCGATGACATGGATGATGGAGCGCAACTCATGCAGCGCGCCCATGGCTGTGTGGCGCTTTAGCCGTGCTTCAAGGCTGGTCAGTGAGAATACCCCCGCACCAACCACCAGCAAAAGGTTGACCGCTGATTCAAGCGCCGAGACGAGGGACAGCATCTCGGTCTCGCCCGACTTAAAGCCGATGGTGTGGATGCCGTAAGCAGCAAGACCTGCGCCCGCCGCCAAAACCAAGCCAACGCCGGCCCTGATCCAAATCCTTGGCTTAGCAAGCTCTGTGACGCGGTTTTGGGTATCGGTCGCTAAGAGCGCAAGCTCGGCACAAACGCTTCCGAGGCCTGCTTTGGGAAAACGCTCCCCAATGCGCAGACTTAATTTTTCAAGCGTCTGTAGAACAAGATCAGCGTCAATGGTGCGGTAAGGCATCGAGCAGGGACCTAAAAGGCCGCTAGGATGGCTGCCTGATGCGAGATGAGGTCTTCTTCAGACGCTTTGCCAGCCTGCCCATGCCCGATGAGGCCAACCCCTTCTCGCCTGGGTATCAGGTGGAAATGTAGGTGAAAAACGGTCTGCCCACCCGCGGCCCCATTAAATTGAAGTACGGTCAGGCCTTCGGCTTGAAAGGCTTTCTGGACCGCCCGCGCGACTTTCTGCACGCTCGCCATATAGGGCCCAAGTGCATCAGTTGGCAGGGTCAACAGATTGGTTGCGGCGACTTTGGGGACCACCAACGTGTGGCCCGGGCCTTGCGGGAAAATGTCGAGAAAGGCCAGACAAACCTCATCCTCATAGACTTTCAAGCAGGGCATTTCGCCGCGCAAAATCTTCGCAAAGATGTTTTGGGGATCATAGGGTGTCGACAGATGCATGGGAATGACCTTTCCCTAAACCCTTCGCGTGATTCCAATCAAATCCGAAATGGGTCCATCGCGATTGGGCCGTTCAAAATCTAGTTTCGGCGAACGACTTCTCGCCCGGCCAAGATATCAACCGCTGCCTGAATGCGACTAAGCCGATCGCGCTCTGCCGCGGCGGCATCAATCCAACTAACAAAGTCATGGCGGTGGCTGGGGGCAAGCCAGCTAAACGTCTGCCGAGCCAGCTCATCGCCGGCAAGCGCCGTTTCGAAATCTTGGTGACATTCTCCCATTTTTGCTCGCGATCTTTGTTATGTTTTATCAAAAGTAAGTAAAGCTAACACGCGTCGATCGTTTTAAAAGCAAAACAAAAGTATAACCTAGGGGCTGTCCACCTGTTGAACGACGTGCCGGAATGGCGTTCTTTCTTTTAGCCAATGGGTATCATCGGCAATCGAGGCGCGCTCATGCTTCAAATAGTCCGCAATGGCCGAGCGCAGGCCACGATCAGCAATCCAGCTCGCTTGCCACGTCGAGACCGGCACATAGCCGCGCGCCAGTTTGTGGCCACCTTGTGCGCCTGCCTCAACCCGGGCGAGGCCGCGTTCGATGGCCTCATCAATCGCTTGGTAATAGCATAGCTCAAAATGGAGAAAGGGGCGGTCCTCGAGGCGTCCCCACCAGCGGCCAAAAATCGTATCCGAGCCCAAGAAGTTGAGGGCTGAGGCGATAAAGCGGTCACCCTCCTTGGCCAGTATCAGCACCAGCCGATCTGCCATGCGTTCGCCAAGCAGCGAGAAGAAACGGCGGTTCAGATAGGGTGTGCCCCATTTGCGCGCACCGGTATCCTGATAGCACTCAAAGAAATGGTCCCAATGCACTTCCAAGATTTCTGAACCAGTAAGGCGTACAATCTCAATGCCTTCTTTGGCTTTAGCGCGTTCCTTGCGCAAATTCTTGCGTTTGTCTGAAGAGAGCTCAGCGAGAAAATCATCAAAGCTCTGATAACCCGGATTGAAGAAATGAAACTGGCGATCTTCGCGCAACAGCCACTTGCAAGAGTCCAAAGCGGCTAGGTCTTCATCCTTGGCGAAATTCACTTGCACGGTTGCAAGCCCACTCTGGGCACCAATTTGCTCAAGCGCAGAGATTAGGGCGACCCGGATCAGGCCTGCATTTTCGTCTGGCTTCACCAGAAGCCTGCGGCCGGGAACGGGGGTAAAGGGCACGGCACTGGTCAATTTGGGGTACCAGCGCCCGCCGGCGCGCTGCCACGCGTCGGCAAAATTATGGTCGAAAATATATTCGCCTTGCGAATGCGATTTAAGCCACAGCGGTACTAGGCCAACTACATTCTGCGCGCCATCTAAACACAATAAATGCCGCCCGCCCCAGCCGGTAAAGCTGGTGGCACAGCCGCTTTCTTCCAACGCTTGCAGAAAGTCCCAAGACAGGAAGGGGTCAAACGGAACCCCCGCTGGATTGGCCAAACCATCCCAAGTCTCGCGCGCCACGTCTGCGATTGAATTCACGATCTTGATCGTAAACTCCGGCTCGCTGTTAGGGGACTCAGTCTCTTGTGTCATGATGACCTTTAGCTAGTCGAGGAAGATGGCGGTGCAAAGGCCAATTGCTGTGTGATCCAAGCGAATACCATCGACTTTTGGTGATTGAGGCCTAGACTAACCATATGCCTTTTGCTTCCTCCCACGACATAGTTCAGATCATCCAACTGTCCATTGCGCCGGTCTTCCTGATCGCAGGCATTGGGACCTTGCTAAACGTCCTAACGTCGCGCTTGGCCCGCGTGGTTGACCGAGGCCGCGCCATTGAACTTGACCTTGATTCACCGATGGGTTCGGGGCAGCACACCAATCGACATCTTGCGGAGCTTAGGGTTCTCGATCAGCGCATGAATTGGATTCATAATGCCATCATGTTGTCGACAATGGCGATCCTCTTGGTCTGCTTGTTGATCGTCGCTTTGTTTTCGGTGGAGCTGATCACGATTGATCTGTCGCGCGTCGTAGCAATTTTGTTCATTGCCACCATGGCCTCGCTTATTGGCGGGCTGATCTCATTCTTGATTGAGATTTCCTATGCCCGAAAGTCCCTCCGGGTGCGGGCAGAATTATTGGCCAGCAGGGCACCCCATCACTGAGGCACGCTGCTGGCCAGTATCGGCTTAGGCAGAGGCGATTTCGAACACGCCGTCGACTTCTACGGCAAAGCCCATCGGCAGATTGGCAACGCCTACGGCAGAGCGGGCGTGCTTGCCCGCGTCACCTAAGACTTCAACCATCAGGTCCGAACAGCCGTTCATCACTTGCGGGATGGGATTGAAGTCTGGCGTCACATTCACAAAGCCGTTGAGCTTCACGACTTGAACCAGCCGGTCCAAGTCACCGTCACAGGCGGCCTTCAATTGCGCAAGCAAGTTAAGGCCACAGACACGGGCAGCAGCTTGACCCTGCTCCAAGATCAGATCGCCGCCCAGCCGACCCAAATGATCGCCATCGGCCGCGCGCGAGACTTGGCCCGAGATATGAACCAAGCCGCCCACGCGGGTGAACGGCACATAGCTGGCCACCGGGGCAGGTGGGTTTGGCAATGTGATGCCGAGTTCCTGCAGGCGAGCTTCAATGCGAGACATCGTAAGTCCTTTGTACAAGAGCGCGTTTTGATCCACTTGGATCAAAGTTGCGCGCAAAATCAAAATTAGAGCAAAGCCCACTCTATCTGTTTAAGTTAGAGTGGGATTTGCTCTATGCGAATAACATGCTGACGGTTTCAGCCACGCATGCAGGGCGCGCTTCACCTTCGATTTCAATCGTCACTTCGCTGGTCAGCATCAAGCCGCCCGACTTAGGCTCCACGCTCAACAGCTTTTGGACGGCGCGGACCTTCGAGCCAACGCGGACCATATTGGTGAAGCGGACTTTGTTAAGGCCGTAATTGATGCCGCGGCTGACGCCTTCGACTTTCAAGATGTCTTTGCCCAAAAATGGAATCAACGACAGAGTCAAAAATCCATGAGCAATCGGGCCACCCATTTCGGCGGTGGCGCGGGGCACATCGACATGGATCCATTGATGATCGCCAGTTGCGTCGGCAAACAGATTGACGCGGTCTTGATCGATCAGCAGCCAGTCTGACGCGCCAACTTCTTGGCCGGCAAGGTCTGCAATCGTGGCAAATGTGGTGGTCTTGGTCATGCTAAGGGCTCCCTCATATTGATTTTAGGGGGCAGGTCTAACGCGCTCGTGGGGCCATGTCGAGGTGGGGATTTGAATTGATGCAAGTCGAGAGGATTGAACATTGGGATGGCCCACGCTGTATTGCGCAGGCAGATGATTTGGCGGCCTTCTTGGATGTGGTACTGCCCGATGACTGGTCGAACTTTGCTGAGAAACTGGCAGGGCGGCGCAGCCTTTCCGCCCATGTTGCTTTGAACTTTGATGGCAAGTTGATCGGCCTCAAGCTGGGCTATGAGCGTAATCGCGGCGTGTTTAACTCTTGGATGGGCGGCGTCGCGCCAGAGGCCCGCGGGCAGGGCATCGCCGCAGCTTTGATGGCCGCCCAACATGATTGGGCCAAGGAAGCAGGCTTTCGCGGATTAGAGACCGCCACCCGCCAACCCAACCAAGCCATGGCCATCCTCAATCTCAAAGCCGGTTTTGTGGTCGCAGGCCTTGATGTGACACCGGGAGAGCCGACGAAGATCGTGTTTTATAAGGGGTTGTGAGGGGGGGAAGATACCCCTTCAGTCCCTCCGGGACACATCGGCGCATGCGCCGACACCCCACAAGTGGGGAAGCGGCTACGCCCCAGCTGCTTCCGTTGCCGCTTCCCCGTTTACGGGGAAGCTCTGCCGAAGGCAGTGAAGGGGTGCTTCAGCAGGGACAAATAAAAACTTATCCCCATCCCATCAAACCCCGGATATCCTAGTCCCATCTCCGACGAGAGGGCGTTGTTGCTGCAGCGGCGACACCGGTTGGGGATGGGTAAGCGGGGTTAATCGGGGTGGACGTGGCTGCCTCGTGTTTTCATAAGGATTAGCTCGTCCTTATGCCCGGTGTGCTCGAGCCCGACTGCCGTGTGAAGCCGGAGGTCAGGTCTTTCAATAGGCTTGGTCCAACCTCTCGGGTAGCCTCAAGTGTGTTTAGGCCTTTACGTACTAGGCGGGGGAAATGTCACCACCGAGGAGGGCTCATGATCCTCCCTTGGGCACACAGACTTATTTCAGCCGGGGCGCATGGTTTGCGTCGTTTTCCGGGCCAGTCCGTTAATCTGGCCCACCCCCTATTTGGCGCGCACCACGCGCCCCGGCCCCTCTGCTTTCGGGCAACAAGGTGCACCCCCGGTGGTTTTCCGCGCGGGGCTATGGGTGTTGGTAGAGCAAAATGGAGTGCGCAGCACTAGCTGCGCATCTGGACGCGTTGACGTGCGCAGCTAGTGCTGCGCGGTCCTTTAGGCGCGCCCTTGCGCAAAGACCCCCTCACCCCCGACCCCTCTCCCGCTTGGGGGGCGAGGGGAGAGCGCATGACTAATCGAGGTCCCCGCTCTGCGCTTCGCTTCGGCGGGGATGACAAGCGCGGTTCGTGGCGCGCAGTTTAGCCGACAGCCAAAATATCCCGCGTCGCCGCGCCAACATCATCCTGCCGCATCAGGCTTTCGCCGATCAGAAACGCCTTGGCCCCGGTCGCTTGTAATTCCGCGATGTCGGCGCGGGTGTTGATGCCGCTTTCGGCGACAAGGAGCCGCGAAGGCGGGATCATGGTCGAAAGGCGGGCGGTGGTGGACAGGTCTGTAACGAAGGTCTTGAGGTTGCGATTATTGACGCCAATCAGTTCCGCATCGAGCTTCAGGGCGCGTTCCATTTCGGCTTCATCATGGGTCTCGATCAGGGCATCCATGCCGTAATGCTTGGCAGCGGCGACCAGATCGGCGGCGCGTTTATCGTCCAGAGCGGCCATGATGACAAGGATCGCGTCGGCACCATAAGCGCGGCTTTCGGCGATCTGCCAAGTGTCGACCATGAAGTCCTTGCGCAGGCAGGGCAGGTTGGTGGCGGCTCGCGCAGCGACCAGAAAGCTCTCATGGCCTTGGAAGCTGGGTGCATCGGTGAGGACGGAGAGGCAAGCCGCACCGCCTTGCTCGTAAGCTTGAGCCAATTGCGCAGGTACGAAATCGGCGCGGATCAGGCCCTTTGACGGGCTGGCCTTTTTGATCTCGGCGATCAGGGCGGGGCGGGTCTCAGCGGCCTTCTTGAGGGCGGCGGTAAAGCCACGTGGCGCGCTTTGCTCGGACGCTAAAGCCTCCAGTGCCGCGATGGATTGGAGGGGCTTACGGGCGGCCACTTCGTCGCGTTTATAGGCGATGATTTTGGAGAGGGTGTCGCTCATGATGGCGTCCGATTGGTAAAGGCGATCAGCTGATCCAACTTGGTGAGCGCAGCTTGGGAGTCGAGACTAGTTTTGGCGTGCGCCAAGCCCTCTGTGAGGTCCGACGCCGCTGCTGTGGCCACCAGCGCTGCTGCGGCATTCAGCAGCACCACATCGCGATAAGGGCCAGTCTCGCCTTGCAACAGCGCACGCAGCGCCAACGCATTGTGCGCCGCATCGCCACCCTTGAGGGCCTCAAGCGGCGCAGTGGCGAGACCGAGGTCACCTGGACCGATCTCAAGCTCGGACAGGGTCTTGTCCTTCAGAGCGGTAACTTGCGTGGGGCCAGATAGCGACAGTTCATCCAAGCCGCCATGGCCATGGACGACCCAAGCGCTCTCACAGCCAAGGCTCATCAGGGCTTGCGCCATCGGACGGCGCTTGTCATCGGCGAAGACGCCCACCAATTGGCGCTGTGCGCCTGCTGGATTAGAAAGGGGGCCTAATAGATTGAAAATGGTGCGGAAACCCAGTTCACGCCGAGCAGGGCCAACATGACGCATGGCGGGGTGATGGGCTTGGGCAAAGAGGAACACAAGGCCGACCTCATCGAGGGCCGCGGCGCATTGCTCAGGCGAGAGTTCCAGCTTGACGCCCAAAGCCTCCAAGACGTCGGCTGCCCCTGATTTGGAGCTCATGGCGCGATTGCCATGCTTGGCAACCTTCTGCCCGCAGCCCGCCAGAACAAAGGACACGGCGGTCGAGATGTTAAGGGTGTGAGAGCCATCGCCACCTGTGCCGCAGACATCTACGCAAGCATGGGAAGTGTCGACGCGTGTCATGGCCCCACGCATCGCTTGCGCGCCTGAGGCGATCATGTCGCTGGTCAAAGTCAGCCGCTCAAGGCCCATCAAGAAGGCCCCGATTTGGGCTTGGGTCGCTTCTCCGCTCAAGATTGCGGCAAAGGCTTGGTCGAGCATGGCAGGCGAGGGCGCGTCGCCATCGCGCAAGAGCGCCAAAGCTGGTTTGATCGCCTCACTCACGACTGGCTGGCTTTGGTTGATTGCAAGAAGCGCTGGATTAGCGCATGGCCGTGTTCTGACGCGATGCTTTCAGGATGGAATTGCACGCCAAAGATCGGCTTGGCCACATGGCTCATGCCCATGATCTCGCCATCGGCGGTCCAAGCATCAACGCGCAACGAATTGGGTAGGCTTTCGCGCTCTACTGATAAAGAGTGATAGCGGGTTACCTCAAACTGCTCGGGCAGGCCTTCAAACAGACCCGTATTGGCGTGCGTGATGGTGGAGGTCTTGCCGTGCATGATGGTCTTGGCGCGCAAGACGGTACCGCCATAAGCTTGACCAATTGCTTGGTGTCCAAGGCAGACGCCCAGAAGCGGAATGTCGTCGGGCAGGGCTTTGACGAGGTCGAGGCAAATGCCCGCTTCATTGGGGGTGCAAGGACCCGGCGAAATGATGATGCCGTCCCCAGCTTGGGCGATCGCATCGTCCACGCTGATGCGGTCATTACGGACCACGTGCGTTTCTGCGCCCAATTCCTCGACATAATGGACGAGATTGTAGGTAAAGCTGTCGTAATTATCGATGAGCAGGATTTTCATGCTTGGGCATCCTTCTCGCCATAGCGACCTGCATCTTCGGCAGCACGCAGCAAGGCCTTCGCCTTATTGACGCACTCATTGTGCTCACTCAGCGGAATGGAGTCGAGGACAACCCCAGCGCCGGCTTGAGCATGGAGAACGCCGTCTTTCAAAACGCCCGTTCGAAGCGCAATGCACAAGTCCATGTCGCCACCGGCGGAGAAATAGCCGACGCCGCCCGCATAGACGCCACGACCATGGGGCTCAAGCTCGGCAATGATCTCCATTGCCCGCACTTTCGGGGCACCAGAAACCGTGCCTGCTGGAAAGCCTGCGAGCAAAGCATCGAGGGCATCAAGGCCCGGCTTCAAGCTGCCTTCCACATTGGAAACAATGTGCATGACATGGCTATAACGCTCGACCTTGAAACTCTCTGTGACGCGGACCCCGCCACGGCCAATACCGACAGGGCCATCATTGCCACCGGGTTTCGAGCGCGAGACGCGACCAACATCATTGCGACCGAGGTCGAGCAGCATGAGATGTTCGGCCCGCTCTTTGGGGTCATTCAATAGCTCTTCCGCCAAAGCTTCATCGAGGGCAGGGGTGGCCCCGCGCGGTTTGGTTCCAGCTATCGGGCGCATCGTCACCGTGCCGTCGCGCAAACGGACCAAGATTTCTGGGCTGGAGCCCACAATATCAAAGCCGTCCATCCGCAATAGAAACAAGAAGGGCGATGGGTTGGTTCGCCGCAAAGACCGGTAGAGCGAAATCGCCGAACCCGAGAAGGGGGCGGAAAAGCGCTGGCTCGGCACCACTTGGAAGATATCACCGGCGCGAATGTAGTCCTTGGCCGTCTCCACCTTCGCCATATAGGCTTCAGGGCTCATGTTCGGGATTGCTTCGCCTAAGGGGCTGGGCTTGGCGGCATAGGAAGGCACGCGTAAGGGCGAGGGGCCGTCCAATGTGGCCCAAGCTTGTTCTAGGCGCGTCCGGCCCTGTTCATAGGCGTCCCTGGCAGAGACACCCGCCCGGGGCCGCACAGGCGTCACCAAAAGCAATTCCTGCTTTACCCCGTCAAACACGATCACAAGGCGCGGGCGAACTAGAAGCGCCTCGGGCACACCAATTGGGTCAGGCGCTGTCTCGGGTAGTCGCTCGACCCGGCGCACGGTTTCATAGGCGAGGTAGCCGAAAAGGCCTGCTGCAGGTGGCGGCAAATCAGTTGGGAAGTCGAGGGCGCTTTCTGCGATCAAGGTACGCAACGCCGCCAGAGGCTCTTCGCCACAAGGGACATAGTCCCCGACTTGGCCAGCTTCATCAATCACAGCTTTGGCCGCACCGGATTGATCGACCCGATAGATGAGGTCGGGGTCACAGGCGACAATTGAATAGCGCCCCCGTGTCTCCCCGCCTTCCACACTCTCAAACAAGCAGGAACCCAGTCGGTCTGCGCCTAATTTGGCGATGGCCGAAACAGGTGTCTCTAGATCATCGATCCGCTTGGCACGTAGAGGCGTACCGCGCCCTTGCAGATAGGAAGCTTCGAACAGCTCAAAACTAGGTTCAATCGATAGCACGTTCGCCTACGGCTGTTTGGCCGGCACTGCGGCTTTGCTGGCGGCGGCGGTTTCTTCGGTGTCACCCAAGGCGCGGCCCATCATTTTGGTGAAGAGCTGGGCTTTTGCGCGATCCCGGGCAACCCGTTCTAAGGACGCAATCAGGTCGCGCTGAACTGAGGCACGCACCGCAGTCTCGGCCTGAACCAAACGATCAGGAACCGTGCCTTCATCGTCCTTCAAGATGTCGTCGATCCGCACAACGGTGTACTCAACTCCATTGGCTGTTGGCGCTAGGACGAGTTCACCTTTCTTCGCGGCAAACACAGCTTGGCTTAATTCTTGGCCACCTTGGCCGCGCAATAGCGGTTGGGTCTGTTTGGCGACGGGCAATTTATATTTCGCAGCCGCAGCTTCCATGCTGGTCTTCTTAGCATCGGCCAAAATTTCCTTGGCTTTGGCTTCTGCTCGGGCACGAATATCGCGACGAATCCACTCGGTCGTCAATTCGTTGCGGATTGCGGCGAATGGCGGCGGTGCGGCAACATTAATCGCATCAATACGGACCGCGACATAACGATCACCGGGAACCGGGGCCAAGTCCGACGTGTCGCCTTTGCCGCCTGCAAATGCATCTTTCAGGACCGTCGGCGCTTCCACGAATTCAAGGGCAGGCTGTCCGGTAGCGGCCAGATTACCATCCGCCATCACGTCTTTGATCTGGACCAGTTGGAAGCCTGCTTTAGCGGCGGCGGCTTCGAGCGTTGCCCCTTCCGTGATCGCCTTATCATAAGCCTCGGTCGCATCGGTCAGAAGTTCGCCAGCGGCGGTTTGGCGTAGCTGCGTGCGGATTTCGACCGCAGAATCTTCAAACTTAGCCTCTTTGGCTGCCACAGCCTCGGTGACCTTGAACGCTGCGAAGGGTTGCAGCTTGGCTGCCACAACTTGCACGTCGCCCTGCTTCATATCGAAGGCGGCTTTGGCCACATTTTGATCGGGAATGCCGCCAATGGTCACGTTTGACAACACGACTGGTGAGGACAGACCGAGTGATTTTGCAATGGCTGCCGGGTCTTCACCAGCACGCAAGCGCGCGGCAGCTTGATCGGCCTTCGCACGATCAGAGGCAACCAATTGAACCAAACCGCGCTTGGCTGGCGTTGAAAGACGTTCCTTGTTGCGGCCAAAAATCTCTTGGGCTTGGGCTTCATCAACCTTCACTTTGGTTTCGAAGTCAGCAAGACTTGCGACAACCATCGTCAGTGTGCGCGTTTCGGGGCGCATCAATTGGGTCCGGCTCTCATCATAGAGCGCTTTCAATTGAGCGTCATTTGGTTGGCGCGGACCACCGACAAAGCCAGCAGGAACTGGAATAATAGTCACCATCCTGCGTTCTGTGCCATAGGCCAATGTTTGGCTGGCAAAGACGCGAGGCGCGCGGAAACCAGAGCTAACGGCCAAAGTCAGACCTTGACGGGTCAAGTCGGAACGCACGCTGCTTTCGAACTCAACGGGGGTAAAGCCATTATCGCGCAAGGCCATCTGATAGGTATCTTGGCTAAAGCGGCGGGTGATTTGGTCTTGGAAGGCAGGGATTTTTGCAATCTCCGCCTGAACCACCGCGTTCGCCGCCTTAATGCCAAGGCCGTCGGTCATCGCTGCGAAAGCACGGCTTGCGACCATTTGCTCCAGTACTGCGCTATCAAGACCTTGGGCGCGCGCCTCTTCGGTTGAGATATCGCGCTTCGCATCAACTTGTGCGCGCTTCAACAGGCGATCAAACTCTTTGCGGTACTCGTCCTGCGTGATCGACTTGCCAGCCACCTTGGCAACCGCATCCGGACTGCCCCCGGTGAAGATGTCATTGACCCCCCAAATCCCGAACGAGATTACCAAAAGGCCAATGATGATACCGGAGACCCATGAACGGGCAAATTTTCGAAACGCGGTGAGCATGGAAGATCCTGATGAAAACTTACCTTAGCATAAGGATCGTTGGGAGAGGGGGCAAGGCAAGGCCTGCACAGCGCGGGCCTTGGACTGCAGGTCTCTATCCGGTGATTTGCAAAGTTTGAATCACCTGCCTATGCCAGACCAGAAATGACACCTGAAAGATGGCGTCTACCCTTGCCTATGATGGAGAGAACTGTGGCAAAACTATTGGTCGGAAACTGGAAAATGAATGGGGTTAAGGCAGATCTAGAAGAGGCGGGCCTGATTGCCGCTTCTGCTAAGGCTGCTCAGAGTCAAGCAATCCAATTGGCCATTTGCCCGCCAGCCACGTTGTTATCGCAATTAAGTGAAATGACCGCAGGCACGGGGCTTTTGACCGGAGCGCAAGATTGCCATGCAAAAGTCTCTGGTGCCCATACTGGCGATATCTCTGCAGCCATGATCAAGGATGCAGGCGGGCATTTTGTCATTGTTGGCCATTCGGAGCGCCGCGCTGACCATGGTGAGACCAGCGAGCACGTCCGGGCCAAAGCCCACGCCGCGTTGGAGGCTGGCTTAATTCCCATTATTTGCGTCGGCGAAACCCGTGTCGAACGCGAAGTAGGCCAAGCCGAATCCGTGGTTTTGGCCCAAGTGGAAGGTTCAGTGCCAGAGAGTTTCCCAGAAGGTGGGCTTGTTATTGCCTATGAGCCCGTCTGGGCAATTGGGACTGGCTTGGTCCCTAGTGCTGCTGATGTCTTGGCTATGCATGGTGCGATTCAGAAGACACTCGTTGGTCGCTTTGGGGCTTTGGGGGCAAGCATCCCGCTACTTTATGGCGGCTCGGTCAATGGGCAGAACGCCAGCGACTTGCTGCACCTCGCCCATGTTGATGGCGCTTTGATAGGTGGCGCGAGCCTCACTGCGGCTGGATTTTTGAAAATTTTGCACGCGATTCAAGAATGAAGCAATCATCGTAACCACTTAGCAACAACCCTGTGTCAAAGGTTATATCCGGATGAAGGGGTGAAAGTCCTTTGGACAAGCAAAGACTCTCAGCGGCGACCGTGCTGATTTATGATCCTGTGCGCGGCAACATGCTGATGACACGTTCAGTTTTGCATGGGATTGGGTTCCGCCGCATCGAGGGGATGACCTCGCTGCGCGAATTGACCCGCCGTTTGCGCGACGTCGACATTTCTCTTTTGGTCATTGAGGCAACTGAATATCATAGCGATGTGGTAGAGCTGTTGCGTGCTCAGCGCCTTGGCGAGTTGGGCGTAAATCCCTTCATTCCTGTTATTGCGACGCTTTGGGCTGGCTCAACTGATTTAGTCGCCGATTTGATGAATGTTGGCTGCGATGATGTGCTTCTACGGCCATTTTCTCAAATTCAAGCGCTAGAGCGGGTCCGGGCCATCATTTCGGGGCGCAAACAATTTGTTGTGACCTCTGATTATGTCGGGCCTGATCGCGGTCGCTCTTCTGGGAATCAAATGGCACCGGAGACGTTTGACCCGCCAAACACGCTGCGCGACCGCGTCTTGATGAGCAATTATGATCCGGTGACCCAATCGGAGATCTTGGCTACTGCGCGCCGTAAGGTCGACCAAGATCGGTTGGCAAAGCTTGCCCGTCGGATTGCCATGGCGGCCGAAGTTATCATCCAAGCTCAAGGGCGAGGGGATGCAAACGCAGGTTTTGTCGTTGATTTGCTGGAAAGTTCTGCCGAACTTGTCCGTGCTGCTAAGCGTCTTGATATTGATGAAGTGCAAGAGATTGCCATGGTGCTCGAAAATGTTGCTGCGCGCACCAGCGCACCAGGGCCAGAGCGAGTCGAAAATGCCAATCTAACCCGTCAACTCGCGCTGGCGCTCTACGTCGCTTATGCAGTTGAGGGCGGAGAGGCCTTTAAGGCGGAATTGGAGGCGACTTTGGACAAGGTTCGAGGTCGGTTGGACAAGGCGAAAGAGCGCGCGAAACGCCGCCATGAGTTGGCGCTGTCGTTGGTCTCTTGAAGTTCGGCCTCGAAAGAGCGACATAGCAGCCCTAAGCGCAGGGTTTTGCGCCCCATCCAGTCACCTTTAGGCCCGTTTCATGTTCATCCAAGCTATTCTCATTCTCCACCTGCTGATTTGTTTGGCGCTGATCGGTGCCATTTTGCTGCAGCGTTCGGAAGGCGGCGGGGCCTTGGGAATGGGCGGGGGTCCTTCCTCCATGATGTCAGGGCGTTCAGCCGCGAACTTTATGACGCGCACGACGACTTTGTTGGGTGCGGCGTTTTTGGTAACCAGCGTCACTTTGACTATTATGAACAAATCCGCGACTAAGCCTGCAGATTCCTTGATGCAAGATGGCCGCACCAAGGACGGTATTCCGACAAAGGGCATTGATCTGTCTGTACCAGCGGCACCGACTAATGCCATCGCGCCTGTTCCTGCAGCGCCGGCTGGCGGCATTCCTGCGTCCGCACCATCTGCACCCCAGCCAGCGCCCTTATTCCCGGCTACACCAGTGGCACCTGCCACCGAGCCAGCACCGGCAGAAAAAAAATAAGCGGCTAACCCCCATTTCTTTCCAGTTGCGCCTCTTCCCTTTTGCAGGCGTTGCGGCTTAGAACGACCTCCCATGACCCGATATGTGTTCATCACTGGGGGCGTGGTTTCCTCGCTCGGAAAAGGCATTGCATCAGCCGCGTTAGGCGCGCTGCTGCAAGCTCGTGGCTATAAAGTGAGGCTGCGTAAACTCGATCCTTATCTCAATGTCGATCCCGGCACGATGAGCCCGTATCAACACGGCGAAGTCTTTGTGACCGATGACGGCGCAGAGACAGACTTGGATTTGGGCCATTATGAACGCTTTACCGGCGTTTCTGCTGCCAAAGCTGACAATATCACGACTGGGCGCATCTATCAGGAAATCATCGCCAAAGAGCGCAAGGGTGAGTTCTTGGGGGCGACCATCCAAGTCATTCCCCACGTCACCAATGCGATCAAAGACTTTGTCTTGTCCGATGCAGGCGACGCAGACTTTGTCTTGTGTGAAATTGGCGGCACGGTTGGCGACATTGAGGGGTTGCCGTTTTTTGAAGCCATCCGTCAACTTGGCCAGCAATTAGATCCTCAGCAGGCGGTATATATTCACCTCACGCTACTGCCCTATATTCACACGGCTGGCGAAATGAAAACCAAGCCAACCCAGCACAGCGTGAAGGAATTGCGCTCGATCGGCATTCAGCCCGACATCCTGATTTGTCGAGCCGACCGCCCGATTCCAGAAGATGAAAAGCGCAAGATCGCACTCTTCACCAATGTGCGCGCCAGTGCCGTGATTCAGGCTCTTGATTCCGCGCACATTTACGAAGTGCCGATGGATTATCATGCCGAGGGCTTAGACCGCGAGGTTTTGCGACGTTTCGGGATTTTGGACGCGCCCGAGCCTGATTTGTCGAAGTGGGAAGCGATTTCTAAGCGCCTGCGTGCGCCAGATGGCGATGTGACCATCGCTGTGGTTGGCAAATATACCGCCATGAAGGACGCCTATAAGTCTTTGATCGAGGCCCTGCATCACGGCGGTCTCGCCAATGATGTAAAGGTCAATATCAACTGGGTTGATGCGCGCGCTTTTGACGCCGACCAAGAGTTGCTGACAGCAGAGCTTGAAGGCGTGGATGCGATTCTGGTCCCGGGTGCCTTTGGCGATTCCGGCGCTGAAGGCAAGATCAAGGCGGTCCAGTTTGCCCGCGAACGCCAGATCCCCTTCTTTGGCATTTGCTTCGGGATGCAGATGGCTTGCGTAGAGGCTGCTCGTAATCTGGCTGGCATTTCGGGTGCCTCATCGACCGAGTTTGGTCCCACCGCTGAGCCTGTGGTCGGATTGATGACCGAATGGGTAAAAGGCAATGAGCGCCAATTGCGCGGTGAAGAGACCGATCTAGGCGGCACCATGCGTCTGGGTGCCTATCCCGCCGTATTGAAGCCCGATTCCGTCGTCTCGCGTGCTTATGGCGGAGCTTTGAGCATTCAAGAGCGTCACCGGCACCGCTATGAAGTCAATATGGACTATAGAGCCACACTTGAAGCTCAGGGGCTCATTTTCTCCGGGGTTTCACCCGATGGCGTGTTGCCGGAGATTGTTGAGCGAGCCGACCATCCTTGGTTTGTCGGCGTGCAATATCACCCCGAACTCAAGTCCCGTCCATTCGAACCCCATCCTTTGTTTGCGGACTTTGTGCGCGCCGCTTTGGTTCAGAACCGGTTGGTTTAGGTCTGCCGTCCGCCATTTGGCATTCTCGCGCTCACACAGAAGTGTTGGTGCATCAGGATTCTGCGCCCTAGGCGTTTCCGGCAAGTCCGATTTCGCTTTACATCGCCCAATATAGACTTATGATTGCGCGATTAATGCGAGGTTTTTGATGTCTGCGAATAAGATTGAACCATTGGCAGATCATGAGTGGGGCCTTCGGGCGGCTTTGCGGCTGATCGTGAGCCATCGGTCGGTTTTGGTGCCACTGGCGCTGATAACGGTCGTTTTCTATCTAGTGGTGGCACCGCTTGAAGGCGTGATGGCGATCCAATTGCCCGTTTCTTTGCCGCGTATCGGGGAGTTCGATCTGAAGGACATCCTCGAGACCCTTGTCGGTGCTTCTTTCTTCGTTGCGATAACAATAGTTTTTCTCAAGTCAGCGGGCGTGGAGACAAGTTGGCGGACGCGAGCGCTTGCGGCTTTTGGGATTATCGCGATTAACCTTCCAGCCTATCTGGGGTTTTTAATCCTGAATATGGGCAATGATTCGGTAGAGCATCCAGCCCTGAAAGCCATAATCTGGCTGACTGCTTTCGCAGCTTTTATCGCTTATGTGAACTACACTTTCTGCTTCGCAGTTCAGATTTTAGTCGATAGCAAGGTGAATCTATCTCGTTCGTATAAGGGTGTGGCGCGTCGAGAATGGCGTCTTTGGTTATCCACTGCCTTACTGTTCGTCGCCTTATACCCTGTCTCCCTCTTACAATCCGGGATGGAAATGATCGGCGAAAGTTATACGCTGTTCCAGACCATCTTGCCTCACTTAGAAACCATCATTGACGCCTGTTCCAGTATCATAATTACTTTAACCTGTGGCGCACTTAGCACGATCTGGTTTCTCCATCCCCGTGTTCGGCCGCCAGAGGAATCAACCACGTGGGAAGTGCCGTCCTTACCCCAAGCGCAGTGACCTAGATTAAGTTCTTTTCCCACTGACCTAGTGTCTTGCAATTGGGGAAGAGCGCGCGTAGATACGCGCTTCAGTTTTACTGGCGGCTCTTACCGGGGCCGCCTTATCTTTTGAAATGGAACCTGCATCATGGCAGTGCCTAAGCGCAAAACTACTCCTTCTCGCCGCGGTATGCGTCGTTCGCACGATGCGTTGGGCGTGAACTCCTATGTCGAAGACAAGGATTCGGGCGAACTGCGTCGTCCACACCATATCGACCTGAAGACCGGCATGTATCGTGGCCGTCAGGTTCTGACCCCTAAGGAAGACTAAGTCTTTCCGTTCTTTTCTTGTGGAAAAGCCCTGCCAACTGGCGGGGCTTTTTTCGTTTACGGCTTCAGCCCGCTCGACTTCCCTGCATCTCTTGTTACATCTGCGGCTAGGTAGTTTTCGGCGGGGGATGTCATGCGGGTTTATTCTGGATTGATTGGGCTAGCGCTCGTGTTGGCAGGCCCCGCGTGGGCGGAAGCGCCAAAGCCGGTTGAAGCGCTTGACCTTTACCGGCTTGAGCAGCCGATTCACCCGCAATTGTCGCCTGATGGCAAACAGGTCGCTGTTTTGCGCCAAACCCGCGATATTCAGACCGACCGTGTGCAGACCGACCTTTGGCTCGTTCCCGTGCCCGGAAGCGGTGCATCCGATGTACGACGTCTCTTGGTTGGGGCGGATCGCGCTCCATCCACCGTACGCTGGTCGCCCGACGGCAGTGCACTTGCCTTCGTTGGCAAGGACGGCACTAAGTCGCAAATCTTTGCGCTCGATTTGAAGTATGGCATCGCCAAGCCACTCACCACACTGAAATTTTCACCCAGCGCTTTGTCTTGGTCGCCAGACGGCAAAAGAATCGCCTTTGTAAATCTGGTCGAGGAAAAGCCTGAGGCGATCTACAAGCTTCCTGAGAAGCCCGAAGGCGCGACTTGGGCGGCCCCTGCGCGTGTGGTGCGCACCTTTCCGTACCGCACCGATCCAGAAGGCTGGCTGACGCCGGGTAACTATCAGGTCTTTGCCCTCGAAGTGGCGACTGGGGCCGTTACCCAAGTTACCAGTGGCAGTGGTGATTGGGGCCGCGAAGATGGCCAGCCCGCTTGGACCCCGGATGGGCAATTCGTGGTCGTCAGCGGGAACCCCGCCCCAGATGCGCATTTAAAGCCTGTCCAGTCTGACCTTTATGCCTGGCCCGCAGCCGGCGGCGGTATACCGCGCCAATTAACAACCGATGACGGATTTGAAAACAGTCCAGCCATAAGCCCAGATGGCAAAACTTTGGCCTATGTCGGCTGGCGCAATCGGCAGACCTCCTTTCAGCGCACGGATGTCTTTGCAGCCACCCTTCCTGCCACGGGTCCTGTTGCCCAATCGCGCAATCTGACCTTGAAGCTCGACCGCCCTGCGAGCCAGATTAGCTGGCGCAAGGATGGGCGTGGCGTGAATTTCATTTATCAGGATGTCGGCATCAGCCGCGTTGGCTTTGCGCCTTTAGAGGGTGCCGTCAGTGTCGCCACGCCTGAAGTCGGCAATACACGTCTTCTTCTGCCGTCTTCGGGTGGCAGCTATTCCACCGATGGCACCAAGACAGTTTATCCGAGCGTGGAAGCCGACCGCCCCGCCAATTTGGCGCTCTGGTCGCAAGGCAAAGAGACCATCCTGTGGGATATGAATGCGGCTTGGCGGGCAGGGAAATCTATTGGCAAGCTGGAAGAAATTTGGACGCCGTCATCTGCAGATGGGCGCAAAGTGCATGGCTGGATCCTCTATCCACCTAATTTCGACCCCAGCAAGAAATACCCCCTTGCCATGGATATTCATGGCGGGCCTCATACCGATTACGGCCCGATGTTTTCGATTACCCATCATCTCTATGCAGCAGCTGGCTATGTGACCATTTTCACCAATCCACGTGGCTCGATTGGTTATGGCGAAGAGTTCGCGAACCTGATCAACCTCTGTTACCCTTGTCAGGACCATGATGATCTGATGAGCAGTGTTGATGCCGTCATCGCGCGCGGCTTTATAGATACCAACCGCCTCTATATTGGCGGTGGATCCGGCGGTGGCGTCTTGTCTTCTTGGGCTATTGGCAAGACCAACCGTTTTGCCGCAGCTTCCGTTAAGCGCCCGGTGATCAACTGGACTTCAGAAGCTTTGACCAGCGATATTGGCGCGGTTGTCACCAGCTATTGGTTTGAAAAGAAGCCTTGGGAAGAGCCAGAAAAATACTGGGCCCGCTCGCCTTTGTCGCTGGTCGGTAAAGTTCGTACCCCTACGATCATCATTACTGGCGAAAGCGACTACCGCACGCCGATGAGTGACAGCGAGCAATATTTCCAATCCCTCCAATTACAAGGCGTCGAAAGCGCCTTGGTGCGCCTGCCGGATGCAGGCCACGGCTTTGGTCGTCCCAGCCAGTGGCTGGCGGCAATCTTGAGTACCATTGGCTGGTACGATAGCCATTCTAAGAAGGCGGAGTAGGGGGGAGCTTTCATCGTGTCATCCCCGCCGAAGCGGTAGCGCAG
>NZ_JBIIYV010000042.1:0-26636 GCF_044346625.1 Aquidulcibacter sp. | reverse complement strand
AAGCTCTCCCACGGTTTACGCCAAAGGGGACACACGGTCTCAAGGTCGCGGTGAAGGCTGGTTGCGCGACCAGCCTTCACTCGACCTCTCTATCACATCCAAAACACACAAGGGGCTTAACTCGCGCTATTTCGTAGACCCCTTCACCGGCTTCGCCGGAGCTTCCCCGTAAACGGGGAAGCGGCAGGTGGCAGCTTGTGGGACACGCCGCTTCCCTGCTCGCGGGGAAGCTGTCCCGGAGGGACTGAAGGGGTCTTCGCGCAGTTACGCCTTGCTCCAAGCAAAGAAAGCTTCGTAGCGCAGTTACTATTGCGCTTGCAATATGATCACAATGTGATATCATATTGGTATTGAATGAAGGAGCCTAGAATGTCTCGGACTGAAATCAACCGCACTGTTGAGCGTCCCACCTTGTCTTTACCCGGCGTGCCCTTGTTTCTGGCATTTGTGCTGGCGATTGCCTTTTCGATCTATCTGTTCGTGACCGGGGCGGGTGACACCTATTTCGGTGCGGCTATCGTCCTGATCGGCTTGGGATCTGTTGGCATGGGCGGCTTTTATTCCATCCAGCCAAATGAGGCGGTGGCGATCTTGTTGTTCGGCGCCTATCAGGGTACCGACCGCGCCACCGGCTTGCGCTGGGTTTGGCCTTGGTTGACGCGCAAGAAAATCTCTATGCGCGTCCGCAACGTCACGTCGGACAAACTGAAGGTGAATGATAAGGACGGCAATCCGATTGAAATCGCGGCCAATGTGGTGTGGCGCGTGCAGGACTCAGCACAAGCTTTGTTTGACGTTGATGATTATGAGCGCTTTAGCCGGATCGAGATCGATACTGCCCTTCGCGACATCGCTGCCCATTATTCCTATGACCATGCAGCAGAAGGCGAATTGACCTTGCGCGGGCATGCCGAAGATGTGGCCACCTTGTTGGGTGAGCGCCTGAACCAGCGCTTGGCAGTCGGCGGAATGGCCGTTGATGAGGCGCGGATCTCGCACCTTGCTTATGCCACCGAAATTGCCGGTGCCATGTTGAAGCGTCAGCAAGCCCAAGCCATTCTGGCCGCCCGACAGCTGATCGTGATGGGGGCTGTCGGCATGGTGGAAAGTGCGCTGGAGCAATTGTCCGTGCGTGGCGTCGTGACCTTGGATGAGGAACGCAAGGCCCAGATGGTTTCCAACCTCTTGGTCGTGCTGTGCGCCGATCGTGAGGCGCAGCCGGTCGTCAACGCTGGCACCCTCTATTAAGGCTGGGTGTAAATTATGGCCGCCAAGCCCCGAAAGCCGTTTCTCGTGCGCATGAGCCCACAAGTGCTGAGCGCGGTAGAGCGGCTGGCGGCCGCAGAGTTTCGCTCGGCCAATGTTCAAATGGAAGTATTGATCCGCGAAGCCTTGGCTAAGCGAGGCATCGTGATCAAGCCTGAGACTGGTTCGGAAGAAGAGTGAGGGCGCTTCACTATATTTTTACAAAAATGACGTAGGCGTCACTTTACGAAGCGTCAGCAATTTGGTAGAGACCTCTTATGACAGAAACTCTCCTCTCCCGTATCGGCTATGACTTTGGTGCAGCGGCGCGTGGCATTGGCCGCTTGATGAATAATAAAGAAGACACCAAAGCCGTTTTTGAAATCATGCGCGCGCTGTCTGGGCGTTCGATCCCCAATGGCTATGCGCGCCTGTTGCGCTCGCAAGAAGGCGGTCGGATCGCCTATGACCGGGTGGAGCTGCAGCCAATCCTCGACGATCATGAGACCTTGGCAAAGCTGCCCGAAGGCAGTGTTGGCCGCGCTTATCTCGCTTTTGTGCAAGGTCGGAAGATCTCCGCTGAAGGCTTGGCCGAAGAGAGCCGGGCAACGGGCAATGAAATCGACTCGCTGCATCCATTTGCTTGGTATGGCCGGCGGATGCGCGACGTGCACGATCTGTGGCACGTCCTCAGCGGCTATCAGACTGATGCTTTGGGCGAGGCCTGTGTCGTGTCATTCTCGTTCCCGCAGACTAGGTCTTTGGGCTTTGCCTTGATTGGTTTTGCCGCAGGGCGCGAGCTTCAGCGCATTTTGCCTGGCCGCCCCGTGATTAAAGCTGTGTGGCAGGCCTATCAGAATGGCCGCAAGGCTGCTTGGCTGCCGGTCCAGCACTATGAGCGCTTGTTGGCTGAGCCCTTAGACGCGGCGCGCAAGCGTTTGAACATCGCGCCACCAACCTATTATCTGGAAATCCCAGCCAGCGAGCGTGATGGCGTTCCAGCTAACTTAAAGGGCACACCTGTGGCCGCTTAACGCGGCCACATAGGCCTTTTTTCTTCTATGCTTAGGCTACCCGGACGCGGTGGGCTGCTTCTGGCAAATCTGCGCCAAAGCAACGTTGGTAGAATTCAGCCACAGTTGGCCGCTCTAGTTCATCACACTTGTTCAAGAAGGTGAGGCGGAAGGCTAGCCCGACATCTTCAAAGATGTCCGCGTTTTGCGCCCAAGTGATCACAGTCCGTGGGCTCATCACGGTTGAGATATCGCCATTCATGAAGGCGTTGCGGGTCATATCGGCGACACGCACCATCTTACCCAATTCAGCGCGCTTAGCTGGATCGGTTTCGCCCAGTTTAGCCGCCACAATGTCGGTCTCAACGTCATGGTCGAGATAGTTTAGCGTGGTAACAATTGACCAACGGTCCATCTGGCCTTGATTGATCTGTTGGGTGCCGTGATAGAGGCCCGTAGTGTCGCCCAGACCAATCGTGTTGGTGGTGGCAAACAATCGGAACGCTGGGTGCGGCTTGATGACTTTGTTTTGGTCCAACAGCGTCAAGCGGCCTGAAGCTTCCAGCACGCGCTGGATCACGAACATCACATCGGGGCGGCCCGCGTCATATTCGTCAAACACCAAGGCCACATTGCGTTGCAGCGCCCACGGCAGAATGCCTTCGCGGAATTCAGTAATCTGCTTGCCGTCTTTGAGGACAATGGCGTCTTTGCCGACCAGATCGATCCGGCTGACGTGGCTATCGAGATTGACGCGCACCAATGGCCAGTTCAGGCGGGCAGCGACTTGTTCAATATGGGTCGACTTACCCGTGCCGTGATAGCCTTGAATCATCACCCGACGATTATGCGCAAAGCCTGCCAGAATGGCGCGCGTTGTTTGCGGGTCAAACTTATAGGTCGGATCAAGCTCAGGGACATATTCATTGGACTGGCTGAAAGCTGGCACGTGCAGCTCTGAAGCGAAACCAAAAACGTCTTCGACCGAAACAGTCGTGTCAGGCAGAGCGGCAATCAATGTATCAGTCATGGTCGTTATCGGGTCCTCTTAAGGTCTTGTTTGAGGATCAGGCGCGCGCCGTCAAGCATGCATTTCTGTTCGAACTGCTGACATGGTGCGCTGTGACATTTTTGCGAGGGGTTTTGCTGCGTGTAAGGACCCTACTTAAGCCCGGCGTGCGGTCTTGAGGACCTTATAAGCTTTCACAACCGCATTCAGGCGGGTTTCTGCACTGCGGTCCCCGCCGTTCGAGTCTGGGTGATATTGCCGGACCAGCGCTGCATAGGTGCTGCGGACCTTGGCACGATCGGCATGGGCGTCTAGGCCCAATGTGTCGAGTGCTTTGAGGACGGGGGCTGTGGGCCGTGTATCTGGGCTATCAGGGGCTGCCCGACCGGTTGCACGACGGCTGGCCAGTGGGTCTTTAGGATCCTCGCCCGCTGCCGCCTTTTTATAGACGTGGGCGTCTGGGGAATTGGCGCTGGCACGGAATGTCCATGTAGGCCTGCCGCCATGGGAGGCAGCGTCACGATGCGCGCGGGCATCGTCGTCTGTCATGCCTTCGAAGAAGTTCCAGTTTTTGTTGTAGAGGGCGGCATGCTTCTCGCAGAAGTGCCAGATCTCGCCCGGATTATCGCGGCTTTTGGGCGCACGATTGGTCGCTTCGGCTCCACATCCATCGTGCTCGCACAGTTGGACATCGGGATTTACTTTGACAACCGGGGGCTTTCGCACCCGAATGTCCACAAATTTAGGGCGGTAGGAGAATGAATCTGTCATGAGGGCCCTAATATGCGTTTGACTGCCTCTTCAGACAAGGACGAATGACCGATGGGACCCGTGCAAATACAGATGCGAAAAAAACTGACTGAGGCCTTTGCGCCGTTAGTCCTTGAAGTAATGGACGAAAGTGCCAGCCACGCCGGCCATGCTGGGGCCGCTGTTCATGCCGCGAAACAAGGCGGCGCGGCGACGGGGATTGGCGAGACCCACTTTTCGGTCACCATTGTCAGTGCCGCGTTCGTGGGCCTAAACCGGGTTGCACGCCAGCGGGCAATCTATCAGGTCCTCGCCGAAGAATTGGCAGGCCCTGTCCACGCTTTGG
This sequence comes from Aquidulcibacter sp., assembly GCF_044346625.1. Taxonomy (GTDB): domain Bacteria; phylum Pseudomonadota; class Alphaproteobacteria; order Caulobacterales; family Aquidulcibacteraceae; genus Aquidulcibacter. Next base: position 22,273 of record NZ_JBIIYV010000042.1, on the reverse strand, counting down.
CGCTGAAAGCAGATGCGCCAGCTTGAGGGCTTAGTCGGGCCGATCTCGGGCTTCAAACACGGGTTGGGGTTTGATGAAGGGCGCGGTCTCGTCCTCTTCCGCTGAATGCGCCACTTTGTCCGCTGAGGGCAGAAAGCGCGAAAGGATCAAGAGGCCTAGAATAGCCGAGATCACCGAGCCTGCATAAACACCAAGGCGCGTCGGTGTGGCGAGGCTTGGGTCCTTAAAGGCCAAGGCACCGATAAACAGGCTCATGGTAAAGCCAATGCCTGCGACGCACGCAACGCCCACTATTTGAGGGAAGGTGCCAGGAAGCTTGGCCCGCATCAGCTTCGCGGCGGCAAAACCGCTGAGCGCGATGCCAATCGGCTTGCCGAGCACAAGGCCTAGAGCTGCGCCCAAAGTCACGGGATGGGTTAGGTATTTCTCCGCCCCTGCAAGATCGACCCCGGCATTGGCAAAGGCAAACACCGGCATGATGCCAAAGAGCACCCAAGGTCTGAAATCATGCTCAGCCTCATGCAGCGGCGACTTGTCATGCCGGTCGCGCATGGGCACGCAAGCCGCAACCAATACGCCTGCAATCGTGCCGCTCACGCCGCTTTGGTGCATGAAGACCCAGAGGACGACACCGATCAGGACATAAAGGCCGATGGAGCGGACTTTGAAACGGTTCATGGCGATCAGTACGCCCAAGACAATACCGGCTTGCACCAAATAATTTATGTGGAGCGTTTCGGTGTAGAAAAACGCCACGATCACGATCGCGCCCAAATCATCCACCACGGCAACCGCCAGCAGAAACGCTTTCAGGGCAGGGGGCACGCGATTGCCTAAAAGCGACAAGACACCCAAGGCAAAAGCGATATCGGTTGCCGCAGGAATGGCCCAGCCGTGGCCAAAACCCGCCGGGGCGGCGAAAAACAAAAAGATGAGCGCGGGGACACCCATGCCGCCTGCGGCGCTGACAATTGGCAAAGTGGCTGCGGCGGGATTGGATAATTGCCCTTCCAACAGCTCTCGCTTCAGCTCAAGACCGACGAAAAAGAAGAAAATCGCCATCAGACCATTCTTGATCCAGTAGGAGAATTTCATCTCAATGCCGCCATCCGTAGGCCCGACAGTTACGCTTGTGTCGAGAATGGCGTGATAGAGTCCGGCCAGAGGGGAATTGACGACAATCATGGCCGCTATCGCTGCGGCGACCAGCAATGCGCCCGGAACGGCTTCTTGTGGTAAGAAACCAAAATATTTGGTGTCAGAGGACGTGCTAGCCATAATGGTTCCTTAGATACCCGTGTTCGGTTTTACGCAATTGAGATCAAATACGACGTATAGGCGACAAATCCTGCTAAGAATACAAACCCTTCCCAGCGCATCAGTTTCAGGCCCGAGCGCGCAAAGAAGACCAAGAGGGCAGTTGTTGCCAGCAAGACCCAAATGTCAAACTGGATGATTTGGGTTGGGATTTCGATTGGCTTGACCAAGGAAGTGGCTCCAAGAACGAACAGCACGTTGAAAATATTGGAGCCAACGATATTCCCGTAAGCCACATCAGCATGCTTGCGAAGGGCTGCAGTGATGGAAGTCACCAGTTCTGGCATGGATGTACCCACGGCAACCACGGTGAGCCCGATAATGGTGTCAGACACGCCAAAACCCTTGGCAAGGTCAACGGCACCATTGACGAAGAAACGGGCACCAAAAATGGTGATTGCGATCCCGCCAATGGCTAAGGCTAAGGGCAAGATAATGCCCTTGGGGCCTTTGGGGGCATCTTCCGCCCGGTGCTCTAATACCAATGCGGCCTCATCGGGATGCCGCTTTTCTTCTCGGTAGACATAATGGACATAGGCGAGCAGCGAGAGGATGAAGAGAGCACCCACCCAAGCGGGGATGAAACCGACAAGAACCACGCCGAGTAGGGCAAGGCTGGAGGCGATCAGCATCAACACATCACGTTTGAAGCCTTTCGGGTCGATCATCAAAGGAAAAATGACGGCTGAGGCACCCAAGATCAGAAGCACGTTGGCGATATTGGACCCGACGACATTGCCGACAGCTATCCCAGGCGACCCTTCGAGGGCAGCCGTGAGACTGGTCACAAGTTCGGGTGTTGACGTGCCGAAGCCTACCAGCGTCAGACCAATGAGAAGTGGGGAGACGCCCATGTTCTTGGCTGCTGTCACAGAACCGCGGACCAGGAGATCACCCCCGATGACCAACATGACCAAACCGATGGCCAACGAGATTGCGATATCCATGTCGGGGACCTCTACCTAGATGCTGGCGAAAAACGGTATACCAGTGCCTTCTCCATGACCGAGAGAAGCCCAGCGGGCAATCAAATTCGGATGAAAACTATGTGATTCAAAAGTGACAATGCTGTTGTTTGTCCTTGCTCTTATTGCACCAAAGCCCGTGGGGCGTTACGTTTAGGCCATGTTTCAAGCGCAGCCATCCTTTCCTGTTCCGCTCAAACGGACCGTGGCGCTGGTTGGCCTCATGGGGGCGGGTAAGTCGTCGGTAGGACGTCGTCTCGCTGCCCAATTGAATGTGCCCTTTAAAGACGCCGATGATGAGATTGTGATAGCCGCTGGACGGCCGATTGCTGATATTTTTGCCGAACGTGGCGAGGATGAGTTTCGGGCGGGGGAGCGGCGGGTGATTTCCCGTATTTTGGAAGAACCGCCACATGTGCTTGCGACAGGTGGTGGCGCTTTTATGAACCCTGTTACGCGGGTGATGCTGCGGCAGCGGGCTATCACTGTGTGGTTGCGTGCGGATTTGGAAACTTTGGTCAAGCGCGTGTCGCGCCGCGATGATCGTCCATTATTGCGGGCGGGTGATCCCCGCGAAATCATGGAAAAATTGATGGAAGTTCGCTATCCCACCTATGCTGAGGCAGACATAGTTGTGGAGTCTCGTGAGGGGCCTCATCATATTACGGTCGATGCAGTCATCGCTGCCCTGCGCGCGCATGGGGATTTGGAGAGCGTGGCGTGAAGCAAACAATTCAAGTGGCCTTGGATCAAAGGTCCTATGTCGTCGATATCGGCCAAGGCCTCTTGGCTGAAGCGGGCACGTTGATCCGCCCATTGATGAAGCGGCCCCGTGTGGCCATCATTGCGGACTCCACGGCTTGGGCTTTGCACGGCGCAATTTTTTCTAAAAGCCTCACCGAAGCTCAAATCCACTGGGATTTGATTGAGATTGCACCGGGGGAGGGCAGCAAAAGCTTTGCGAGCCTCGAGCGTGTGACCGAAGCGCTCTTGCAGCTCAATTTAGAGCGCTCTGACCTGATCATCGCCTTTGGTGGCGGGGTGACGGGTGATCTGACGGGCTTTGCCGCAGGCATCACCAAGCGCGGCATCGATTTTGTTCAAGTGCCCACCACTTTGCTGGCCCAAGTGGATTCCTCAGTCGGGGGCAAGACCGCCATCAATGCAAGCGCCGGCAAGAATCTAATTGGGGTGTTCTGGCAACCTCGTTACGTCTTGGCAGACCTTGCCACCCTTGCGACCTTGCCGGACCGCGATCTGCGGGCAGGTTGGGCTGAGATTTTGAAGATTGGCCTCTTGGGCGATCGGGTCTTTTTTGACTGGTGTTTGACGCATGCTGCCACAGCGCTGGCCGGCGATGTGACCCAATTGGCTCATGCGATTGGTCAATCGGTCCAAACCAAAGCCCGCATCGTCGCTGAGGATGAGCGCGAGGCGGGTGTGCGGGCGCTCTTGAACTTGGGCCATACGTTTGGCCACGCGTTTGAAGCCTTGGTTGGGTTTGATGAGAGCGTGTTGCGCCACGGGGAAGCCGTTGCTTGCGGCATGGCGATGGCATTTCGTTTCTCCCATGCCCAAGGTCTGTGCCCGCCAGAGGATGTAGCCTTGGCTGAGCAGGCCATCGCAGCAGCTGGCCTTGCCCATCTACCAAGCCTTTTGCCCGGCGGGCCGTGGCAATCCGAAGCGCTGTTTGAGGCCATGAGCCACGATAAGAAGAATGAAAATGGGGCGCTGACCCTGATTTTGACGCGCGGCATTGGCGCGGCCTTTGTACAAAAAGGCGTTGATGCCTCAGCCGTACGTGCCTTTTTGAAAGAGGATGTCCAAAAATGACGGTCGACCCCACGGTCATCGTAACCGCGATTTTGGTTGCTGTTCTGATAGCTATGTCTGCATTTTACTCCGCAGCGGAAACGTCGATTACGTCGTCGTCGCGGGCGCGCATGTTCCAGCTTGAGAAAGAAGGCGATCGAGGCGCAGCGCGGGTTAATCGCCTCATTCAGAACCCAGATCGTTTGATTGGTTCGCTGCTTCTCGGCAATAACTTTCTAAATACTTTGGCTGGTGCGCTGACAACGGCGCTTCTGGTCCAAATGTTTGGCCAAGCTCCCACCACGATTGCCATCGCCACCGCTCTGGTGACGGCCATTGTTTTGATCTTTGCCGAAGTCATGCCCAAGACTTTCGCGTTTTCCTATCCTGAAACGACCGCGCGGTGGGTTTCGCTTCCCGTTCAATGGTCCGTCACGCTGCTCAGTCCGATAGTGACGGCCGTACGTTGGATCGTGCGCGCAACATTACAGATATTTGGCGTAAAGCTGGACCGTGTCACAGATGAAGATGCCACAATGGAAGAAATTCGTGGCGCGATTGAGCTTGGCAAGCACGAAGGCAGCGTTGAAAAGTCAGATCGCGACCGGGTCGCAGGCGTCTTGGACCTTGAGGAATTGGACGTCTCGGACGTAATGATCCACCGCAAGAATATGAAGACGATCGACGTGGAATTGCCGTCACGCGAAATCGTCATGCAGGTGCTGCAGACCCAACATTCCCGCCTACCCCTGTATGAGGGCGATCAAGAAAACATTGTCGGTATTTTGCATGCCAAGGACCTTTTGCAGGCCATTGCAGATGCACAAGGCGATTTAGATGCGATTGATCTCAAAGCCATCATCCGGCCACCTTGGTTTGTGCCTGACACCACGACCTTGAAAGAACAATTGGAGGAATTCCTCAAGCGCCGCAGCCACGTGGCTTGTGTGGTGGATGAATATGGCGCGCTACAAGGCTTGGTGACCCTAGAGGACATCTTAGAAGAGATCGTCGGCGATATTGTGGATGAACATGACATCGCGATTCAAGGCGTACGACCCCAACCCGATGGGTCGGTCAATGTTGATGGAGCTGTTCCTATCCGTGACCTCAACCGCGCGATGGACTGGGATCTGCCGGATGAAGAGGCTGTGACCATCGCAGGCCTAGTTATCCATGAAGCCCAAGCCATTCCAGACCCCGGACAGCGCTTTGCCTTCCACGGCTATCGCTTCCAGATTCTACGCAAGCATCGCAACCAAATTCTGGCCATTCGTATCACACCGGAATTGGCCAGTGATAAAGACGAGACGGCCCGAAAGTAGCGCAAACAAAAAGGCCGTAAGCTTGCGCTTACGGCCTCTCTTTGTGACTTTAGGAGTGGTTCTTAGAAGGTGCGCTTCAACTGAACGACGCCCTTGCCTTCGAATGGCTTCAGACCGTCCACATCGGTGTCGGTGTAGAACAAGTCCACTGCCCAGCCGCTCTCAGTTGCAGCTGTCAAACCGACTTTCCAGTTGGTATAGGATTCCAAGAGCAAATTCTCTTCGAGATCCATCGTGCCGACCGAGGCATTTGCGGAAAGTGCAAATGGGCCAACTTTTGCGCCTGGGATTGGAGCCGACACAGCAGCTTCATAATACCAGTAGGAAGGACCATCTTTGCCATATTCTGGCGAATAGAAAACCGAACCGGTCAGCGACACGCCAGACTCAGTTGCGACGGTACCAGCGACCTTGCCTTCATACACCAAGAGGCTGCTCTCTTGTGGGTAGGTGTAGGCCAGAACGCCGATGTCCAAAGTGACAGGGCCAACTTGTGGCTTGTAGCCAGCATAGAGGTCGACTTCCAGATTGGCTTTGCTGCCGAAATCTACGTTCGACAACCAGGTGCCGACATAAAAGGAACCAGCCGACAGGTCCACGCCGCCGAAGACTTGGCCGGTGTCGTCAATGTTTTGGTTCACACCGCGGAATTGGTAGCTGGAAGCTACACCTACGTTCACCGAAGTGGTGGTTTCTTGCGCGGAAGCGACGGCGGGAGCGCCACAAACCAAGGCGGTAGCCAAAAAGAATGCTTTAAGTTTCATGTTAGTCCCCTGTGGAAGCCGCGGAAGGTGCGGCCCCTTGCAATGTCCATTCACCTGTGTGGCGAAATTTGAGCTTCGCCGCTATGACATCAGCGCAACACCTCGTTTGCAATCGCACTAGACACATGGCGGACGCGATCAGCCGCGTCGTGCAACTTCTTTAAGCATAAAACATCAAAAAATGACTAATATGCGTGCGGCAACTTATGTTGGTGCACGGATGCTCGCGCCGAGATGCAGTCCCGCGTCGACAAGAAGGGTCTCGCCCGTGATGTGGCGCGAAGCGGAGGAGCAGAAGAAAGCAACCGTGTCTGCAATATCATCTGGACCGGACGCAACTTGTAGAGGCACTTGTTTCTTTACGTTTTCTCGGATTTTCGCGGTGGTGTCTTCACCAAAAGCGTCGGTGAACCAGCGCGTATCAATAAAGCCTGGACAGACAGCATTGACCCGAATCGCTGGGGCTAAACCGCGTGCCAAAGATTTAGTCATCGTATTGAGGGCACCCTTGGTCGCGGCATAGGCCACCGACGATCCAATCCCAATTACGCCTGCGATGGACGAGATCATGACAACGGAGCTGGCATTTTGGGTTTTGCTATAGGCTGCGTGCAACAAGGGCTTTGCGGCCCGCACCATCATAAACGGGCCGACCGTATTGACTTCATAAAGATGGAGGAAGTCAGCGGCCTCCAAAGCATCCATATCGGCATGATTGGGTGCGTGCTTGGTTGTGCCGGCATTATTGACCAAAATGTCGACTTGGCCCCAGTCCTCAGCCGCCGCAGCGATCTTGCGGCAATCTTCGTCACGCGCGACGTTGCCTTGCACGACCCGCACGTTACGGGCACCTGCGGCCAAACACGCTTGCGCCGTGGCTTCACATTCGGCTTGGCTCTTGGAGTAATTGAGGATGATCCGCGCGCCAGTGGCCGACAGCTTCAGTGCAGTCGATGCCCCAAGCCCGGTGGCGGAACCCGTGATAATCGCGACTTTGTCTGCAAAATTAGTCATGGTTTAAAATCCCTTGGCTTCGGCAAGTGCGGCCCGATACTCGGTTTCAAGGCGATCGATCAGATCCTTGACGGGCAAGGTGTCGTGGATCGACCCGACGCCTTGTCCAGCAGACCAGATGGTCGACCAGGCTTTGCCGGCATTGAGTTCTTCGCCCATATCGATATCGGTTTTAGGCTCCATGGTCACCGGGTCGAGACCATTCTGGAGAAGCGACGGAATAAGGAAATTGGCCGGAATGCCGCTGATCTTGGGCGTATAGACAATGTCCGCAGCGTCGCTGTCTTCGATCATCTGCTTATAGTCATCTTGCCCGCGGCTTTCGTTGGTCGCGATGAAGCGGGTACCCATATAGGCCAAGTCTGCACCCAGCATCCGCGCGGTCGCAACATGCCGACCGGTCGACATCACCCCAGACAGGGCAATGCAGATGTCCGGAAAGGCTGCGCGCAATTCAGTGACAAGCGCGAAGGGCGACAACGTGCCCGCATGGCCACCAGCCCCAGCACAAACTGGGATCAGGCCATCAACACCGGCCTCCATCGCCTTTTCGGCATGCTTCATATTGGTGACATCATGAAACACCAAACCGCCGCCGTCATGGATGGCTTGAACCACATCTTTAACAGCACCTAGCGACGTAATGGCCAGCGGGATTTTCTTATCGCTCGAAATTTTGACGTCTGCGGCCAAGCGCGGATTGGTTTTGTGCACGATCAGATTCACCCCAAATGGTGCATCTTGCGGGGTCAATGCGGCTTGGATGAGATCAAGCCACTCCGCATAGCCTTCACTGGTGCGTTGGTTGAGGGCGGGAAAGGTTCCCAAGATGCCGGCCTTGCAGCAGGCCGTGACCAATTCCGGGCCGGACACCAAAAACATGGGTGCTGCGACGATGGGCAGGCGCAATCGCCCCTGAAACGCTGTTGGTAAGGTCATTGCCGATGCTCCCCCGATTGTTCTTGCTTCGCCAATGTCTTGGCCAAGCCTTACGGGAAGGTCAAGCCTGAATTGGGCTGGACCCCTTGTCCAGTTTAAGGCTTGGATTTTTGGGCTTGGGCGGCCTCGTCTTCTTCTAGACTGGGAATGAAGCCCGGGCCGTTACGCGACCGGTCAAGCTTGTCCAATTCCTTGAGCATATCCGCGTTTGTGGCGCTTTCGAAGAAGCGGGTGGCCATATCCGTCATTTGGCCGACGGGCAGCGTGGCTTTCACATTGAGCTTGATTGGCACGCCAGACAGGACCTGCGGATTGGCACCAACCAGAACAACACCTAACGTCAGCTCGCCCGTAATGCGGCCGTCAACCGTGATCACATCTATCTCATACTCAATGCCCGCGAGGGCTTGGGCCGCAATTTCTGCGGGGGTTGGTTGTTTAGGCGCAAACCATCTTTGATACCAAGGTAGCTTCTTGGGTGGCGTTTTGGGGTCAGAGCCTAGGATCGCCCCGGTATAGCGGATTTTGCCGCCGCCATCGCGCGCCTGCAGCCTGCCGCCGACAATCTCAACACTGCCGTTGCGCGCTTCAATCGGGAAGACGCCCGAGACCCTGCCGTCAATCTGCAGGTTCGGGATTTTCGTTAGCCCTAGAAACCTGGCGAGGTCGACATCTTCAACATCGACCGCAAAGGCTTGGTCGGCGTCGCGGAAGGTCCAGCTTGCTGGGCGGACCGATAGTTTGCCATCAGCAAATGGCCAACTGGCATCGGTTAATTGCAAGGTGTTATCGCCGGGCAAGGCGAAGACCACATTGACATCTTCGATCGGTAGACCTGGATCAAACTGCGCCACGGTAAAGCTTTGCTGGCCTGCTGAGCGCACTTTCAACAAGTCGTCGAGCGAAAAGTCACCGGTCAAATTCGTCACCTGACCAAGCAAGGTCAAAAAGTCGAGATTAGCCGTCGATAATTTGGCGTCTGAAACAGTCGACTGATTTGGCCCCCAAGCCATGGAAGCGGCTCCTGAGACATCGCCGACAACATCCAAGATCACCCCTTGCAGTGCGGGAACAATGTCGTCGGCATCGAGTGGACGGTTCCACTGTTTAACCATGCCAGACGAATCCTTTGGCATTTGGCCAAAGGAGATCGTCTCCGCCAATGCGTCCAAGCGGCCAAGGCCAGTTTCCGCATTATGGTTCAGGATCGCGCGCGCCAAAAAAGCACCGGACTCAGCTAAGCTAATGTCACTTTGAATGTCGATTTGGCTACCATTGATGGTGCCTTCGCCGGTGAGGGACAGCATGCCAAAGCGGGCAGGGCGCTGAACCTGCTGGCTGTTCTCATCTGGCACCGGGAAATAGGTTGGCACATCCCGCACAAATAGGTTTTCAAACGCAAGGTTGCCGACAAGACCGGTGCGTCGTGCTTGTAGATCGGCAGTCGCGGTGCCTGAAATCTCAACAGGCAGACCTTTGGCACGCAATCCGGCCAATTGCCCGCGTAACGTCATGCCGCCGCTGTCCGGGGTAAGGCGTAGCGACGAGTCTTGGGCATTAAGCTCTGCAAACCCGCCATCGGGCAGTTTGAACGTATAGCCAACTTCTTTCGACGTCAGATCCAACTGCCAGCCGCCTGTGGCTGATGGTTTAAAATCACCACGGATGGCACCCAGACGAAGCGACCTGCCATCTTCCAGCGCCCCCAGTCGTAATTCTAAGGGCTCAAATCTAGCGTCTGCAAAAAGGATGAAGCCATTGCCGGTTAAGCTGGCGAAGCGACCGAGACGATCTGGGCAAAAGCTTGTTTTGACGGGCCCGACGGTGGCGTCGCCCGGAAAGCGGCCTTGTTCAGCAGAAACCGACAAACAGGTGTCGCCCTGGACTAACACGCCCAGCCCGTCGTCGGAGGGTATGGCTTGCACCGGCCCACTGACTCGCAATCCTTCAACCAAGCTGTCGCCTGAGGTCAGGGAAGCTGCGGTGGTACTGATAGAAGCATTGGCCTCCCAAGCAGGCTCTTGGCCTTGGCTCGCACTAAATCGGAACGGTAAGTCAGCCCGCACCTCATCTATCTGGGTTTCATCAAGGGCTAGAGTTGAGGCAACGAGGGAAGCTTGCCCGTTTGCTTCAACAGATCGCCCATCGCCGCGCGCGATGATGGGCATTTTTAGAACCCCTTCGCGGACGCCAAATCCTTGCACGTTCAGGCGCCCTACAGATCCATCAAAGGTCAGATTAGCATCCCAGTTGGCAAGGTCCGCCAAGCTCAGCCCATCCACGCCTTGTCTAGGGCGCGAGGCGCTTTGCAAAATGCCCACACGCGCCCGGCCCTTCAGCCGCCCGGTCAGGTCAAGCACATTCAAGTCGGGCGAGCGAAATCCTGCCACGCCAACTTGGCCATCAAGATCAATGGTCCAGATCGTGTTCGCGCGGGTAGCTTTGGCATCTAGCGCCAAGCGGCCTTGGCGCGCGCCGGGACCATTTTTGCCAAACCCTTCAACCGGGCCAGCAAGGGACACCAACAAGGTTCGCCCATCGCCACGGACCTGGCCGGTAAGCTTGGCCCTTCCAGCGCCGAGCCCGAGGCCTGCAGCGCCTGCCTGAGCGGCAATTTCTAAGGTGCCACGTCCAGCGCCGACGGGGACCTCACCGGTCTTGGCTGCCAAAGACACGTCGCTTGCTTGGCCTGAAATCAGAAGCCCCGACTTGCCACCGGGCACAGGAATATTTCTGAGGCTGAAGTTGCGCGCGGCCAAGGTCCAACCAGATGGGTTCCAGCTAAAATCTTCCAATCTTCCTTGGCCCCTGCCAGAGTTAGGCGCTTGAATAACAAAATCGCCAGCGCCAAAAGCCTCCAAGGCTGCTATTTCTGACTTGGTTAAGTCGAAGCGGACTAAGGGTGGCCTTTTAGGGTCGGGGACAAAGCTCAGCTTAGGGCCGGAGCGCAGGGCAAGGTCGACCGGCTCACTCAAGCGCACTTCAGCTTGTTTGGGACCGTAGACAAAGCCTACCCCGGCATTGCCGGATACAGGATCAGCCTTAGGGGTGGTCGATGGCGCGACCAGATTCGTCCAAGCCAACACAGTTTGGCCTTCCCAAACCGCCTCTGGAGCCTGCCGCACATCTTTCAATACCGCTTCTGCAAAGCCTGTAATCTCTGCGCTGCTCGCCTGCCAACCCAAGGCTGGGGCAGTGACAAGTTTCGCGCCGCTGCCCTTCACATCGAGACGCGTTAGGCCTGTTTTCGTGCGGGCGGTCGAAAAATCTATGCCAAGATTTTGAAGAGTGCCTTGGGGCGTTTGAGCGGACTTGGCCTCAAGCCTGCCGATCAGTGTGCCAAATCCCGTTTCGGACCATTGGCGACTTCCTAAGACCTGATGCTGCCATTGGCCGGTGCCACCTCGTAGTGAGGGGGATTGTAGCTCAGAAGTCTGCAGGCGCGCTTTTTGCGCCTTAAGCGCTATCGTGCGCGTTTCCACCCGCGTGCCGCCTTTTCCGTCAAGGACCACAAGCGCTTGGGCTACCCCGGCGATGGTGTCGACTTGCATGTCACCCCAGCGATAGCTTTGACCGTCAGGCTGAAGCGCCAAGCCGATCTGGGTTGGGCTCTGCTCGCCTGCCTCGTCCTTTTGCCCCGGTTTTAGAGCGAGCCCAAAGGCTAGCGGGCGATCACCAGGGACAACGGAGACTTCTTTAGGCGGATTGACCAGCATCTGAGCCCGCCAACCCTGTTGGTCGCCCCCTGTCGCTTGAATGCGCGCTTGGCCCCTGCCCATGGGGCTATCAAAGCTCAATAGGGTGTCGCGCAGCACCACATCGGCGAGGCGAACTTGGCTTGGCTTGTCTGATGGGATCAAAAAGGGCTTCAAGGCACCAAAGTCAGGCTCCCCAGCCTTGGTCATGCCAATATGGAGTTTGGCACCATGTGCCTCTAGACGATCAATGACCAAACTGCCGGTTGTGACATCGACATGCCAGCTCAAAGTCGCCATTGGCAGAAGTAAAGTTGGGTTTGCCGCTGGGCCCAGCCGTAAATCACGAACTGTCGCCTGATTCACTGACAATTTTGTGAAAGATATTCCACCTTCGATTCCACGCTGACGCAGAAGCGACTGAACACCTGATTCTGCCAGATCGGTCCGCCAGATCCAGCCCAAACTCGCCGCTGAAGCGAGTCCAATGATTCCTAAGCCCCAAATGCGCGAAGTTCCACGCAGATAAGTTTTACGACTCAGATGGTTAACTTTATTAACACTTGGAGTCTCAGTCTCAGACTTGAGGTCATCATGAGGCGGGACTCGGTCATTCATACAAGCTCTATACCCTGCTCTGGCCGGTTTCTCGACCCCCCAATTATAGGCACGTCAACCTGTACCAAACTGCGATCAAAAGTGACCAAAAAGAGGCAAATGCAGGGGCGAATCTTGACGCATACTGAGGGCAGGGGTTGCTCTGTGCTGAAACTTGTGTATTTCAAGCAACACAATAAGAAAAAAAACTGCCAAAGTATGGTTAAACGGGGCGGGATCACACCCGAACTTAATCTGTGTAGGGTACCTTTTTGGTGCTCGAAACGGCTAAAGGGGTTAGCTTTTGAGACACACGACCAATCGTCGCGCTGCCTTCAATCTCGCACTCAAGCTAAGCTTGGGGTGTGCGATCGGCTTTATCGCCTCCGCTGGAAATTTCCATTCGGCTGCCGCTCAGAACTCTAATCTTGAGCACATGGCATTTGCCGCAGGTACGGGTCAGTCGGATCGTCAAACGATTTCGATCCGCGGCGGTGAAACACTTGAACAAGCCCTAATCCGTGCAGGTGCAATGCGCGATGATGTCGCTAGCGCCGTGCGTTCTCTCGCCCGCAGCCTCGATCCGCGCGACGTCCGCCGCGATGACAAGGTGACCGTCTTCATGCAGCCAAGTGCTGCCGGCAATCGTCTGGCTGGTTTCAATCTCGCGAGTGGTGCTGAGCGTTCTGTCACCGTAACGCGCGGCATCGACAATGTGTTCCGTGCCCGTGAGATGACAACCAATATGCAGCGCAAGACGTTGCGAATTGCAGGCGTGATTGGCCAAAATGGTCTTGTTAATGCCGTTCGCGAGTTGGGTGCTCCAGACCGTGCTGCTGATTCGATTGCTCAAGCCTTCGCCTATGACGTCGACTTCGAACGAGAAGTTGCGCCCGGCACTGAGTTTGAACTGATGTACGACCGGGTTTCGGATTTGCGCGGTCAAGTGGTCCGCGAAGGTGAGCCTGTTTTCGCCCGCATGACGACGGCTGGTGGCCGTACCATCCAATTATACCGTTTTCAGCCTCCTGGTTCGGTATCGTCCGACTGGTTTGACGCCGCAGGCCGCTCGGCTCGCAAGTTCTTGATGCGGACGCCGATCAACGGTGCCCGTCTGACCTCCGGTTATGGTAGCCGCGTTCATCCCGTTTTGGGCTATACCAGAGTTCATGAAGGCGTGGACTTCGGTGCACCGATCGGCACGCCAATTTTGGCAGCTGGTGATGGCGTTGTAACCCGGGCTAGCGTCATGGGTGGCTATGGCAATGTGGTTGATATTTCCCATGATGGCACGTGGTCGACCCGTTATGGCCATATCTCGCGCTTTGCAGCTGGCTTGCGCCCCGGTGACCGCGTGAAGCAAGGTGATGTTATTGCTTATGTTGGCAATACAGGTCGCTCGACTGGCCCGCATTTACATTTTGAAGTTCGCCGCAATGGCCAAGCCATCAACCCAATGGGTGTGGGTGTCCCAACCGGTCAGGCTTTGCAGGCTGAGCAGTTGGCGCGCTTTAACACGTTCCGGGCCCGCATTGACTCCATGCGTCGTGAGGCGATTGGCTCGACTTCGATTGCCCAATCGGGCTCTGGCACAACGCGCGTCGCAAACTAAAACTCTAAATCACAATTACTTCGAACATGGGCGCCCCGGGTCATTCTGGGGCGCTTTCTTGTATTGGAGGATGAACCGCTGTGTATTGGGAAATTCATGGGGGGTTCACATGGGATTAGTCATGCTATGACTGTCTTACGGGATAGGCCCGTGCTGATAAGGAAGATCCCATGCGTCACAGTCTTCTTGCAATAAGCGTTGTTGGGCTGGCTGGTATTGCTGGCTGCACACCAACGATCCGTCTGCAAGTGCCCGACAAGCCGATCGAGATCAATCTGAACATCAATATGAAGATTGAGCAAAATGTGCGGGTGAAACTGGAGCGTGAGCTCGACAAGGCAGCACAAGCCAATCCCGGCATATTCTAAGCCCCTGACACAGGCGCGCCACAAGACAGGTCGCGCTTTAGGAGAGTGATGGACATGAAACGCAACATTTTCACCGCCATGTTGGTCGCAGGCGCGCTGATCGCGACGTCGGCTGCGGCAATCGATAACAATGGACCGGTTGATAAAGCACTGGCTCAAGGCGTCATTGGTGAGCAAGCAGACGGCTATCTAGGCTTTGTCCGTATGCCCACAGCCGCCCAAGCGGACCTTCAGCGTCGGATTAACGAGATCAATATTCGCCGTCGCGGTGTCTTTAATGAGGCTGCGAAGGAAAATGGCGAAACAGAAGATCGCGTTGCCTTGCTGTCTGCCCTGCGGCAGATCACCAAAACCCCGAATGGGGAGTATTTTCAGGACACCACACGGACATGGTGTGTGAAGTCCCCTGAGTCCCAAGTGATGCAGACAGATGAGGATGTCGTCGTTATTCGCTGCGCACCCGTTTCGAAGGCGAACTAGGTCCATGGCTGACGATTTGCCTCCTTTAGCGCCAAAGCCAGCGCCAGAGCGGCTGTCTGGCGGCGGTTGGCTGATCGTTGTGTTTTTGGTTTTGCTGTTGATTGCCAGCTTTGCAGGGTTGGTCTCGGTCTTTTTGATCGGGCGGTTCCCCGTGATTTCCATGCATGGCTGGATCGCTATGGGACTTGGGACTGTCCTGTCGCTAGCGCTTGGATTTGGATTGATGTGGTTGAGCTTTTATTCCTCACGTCACGGCTTCGATGATCGCGCAGATCCTGGTCGCAAGCGGCCTGAGTCGCATTAGCGAGCCGCATTAAAGGGTGTGAAGGCCGAGATTTTGGCCTTGCACAGGCGCTATAAACTGGGCCAATCTGACATCATGTGTCGCCCCGATGAGAAGGCGGCCAGTCAGGGAGATCCACATGTCAGCCACCACCAGCTTTGAGACAATTACGTTAGAGATTGCAGACAAGATTGCTGTGATCACCCTCAACCGTCCCGACAAGATGAATGCCTTTACCGGTCAAATGATGTTGGACATGGTCGCAGCTTTTGATCTGACCGACGCCAATGACGATGTGGGCGCGGTGATTGTCACGGGGGCGGGACGAGCCTTCTGTGCCGGGGCAGACCTGTCAGCGGGCGCTAAGACGTTTGACTATGACAATCGCTCAGACCGCCCTGATAAAGCGGGTCTGGTTGACCTAGAACGCATTCGTGACAGCGGTGGCCGCATGACCTTGCGGATGTTTGAAAGCCTAAAGCCGGTGATTGGCGCGATCAACGGGGCTGGGGTTGGCATTGGGGCGACCATGCAATTGCCGATGGATATTCGCATTGCCTCGACCGCGGCGCGTTTTGGTTTTGTATTTGCCCGCCGAGGCATTGTGCCAGAAGCGTGCTCCAGCTGGTTTCTTCCAAGGCTGGTTGGCATATCCCAAGCGCTAGATTGGTGCCTATCGGGTCGGGTGTTCGGGGCTGAGGAGGCCCTTGCAGCAGGATTGGTGAAGTCGCTGCATGCGCCTGAAGACCTGTTGCCTGCCGCTCATGCCATTGCGCGCGAAATTGTCGATAACACAGCACCGGTTTCGGTTGCGCTCACCCGTCAGATGATGTGGCGTATGTTGGGGGCCGACCATCCCATGCAGGCCCACAAGGTCGACAGTCGCGGTGTTTATTCGCGTGGGCAAACAATTGACGCCCGCGAAGGTGTTATGAGCTTCCTCGAAAAGCGACCACCCGCTTATGCCAATAAAGTTTCAACAGATATGCCTGATTTTTTCCCTTGGTGGGATGACGTTCCATTTAAGTGAGGTTTGGCAATAGTTTAAACAGAGGGTGTAAACTGGATTTTAATGTTCGTCGGCCACGGTGCAGCGCATTGTGAGGACAGCATGGCCGATGGAACCCTATCTGAGTTCGAGATAGACAGCTTCGATATGGACGAGGGGGTGCAAACCAAGACGCGCGCCATGTTGACGCGGCGTCTTCAGGATGTCGTCGGGCTGCCCGGGTCGCGAATTACACCCCAAGAACGCCACATCGCAGCGGATCTGCTGATCGAAGTCCTGCGCGAGAGCGATGTCGGCACGCGTATGCGCTGTGCAGAGCGCATGGCACTGCTCGTGGACACGCCGGCCATCCTGTTGCGCTTTTTGGCCAAGGATGCGCTGCAAGTAGCGATTCCTCTATTGGAAGTCTGCGAAGGCTTCAATGATTCAGACCTGATCGCAACGGCCCTGTCCCCTTCCGCGACGACCACGCACCGCGTCATGATCGCCAAGCGCAAAGTCATTTCCGAAGCGGTGACCGATGTCTTGGTCAATATGGGCGAGGTTGAAGTTATCCAGGCTCTCCTGCGCAATGAAGGCAGCACCTTTGCTCATCCTGCCATTGAGCAAGCAACAGCCATGTCCAAGCAAGAGCAAAGTCTTGTGCCGTACTTGGTTAAGCGCCCTGAATTGAAGCCGTCGCAAGGGCTAACGATGTTCTGGTGGGCGGACGCTGAAGATCGCCGGCGCATTCTGCAACGTTTCGCGGTTGAGAGAATAACGCTCTTAGAAGCAGCCCAAGACATATTTGCTCGTGCGGCTGGCGAAGGATGGCGCGATCCCTTGGTGCGCAAAACCCTTCAATTTATCGAACGTCGCCAGCGTAATCGCGACGCGGCCGCTCGTAGCCCATATGGCAGTCTAGAAGGGGCCGTTGAAGCCCTCGATCATCAATTACCGTCGCGTGAGCTTTTTGTTGAAATCTCCTTCCTTGCCGGGATTAAGCCTATGTGCGGGGCGCAAATCCTTTCTGACGGCGGGGGTGAGTCAATTGCTGTGCTGTGCAAGGCAACAGGCCTCAAACGCAAGCATTTTCGGCAATTGTGGCGTGGATTGCGCCGTCCGTTGGTCGATGACCATGACATGAGCGACCCTTGGGGGCGTTCTGTCCTCGTCTATGACACGATCTCTACCAATAAGGCACAAACCGTTCTGCGTTATTGGAATTGGGCCCTGACGTCTGCAATGTCACCAACCTTGGCAGCCAAGCTCGAAGAGGGTGACGACGAGCTACTCTACTCTGTTGCAGCCCGCTCTTCAAACCTTGTCTTTGGTAATAGCCTATAGCGCGCGTTGTGATCCTTGTGGAACCGGTGTTGCTGGTGCGCGTTCTTTACAGTCTGGCCCAAAGTTAATCACTAAATCTAAAATGGCGCAGCAACGTCGTGCTGCCAGTTGATTCTGGCAAATTGAACGTTTCTTTAAGGTTACCTTAGTTGTTGATACCCGTTGGTATCGAGAACTTACCGTTTTCCCAAATAAAATCTGAATCCGTCTTTTTTCAACTGTGTGGGGATTTTTAAAGATGGATGAATTGTAATAACACTTCCTTAGGCGTAACCAAATAGTACTTTCAGTATAGAGTATTTATCTGAGAACGTTTGCATGTGGTTCTTTAAAATAGGATGTAAATATTTTGGCGATCAATTATCACAATCTTGATCTACCGTGGGTATCTGCACCAAAAGGATGGTTTAAGTGCTTGCATTTACATCGGTAAGGTGAAACAGTTCCGTAGTAGTCGCTTTCTCAGTTGAGAAAACAAATGGTTAAGACGGCGATGTGGTCTTGCATCTGATCTAAATGTGCCCACACTGGTCTAGACCTATGTAAGGTTAGTCTTTGGAGCCGCTGGTCTCTAATTTCTGGGGAACTAAGTAATGTCTGAAAACACGGATGTCAGTTTGATCGAGATGACGGTTGAGATCGTTGCTGCCTATGTGGCCGGCAATGAGCTTCCATCTTCGGAATTGCCTGGCCTAATCTCGACGGTCTATGCGTCGTTAAAGAATACACATGAAGGCGCACCCGTTGTAGAGTTCAAGGAATTGGTTCCTGCGGTGCCTACTAAAAAGTCTGTTTTCCCAGATCACATCGTTTGTTTGGAAGATGGTAAGAAGTTCAAGTCGCTAAAGCGCCACTTGCGCTCCTCCTATGACATGTCGCCAGATGATTATCGCGCCAAATGGGGTCTGCCCGCAGATTATCCGATGGTCGCGCCAAACTACGCTGCGGCGCGCTCTGAATTGGCCAAGAAAATTGGCTTGGGACGCGGTCGTCGTTAACTATTAAGAGATCATTTCGCTAGCGAAACAAGTATTCGCAGTGAAAAGATGAAAATATTCTCTTGCTATACATAAAGACTCTTGCGCGATTCGGTGCAAATCACTGATACTAATCTCAACAGGGGGTTAATATTGGTGTCAATGTTCCGGGCTCAATTGCTGCTGGAAGAACAGCGTCGTCTATTCGACGTCTGGAACTGCGCAGCTGGCTGCTCGGCGATGCCAACGCGTGAGAGCTTTCAGCCACGCGCCTTTGGTCCGCTTTTGCCGTTCATCTCTTTAATTGAGACCAAGGCCTCGGAAGGGCCGCGCGTGCGTGTTGCCGGAAGCGCGCTTCGCGACGTGTTTGGCGATGATCCGCGCCTATGCTTGGTAAAGCCAGAGCTTCCAGGCTCCGCCGAGACCATCCAACGCGTTGTCGACGAGCGGAAGCCTTCTTGCGGCGTGGCCCCTGCCGAAGTGGGTGTGCATGGCCATTCCGTACGTTTTTGGATGCGGCTGCCACTGGGACGCGATGAAGAGGTTGAAGCTGTGATCGGCCTCGATATCGCGCTATCGGGTGCACGCGCGCCAAATTGGGCGCTACAGCGGATGTTGACGGCTTAGGCTTCCGTTCTGCCGGCCCCGCGCGCGGCTTTAAAATAGGACAGGCCGGTCCAGATCGACATCAAAGCACCCAAGACGAGAATGGCAAATCCGGCGTAGCCCAATTCGGACATACCGGTCGCCAGGCCCGCTAACAACACGCCCATTCCTCCCATAATCACCGCTGTCTTGGATTTGGCCGCAAAGGTCGGGGATAAGGCAATTCCCTTTAAGCTGGCTTGCGCGCGCAGACGTGTGACCAAGCTGTCGCGCACAGGAATAGCCAGCAGAAAGAAAAGCCCAGCCCCCATAGCCAAAGGATCTCCAAAAGCTCCTGCTATCAAATCGCCGTGCGGGTTATTCTGCACGATCCAGCCCGCCCACAAGGCCAGCAAGGTGATGCCTACTAAAATCTTGTCGCCCCAAAGGTCCAACTTGCCGCCCAGTTCGCTCTTGGCGTCGAGCTTGCGCGCGAGAAAGCCGTCTAGCCAGTCTGTTAAGGCGGAGAACACAAACAACCCTAACGCCCACTCAAGCTCGCGATTGGCCACACCTTTTGCGAGACCAATCCAGATCAAATAGCCAATCAGAGGCGCGAGCGCCAATCTGCTGATCGAGACGGCATTGGGGAGCCACTTCATCTTTATGTCCTTTGAAAATAGGATTGGATTCGCGCAGCCAGCTCTTCATTGACGCCTGGCACTTCCATGAGTTCCGTCAGGCTTGCCCGCGCGACACCACGTGCAGAACCAAAGCGCGCTAGAATGGCTTTTTTCCGCATCGGGCCTACGCCCGCAATCTCGTCCAGCGGATTTTTCGAAATGGCGATGGAGCGCTTCTGGCGATGAGCGCCAATGGCAAAGCGGTGGGCCTCGTCGCGCAAGCGTTGGAGATAATAGAGGACCGGGTCTTTGGGCTCCAAACGAAACGGCGCGCGGCCCGGCGTATGAAAAAACTCTCGCCCGGCATCACGGTCGACCCCTTTGGCAATGGAAATCAAGGTGATGTCCTCTTCGAGCCCAAGTTCCTTGGCCACCTCGACAACGACAGCCAATTGCTGTTCGCCACCATCGATCAAAACAATGTCCGGCCAAGCGGTGTCTTGTCGCCGGTTCTTGCGACCACTCTCGTCGATCAGATTACCTTCCATATCGACGCTAGGTGGCAAATCTTCCGGCTCTGGCTGGACAAGCCGGGCAAAGCGGCGGGTAAAGACCTCGCGCATCATGGCAAAGTCGTCGCCACCCTTGGCGTCCTTGATGGTCCACTTCCGGTATTGGCTTTTCTCAAATCCGTCCGCTCCGGCCACGATCATCGCGCCGACTGCATGACTGCCTTGGATGTGGGAGTTGTCATAGACCTCGATCCGCTGTGGCGTAGCTGCAAGGCCGAATATGTCGGCGACCCCGTCGAGCAACTTGGTCTGGGTGCTGCTTTCGGCCATTTTGCGCGCTAAAGCTTCGCGGGCATTGGATGTTGCGTGGGCGACTGTATCGCGCTTTTCACCCCGTTGTGGGCAACGTATCTCAACCTTGGCATCCATGCGCAGGCTCAAGGCCTCTGCCAACAAGGCTTCTTCTGGTAGGACATGGCTGGTCAGGATCAGACTTGGCGCGGGCTTGTCGTCATAGAATTGCGCCATGAACGCATCGAGGATTTCAGCCTCGGTGGTGTCTTTCTCGTGCTTGGGAAAATAGGCGCGATTGCCCCAGTTTTGCCCGGCGCGAAAGAAGAAGACTTGGATACAGCTCATGCCGCCATTCAAAGCCACCCCAAAGACGTCCGCTTCTTGGAAGCTTTGCGGGTTTATCCCCTGAACGGCCCGAATACTGGCGAGCGCCTTGATCCGGTCGCGTAAGCGGGCGGCGCGCTCAAAGTCCAAGGTCTCAGCGGCTTCATGCATATCATCGGCGAGGCGCTTTTGCAGGTCGACCGACTTGCCGCGCAAGAAGGCTGTCGCCTCATCGACCAATTCCCCGTAATCTTCGTCGCTGATCAGGCCAACGCACGGGGCGGAACAGCGCTTGATCTGATGCAACATGCAGGGCCGTGACCGCCCATCATAGACGCTGTCGGTGCACGAGCGCAGCAGAAACGCCTTTTGCAACGTTGTGAGGCTGGCATTGACGGCCCAAGCGCTGGCAAAGGGGCCAAAGTAATCGACATTTTTCGCGCGTGCACCGCGATGTTTGGCAATCTGGGGTGCGGCATGATCGCGACGGATCGAGATATAGGGAAAGGACTTATCGTCCCGCATCAGGATGTTGAAGCGTGGCCGTAAACGCTTGATCAAATTAGCTTCTAGGAGAAGCGCCTCTGTCTCGGTTGCCGTGACCACAAATTCCATCGCGCGGGTCAAATCAATCATGCGCGCGATACGATTGGAATGGCCAAACCCGCGGGCATAGGATGTAACCCGGTTCTTCAAATTCTTTGCTTTACCAACATAGAGGACTTCGCCCTCCGCGCCGATCATGCGGTAGACCCCCGGTTTGCCGGGCAAGCGCCGCAAATGGTCGCGGATCACCTCCACCCCCAGCAACAGTCCCTTCGCGGGTGTGGCTTCACCCGGCAAGTTGGCTAGATCGGGCAGGGGGGTTGAATCGGCCTTAGACATGGTCTGACTGAGGTGCACGCGACAGCGCCCGATGGCAAGGCCCCATCGCTTTAGGGCTTGGCGCTAGGTGCAGGTGCGGCCGCAGGCGCTGGTGCGGGTGGTGCCGGAAACGTAACGGGGACAACGCTCATTCCCAGTTTTGCAGAAGCCGCTACCAGTTCGCGACTATAGGAGACATAGACGATGGACTGGTTTGGCACGTCGACGATCCGGCGCAACGCAATGCTTTTGAAAAACAAGCTAGAGCCTTTGGAAAAGACTTCTGCGTTCTTCGGTAAGGTCGCCAAAGTGGTCGCATCGATTGGGCCTGTCGCATGGCAATCAATGGCGGTGTTGGAAGGGTTCTCAAACCAATTGCCATTGCCCAAGCGGTCGAGAAGGCTGCGGTCGAAGGATCCGAAATAGCATGTCACTTGCGGCAATTGTGGATCGCGCAATGCGGTCACCTTAATCTCATTACCCGTCAGGTCGTTGGTGAACCCACCAACATTATCGTCCTTTGCCCCACAGGCAGCGGCGAAAAGTGGGAGGCTGAGTGCCAGCGCAAGCGCGATTAGGCGATTTTTT
>NZ_JBIIYV010000090.1:0-8596 GCF_044346625.1 Aquidulcibacter sp. | reverse complement strand
ATGGGATTGGTCATTGGTTGTTCCTTCGTGGTCTAAAATTGAGCTTCGCAACCCAATCCTAAACCAGAATGATCAATGACCAACCGCCAATCCCCCCACGCCGCCAGCTATGTGACGAGCGCTGCGCAGGGGGATTAGCTGTCACCGCGTGTTACACCACCAAATGGGACTTGATCCGCAAACCAGCCGTTACGGATGATGGAAGGGGGTCCACCTCATGGCATGTCCCTTGTTGCTGCATATTCTCGTTGCCTTCAAAAATTTAGGTTTAACATCTCATTATAGCTGAACACATGACCCAAACGATAACTGCATCGGAAGCAAACCACGCATTCTCCAAACTCTTTCAGCTCATCCAAGCCGGAGAGGAATTTATGGTTACGTCGCGCGGCGGGGGGAGGTCGCACGGATTGTGCCCTATGTCGAAGACAAATCAAAGAAAAGTAGTATGAGGGCTTTAAATTCATTGCGAGCGTTGCCGGGATGGCCTTTCCCAGCTAGTTGCACTAGGACATTTATTGATGATCGATATAAAGGCTTGCCCTTCATTTTGGTTACGCACGTTACACAATTATCGACTTTCAATTTGGCTCCATGTCTTTTATCGCAGATGAGGCTTGCCAAAGTATGTCTTCTCTAGCTTGCCCATCGACGAAAAATAGCATGAGGGGGCCACCAAAAACTCTGATCGCACCTTGAAAAGTGACGCCTCGCTTTTTCTGGTTTGAAGGTCGTTGGCCTCTTGCCACTCAAAACTTATAGAGCCAAAACTAGGTGGGCAGCTGGGCTTCAAGTCTGAACGTTAAGGCAATCGCCCGTATCATAAACATGATATTGCGACTTCACCGGAATTGTAATTATTGGTCGAGTGAAGGATTTCTGATATGGCGTGGATTTATCTCCTCATCGCAGGTCTGATGGAAATTGCTTGGGCGATTGCCATGAAGCAGTCTGAAGGATTTACGAAGCCATGGACGACCGCGTTCATGGTTGTGTGCATGATTGTCAGCTTCTATTTCTTGGGTAAGGCCATCAATATTTTGCCCATTGGAACGGCCTATGCAGTTTGGACAGGCATCGGCGCAATTGGCGTCGCTATTGTAGGGATAGTCGTATTTAGTGAACCGGCGACTTGGACGCGTATAGTGCCACTCCTCATGATCGTGAGCGGGATCGTTGGGCTAAAGGTGCTTAATCCTTAATTTGCTTCTTATATCTTCGGAAACAAAGTCTCGCTCTATGCAAGACAAAGTCTCAAGGCAAAAATTGCACTGCGTCCCAATGCCGAAAAAGTAAGCCATCGCGAATCTCGTAAAAATCTGCGACCCGAACGCAAACCGGAACGGCCTCAGCTTTTGGGTAAATTGAGAACTCATGTAAACAGCAGGCCATATCGTGTTCGCTAAGGGCGTGCAGGACACGGCGCTCAATCCTATGAGCGCCCCCTAGAAGTTGTTCATGGGATCGTCTGAAGGCATCTGGCCCCGTTTCTTCTGGCTGGGTTTCAGATTGAAAATCGGGGTGGAGATAGGTCTGGCATTTCTCAAAGTCTTGGTTGCGCAGGGCTTCATAAAGGCCGTCGACGAGCGATTTTGCATCCAACATCATATCTTCTCCACCAAGACTGCCCTGTTTAAACGATCTGCAATGACGAAGCAGGCAAAAGCTGCGGCCAGACACAAAGCGACGCCAATTCCAAACCATGGATAGCCAAAATGTTCGACGACAGCCCCGCCAAAAACCGGCCCGACTGACCCTCCCAAAAGAATAAAGCCACCGGTCATGGCCGGTAGTCCGCCTCGCGGGTCAATTGAGGCAGAAAGGCCAAGTAGGAAAACGATTGAGAAGTAGAAAGTGCAGGTCAGTAGAAACTGCATAGCGACGAATGCAGACGGGGATATCATTGTCGTTACAACCAGGCTTCCAACAGCTTTGAGCGTCACTGCGACGGCAAAAGGCGCCAATCGCCCCAAGCGACTACCCAGAGTTGCGGCCAGTAGCGCGCCTAGGACGCCAAACAAACCGGCGATTGCCAAAACTTCACCTATCTCTGTTTTATCCAGACCAGACCTTTCACCGATCAGCTCAGAAAATGAGTAAAGAGAGCCATCGCCAAGGTTGAGAAGCACGGCTGTAGCGACAACAAACAATCCTGATGTCGATAGAAAATTTGGAGATGCTAGTTTCGCTTGCGGCGGAAGTAAGTCGACATGGGTTGGCAGCAACAGCGCAATCGGCGTTAACATAACCGCAGATACCCCAAGAAGCAGGAACACGCCTGAATAACCAAGCCAAGCGGTGAAATAAGGCGTCAGTAATAGCGCGAAAGCCGACATAGCGGTGCCAAGCGTCGAAGAAAGCCCATAAAGGCGATCGGGGTCAATTGAGCGAGCAATAATGGCATTGGCGACCCCAACGGCGATGCCCGCCGCCGCTCCAGCTATCGGCCGCAGAAACCAAAGTGAGGACATATCGCCATAGAATGAGACAGCGTTGACCAAGATGATCGCGCCGCCCGCGCCAATTAGCAAACACGACAATCGAAAACGCGTCACAAGGCTGGCCGAAATGATCGCAGCGAGTGCGGTGGCCACCATCTCAAAGCTAGCGAGGGCGCCTGCGGTGCTTTCCCCAAGCGCCAACCCGCCTTGACTACGATTAGCTATATAAGCGCCCACAAGATAGGGCGAGACTACTGACATGGTGATGCCGATGCCACCGCTTGCAATAGCCACCACCAACAAGCGCCATGATTGCCGGACAAAGGAAGAGACGCTGGACGGCGTATAGGGTGCAGGAGTCATTAGAGCGCCACCCCCTCAGGGATTTCCTTGGTCTGACAATGTACTGAGCCAAGTGGGAAGTCGCGATAATCGATGCCAACGACATGCGAGAATCCAAGTTTCCTATAAACGCCAATAGCCGCTGCGTCGGATGCCTCATCAAATAGCGGCATTATGATGCTATCATTGACCGTCAGACTATTGATGTAGCTCCACACCCGCGGCGAGTGCGCTTGTGTTGGTGCCATCATGATCCTGTGCACCGCATAGAGTGCACCAGTACCCGCGTGAGCGCGCGTTTCACCAAGCTTTTGTGCGATGTAATTGAGGTCGTCTTTCCAAGGATGGCCTTTTGGAACGTCGGCCACCAAAACGCGTGATGGATCGGCGAATTTTACAATCATATCTATGTGGCCGGTCAATTCCCCTTTCAGGGCCGGAAACAACAAAAGCCGATCTATGCCGAACCAACCTTTGAAAGCTGCGCTAAGGTCACTAGGCGTTAGCTCTGGATTATAATGCAACACAGCATCGGTCATCACCAAGGTGCCAGCGCCATCGGTCACCAAATTGCCGCCCTCCACGATGAGCGGAAAGCGATAAAAAGGCAGATTAAACGCCCTTGCCAATTCGATCTGTGCGTTATTGTCATACTTCTGATAATTTTGCGCAATGGGCACATAAGGGGTCGCGATGATTGCATGCCCGCCTTCGGGCGTTTTCACGAAATGAGGGCCAAAATCACGAATCCACACATCGTCGGTGGCAATTTGGAGAATTTTGGGTTGAGCGGCTGGAGCGCGCGCTTTTAGATAAGCGTCGACTAGGGCCTGCCAAGCCGCGCTGGGCACAAGGATAACAGGCTTGGCCCCTGCAACCCGGACTTGATCTGCTAGCTCAGCGTGGCGTTCCCAGCGGCTCGGATAATTAATGGGCCATGACAAAAGCACCCCGGCCAATGGCTCATGCTCCCCCGGCAATCTAAAGCCCGCACTCGGACGGCTACCATAATGGCTAACAGGTTTGATTTCTTTGTCTAACGCGCCGGTTTGCTCGCACGATCGCAAAAGAGCGGCATAATCGACATGTGCGTCGGCCAGCACCTTGGCGAGGATTGAGTTCTCAATTTGCCAGACGATGGCTTCATGATCGGCCAGTCCCAAAGGTCTGGACGACGTCATCGGGTGTTTTGCCTGCAAAGTTCCCAGGGCCCGCCCAGCGGTATCTTGGTCAAGGAGGCTAGCAAGCCAAGGCACGCCCTCGCTGAGCATTTCACGGAAACTTGCAGGCGTGTGGAGATGAAAAGGTATAGTCGGCGACGCACCTTTCAACTGCGACACAATCTGCCGCCGTAAGATTGCTTGCAGAATCCGTGGGCCAATAAAGATCGTAAACAAAACGCCCAGAACAAATGCGAGGATGGCGCTAGATATGAGAACAGGCATCCTTCACTTACCCTTGCATCGCTGCGGCAATGACTTGCGGGATGCCGAGAGCCAGACCTGCCGAAGATCCGCCACAAATGTGCAACGCCTGCCCTGTTATATAT
Organism: Aquidulcibacter sp.; assembly: GCF_044346625.1. GTDB lineage: Bacteria > Pseudomonadota > Alphaproteobacteria > Caulobacterales > Aquidulcibacteraceae > Aquidulcibacter. The sequence continues at coordinate 4,264 of NZ_JBIIYV010000090.1, read as the reverse complement.
CCGCAATCGTCAGACGCCAGAAAGTGGATCGCCGCGGCGATTTCCTCGGGCTCGCAAACGCGCTCAAGAGGAGTAGTTGCGGTGATAATGCGTTTTTCAAACTCAGCCATTGGCGAATTATTTGTCATGGCAGTATTAACAACGCCCGGACACACGGCATTGACCCGAATTTGGCGCGCCCCCAATTCGATGGCAGCGATCTGGGTAAGCCCGATGACCGGCCATTTCGACAGCGCATAAGCCGTATAGCCAGGCGCGCCCGATATCGCTGCCATCGATGCCACATTGATAATCGAGCCACCGCTCGACATGGCAAGAGCGGCGTGTTTCACCCCATGAAGCACGCCAAAGGTGTTGACTGACATTGTCTTGCGTACGTCGTCTGGATTGCATTGCTCAATGAAATCAGTCGCTCCAGCGATCCCTGCATTATTGACCATAATGTCGATACGCCCATGGTCCCCAACCACACCTTTGATAAGCTGAGCCACCGCTTCCTCATCGCTGACATCCACAGTTTTGTGGAATATGCCTTGCCCTGATGAAGCGCTGGCACTCTTCAGGTCCGCGGAAATAACCACCGCACCCGCTTTCGCAAAGCGGTGAACCGTTGCAGCCCCGATCCCTTCGCTACCGCCCGTCACAACGGCGACTTTGCCGGTCAAATCAAACATCAAAACGCCCCATTTTAAACACGTCACAAATCCATGACATTATTTTTATGTTGCGGCAACACAAAAATAATGTCACAGTTTTTAATTGAGGCTAAGGAGGCTGACGTGATCGGTTCGGGAATATTGTCGCAAGAAGAGCAACAGCGGGTTTTCGCGCCACTTGAAAAGGCTGAAACTCTGCCGGCCCGCTGCTTTTTCGACCCCGAGTTTTTCGCGGCAGAGCGAGAAGAAATCTTCAAAAAGCGCTGGGTTGCTTTAACTTTCGAGGCCGTGGTGGCGCAGTTAAATGCCGCCTATCCCTGTGAGATCGCCGATATCCCTGTTTTAGTGACCCGCGATGGTGAGGGATGCCTTCGAACATTTTTGAATATCAGCCCCTTTGATCGCGCACCTATCGTGATGGAGCCAAGATCGGGCTGCTCCAATATCGAAGCCAGCTACCATGGGTTTGTTTATAATTTTGACGGCTCATTACGACAGGCACCTTATTGGTCTGGCCGCAAGGACTGCTCGGCCCAAGATATGGGTGCGCATGCTCTTGATCTGGTTCCACTTGCCAGCGCGGTCTGGCGTGGAATTGTCTTTGTAAACGGCTCCTCCAACCCACCATCATTCAGTGAATTTATAGCGCCCTTGGAAGAACGCCTGACTGGTTTCGACCTGTCCAACCTCGCAATTGGACTAACGGAATTGAGTGATCGACCTGATATTGACCGGCTCGAAATGGGTGGGAATTGGAAAACCGTCTTCGAAAATGCTTGCATGAATGTGTATCACGAGGGCTTCGTGCATGACGCGTATCGTAAGTCACCTGATGTTCCCAGAGTTACCGAAGATGGACAGCGGACTTTTGAACCCGTTAATGACCGCGGCCTTACTGGGCTGATTTTTGATGAAGACCATTCTTCTGAAACCTATCAAGCGCTTCCATTGCCAAAAATCTTGATGCGAGACGGCTCTCAAAGCACGCAACGTCTGATCCTTTCGCTTTATCCAAATCTGTTTTTCTCCGTCTTGGGCGAACATGTTAACGCCACTATTCTTCGCCCTTTAGGATCGGAGAATTCTGAGATGATGATGGCCAAATTTTTTGATCGGTCAGTGGCCCAATGCGAAGAGCAAGCGGTAATGCGGCTACTGGTGCGCGAGGGTTGGCGCCAAGCTGGCAATGAAGACGCTGCGATTGTTCGCGGTATTCAAAAGGGACGACGCGCGTTTCCTAATGCAACTGGCTGTTTTGCGCCGTTTTGGGATAGCGCTCACCACAGTTTCACCAAAATGGTCGCAAGCGACCTGGGCGCGAACTCCATGCCTGAGGACCTTAAATAGATATGGCACGTATAACCGCCAATGGCGTCGAATTTGAATATGAGATTGTTGGTGATCCAAGTGCGCCTGCCATCATTGGCGTCACAGGATTTACCGATCAGTTGATCGACTGGCCTGATGAACTGATTGGCCAGTTTGTAAAGGCTGGCTATTGCTTTGTTCGATATGATTCGCGCGACATGGGGTTGTCGACATCATTCGATCAGTTCGGTGCCCCCGGCATGACTCGATTGGTCGCGGCGGCCTTTTCAAAGTCGTTGGCGAATTCGCCCTACACTATGGGCGACATGGCCAATGATTGTCTTGCGCTGATCGATAGTCTCCAGCTAGGGCCGGTCCATGCGATCGGTTTCTCGATGGGTGGGCAGATACTTCAGCTCGCTGCGTTGCAGCGGCCAGACGCGTTTCGATCACTGTCGCTTTTATTCACAACCAGTGGCGACCAAGCTTTGCCCCTGCCATCGGCTGGTCTGTTTGCAAAGTCCGTCGCTGCCGCCACTGATAAGCCGACACGGGAAAAAGCAATAAAAGCGACGCTGGACTTGATTGAAGCCACCAATGGCTCGGTCTATTTCAAAAACGTCAACGAGGCACGCGCCGACGCGGAAGCGGCCTATGATCGTGCTTACACGCCTAGTGGCGCTGGTCGTCATCTTTTGGCTATGTTTGCGACACCACCCTATCATCATCGTCTTGGTGAACTCGCGAGCATCCCGACGCTGATCCTTCAGGCGAGCGAGGATGCTTTCTTTACGCGTGAAAATGGTCAAAGCCTCAAAGACAAGATCCCCGGCTCAGAGCTGGTAATCATCCAAGGTGCCGGGCACAATCTGGCACATAACCTCGCGCCCGTCCTCGCCGGCCATATTCTCTGCCATATCAAGTCGTTACAGGTCAAAAACCATGCCTAAAATTGTTGATCACAACGAAGTACGACAGGACATCGCCGCCGCCGCAAAAACCGTTATCACGAGAGATGGTTTGGCGGGTGCAACGGTCAAAAAAATCGCTAGTGCAGCGGGCTATAGTGCGAGTATTGGTCAACATTATTTTGAAAGCCGTGACGATTTGCTGGCTTTCACGTTCGAACATTTCGCGCGCAAGGATCTTGAGGAATTGCGCAATCGAACGCAGGCTGCGGCTTCGGTTGATGACAAGCTGATTGCTGCGATCAAATGCCTGTTTGGCAGCTCTAGCTTAGCTGGAGACCCTGACCGCGCGATTATGTTTCTGAACTATTTCGCCAGCGGAATGGCGATACCCATGTTCCGAGAGCTTCAGGCACAATTATATTGCGAGTATCTAGACACCCTGACGGAAATTTTTGACGGCTGCAGCCAAACTAAGCATTTCGAACTCACCCCCAGTGAAGAAGCGGCGTTTCTGCTGGCACTCTCTGACGGTGTCGCCCTTGCTGGGGTGTCGGCTCCGGCAGAGGCGCATCGGGTCCGAAGCGCGCTCCTTAAGACACTTATCATTCGCTATAAGGTCGATCTCCATGACCTGTGAGCAAAAAAGCGCAGCGACGTCGGACTGGTTTGTCTTCACACCTATGGGCGAAGGAATCACCCATATCATTGAAACAGACGTCCATCCATTGATGCAATGCAATATATGGCACATCAAAGGTCGCGACCGCGACATTCTGATCGACACTGGATTGGGCATTGAAGACTTACATCGCGCCGCACTAGAAGTTTTTGGCCGTCCCCAGACCGCCATCGCCACGCACACGCACGCCGACCATGCTGGGGGCATGAGCGCGTTTCAAGAACGTTGGGTGCATAAAGCGGAGGCGTGGATGGCTCGTACCGGCTATTTTTCGGCGCCGCTGTCTTTTGAAGCTTGGGACGAAGCCGATCTCTGCGCCTGTAAGGCGGCAGGTTATGATCTGACTCTTCCATTCCTCCCCAAAGATCATAGGAGCAGCTGCAAGTTGGCTGACACGGCATTTGAGCCGACACGCACGCTCGAAGAAGGAGATGTCGTTGATCTCGGTGATCGCGCTCTAGAAGTTCTCCATCTTCCCGGACATTCTCCCGGTTCGATTGGCTTGTGGGATGCCGTGACAGGTACATTGTTTTCCGGTGACGCGGTATATGATGGGCCGCTAATCGATGGTTTACAGGGATCTAATCGGGAAGCTTACGAAGCGACCATGAAGCGGTTGCTCGAGCTGCCTGTCAATGTCGTTCACGCCGGCCATAATGGCTCTTTTGGACGCGAGCGGTTGCATCAACTTGTGCGCGCATTTCTTGAAA
>NZ_JBIIYV010000167.1:0-2500 GCF_044346625.1 Aquidulcibacter sp. | reverse complement strand
TATTCCTCCCTGAGCGCATCCCGGAACAAGCTTGGGACAACGCGGTGAATCCTTACTAGACCGGGATGAGGCTGAGGGGAAGCGGTACGTAACGTCAATTCGTGCGGCTATTTCCTTGCAAATGCAGATAACGCATGGCAACTCACGGCAATGTTAAACGAAGTCAGTCCTTTCGGCACCTTTTCCCCGTCGGCGTTTCAGGGCCGCATCATCTCGCTAGCGCGCGGTTTTGATCCAGGCCCTTTCAGCAAATTTGCCGCGTCGATTGGAAAAAGACTGATCTTTCCAGGACTTGATGGCCCGCTAGACCTTTTGACCTGGGGCATCAAGACCCGTATCGACCCCCGCCGCAACGTGACCGAAAAGCGCCTCATGTTCTCCCCTTCCCGTTTTGAGTTGGAAGAGCGCGAACTGTTGCAACGCGAACTGAAAGCCGGGGATGTCTTTGTCGATGTGGGGGCAAATGTGGGGGCCTATTCCCTGTGGGTCGGACCAATCATTGGACCCAGCGGAAGAATTGTTGCCATTGAGCCTCAACCGAGCGTTTTGGCGCGTTTACGCGCCAACTTTGCCCTAAATCCGGACTTTAATGCACAGATTTTTCCGTGCGGCGCTGGCGATTCCAACGGCGTGATGACGCTATCTGTTGGCAGCGACAATGAAGGCGGCGCGTCGCTGGCCACAGTTGGCGGCGGGGCCGATCAAGTGGAGGTTGCCGTCCGCCCTCTACTCAACATCATCGAAGAAGCTCGCTTAGTGCGCATAGACGCCCTCAAGATCGACATTGAGGGCTATGAAGATCGCGCCCTCCTGCCCTTCTTTAAGGAAGCAGCGAAAAGCCTCTGGCCGCGCGTGCTCATTGTCGAGCGCAGCGAAAAGGATTGGGCAAGCGACCTGATGGGCGCGCTCACCAAATCTGGCTATCGCCAGACCTTAACAACCAAGCGCAATTATGTGATGCAGCTGGCCTAACCTGCGGCGCGCGCCATATGCTCTTCCAAGTCATATTCTTTGATCTTGCGGTAGAGAGTCGAACGGCCAATGCCCAAGCGGCGGGCAACTTCGGTCATATGCCCGGCATAGAGGTCGATGGCATATTCGATCAGATCGCGTTCAATTTGCTCTAGCGTGCGCAAATGACCTGCAGGGTCAAAGATAGCAACGCCATTGCCCGCTTCCATCGCCGCTGCCAACAGATCACTATTGGCTGGCAAGGCTGGCAAGTCTATCACGCCTGATACCCTTGCCACCTCAGTCGTCGGCGGTGTTGCGGTTTCAGGAGTTGGCGCTTCGGAGACAAATTGCGGCAAAGCAGCTTGAACGTGGGGGAAGTCCTCTGGCTGCAAGAAGTCGCCATCGCACAAGACCACAGCCCGGAAGACGGTGTTTTCAAGCTGGCGCACATTGCCCGGCCAATCAAAGCTTTGCAGCATGGCCAAGGCCTGTGGCGTCGCACCCAAGACCCGCTTGCCCTCTTCAGCATTGATGCGGGTGACGAAATGTTTGATCAGCGCGGGAATATCTTCCATGCGCTCGCGCAGCGGTGGCGCATCAACTGGGAAGACGTTCAAGCGGTAGAACAGGTCTTCCCGGAAGCGACCTTCCCCAACCAATTTGGCCAAGTCCTTGTTCGTGGCAGCAATGATGCGCACATCCACTTTGACAGGCCGCTTTGAGCCGACGGGATCGACTTCGCTTTCTTGGAGCGCACGAAGCAGCTTTACCTGTATGTCGAGGGGCAATTCGCCGACTTCGTCGAGGAATAACGTCCCACCGTCAGCTTCTTGGAATTTACCCAAATGGCGATCATGCGCGCCCGTAAAGGCACCTTTTTCATGCCCGAACAGAATACTTTCCACCAGATTTTCTGGTATGGCACCGCAGTTTACCGCGATAATGGGTCTGCCCGAACGCTCGCTCTCGCCATGGATGGCGCGGGCGATGACCTCTTTACCAACGCCGCTCTCGCCTAAGATTAGGACCGGGATATTGGAAGTGGCTGCACGTTGACCCAAACGGATCACTTGGCGCATCGCCGAGGCCCCAGCAACCATATCGCCAAAGGTAAAGGTGCCAGCAGCCTTCTTCTTGAGGCGCTTTACTTCACCCGACAATTCGCCAACTTTCAGCGCATTGCGAATAGAAACCATCACGCGCTCTGGGCTCGCTGGCTTGACGAAGAAGTCTGTTGCGCCGGCCTGCATGGCTTTCACAACCGTATCAATGCCCCCTGATGCGGTCAGCACAACGACGGGCAAATCATCGCGTTTGGCGCGGATAGCGGCGAGTGCCTCCATGCCCGAGACACCAGGCATGATCAGATCCAAGAGCACGACATCAACGGCTGGGTCCATGGCCTGCGCAATCGCCTGCGCGCCATCTTCGGCGGTTCGCGTTGCAAAGCCCTGACGTTCAACGGCACCCTGTAACAGGCGGCGCTGCGACGGATCGTCATCAACGATTAGGACGGTCTTACTCATTATACCCACCAAATTCTTTG
>NZ_JBIIYV010000166.1:0-2544 GCF_044346625.1 Aquidulcibacter sp. | reverse complement strand
ACTTGAAACAAAACCGTCCCAGCAGGCACAGACTTGGGATAGCTGCCACGACGCGAGATTGTGTCGACTTTCAATCGCGCTGTTTGGGTAACTTGGACATCGAAGCGGCCAATCACCTCGCCTGGCTTTAGCACCTCACCTACTTTGCTGGTGCTAATCATAGACGAATTGAACAGAAAATCCGTCACAGGCATTTGAAGAAGCTTTCCCTCTTGCGCGCGCTGATTTTCTGTTGCCTTTCGATCTGCGTACGAAGGACCCGTTATGGCTGCTGCTGCGCCGAGTGCCAGGGCAATGGCCAAGCCAAATGTCTTGCTGAAATGTGTCATCCAAAAAGCCTCTACTACAAAGCACCGCGGGTGCTGCTGCGTTTATCACGCAGGATCTGAGGGGATCACTAGGCTGCGGCGGCGCAACGCCAAAAGCTTTCGCCACCCCCGTGGCACCTTTCGGGATAAATAGGGATGCCTAGTCGGAATTACCAATTACAAAGAGGTAAGTTTCTGAAATTTAACGTCTAGGTAGCAACCTCAGTCGACCAAACAGAACAATCAGTATCTATAGCTTCATAACAGAGGTGATCGGCCATACGGCGATCGCAAGCCCGATAATCACTTCAATCGCGACGGATCGAACCACATGGCTGTGCTGGGTGTTGGAATCCATGCTGTAGGATAAATAGCGGCCCAAAGCCGTGAACAACCAGCCAGCTGCCAAAATGCTACAAGCCGCAATGCCAGCCTCTTTGTTCCAGAAAACCATGAAGGCCAAGGCGGACAAATGGAGGCCTAGAAACATCCCGCCGAATGTTGCTCGAAACTCTGCATAGCCCTCCGGCTGTCCATTTTCAGGCTGCAAACGAACAAGTTGTCCAGCCCAAGTCGGATCAAGCATGCCTTTAACGCCAAGCCCCACACCGAAAGCGAGTGTTCCAGCCGAGATATAAAAAACGAAATCAAACATGGGCATAGCCTCGAATCGAACAGGGTGATTTTTAGTCACCATTCTGTATACTTGTTAAGTGTAAAGTTTCTTCCAACAGAGGTGTATAAGGTTGGCCAAGGAAAACAAAACAAAGCCTGAAACCAAAAGCGTTGCGGCCTTTCTCGCCGAAGTAGAACCCGCAGGGCGAGCCGACGAGGGCAGAGTCTTAGCCGACCTGTTCACGCGGGCTTCGGGCCAAGAACCCGTGATGTGGGGACCCTCGATCATTGGCTTTGGCACGTATCACTATCGGTATGAGAGCGGACACGAAGGGGATTCCCCTCGCGTTGGATTCTCCCCGCGCAAAGCAAAGCTCGTTTGTTACCTAAAACTGGACTCCGTGGGCGCAGCTCCGCTGCTTGCCCGGCTCGGCAAGCATGGCACTGGGAAAGGCTGCCTCTACATCAACAAGCTAAGCGACATTGATCTCAGTGTCCTCGAGGAATTGGTAGCCGACAGCTATCAGGCGATGGCTGAAGCCTATCCCAAGTGAGTAAGTCCACCCATGTAAGGCACCAAAACGTCGGGCACGCGAATGGTGCCATCTTCTTGTTGATAGTTTTCAAGTACGGCCACTAACGTCCGGCCCACCGCCAAGCCTGACCCATTTAAAGTATGGACAAACCGCGTCGCCTTCTCGCCCTTCGCGCGCGTGCGGGACTCCATCCGACGCGCTTGGAAATCCCCGCAATTGGAGCAGGACGAGATCTCGCGATAGGCACCTGTGCCATCGTTCTGCCCCGGCAGCCATACTTCCAGATCATACGTACGTTGCGCGGAAAAACCCATGTCTCCCGTACATAACAGCATACGCCGATAGGGTAATTTCAGAGCCTCCAGAATGCCTTCTGCGCTGGCCGTCATCCGCTCATGCTCGGCCTCAGAGGTTTCTGGCGTGGTGATGGACACCAATTCCACTTTCCAGAATTGATGCTGGCGGATCATCCCACGTGTATCGCGGCCGGCACTGCCCGCTTCAGAGCGGAAACAAGGCGATAGCGCCGTCATGCGGATCGGCAAGCGTTCATCGTCGATGATTTGTTCGCGCACCAAATTGGTGAGCGAGACTTCTGACGTCGGAATCAAATAGCGGCCATCGGTCGTCTTGAACAAATCCTCTTCAAACTTGGGCAGTTGGCCTGTCCCAAACAAAGCATGGTCGCGCACTAGAACTGGAGCATTGGTTTCCTGATAGCCGTTCTTCTCAGTGTGTTGGTCCAGCATGAATTGGCCCAAGGCACGCTCGAGACGGGCCATTTGACCGCTCAGCACAACGAAGCGCGATCCAGAAATCCGGGCCGCACCTTCAAAATCCATCCCGCCCAAGGCTTCGCCAATCGCAACATGATCTTTCGGAACAAATGGGAATTGCGGCGGGGTGCCCCAATGCTTAAGCACCACATTACCGGTTTCATCGTCGCCTACTGGCACGCTAAGGTCTGGGAGATTTGGCAAAGCCTGAATAATCGCATCCAGCTCAGCTTGCGCCACAGCTTCAATTTGACTGGACTCTTCCATCACAGTCTTGGCTTCGGCCACTTCAGCCATCAGGCGAGCCGC
>NZ_JBIIYV010000089.1:0-8835 GCF_044346625.1 Aquidulcibacter sp. | reverse complement strand
GCCAAACCCAAAATGGTCGCCCTCAACGCCCTCATGCGAAAACTCATCACCCAACTCAACGCCATGATGCGAGACCACACAGACTGGGCAAAAACCACTCCATCTTAAACACGGTTGCTCTCCCCCTTAGGGGCGAGGGGAGAAGCATCGGGCATCGCTCAAGGCCGCCCCCTAAAGCTTCAGCATCGCAAAGCGTTTAGCAATCTGCCGGTCCAAGGCGTCGCGGACATCGCGGTAGGTATCCATGCGGCTATCACGGCTGCCCTCTACAGCCGAAGGGTCCATCGTTGGCCAATATTCGACTTCGACGGCCAAATGGCGGGTATATTCCAACGCGCGGTGGTGGGCTTGGGGGGCGAGGGAGATGATAAGGTCGAAGCTATCATCTTCTAAATCCGCAAAGGTCTTGGGCCGATGCTTGATGATATCGACGCCCAATTCATCCATGACCATCACGGCCATGGGATCAACTTGATCAGCTTTACGTAGACCACAGGAATCGACAAACACGCGGGTGCCAAACCTGCGCTTCATCAAACCTTCAGCCATAGGGGAGCGAATGGCATTCATGGTGCAGCAAAACAAAACAGATTGAGGCGGGCGCACCAGATCCAACGGTGTCAGAGCCTAACGTGCAGGGCGCAGATCAGCGTAAACAGTCGCCGTGCGGTATCAAAATCGAGGGCGACCTTACCCTCGAGGCGCGCTTCAAGCAGGCGTGAGCCTTCATTATGCAGGCCGCGTCGGCCCATATCGATCGCTTCAATCTGGGTCGGAGTCGCTTGACGGATTGCCTGATGGTAGCTCTCGCAGATCATGAAATAGTCGCGAACCACCCGCTTAAAGGGCGAGAGCGACAGGACAAAAATCCGTACATCGCCGCCGTCGAGCAGTTTAACATCAAAGACCAGCTTCTGATCGACCACCGACAAGGTCAGTGCGTAAGGACCATCAGGCCCATCAATCACATCGAAGTGGTTGGCTTCAAGAAGGTCAAAAATAGCGACGCGGCGCTCATGCTCCCCATCGGCGGTTTGGGCAGCCAGCGATTCCTCGTCAAGGCGGACATCGGCGATACGGCGGTTGTTGGACATGGGCTATCCTTGCAAGAGGCGGCCCATCGGTTCAAGCCCTCAAGCCTGATTTGCTGCCTTTAGCCGAAGCGCGATGCTGGCCGCATGAGCGGGCAGGCCCTCTGCGGTCGCAAGGCTAACCCCTGCCGGGCCAATCGCGGCAAGCCCTTCAAGGCCTGTACCCATCAATGTGGTGCGCTTCATGAACATATGAGTGGATAGCCCCGAAGCCCAACGCGCACGGCCACCGGTTGGGAGGACATGGTTTGGACCAGCCAAATAATCGCCCAAGGCCTCTGGAGCATGGCGACCTAAGAAGATCGCACCTGCATGACGTACGAGGTTGGCGAGAGCATCGGGATCATCCGTCGCAATTTGCAAATGCTCTGGTGCGCCCTGATCGCTTAAAGGCACTGCATCTTCAAGGCGATCCACCACGATCACCGCGCCATAGGCCGGCCAAGACAAAGCGGCTTCAGGTCCCGCCTCACCGCGCGCAATCATGCCCGCAACGGCGTCCAGCACGCGCTGACCAAAGGCCGCGTCATCGGTAAACAGGATGGATTGGGCCACGGCATCATGCTCGGCCTGTGCCAACAGGTCAGCGGCAATTATGGCGGGGTCATTTAGCGCGTCGGCGATGATGAAGACTTCAGACGGCCCTGCAACGGAGTCGATTCCGACCGTCCCGAATACCAGCTTCTTGGCGGTGGAGACCCAAGCATTGCCCGGCCCTGCGATCACGTCGACCTTAACGATTGGGTCTGCGCCATAGGCCATGGCGGCAATGGCTTGCGCGCCGCCGACGCCATAAATCTCATCTATCCCCGCTATCTTGGCTGCTGCTAGAATAGCTGGGTTCTCGGCAAGCCGTGTCGGGGGCGTCATCATAACAAGACGCGGCACACCAGCAGCCTTGGCGGGTAGTGCATTCATCAGGACCGAAGAGGGGTAAGCAGCGAGACCACCTGGCGCATAAAGGCCAGCCGCATCCACCGGCGTCCAGCGCCAGCCAAGGGTGACACCTTGTGCGTCAACCCAGCGGGCATCTTCAGGCTTAGAGCGGACATGATAATCAGTGATGCGCTGGGCGGCGAGCTCAAGCGCCTTTACCACGGACGGGTCACAAGCCTTGATCGCTGCATCGACTTGGGCGGCAGTCACGCGGACCGTCTGTGGTGTCAAAGCAAAATCGTCAAACTTTTGGCTGAGTTCTGCCAGAGCGTGAAAGCCCCGCGCCTTAACGTCGGCCAAGATCGCGGCCACGCGGCCTTCAACGCCGTCCACCGCATCGCCACGGGTTTGCAAGAGGGCTTGGTACTGGGTTTGGAAATCAGGTGCGCTGGCTGAAAGGAGACGGGTCATGGTCGGTATTTAGCGCGGCCTTGCCCCTTTGGGGAGGGCAAGGGTGCAGACCCCGACCAAAAGCCTCAGTTCAAAGGTCGTGCTTGGGCCTTGCTACGGCTTCGCGCGGTTCGCTTAAATCTGCCAAGGTCACGTCGATACATTCGGCGTGCAGCACGATTTCGCCGCCATCGGCGAGGCCTAAACGCAGTTTTCCGCCGGGGGCTTCTTCGGGATCAAACGTAATGGCCAAAAGGCTCGCAAACGCATCGCGGCGCGATTGCGCAACCTTTTTCGACTGGACGCTCAAGACGCTATCAAATGCCACCGCAGCCCAAACACGTTGACCCGCCCCCTTCTCAACCCCGGCTTCCCAGACAAACCGCTGGAGGCGCAAGGTAAAGCGGCGCTTGGTGGGCGACCAAACGGCATCAGAGACTTTAAAAATCGCATCTTGAACGGCGGCTGAGATGATCGACAGATCCGCCTCATCTTCAGCGAGCAGCCGCAGCGACGAATGAGCCACCTATTCCTCCGAACCGGACAGACGACGAATTTCCGCGCCACAGCCCGACAATTTAGCCTCTAAACGCTCAAACCCACGGTCCAAATGATAAACGCGCGAGATGATTGTTTCACCCTCTGCCATCAGGCCTGCAATGATCAGGGAAACCGAGGCACGAAGATCGGTCGCCATAACGGGCGCACCGCGTAAGGTCTCGACCCCGCGGACAACGGCTTCAGAACCGCGTACCGAGATATCTGCCCCCAAGCGACGCAATTCTGGCGCATGCATATAGCGATTTTCAAAGATGTTCTCACGGAAGATCGAGGCACCATTGGCCCGTGTCATCAAGGCCATCACTTGGGCTTGGGTATCGGTTGGGAAGCCCGGATAGGGTTGGGTATCAATATCAACGGGCTTGAGGGGGGTCGATGGATCACGCGTGATCTTCACCCAGTCTGGCCCGACATCGACATGAACGCCCGCACGTTGCAGCACGTCGATCAGGGACGAAATTGTCTCAGGCACCACATGGGTCAGGGTCACTTCACCACCAGCGGCTGCGACGCAACAGGCATAAGAGCCTGCTTCAATCCGGTCTGGGATGACGCTCCACGTTGCGCCCTTCAGTTCATCCACACCTTGGATGCGCAAGGTGGAAGTGCCGATCCCTTCGATCTTGGCACCCATCGCGACCAAGCAATGAGCGATATCACCGATTTCAGGCTCGCGAGCGGCATTTTCAAGGACGGTCTCGCCCTTCGCCAAGGTGGCGGCCAGCATCGCATGCTCTGTCGCGCCAACAGACACGAAGGGAAATACAATCTTTGCACCTTTAAGACCGCGCAAGGCAGCGGCTTTCACATACCCGCCTTCAATCACGATATCGGCCCCCATGGCCTCAAACGCTTTGAGATGGAGGTCAACCGGACGGGCCCCGATGGCGCAGCCACCCGGCAAAGACACGGTCGCATGGCCAACGCGCGCCAAAAGTGGACCCAAGACATTAAAGGTCGCACGCATTTTCCGCACCAAATCATAGGGTGCGATCGTGCTGGTCAGATCTTCTGCATGCATGGACAACCGACCGCTGCCCTTCGGCCAAAAGCACGTCACGCCCAATTGCTCCAACAGCTCGATCATAAAGCGCGTATCGGCCAGTTCTGGCATGTTCTTCAGAACCAACGGCTCGCGGGTCAAAAGGCTGGCGGCCTGCAATTTAAGGGCAGAATTCTTAGCGCCGGAGATGGGGATAGAGCCTTTCAGCTGCGTCCCGCCGACAAGGGCAATACGGTCCATAATGCTTCTTTTCTGACACGTGAAAGTGTGACACTCGCTTATGACAAGCTCGCGGCTTTTATCAAGGCAATGGCCTGCATCCAACCAACCCATTCGGGCAAAAATGAGACTGAACTGTGAGTAACCTGCAGATCCGTACAGCCAGGGGAATGTGACAGGGCTGTTACCGAAGATTTTTGAAACTGTTGCTAATGCGTTGCGCGTTCGTCACGTTGCGCTCCTAAGCCCCCACCCAATGATCGGCTTGTCCGATTCCTAAGGGGAAAACCATGAAACTCAAATCTATGATGTTCGCATCGGTCAGCTTGGCCGTTCTGTGCGCCGCTCCAGTGGCCTTCGCACAAACTGCACCGGCAACTACCGAGCCAGCTGCCGACCAAGAAGTCGAAACCATTGTCGTTTATGGCGCGGCAAGCTCACGCCAAACCCAAGCGGTCACCGCTTCCGCCATCTCCCTTTCAGCGCCAGGCGTAAGCCCGCTGAAAGCGATTGAGCGTCTGCCAGGCGTGAACTTCCAGTCCGCCGATGCGCTCGGCAACTATGAGTGGTCGACCCGCATCTCCGTTCGTGGCTTCAACCAGAACCAAATGGGCTTTACGCTGGACGGCGTTCCTTTGGGCGACATGAGCTATGGCAACCACAATGGTTTGCACATTTCACGCGCCACCATCTCAGAAAACCTTGCTCGTGTTGAATTGAGCCAAGGTGCAGGCGCACTCGGCACCGCTTCTTCATCCAATCTGGGCGGCACGCTGCAATTCATCTCGCGCAATCCAAGTGATGATTTTGGTGGTCAATTGAACCTCTCGGGTGGCAGCGACTCCTTGCAGCGCATCTTCGCCCGCGTTGAGACCGGCACCCTTGATGCTTTGGGCGGTGGCAAAGGCTATGTGTCTGTGGCCAGCACCAAGCAGGACAAGTGGAAGGGCGTGGGCGAACAGAACCATGACCAAGTCAATGTCAAATATGTCCAACCCGTTGGCACCGCGACCGTGACCGCTGTCTATAATTGGTCTGACCGGGCCGAGAACGACTATCAGGACTTGAGCCTCGAGATGATCCGTCGTCTGGGCTATAACTGGGACAATATCTCCGGCAACTACGCCTTGGCCAATCTGTTGGCGGATATCGCCAATAACCGCGGCGATACAGGCGCAGCTGTTTCTAACGCAGCAGCTGGTCGCGTTTACCCAAGCCCAATTACCTCAGTCGATGATGCGTATTTTGATGCAGCAGGCCTACGTAAAGACAATCTGGCTTATGTTACGCTCGACATGCCGGTCACCGACAAAGTCGTTCTGACTGCCACGGCCTACAACCACACCAATGAAGGCCAAGGCATTTGGTTCACCCCCTATGTGGCAACCCCAGTTGGCGCACCTGATCAAAGCGGCAGCCCAATTACAGCCCCATCGCCGATCTCTGTTCGCACGACTGAATATGAGATTGCTCGCACGGGCGCTTTTGGCTCGCTCACGATTGACGCAGGTGCCCACCAAGTCTCGACCGGTTTGTGGGTCGAAAACAACCAATTTGACCAAGCCCGTCGCTTCTACGGCTTGGCACGTGCAGCCAATACCCGCCCCTCGCTGGACTTCATGGCGAACCCCTTCTTCACCCAATGGGCTTACCGTTTTGACACCTCCACCCTGCAATTCTTCGTGCAGGACAATTGGAGCGTGAGCGACACGTTGACCGTCAACCTCGGTTTCAAGTCGGTTCGTGTGACCAATGAAGTGACAACCACCACCATCAATAATGGTGCCCCAACTGCAGCGAACGGCATCAGCGGCAAACTGCGCACCAGCGAAGCCTTCTTGCCACAAGTGGGCTTCAAATATGAGTTGAGCCCAACCAGCAATGTGTTCGGCACCTTCTCGCGCAATGTGGCCGCCTATGTGTCGGCGGCAACTGCTGGCCCATTTGCTTCACGCAACCAGGCCAATGTGGACGAAACCACCCGGACACTGGACCCAGAAAAGTCGACCACTGGCGAATTGGGCTGGCGCGTTCGCGGCGACAAGTTTGAAGCATCCGTAGCGGGCTATGTCGTCCGCTTCGAAAACCGTTTGCTGGGTATCTCGCAGGGCGCTGGCATCGTGGGCAACGCGCCTATCCTGTCCAACGTCGGCGCGGTCAATTCTTTTGGGACCGAGCTTGTCGGCATCTATAAGCTGACGGATGAGTTCAACGTGTTTGGCTCGTTGACCTATAACAAGTCCGAATATGCCGACAATGTTGTCAATCGTGCAGGCGTTGTGGTCACGGCTACAAAGGGCAAGCAAGTCGTCAACACGCCAGAACTATTGTTCAAGGGTGAGCTTTCCTATGACAATGGCAGCTTGTTTGCCAAATTGGGCGCATCTTACACCGGCGAACGCTACTTCACTTATCTGAATGATGATGTGAATGGGAAAGTTGATGCTTACACCCTGGCCGAAATCACTTTGGGCTACCGCTTCGGCGGCAATGACTTGCTGGAAGGTCTTGAAGCTCAGTTGAACGTCACCAATGCGAGCGATGAGCAATATGTCTCGACCATCGGTTCGAACGGCTTTGGCAACAGTGGTGATAACCAAACGCTACTGGCCGGCGCGCCTCAGCAAGTGGTCTTTACCTTGAAGAAAGCCTTCTAGTCACCAATCCCCCCCGGGTACTTGAGGGGTTCAAGGCTCTGGCCTTGGACCCCTTTTTTCTAAGGAGCTTTACCATGACATCCAGCAGACGTGATGCCCTAACCCTTGCAGCAGGCCTAGCAGCAGCCCCCAGCCTTGCAGCCGCAGCGCCAGACGTATTGCCCAGCGGTGCGCAGGCAATTGCAGGTAAAGCTCTCACCCGTATCGCATTTGGCTCTTGCGCGAAGGAGTCCAAGGATCAGCCGATCTGGGATGCCGTTTTGGCGACCAAGCCTGACCTTTTCATCTTCCTTGGCGACAATGTCTATCTCGATACCCGCGACCCCAATGAGATGCGCGCCAAATATGCCCAATTGGCGGCAAAACCCGGCTTTCAAAAGCTTCGCGCAACTACCCCTATTCTGGCGGTTTGGGACGATCATGATTATGGTGAAAACGATGCGGGCAGCGAATATCCAATAAAAGAAGAAGCCCGCAAAATCTTCTGCGACTTCTGGGGCGAAGCCGCGACCAGCCCACGCCGCAGCCGCGATGGTATTTATAGCGCCTATTTGTTTGGCCCTGCAGGCAAACGAATTCAGATCATTCTGCCAGACCTGCGATTTAACCGATCCGAGATCTTGAACCTTGATCTTGGCGGCAAAAGCTATGCCGATTGGGAAAAAGAGCTGGCGGCGGCTGGCAAGCCGGTTCCTGGCCCCTATGCCCGCAATCCAGAACTGAAGGCGTCGATGCTGGGCGAGGAACAATGGCGTTGGTTGGAAGCGCAGCTGCGCTTGCCAGCGGATGTCCGTATTCTCGGGAGCTCGCTGCAAGTCATTGCCGACTTCCCGGGCTGGGAGGCTTGGATCAATTACGCACAAGACCACCAGCGCCTGATTGAGACGATCCGCAAAACCAAAGCGAATGGCCTCATCTGTTTGTCGGGTGACACCCATTATGGCGAGATTTCGCGTCTGGACGCCAATGTCCCTTATCCATTGTGGGATTTCACCTCTTCCGGTCTCACCGAAGTCTGGCCAGTCCTACCGCCGAATGCGCTGCGGGTTGGTGAAGCCTTCCGCGCCCGCAACTTTGGCCTCATCGATATTGGCTGGGACAAAGTGGGCGGACCAAGTCTGCGCGTCGATATCCGTGGGGAGCAGGGCCAAATAGCGCTGAGCCAGAACGTCAATGTCGCGAGCCTGCGGGTGGGGGGTGCCTAGGCCTTAGTCGGGGTCTGATTTGCGGGCCGCCTCTTTACGGCGCTTCAGATTATCTCGCAAAGCGGCCTTTAGCCGATCTTCTTTGGTCGGCTTCTTGCCACCTCCCGACTTGGGCGGCGCGTCAGCTGCGTTTTTAGGAGGTAGCGATTCGTTCATGTGAAGATGATATGCGTCAGACCCCTTTTCAGAAAGGGGTAAGCGGGGTATCAGCGCGCCTTCAACGACAGACGCAGGTTTTCCGCGTCCAAAGCCGCAGTAGCTCAGTGGTAGAGCGCATCATTGGTAATGATGAGGTCGGGAGTTCAATCCTCCCCTGTGGCACCAGTTTTTCCTTGTAAATCAAATATTTGAAACATAATCCGAGCCTTGAAATAGGTTATAAAAGTTACCTACTTTTTCTTTGCTACCAATTTGCTACCAAGGTTTGCAAAGTGTAGGCATGAAGAGCACTGTGGATAACTCTGCCAGTCCATCATATCGGGCGCATTCCATATGCGACGAACAATGGCGATCGGCGGTTTGTTGCAACTTGCAAAAGCAAGCCATGATGCCAGCAGGCTGTTTGGTAGTTTTGTTGCGTTGGACAGCGCACGGAAACTGCAATCCTGTTTCAACTTAGCTAGGACCAATTTTTCCAAGCTAGAATTGGCGACTTTTGTGAAGGGTTTCGGATGCCTCTTGGCGTACGAAAGTGTCCAGGGAACGAATCTTGGTTGTTGTCGGGTGGTGCTATGGGGATTTCGCCAAAGGTGGGGGTTGGGCGCGGGTTTTAG
>NZ_JBIIYV010000088.1:0-8910 GCF_044346625.1 Aquidulcibacter sp. | reverse complement strand
GCAGGCTCATGGAAGCGCAATAACGCCAGAGTTCCGTATCATCGCGTTCGGTTGCGCAATAATGCAGGATCAGGAAATCGCGAATCCGCTCCCACTCATAAGTGCTTAGGCGATTAAACTCTGTCTCCAAAACAGGGTCGAAATTCTTGTCGGGGAAAAGCGCCAAGAAACGTGTGATGCCCGTTTGAATGAGATGCAGACTGGTTGATTCTAGCGGCTCCATAAAGCCAGCGGCTAGACCAATCGCGACACAGTTCTTGTGCCAGATCTTCTTCCGCTTGCCCGTCGTGAAGCGCAAAGGACGTGGATCGGCCAAGGGCTTACCGTCCAAATTGGCTAACAAAGTCCGCTCCACCTCTTCATCCGAGATAAAACCGCTGGAATAGACGTACCCATTGCCGATGCGGTGTTGAAGTGGAATCCGCCATTGCCAGCCAGCCTCCCGCGCGGTCGAGCGGGTATAGGGCGTGAACTCGCCACCATGTTCGCACGGCACCGCCATCGCCCGATTACAGGGCAACCAATGGCTCCAATCCTCATAGCCAGCCTTGAGGGCACCTTCAATCAACAGGCCACGGAAGCCAGAGCAATCCACGAAGAAATCGCCTTCTACCTTGCGGCCATCTTCCAGCGTCACGTGGGTAATACGACCATCTTCACCATCGAGGCCCACATCCGCGATTTTGCCCTCCATCCGAACGACCCCGCGCGCCTCGCTGTAGGCCCGCAGGAATTGGGCATAAAGGCCCGCGTCGAAATGATAGGCATAGTCAAATGTCGACTGGATCAAGCGCGGATCTTGAGTTGGCGGGGCAAAGCGGCCGCGCTTGGCAACCTGCCACGCCATGGTGAACTCATCCAGCGAGCCAGGGTCACGGCCTGTCTGGCGGGCGCGCAAATAATATTGATGCAGCGGCACCATATCAAAGTCCGCGCCATAGGTTCCAAACGGATGGAAATAGCGGTGACCTTGGCGGCCCCAATTCACAAACTCAATGCCCAGCTTGAACGTGCCTTGAGTGCGAACAACAAAGTCTTTCTCATCGAGCCCAAGAGAGCGATTAAAGACTTTGATGGGCGGAATAGTTGCCTCACCGACGCCAACGGTTCCAATCTCGTCGGACTCAATCAGGGTAATGGCACACCCGCGCCCAGCAGCATTGGCAATGGCGGCCGCCGCCATCCAGCCCGCAGACCCGCCACCAACAATCACCAAGTGCTCAAGCTTTTGGCTCTGACCCTGCATTATGCCCCCCGACCTTATCTTATGCTCCGATATAACCACATCAGTCGAGATGACGAGTCCGCGTTGTTGCAAGGCTGCACCAGTTTTACAACTTTGTCGCATTTACCTGCATTCGCGGCCACTTTCCCATTGCACAATCGTTGTGATTTTGTCATGTAGCTTTCCTACACGTTCACAAATAAATGATTGTTGGACGTACTTTGAATGCTGATTCAAGACTTTTGGGTCAGTTTTAGGCGCGGAATATCGTCGGGCGGCCTGCTAATTGGCTGATAATCGGCGTGTTCTGAAGGGAATCACAAGCGGGTCCGTTGCGGTCGGATCTGCTTATTTGGGAGGAACCGCGATGAATATACACACAGAATCACGCCTCGGCGTGTCGCGCGCTCGCTTGTTGGCTGGTGCAGTGTCTTCGGTTGCCCTGTTGGCAGCTATGAGCGGGACAGCCCATGCACAAGCGGCTTCCACCACTGAAGCATCCGACAAAGATGTCGAGACCATTGTGGTTGTCGGTATCCGTCGTGGTATTGAAAACTCCATCAACGCTAAGAAAACTTTGGGCGTTATTGCCGAAGTCGTCTCGGCTGAAGACATTGGCAAGTTGCCAGACGTCTCCATCGCAGAATCCTTGGCTCGCTTGCCAGGTGTGGCCGCGCAACGGATTGACGGTCGCGCTTCGCAATTGTCGGTTCGCGGCCTTGGCCCCGACTACACCACCACCCTGTTGAACGGCCGCGAGCAAGTCTCGGTTGGCGACAACCGCGGTGTTGAATTCGACCAATATCCATCAGAATTGTTGGGTGGCGCTGCCGTCTACAAAACCCCAACCGCTACCCTGTTGGCACAAGGTGTTGCCGGTACGGTTGACCTGCAAACCATTCGCCCGCTGAAGTTTGGCCGTCGCCAATTCGCGGTTGGTGCACGTTATGAGCAAAACGATCTGGGCGCCTTAAACGCCGGGACGTCAGAGACCGGCAACCGCGTCTCGCTCGCCTATATCGACCAATTCATGGACGGTAAGCTGGGTGTGGCTTTGGGCTATGCCCACATGGAATCGCCCTATCAGTCGAACCGTTATGAAGCTTGGGGCTATCCAACCAATGGCGCAAACTTCATCATTGGCGGTGTGAAGCCTTATGCCTTGTCGGGCAACATCACGCGCGATGGTTACATGGGCGTGATCGAGTTCCAGCCATCTGAAACTTTGACCCTGTCGTTGGACGGCTACTACTCGAAGTTCAATGACGACCAAATCTTGCGCGGCATCGAGCTGCCACTTTGGTGGTCGGGTGCACAATTGCAGCCTGGCGCAGTTGTCACCAACGGCATCACCACCTCCGGCCAATTCAACGGCGTGAAGGGTATCATCCGCAACGACATCCGCGCGCGTGAAGCCGAGCTGGCTGCTTTGGCTGGTAAGGTTGAGTGGCAGATGAGCCCGAAAGACTCCGTATCTTTCGACCTCAGCTGGTCGAAGGGTGATCGCACCGACACCGACATCGAGTCCTACTCCGGTACGGGTCGTGGTTCGGCCGGTGCAACTGACAATCTGGCATTCACGACCGCTGAAGCAGGCCGTTTGGTGTTCAAGCCAAGCCTGAACTATGGCGATTACAACACCATCAGCCTGACCGATCCAGGTGGCTGGGGCCAAGCAGGCTATTACAAGGCACCAGGTACGGTTGACGAACTGAACACGCTGAAGATCGCTGCAAAGCACGAGTTCGACGGCGACAAGGCGATCAAGTCGGTTGATTACGGCATTGGTTATTCGGATCGCAGCAAAGAAAAGACCGTGAATGAGTGGTTCTTGGACTTGGCTGGTGGTGCAAACAGCGTCGCCATCCCAACGTCGGCTCGCGTCGGTCAAACCAACCTCTCTTGGTTGGGCTTGGGCAACGTCGTCAGCTATGACCCGCGTGGCTTCTTGGGCAGCATCTATTCTTTGCGTCCGAACACCGCGGCAGACGTTGCGATCAAAAGCTGGACGGTTGAAGAAACCATCCTGACTGCCTTTGCGAAGTTCAACATCGACACCGAAGTTGGCAGCGTGCCACTGACAGGTGATTTCGGCGTCCAAGTCGTAAACACCGATCAAAGCTCAACCGCTCGCGGCCGCAGCAACTCGACCGCCACTTTGGTCAGCAAGACCGAAGGCACTGAGTACACGCAAATCCTGCCAAGCATGAACTTGGCCTTTGCACTCGACAATGATGCAAAGATTCGCGTTGCCTTGGCTCGCACATTGTCGCGTCCTCGTATGGACCAGATGAATGCGGCCTTTAGCTACAGCTATGATAGCTCAATCGTGCCAAACCGCGGAACACGCTGGTTCCAAAACTCAGGCAACCCATTGCTTGAGCCTATCTTGGCCCAAGCCGTCGACATCAGCTATGAGAAGTACTTTGGTCGCCGTGCGTACTTCGCCGTCGCTGGCTTCTACAAGAACCTGGAATCCTGGATCGTCGACAACGTTGAGCGTCCATTCGATGCAACTGGTCTGGTTGTCCCAACCGGCGCGCCTCCAAGCCCAACCAACATTGGTATTGCAAGCTCGCCAGGCAATGTGAAGGGTGGTTACATCCGTGGTCTCGAATTCACGGCTTCATTCCCATTCGATCAGTTTGTACCAGCTCTGGAAGGCTTTGGTGCAAACTTCAGCGCGACTTATAATGACAGCAGCATCAAGCCAATCGCTGGCCAGCCTGCAACCAAGGTGCCCGGTCTGTCTGAAAAGATCTTCAACACCTCGGTCTATTATGAGCGCTATGGCTTCCAAGCCCGCTTGAGCAACCGCTATCGTTCGGACTTTACCGGTTCGGTCGTGGCCTTTGGTGCCAACTTGGAAACCCGCAGCATTCAAGCTGAATCGGTTCTCGATGGTCAGATTGGTTACACCTTCCAATCCGGTCCATTGAACAATCTGTCGGTTCTGTTCCAGGTCAACAACATGACCGACGAGCCATTCACCACCCTCATCAACGACGATGAGCGTTTGGTGAAAGACTATCAAGAATATGGTCGCACCTTCTTGGTCGGTGTGAACTACAAGTTCTGATCTTGAGCGATCGGTAACCCCATAACCCCCGTCGGCCTGCGCTGGCGGGGGTTTTCTATGTTGTGATTTGCCCCTGCCCGCGGCCTATGTCAGGCACGTATCTGTGGGGCGAGGAGAACTAGGTTTGGAACCTCAGGCAGTTGAGAAGATTGTGATTGTGGGTGGCGGCACTGCTGGCTGGATGACGGCTAGCGCCTTATCAAAAGTGCTCGGCCCACGCGTCAACATCCGCCTGATTGAAAGCGAAGAGATCGGTACCGTCGGTGTTGGCGAGGCCACCATCCCCCAGATCAATATCTTCAATTCGATCCTTGGCATTGATGAAAATGACTTCGTCGCCAAGACCAATGGCACATTCAAGCTGGGGATTGAGTTCGTCAATTGGCACCGTCAGGGTGAGCGCTATATGCATGCCTTTGGTGGCATTGGGCGTAACCTCGGCTTTGTGCCATTCCATCATTATTGGATGCGACAGAACCTTTCCGGCAAAGAAACCTCGCTTTGGGAGTATTCGGCAGCAACCAAGTCTGCCTATGCCAACCGATTTGACCGGCTGGAGCGCTTAGGGGCCTCTCCCCTGCCCGGCCCGACTTGGGCCTTTCAATTTGATGCCGGTCTCTATGCCCGCTATTTGCGTGGCTATTCAGAATATCACGGGGTGAGGCGGACAGAGGGCAAGGTGCGCTCGGTAGAGCTTGATGGCCTCTCTGGCTTCATTCAATCCGTCACGCTGGAAAGCGGCGAAGTGGTGTCTGGCGATCTCTTCGTGGATTGCTCTGGCTTTCGCGGCCTGTTGATCGAAGGAGCGCTAGGGACAGGCTATGAGGATTGGTCGAATTTCCTCCCCTGTGACCGCGCCCTTGCCGTGCCGTGCGAGTCCGTTTCGCCATTGACGCCTTACACGCGTGCGACTGCCCGCCACGCTGGCTGGCAATGGCGAATTCCGCTGCAGCACCGGATTGGCAATGGCCATGTCTATTGCAGTGCCTTTACCAGCGATGAGGAAGCTGAGCGCGTATTGATGTCCAATCTCGACGGCAAGCCGCTCGCTGATCCAAGGCCGCTGAAGTTTGTTACTGGGCGCCGCAAGAAATTATGGAACAAGAATTGTATCGCGGTCGGCCTTGCCAGTGGCTTTATGGAGCCTCTGGAATCTACTTCCATCCACCTAATCCAATCCGCTGTAAGCCGCCTCATCACCCTCTTCCCGACGAAGGCCTGTGACACGGTTTTAAGCGATGAGTATAATCAGCAAGCAATTGAGGAATACGCGCTAATACGCGACTTCTTGATCTTGCACTATCACGCCAATGCACGCACCGACTCGCCCTTTTGGCTGCATTGCCAAAACATGGCGATCCCCGACAGCCTGAGCCATAAGATTGAGCTCTTCCGCAAAACCGGGCGGATAGAGCGGCGGGCCAATGATTTGTTTGCCGAACCAAGCTGGCTGCAAGTCCTGATCGGGCAAGGTATCCGCCCCGAAAGCTATCATGCTCTCGCTCGCGACCTATCGGACGAAGATCTCGACGGCTTCTTGGGCAATGTTTCTACGATTATCGCGAAGGCGGTGGATCAGATGCCAAGCCACGAAGACTTCATTGCCCGCAATTGCCGGGCACCAGCCGCCTAATCTTACTATCAATACAGAGTTCAATTTTAGCCCAAGAAGGATCGCTAACATGTTTGGCCAGTCTCTCAAGAAAAGTCTCTGGATCGGTTTGGGCAGTCTCATGGCAAGTGTCGGTGCGCCTGCCCTCAGCCAAGAAGCAGAGAAGCCCAGCCTGCGGGCTGAACTTGCCGGACCATCCGCCATTTGGTTGCACCTCGAAGGGGCAGAGCGCACCTTTAATCCGGCCGATTGGCGCTTGGTAGATCAGGCCAATCAAGAAGTAGCCATCGCCACCATTCTGCCCAATGACCTTGAAACCGCCCTTTTAGTTCCGGCCCAGCCGATTGATATCCGTGCGTCTTATCGATTGGAGTTGAAGACAAAGGGCATAAGCGCCCGTGTTCGGCCGGACGCGTGGTTCCGCACGCTCTATTCGCCCAAGCCTTTAGGGGCCAATATTGCCGCTGACGGTAAATCGACGCATTTTGCAATCTTCTCCCCCCGCGCTGAGAAAGTCCGCCTTTATCTCTATGATCAGGCCGACGCCAAGCCCGAAGCGGCCAAGCGCGTGGTCGACATGGCGCGCGATGAGTCCGGGCTTTGGGAGGCCAAGCTTGAGGGCAATCTAGCTGGCAGCTTTTACGATTTCACCGTGCATGGAAAGCCCGGACCCGGCCGATATTTCTATGACACCAATCCGGTCCATATCTCCGATCCCTATGCGCGCGCCAATGCGGAGTCTTATGGGAAAAGTCGGGTTATGCCGAAAACCAAACCTGCGACACCTCTCGCCAAAGGTCGCCCAAAAATGGAAGACGTGGTGGCCTATGAAGTTCATATTGAAGACTTCACGAGACAATTGCCAGTCGCCGACGACTTAAAAGGCACGATCCCGGCCTTCACCGTGCCGGGCCTGCGCAGCAAGAGCGGTCAGAAGATTGGCTTTGATCACATTGTAGATTTGGGCGTGAACGTCGTCCATCTGCTGCCGATGCAGGAATTCCTGCATTACCCAAAGCCCGAATGGCAGGCAGCCTTTGGCAATGATCCAGAGATGAAGCGCTTAGGCGTAGCCGACCTCAGCTATGAGTGGGGGTATCGTACCACTCATGCCTTTGCGATTGAAAACATCTACCGGAAAAAGGGCACCGACTTTGGGGCGGAGCGTGAGCAATTCCGCGATCTCGTCCAAGCTTTCCATGATCGCGGCATTGCTGTGATCGTGGATATCGTCCCCAACCATACTGGCGAAAACATGGACGGCCGCAACATGCTGTTCAATTTCAATGTGCTGGACCGTGACTATTACTATCGCACCAGCGATTCTGGTCAGCATATTGGCGTCTTTGGCAATGAGGTGAAGACCGAAGATCGCCCGATGACCCAGCGTTGGATCATCGATCAAGCCAAGTCATTGATTGACGAGTTTGGCATTGACGGGTTCCGCATCGACTTGGCAGGTCAGATCGACGAGCAGACCTTGATCGCGCTGCGCAAGGCCGTCGGGGATGATGTCATCATTTATGGCGAACCCTGGATCGATGTCTCCGACCCAATCGTACGCGCCAATCCCGATTGGGATTGGTACAAAGAAGACGCGCCAATCACCTTTTTCCAAGATGATACCCGCAACGCCTTAGTCGGCTCCCCATTCCGCTTGCAGGATAAGGCCACAGATCGCGGTTATGCTGGCGGCAATGCCAGCCAGCGTAGCCAAGCCATGTTGGCGATCGCCAATGGTTGGAAAGAAGAGGCGCAATCGACCAATCGCGGCATCAATTATGCCGACATCCACGACAATTGGACCTTGGCTGACCGTTTTGCCGTCAAAGACTGGAATGGTCTCGAGGGTGTTGAGGAAGGCCCCTACCGCGTGGCAGCGGGTCTCCTCTTAACTAGCCTTGGCCCCATCGTTCTTCACGGCGGGTCTGAGATGCTGCGCTCGAAGGGGATGGTCGGCACCGAAGAAATCATCCGCCAGACTGCGACGGGCCCGATTTACTTCAAAGGCCGGCAAGACACCTATAATGTCCGTACACCGAATGAATTTGTCTGGTCAGACCTAGATCGCTCCAAGAAGAATGGTGCGCCAAATGATTTTGTAGCCATGAACCAATGGTGGCGGGGTCTCATTGCTTTCCGCAACAGTGACGTCGGCCGCGTCTTCCGCACCGCCAAGGCACCCGCACCTGACTATATTGAATGGATCACGCCAGAAGACCAAAATCTCTTGGGTTATGTGGTGGATCAGAAGGTTTTGGTCTTGACCAATACTGGAGCGAAAGCCGCCACCTTCTCGTCGGTGCAATTGCCTGCCGGACGCTGGCAGAAAATCGCTGACGGCCAAAAGATTGACCATATCAAAGGCGTGCGCGGTAAAGATGCCAAACTCGTTGGCGGCCAAAGCCTTACCCTTGAGAGCCCTGCTCAAACTCTACAAATCTGGGTACGCCAGACAGACTGAAAGGACAAAACAATGGATCGTCGAACCCTGATTGCTGCCACTGGTGGGCTGATTGCCTCTGCTCTGGTCCCAACTACGTCCAACGCCAACGAAGCTATGATCGTCCGCTATGAAGCCATGCCGAGCCGGTTCACCGGCGCGCGCACTGTGAGCGTCTGGCTGCCAGCGGACTATGGCAAGTCCAAGCGCCGTTATCCCGTCCTCTATATGCACGACGGCCAGAATATTTTTGGCGCAAGCCACGCTTTTGGTGGGCAGTCTTGGCGTGTCGATCTCGCGATGGAAGCGCGTGAGCGCGCCGTTTCAGGTAGCGACGCCATTGTGGTTGGGGTTTGGAATACGTCCACGCGACGGCAAGACTTCTCGCCCGCAGGTGTTGAAGCGGCGATGGACGACAAACTTCGTGCACGTACGGCTGAGGAACATGGTGGGCCTGCCCTGAGTGACGGCTATCTGCGCTTCTTGGTCGAAGAGCTAAAGCCGATGATTGATCGCGATTACCGCACCAAACCGGGCAAAGCCTCCACCTT
>NZ_JBIIYV010000041.1:0-28152 GCF_044346625.1 Aquidulcibacter sp. | reverse complement strand
CGACCGCAGCCGAACGATGGTTTTGCTGGGGGCAATTCTAAAAGGTGATGCCAAGACGGCCCTGCAAGCTTTCCGCGAACAGTATGATTTGGGCGCCGATCCGGGCCTTGTTCTGCGCGACTTAATGGACCTAACCCACGAAATCTCACGCGGCGACATTTTGGGTGCGGATTGGCACCCAGCTGGCGCGAGCGACCATATCCAACAAATGAAGGCGTTTGCCCACAGCACAACCCCTGCGTCGCTTGGACGGCTTTGGCAATTGATCTTGCGAGGCTTTGAAGAATCTGGTCGCGCGCCGGATCCCGTCCAAGCCGCTGAAATGTGCTTGTTGCGCGCGTGTGCGGCTCAGCAATTGCCGCCACCCGAGGATTTAGCCCGTCTCCTGATTGGTCAGCCGATGGCAACCAGTGCGTTGGCGGGCCCGTCGCCGTCTCAAACACCCAGTGGTGGACCCGCGGCTTTGCTAGCGCCCCAAGCGTCAGCAGAGACACCTGCGAACCAGTCGGCTCCTACTCCATCGAAGCATGCAGTGATGACCTTTGAGGGCCTGCTGGAGGCACTAGAAGATGCCCGTGAGATTGTCTTGGTGACGGAACTAGAGCGCTTTGTTCGCCCGGTTAGCCTGGTGCCTGGCCATTTGGTGATCGAGCTTTTGCCCAATGCGCCGGCAGATTTGCAAAAGCGTGCGGTCGAGGCACTTACGGCGCTAACCGACGAAAACTGGCTGGTTGAGGCGGGCTCTGGTGGCCAAGAGAGCATTGCCGAACGCAACAAGCGCTTAGAGGTTGAACGCGTAGACGCCGCCAAACAGGCCCCAGAAGTCGTCGCGGCCATGAAAGCCTTCCCCGGTGCCCGCATCCTAGATGTCCGCGCGGCACCGGTGCCAGAGGTAGCCTTAGAGGCGGTGGTTGAGGATGGAGACGAGGAAATCGAAGCCCTGACCAGCAATGTCTTAACAGTAGACTTTAACCGCCGCCGCGTTGGCGACTAGGAAATAATCTGGGATCTTGCCGTATCCCTATTTAACAGGACAAAAGCGATGAAAGACCTTGGCGGATTGATGAAGACCATGCAGCAGATGCAGTCCAAAGTGGCTGATGCGCATAAGAAAATGGAAAAAATTGAGGCTGAAGGTAGTGCAGGTGCCGGCATGGTGAAAATCACCAGCAATGGCGAAGGCAAGCTTTTGTCGATCTCGATTGATCCCAGTCTGTGTGTGGCAGAGGATGTCGAAATTCTCGAAGACTTGATCAAGGCGGCCTTTGAAGATGCCCGCAAAAAAGTCGAAGCCAGTCGCGCTGCGATGGAAAAGGATTTGATGGGTGGCCTGCCATTGCCCCCAGGTTTTAAGATGCCCTTCTGATCATGACGGATCGGAATGCGCGTACCAAGCGAGCCACGGCAAGCCCTGAGATTGAACGACTCGTAGCGCTATTGGCGAAGCTTCCGGGCTTGGGTCCACGTTCTGCGCGCCGGGCGGCCTTGCACCTTTTGAAGAAGCGCGACGCCTTAATGCAGCCGCTTGGCCAGGCGCTTGCGGATGCAGCTGAAAAGGTGAAGGCCTGTCAGATTTGTGGCAATCTCGATACACAAGACCCGTGCTCTGTGTGCGCTGATCCAGCCCGTGATCAGAGCACTTTGTGTGTGGTGGTTGAAGTGAGTGACCTTTGGGCGCTTGAGCGCTCTGGCGCTTATTCAGGCCAGTATCATGTTCTTGGCGGCGTCTTGTCGGCTTTAGACGGCGTGCGTCCTGAAGACTTGCGGATTGGCGGACTCATGGCGCGCATTCAAGAAGGTGGCATCACCGAGGTTGTTCTGGCCTTGGCTGCCACGGTGGAAGGTCAAACCACTGCTCATTATCTCGCCGATATTTTGGTCGACAGTGGCGTCGCTACCACCAAGCTGGCCCATGGCGTGCCAGTTGGCGGGGAATTGGATCATTTGGACGACGGGACGCTGCTGGCGGCCCTCAAAGCGCGCCGCAGCGTCTAACGTCTTTGGGCTTTAGCCAGTCACGATATCAAAGGTGAGGCCAGCGCTTTTCACAAGACGGGCGCGAAGGGCAGGGCCCATGACGGCACCTGGTGTCCAAATCCCGCCAGCGGCATCTTTGGCTTCGTTGATGAGGCACAAAGCGGATTCGGCAATCATCTTGGAAGTCGAGCCATAGCCCGGATCGCGGTCACCGGTGACGGCGACTTGGACTTCGGCGCCGGTGTCAGACTGCGCAATGAACAGCACATCGTAAAAGCCTGTCTCACGTTCTTCTTTCGACGGACCCTCGCCGGGCTTTGGCCCACCTTCACCGCCGAGGCTTTTGTCGCCCGCAATCGCATTGGCCATGGCCTCACCCTTTTCGCCGGGCCCGGTCACCATCATTTCCTCATAAACTAGGCCAGCGCCGTACTTGTGACCGAGGAGTGCATTGGTACGGTGTACGTTGCGAGTATTGATTGGGGCCATCACAAAGGGGGCGACCCAGACACCCATTTCTTCGTCCAAATAAGGCTTCATGCCATGGGGCTGGGTTGGGCCTTCAAAGCCAGGGGTAAGCGCAAATGGGTTGCGCAACAGGTCGAGGACACCGGGCTCGCTCATCGCAGCGGCCATGGTGGCTTTTAGGCTGGCTGCCGTGCCGCCCGAGAACGTGCCTTTCATCTTGCGGACCCGACCTTTAACTTTGGTCCCTGGGCTGTCCGTGTTGGCGATCAGCGCTTCTTGCGCCATTTGGACGCCAAGATCAAAGGGGATAGAGTCAAAGCCGCACGAGAACACAATGCGCGCGCCCGACGCTTTGGCAGCAGCCTCGTGCGCGTCGATCATCTTGCGCATCCAAGCAGGCTCGCCACACAAGTCAACATAGTCGGTACCGTGCTCAGCGCAGGCAGCAACCAAGCCATTGCCATAGAGCTGATAGGGGCCAACCGTTGTAAGAACCACTTTGGTCGAGGTGACCATCGCCTTCAAGGAAGCGGCATCATCGCTGTCGCAGACGACAAGCGGTGTATTCGCAGGCGCACCAATTTCGTCACGAACTTGCGCCAGCTTTTCCAAGCTGCGCCCACCCATCGCCCAGCTCACGCCGGTTGGATAGGTTGCTGCAAGATACTCAGCCACCAATCGGCCGGTAAAGCCTGACGCGCCAAATACGATGATATCAAATTGCTGGCTCATGCCCTCATCTCCCTAATTGTTGGGACGTGTGTGGCTTGGAAAGTAAGGAAGAGCAAGAGGCTCAAACCTATTTTGACTGGCAGGCAGCTTTGATGGGTGACCGCTCCGTTTGGCCCGGGAAACGAGCCAGAGCGCTAGCTGGCCGGATTGGCCTTTGAACCAGATTTCCTTGGCAAGCGGGGCATACACCAGCCAGCCTTCCGGTCGCGCATGTTTCACAATAGGTGCACTCAAAGGTACAGATGAAGGCTTCAGCACTATCGGCTGGCAAATCGCAGTCGCAGCATTCGCAATTGGGCTTGAGCGCCAGCATTGACCTAGACGTCCAGCTCTTCTGCGTAGCGGGCATTTTCTTGAAGCCATTTAAAGCGCAACTCAGGTTTGCGCCCCATCAGCGTTTCAACCAACTCACCCACGCTGGGCAAATCACCCTCGGGAATGACCAAACGCGCAAGCGTGCGGGTGGCCGGGTTCATGGTCGTGACCTTCAATTGCGCCGGCATCATTTCGCCCAAGCCTTTGAACCGTCCAATCTCGACTTTGGCGCGAGGATTGAAGGCGGTCTTCAACAACTCATCCTTGTGCGCGTCGTTTTTGGCATAGACCGTCTTGCCGCCATGGGTCAGGCGGTAGAGTGGCGGCAAGGCAACAAATAAGCGGCCCGAATGCACCAATTGCGGCATGGCCCGGAAGAAATAAGTGGCGAGCAGCGCGGCGATATGAGCCCCGTCGACGTCTGCGTCAGTCATGATGATGACGCGCTCATAGCGCAGGTCTTGAACCCGGAACTTGCTGCCCGGAGCGACCCCTAAAGCAAGGGCGAGGTCAGAGAGTTCTTGATTGCCAGCAAGCTTGTCACCGCCCGCGCTGGCGACGTTCAAGATCTTACCACGCAAAGGCAAAATGGCTTGGGTATTGCGGTCGCGCGCCTGTTTGGCGCTACCACCTGCCGAATCACCCTCGACTATGAAGATTTCGGTGCCAACAGCGTCTTGACGCGCACAATCTGCCAGCTTGCCAGGCAAGCGCAATTTGCGCGTCGCGCTTTGGCGTTGCACTTCTTTTTCTTTGCGCCGCTTGAGCCGATCATCGGCCTGAGCAATCGCCCAATCTAAGAGAGCCCGCGCTTCACGTGGGCTTGCCCCCAACCATTGGTCAAACGGATCTCGGATGGCGTTTTCAACAATGCGGGATGCTTCTGCCGTCGCCAAGCGGTCCTTGGTCTGACCGACAAATTCTGGTTCGCGTACAAAGACGCTGATCAGGGCTGCTGCGGTGCCAAACACGTCTTCAGAGGTGATTTGAGCGGCCTTCTTGTCGCCCACCAACTCTCCATAATTGCGTAAGCCCTTGGAGATTACCGTCCGGAGGCCTTGCTCATGCGTGCCACCTTCTGGCGTGGGGATGGTGTTACAATAGGACAATAGGAAGCCATCACGGTCGCCAAACCCACGCACACCCCAAGTCAAGGCCCACTCCACCGCACCATGACCGCCAGCTTGCGACGTGCGCCCGGCAAACATGGTGGAGGTGACGGTTGGGGCTTCGCCAATGCTGCTTTGGAGATAGTCGGCCAGACCATTCGGGAAGCACAAAACTTCTTCCAAAGGCGTGGAATCACCGGGACGAATGCGTTCGGGCGCGCATTTCCAACGAATCTCTACGCCCCGGAACAAATAGGCCTTGGATCGGGCCATGCGGAACAAGCGCGCTGGATCAAGGCTGGCACCTTCGCCAAAAATCTCTGGATCCGGGTGAAAGCGCACAACCGTACCACGACGATTATGCACCGCGCCCAAGTGTTCGATTGGGCCTTGGGGTATCCCGCGTGAAAACGCCATCCGGAAGAGCCGCTTGTCGCGAGCCACTTCCACTTCGAGGCGATCGGATAGCGCGTTAACGACCGACACGCCCACCCCGTGCAAGCCGCCAGAGGTCTGGTAGGCTTTGTCCGAGAACTTGCCGCCCGCGTGCAGCACGGTCATAACGACTTCAAGCGCGGACTTGTCGACATATTTCGGGTGGGGGTCGATTGGAATGCCGCGCCCATTATCCGAGACCGCGAGGGCACCATCGGCCTCTAGGGTCACCTCAATGCGCGTTGCATGACCGGCAACGGCCTCGTCCATCGAATTGTCGAGCACTTCTGCGAACAAATGGTGCATCGCGCGGGCATCAGTGCCGCCAATATACATGCCAGGCCGCTTGCGAACAGGTTCCAACCCTTCAAGCACTTCGATGTCTTTCGCGGAATAGCCCGCGGTGGCTGCAGAGACGCCTGCTGGCTCTAGGTCATCAAACAAACTGGATTTTGGAGCGGCATTGGCAGCCATTCAGCGGGATTCCTTGAATTTTAACGCAAACAAAAGCGCCTTGATATGGGCTCTTGTTTGGCCCGTGGGTCAAGCCTTTGTGTTAGCAATCACGGGCTTTCGTTTTCTTCACAAACATCATGCGCTCTCGTAAACCGTGTGTTTTCCTACCCTTTGGTGATACTAAGGTTCGGGTGCGAGGGGCTCGCTCAGGGCTCATTCTAAAAGTCCGCCGTAACGGAGCTCGCGCTCTAGCAATTTGAGCGAAGGGATCAAGAGTTGTGACACACCAATTGTTAGAAACTGTTCTGGCCATGGGGAAAGAGCCTTTGGGTACTTTGGCAGAGGGCATCGTAGAATGGTTCGATCCAGTCAAAGGCTTTGGCTTTGTTCAGCTAAGGGCAGATGATAGCGAAAACCCCAATTAAATTGATGTTTTATTGCATATTGGCGTGCTGCGGAAGCACTTGACCGCCATCCCTAAAGAGGGCGACGAGATCACTGTTTTGACAGCGGAGCGCGATCGAGGCCTGCAAGTTGTTCGGATTTTGAGCTTGCGGCCGGTCTTTCGGCCACCGCCAGAAGATGTGGATCAATTTGTTCCCGTCACGGTCAATTGGTTCAACCGGTCGAAAGGATATGGCTTTGCTGGTCTGACCAGCGAAGGACCAGACTCTGAAGATATCTTCTTGCATGTGGGCACTTTGCGCCGCGGCGGCATTGATATGGTCGATGTCGGGGAAGTCCTGCGGGCCCGTGTTGAGCGCAGTGCCAAGGGAGTTATCGCCACAGCAATTGTGCGCGCCTGACACTCTGAAGCAAGTTGAGCTGTGGCGACTTGGTCGGGTTCATGCCATCTTGGCTGACCTCAACGCGCCGTGTTAGGAGAGGGGTATGACGAAGCTACTTCATTTCTTTTTCCTTGCCTTCGTGGCTTGTTCCGCCCTCCCATCCGCGTCCTTTGCTCAAGCTGTGGCCATTGAGGGGCCGCAGCGCGGCTTGCGGGTTGAGAAATTGTCGATCGCGACACCGGCAGGTGTTCGGTCATTCAACGTTGAAATGGCCGACACACCTCGCTCGCGCGAGATCGGGATGATGTGGCGGACCCAAGTGCCACGCGGCACTGGCATGCTGTTTGATTTTAAGACCCCGGAATCAGCAACTTTCTGGATGGAAAACACGCTGG
The DNA here is from genome assembly GCF_044346625.1 of Aquidulcibacter sp. Lineage (GTDB taxonomy): Bacteria > Pseudomonadota > Alphaproteobacteria > Caulobacterales > Aquidulcibacteraceae > Aquidulcibacter. The sequence continues at coordinate 21,477 of NZ_JBIIYV010000041.1, read as the reverse complement.
TTTCGCTCGACCTCATCTTCATTCGCGCCGATGGTCGCATTGCCAATATTGCGGCGAATGCACAGCCAATGTCACGCGCACTCATTCCTTCTGACGGGCCAGTTTTAGCGGTTTTGGAGATTGGTGCGGGCGAATCTCGTCGTTTGGGGCTGGCCGCTGGCCAACGTGTGACTCACAGAATTTTTCCTGCTGCCCGTAGAAAAAAGTGAGACTTCAGTAAAATCTGTTTAGGGCGCTTGCCCTAAACGGCTTGGTCGCGCTATACGCGCGCCTCTCGGGGAGTAGCGCAGTTTGGTAGCGCATCTGGTTTGGGACCAGAGGGTCGCAGGTTCGAATCCTGTCTCCCCGACCATTTTGGTCGTTTGTGACGAGCGGGACGTGCTATTTTAGTGCATTGCCCGCTTTTACATTTTTGCCGAACGCGCTCATGATGAGACATCTAGTTTCGAGGCCTTCATGACATTTGCAAGAATCTTCCGTCCAGCCAAAAACGCCATGCAGTCGGGCCGGGCGAAGAATAATGTTTGGATGCTAGAATTTGAATCCGCTGCCGTGCGCTCCTCTGATCCCTTAATGGGCTGGACCTCGTCAGCTGATACCCAAGGTCAAGTGCGTTTGACCTTTGATACGCGCGATGAGGCAATAGCCTACGCGCAAAAATACAATCTGGCGTTTCAGGTTATTGATCGGCAAGAGCCTAAGCGGATCCCGCGTGCTTACTCTGACAACTTCACCTTTTACCGCCGTGAACCCTGGTCTCACTAGGCCCAATAGCTCAGCAGGATAGAGCATCCGCCTTCTAAGCGGACGGTCGCAGGTTCGAGCCCTGCTTGGGTCGCCAGTTCTTAGTGTTTTGCGTTCTTTGCCAAACCGCTCAGCCCCGTTATGAAGACATCATGACCACACTCGCCAATGACCTTGATATCCGCTCCGCCCGTCCTGACCAACTTGTGGCTGGGGCCACCGGTGATTGGGAAATTATTGTGGGGCTTGAAGTCCATGCGCAGGTGAGTGCGCAGTCTAAGCTGTTCTCCGGGGCGAGTGCTTCTTACGGTGCCGCGCCAAACGCACACGTTAGCCTAGTCGATGCGGGCATGCCTGGCATGTTGCCGGTATTGAACCGCTTCTGCGTTGAACAAGCGGTGCGTACGGGCCTTGGCCTTGGGGCCAAGATCAATTTGTGGAGCCGGTTTGATCGGAAGAATTATTTCTATCCCGATTTGCCACAAGGCTATCAAATCAGCCAGTTCGCCCACCCAATCGTGGGTGAGGGCACATTGAACGTTGATTGCGATAATGGCGAGACGGTTCCCATCCGCATTGAGCGCATTCACTTAGAGCAAGATGCCGGCAAGTCGATCCATGATCTCGACCCCCGCGCCACTTATGTCGATCTGAACCGCTCTGGCTGTGCCTTGATGGAAATCGTCTCCAAGCCCGACATCCGGTCGAGCGAAGAAGCGGCCAATTATTTCAAAGCACTGCGGGCTTTGGTGCGCTATCTGGGAACCTGCGATGGCAATATGGATGAAGGCTCGATGCGGGCAGACGTCAATGTGTCGGTCCGCAAGCCCGGTACGCCCTTTGGCACGCGCTGTGAAATCAAGAATGTGAACTCGACCCGCTATGTGGCCTTGGCGGTCGATTATGAAGCGCATCGTCAGATTGAGGTCTTGGAAGATGGCGGTTCCATCAGCCAAGAAACCCGCTTGTTTGATGTGAAGACCGGCAAGACCCGTTCCATGCGCTCAAAAGAAGATGCGCATGATTATCGCTATTTCCCAGACCCAGACTTGTTGCCTTTAGAGCTGGATCAAGCTTGGGTGGACGCGATCAAAGCAAGCCTACCTGAACTGCCCGATGCCAAGAAGCAGCGCTTCAAGGCTGATTACGGCCTGTCGCCTTATGATGCGGCTGTGCTGGTCGCTGATAAGGACGCGGCAGACTTCTTTGAGACCGCTGCCAAGGGCCGTGATGCCAAACTGGTTAATGGCTGGATGACGGTGGAATTGTTCGGCTGGCTCAATAAGCATGACAAGTCTTTGGCCCAAACCCCTGTTTCGGCAGAGCGTTTGGGCGAATTGGTCGATCTGATCAGCAATGGCACGATCAATGGCAAGATCGCCAAAGAGGTCTTCCCGCGCATGATCGAAACGGGCGACGCGCCTTTGGTCATTGTGGAGCGCGAAGGCCTGAAGCAAGAGACAGACACGGGCCTAATCGAAGAGACCGTTGACGCTTTGATCGCAGCTAATCCCGACAAAGTGGAAGAAGCCCGCACCAAGCCAAAGGCGCTAGGCTGGTGGGTTGGTCAATTGATGAAGGCAACTGGCGGCAAGGCCAGCCCTGCTGTTATCAATGACGTGATCAAGGCAAAGTTGGGGCTTTAAGCGTCCCAGTCTTCTTAGCGTTTTGCTTTGGCAGGCAGGACAACTTCGGTCTTGATGCGTTGCGGCCAGAGGTCGGGCAACAGTCCGCTGCAGGCGTTCATCTCGATCATAGTGGTCAATACAAAGCGCGTACCGTCCCAAGTATGGGTTTCCGCGGTTCCGCAATCCCCAATGCCGCGCCCTTTTGAGAAAGCACTAATTTGCCCTGTCTCTGGCTCGATGCTGACATTGACGAGGCTGTGCGCATCTTCGTCCGACGCAGCGCGTTCAGGACCAAGGAAGGGATAAGGCACCACGGCGGCGTTACCTTGCTGCAGGTAGAATTTCGACCACGCATTATAAGCACCAGCCCCACAGGGCACCGACCACAGGATCCGGCCCTTGCCCAGACTAAAGCCCTCAATGCCTTGCCCGCCTGGGTCATAACGCTCGCTGTCATCGCATTCGGCCTTGCGGCTATCGCGCACGGATTTGGGCACATTGGTTCGGGCCGATAGCTTCGTAAAGGCAACGGCATTGATGCTTGGGACCGCCGGAGCAGGGGGCACGCGATCTCGCGCCAACTTACCTTTATCTATCCAGGCCGCTGCAGTTCCCGTTCGACCTTGCGCCGCTTCAATCGCACGCAGTGCTGCCACAAATCCTGACAGGCTGGCGAAGGACTGCACTTGGCGGTTTGCACCGCTTGAATAGACCACCGCATGGCCGTTTTTGGCTAATGCGATGAACCGATCCACATCAGCGCTCGGCAATAGGCTCGCACCGCTCTCATCGGGTGTGAGGAGGAAATTTCCGTTTGCCAAGGGTCGCCCGTCTCGGCCAACGATGCGCAGGCTGCCGTCTTTGGGCGTCGGCTGGGCTGAACTATACATGGCAGAATAGATGATCCTGGGCTTAGCGGCAGGACCTGCCTCAAGCTCCAACCAAAGCCAACCCATTTCCGTTTCGGCCCGAACACCACGCGGGCGGGCACTGACGCCCATTTCATTCAGACCTGAGATGGAAACCGCTGTGCAGGTCTTGATATTGCTGCAGCTCACACTCCAATCGCGATAATCCTTCGGCACGCTTTGGGCTTGCACAGGCATCACGAAAAGGCCTGCCAAAACGAAAGATAAGAGAAGCGGTCTGGCGGTGCGTGTGTTCATCAGCACGGGCTTATCAGCCAAAGTTTTTCAAGGTCAATGGCTTTCCAAGCACGCTTTTCAACAGGGCGCATCGACAGCGGAAACTGCGCCAAAGCGAGCGATAAAGGTTTGGCGTAAAGCTTCATCGACTTCGGCGTATGTGACCGGATGGCCGAGATCGACCAAAGACGTGACACCGAGACCGTCTTCTTGGATCCCGCAAGGAATAATCCCGTCAAAGTGAGAGAGGTCCGGTTCCACATTCAGGCTGATGCCGTGAAAGCTGACCCATTTTTTCACCCGCAAGCCAACGGCGGCTATCTTATCCTCGTGACGGGCAAAGCCAGGATGTGTGCGGTCCACCCAAACACCGACCCGGCCACAGCGTAACTCGCCCTTGATGGTAAATTGCGCCAGCGCATCAATCACCCAATTTTCAACCGATTGGACAAAGGCGCGCACGTCACGTTTGTGATGGCGCAAATCGAGCATGAGATAAGCAACGCGCTGACCGGGCCCATGATAGGTGTATTGACCACCACGACCACTTTTGAACACTGGGAAGCTGGCGCCCGGTAACAGGTCTGAAGATTTCGCGCTTGTGCCGGCGCTATATAAAGGCGGGTGCTCAAGTAGCCACACCAATTGATTCGCTGTTCCTGCAGCAATTTCGGCGGCACGAGCCTCCATAAAGGCCACTGCGGCCTCATACTCGACCGGTTTTTCCGACACAGCCCATTCAATCACGTCAATTTCTCCAGTATTTGCAGTATCTTTACGCGCGTTAACCAAGTCCCAACACTCATGGGTTCTATCTAGTCCCGTGACAGATAATAGTGAACACCCCCCCTCGCAGATTGAAAAGGTCATGGTCGAAATTTCGGTCTTGGTCGGACGATCTTCCTTGCCCATGCACCAGCTCCTCCGGATGGGTCGCGGTGCCGTTATTCCTTTGACGGCTTCGCCCAATGATCCGGTTTGGGTTCTGGTCAATAACCACCCAGTGGCCCGCGGCGACATCCAGCTTGATGACGATAAGATTTCGGTTGAAATCACCGGCGAGGCAGATGTTTATGACTATCTCGCAGGGCCCTAGCAGTCCTTTACTGTTTGGAACTGGCAAGATGCAGGCATAAGGGCTTCACATTGGCGGCGTGTTCTACTAAAAGCGCCGCTCTTTCCGGAACGTGCTCATGGCGGAACTGGTAGACGCGCTAGCTTGAGGTGCTAGTGGGGAGACCCGTGGAGGTTCGAGTCCTCTTGGGCACACCAACGGAAAGATGGCTTTATTGCCTGTATCTGCTACCAGCATGATGATACAGGCAAGCAAACTTAGGGGCTAACGACATGACGGAAAGTGACAGTCATGGACGATCTAAAAGCCCTGGGGGTCGACCCCACTAATCCTGATCACGGGCCAGACCGCCTGATTACTGTTAAGGTGATCGGGGCCGCTGGCGATCATGACGGGCCGTTGCTGCGTCGGCTGTTGCTGCCTATGCACCCTGCCGACGTTGCAGAGCTTCTGCAAAACGCACCCAAAGAAACCGCGCGGACGATTTTCACGCTGATTGGCGAAGACCTCGACGCAGAAGTCTATGCGGAACTGGAAGATGAATTGCGCGAATTTGCACTGGAATTCATTCCAGCCAGCAAGCTGGCGCAAAAGCTAGATGATCTCGATACCGATGACGCGGCCGCGATTGTAGCCGAATTGGATGATGAAGACCGCGCAGAAGTTCTTGCTGCGGCGTCTGATGATGTCCGCGTGGCCGTTGAAGGCGCGCTTTCGTTTGATGAGGAAACTGCTGGCCGCCTGATGCAGCGGGAGTTTGTGGCCGCACCACAGCATTGGGATGTTGGGCAAACCATCGACTTCATGCGCAAGACGGGCGAGGACTTGCCCGATCTCTTCTTCGATATCTATGTCGTTAGCCCTGCGATGCGGCCGATTGGGGCTATCCCAGTCTCAAAGCTGATGCGGGCCAAGCGCACCATGCTGCTGCAAGACCTGATGGAAGCGCCTGAGATCATAGTCGATCCAGAGACCGACCAAGAAGTCGTGGCCCACGCCTTCCAAAAATACCACTTGATTTCAGCCCCTGTGGTCGATCGCAGCGGTCGTTTGACCGGCATGATCACCGTCGACGACATCGTGCGCGTTATTCAGGACGAAAACGAGGAGGACTTGTTGGCACTGGCCGGTGTGCGCGATGCGTCAACCGCCGACTCGGTGTGGGCATCGGTTAAGTCGCGTTTGCCTTGGCTGGTGATCAATCTCGTGACAGCATTGATCGCGTCCGTGCTGATCAGCAAATTCCAAGCTTCCATCGAAAAGATTGTGGCGCTTGCCGTGATGATGCCAATGGTCGCCTCCATGGGTGGCAATGCGGGTACCCAAACTGTTGCCGTTGCCGTTCGCGCGCTGGCGGCGCGAGAACTTACACCGGGTAATTCGGGCCGGATCATCCTGCGTGAGATGATCACAGGATTGGTCAATGGCGCCGTTTTCGCCGTGCTCTTGTCGAGTGTGGCCTTGATTTGGTTCCAAAGCGTCCTGTTATCCGTCACCATCGCTTTGGCGATTCTGCTGAATTTGTCGGTTGCAGGCCTTGCAGGCATTTTGATCCCGCTAACGCTTAAGCGCTTGGGGCAAGACCCTGCTGTATCTTCCGGCGTGCTTGTCACCTTTGTCACCGATATGGTGGGATTTGTGGCGTTCTTAGGCCTCGCGACGCTGATTATTCTTTAGCGCTGATCCGCACGGGCAGGGGTGCATTGCACAGCTCTAGCTTGCCTGCTTTAAACTTGGTCCAGCTATCGCGGCGGTTCCTGCGGCTTTCAAGGACTTCAGCATAAATCGCGTGATCGGTTCGCAAAGCCTCAAGGCTTACCTGCTCAGTGGCTGGCAATCTGGAGCCTAATTCTGCTTTGATGATCTTTGGCTTGGTTTGGCCAGAGGTGTAAAAGCCCATTGCCTCACTGCCGCGCGGCAAAGTCGCAAACTGATCCATGCCATCGACGACCCGGCCGAGAAGCGTGACATTGCGGTCCAACGCGCGCGGACTGTGGCCATTGACGGCGTAGAGTTCAGCAGGGCCGCCTGAATCGGCTGCCTCGTCGCGTCCTGCCCCCACCATGCCATAGCAATGGGGCAACCAATAGCGCTTGGCCTTCGGGTCCCAGGCCACTGGCCAGTTGCGCCAGAAGCCAATTTTTGGCGCATAGACGTCGCCGTCCTTCAGCTCAAGCGGCGTGAACTCAGTCCCATAGGTACGGTCAAACTCCGCAACCATCCGTCCCCCAGCAAAGCCTTGCGCGGTTGCAGCCGCACCATCGCCCCATTGGACGACGTAATTGTCTTGGCTCCGAACAATGTTACGGCCGTTGAAGAAGCCTTTGGCCAGCATTTCATCCAAGGCCAGCACATGATTGGGCGCAAAATCTGGGGCCAGCAGGATGATCACACGGGCAGGTGTCTGCGCGCCTGCTTGGGTTGGCTCGAAAGAGAGATAAAGCAGGCGACTTTGATCAAGTTTGGCCCAAGCGTCATTCGGCGCTGCGCTGATCAACTCAGCACTGGTCAAGGCGCTCCAAGGTTTCGCCGGCGCACGTGGCGTGGATTGCGCGAGCGCCGGGCTTGCACAAACCACAAGAGCCAGCGCCCCAATCCCCAAAGCGCGCTGAAAAAGGCTCGTCCGCTTGCCCAACATGGTCTGATCCTTGCTTGATGTGTCGTTTGTCGATGACGCAAAGGTGCAGGATTGCCCCCCGCTTGTCGAGCAGCCTTGTGGACAAAAACGGCATCAATCCTGCACAGCCATCCTCACCGGGCGGAATCCGTCTCTTTTTGGAACGAAAAATGTCCAGACTCACTGCGTCTCGCGCTGCATTGGACCTGATAGCCAGTTTTGAAGGCTTCCGTGCACGTGCGGCCAAAACCCCCGACGGGCGGTGGACGCTGGGCTTTGGCCATGTCGCAACAGCACGTGAGGGCCTGTCGGTCTCGCGCGCGGAAGCAGAAGACTTGCTTCGTTGGGATTTGCGTCCCGTCGAAGATATGGTGCGCCAGTCGGCTTTGACCCCCTTAAATCAAAATCAATTCGACGCTTTGGTGTCGTTTGCGTTCAACATTGGCGTGTCAAACTTCGCGACCTGCGACGTGCTGCGCTATTTGAACCAAGGCCAACCTATTGCGGCCGCCCTTGCCATGCATGCGTGGCGTCGGGCTCGGGTAAATGGCCGCGTTTTGGTGATTGATGCTTTGGTTCGTCGCAGGGCTGCTGAGGCTGCTCTGTTCCTAGAACCTTTAGGTCCACGCCCCGCCGCGCCTAGCTCGGTTTTGAGCCCGGAAATTGATTATACGGCAGCATTGCTATCCCATGCCTCTGATCCGCGTGACGTTGCTTTCGGCGTCGGTGCAGATGGGGCCACGATTGCAACCGATCCCTCGCCAAGTTGGCTGCCTGAGCCATCTAAAGCCGAGATAGCCGAACCTGTAAAAGTCCTGACAGAAGCGATCCCATCGCCTGAACTGAAGGCGGACGCGCCCCTTGAAGAGCCTAATGCTGTCATTGCTGCTGAACTCCAAACAGAACAAAGCAATGAAGCCCCAGTGGCCGTTGTGGCTGATCCTGTCTTGGTGCCTTTCCCAAATGAAGATGGTATCGCGGCTAATCAGTTGGATCAAAGCCAGCGCGTGCCTGCCAATGATGGACTGCGCACATTAGCGCCCTGGGCTCCAGAACTCGAACCAGCATCTGAGGCAATGGCCCCAGGGGGGGTCGAAATCGCACGGCCACCCGTGCTTGAGCCAGCTGCATCTACCCGGGCGCTGACTTGGGCTATGCTGGTAGTTGGGGCCGTTTTTCTGGCTGGCGGCTTATGGTTCGCCCATCTTATGGGTGCGCTAACGCCAGAACCTGAGGGGAAGCCCATTAGCCTGCAGGGGATCATAGCGATCCTCTCGGCTGCGTTTGGTTTTGTTGCGGTTGGGACCTCTGCAGTGTTCTTGGCCCGTGGCCCAGAAGGCGGCGACGAGACAGCGTTACTGCCCTAAATGCTTACCCTTTTGCTTGCACTCGCAGGCAGGCTCGCGCATGGTAAGCCATGCTTAGAAACTCCTATCCCAGCCTCGATTTCGACCTCGGTGAGACCGCCGATGCTATTCGTGAAACCGTCGAACGCTTTGCCGCCGCAGAGATTGCCCCGCGTGCCGCCGAGATTGACCGCAGCGACGAATTCCCGCGCGACCTTTGGCCAAAACTGGGTGACCTCGGCCTGTTGGGCATAACTGTGGACGAGGCCGATGGCGGCTCTGGCCTTGGCTATCTTGAACATGTTGTGGCGATGGAAGAAATCAGCCGCGCCTCGGCCTCGGTTGGCTTATCCTATGGGGCGCACTCAAATCTGTGTGTCAATCAATTGCGGCGCTGGGGCACGGCGGCGCAAAAGGCGCGCTATCTACCCAAGCTGATTTCAGGGCAACATGTTGGCGCATTGGCCATGTCGGAAAGTGGCTCGGGCTCAGATGTGGTCTCGATGCGCTTGCGGGCTGATAAGAAGGGCGATCGCTATGTCCTTAATGGCGGCAAGTTCTGGATTACCAATGCCAAACACGCCGATACGTTGATCGTCTATGCCAAGACTGAGCCTGAAGCAGCCTCACGCGGGATAAGCGCCTTTTTGATCGAGAAAGACTTCAAGGGCTTCTCTGTCGCCCAAAGCCTCGACAAGCTCGGGATGCGCGGCTCGCCAACCGGAGAGCTCGTATTTGAAGATTGCGAAGTGCCGGAAGAAAATCTGATGGGGCCTCTGAACAAGGGCGCGCAGGTTTTGATGTCTGGCCTTGATTATGAACGCGCGGTTCTGGCCTCTGGCCCGATCGGCATCATGCAAGCCTGCCTCGATGTTGTTCTTCCATATATCCATGAGCGCAAACAATTTGGCCAAGCCATTGGCGAGTTTCAGCTGATGCAAGGCAAGATTGCCGACATGTATGTCACGCTGTCGACCACGCGTGCCTATGTCTATGCCGTGGCCAAGGCCTGTGACCGTGGGCTGACCACGCGCAAGGATGCGGCAGGAGCCATCCTCTATGCCGCTGAGAAGGCGACCTGGATGGCTCTAGAGGCCATTCAATGCTTGGGCGGCAATGGCTATATCAATGATTATGCCACAGGCCGTCTTTTGCGCGATGCCAAACTCTATGAGATCGGCGCCGGCACCAGTGAAATCCGCCGCTGGTTGATCGGGCGGGAGTTGTTTGGCGAGACAGCGAGCTAGGTTTTCTTTGTATTGGGAAGAGAGAGAGGCCCGAGGTGATCCGTCGTACTTTTTTCGCAACACTCGCGGGCTTGGTTATAGCCGGAACCGCACTCGCCCAGACGCCCGTGCAACCTGCAGCGCCCGCCGCAGTTGTGCCCATTGTGACGCCAGCCCCGAAGATCTTCCTCAACACGTCCATGGGCGAGATTGAGATCACTTTGGACCCTGTGGGTGCGCCCAAGACCAGCGCCCACATGCTGAAGATGTTTCAGACCAATCACTTTATCGGGGCGTCTTTCTTTCGGATCGAGCCGGGCTTTATCATTCAAATCGGCGACTTGGACGCCCAGTTCAAAGGCCGCTATCCGCCTTTAAGCCCAGTCGAACTAGAAACGGCGACCAATAAGCACGCCAAGGGTGCAGTCGCGCTCGCGCGCGGTGATGCGCTAAACTCAGGTCACTCCAGCTTCTATTTCGACTTGGCGGATAATCCGTCCTTGAATGCCGATCCTAAGGCCCCACCCAACACAACGGGCTATGCCGTATTTGGACGGGTAACGGCTGGCTGGGAAGTGGTGGAGGCCATGGCGAAGGTCGAGCGTGCACCTACCGGCGGCCCATTCCCCGGCAAGGCCCCCGTGGTGCCCATCGTTGTGACCGCTATCCGCACCGATCCTCCACCACCGCCTAAGCCAAAGCCAGCGGTGAAGTCTGCGATTAAGGCTAAGAAGAAGCGGTGAGGGGTTTGGCCCTAATGCGCGTCATCCACCTTCAAGCTATCCCTCAGGGCGCGCTTCAAGAACTTGCCCGACGCATTGCGGGGGATAGCCTCGCTTAAGAACCAGACATAACGTGGCACTTTGTGTTTCGCCATCAGGGCCAAACAATGTTCGCGCAATTCTTGACCGGTCAGGCTGGCGTCAGGGCGCACCAGAATGGCGGCACCCACTTCCTCTCCTAAGCGGTCGTCGGGCACGCCGAAGACACAGCATTCGGCGACGGCAGGATGGCGATAGGCGACGGCTTCAACCTCAACGCAATAGACATTTTCGCCGCCGCGCAGAACCATGTCCTTCTTGCGGTCTACGAGGAAGATAAAGCCATCTTCATCAATACGCGCCACATCGCCTGTATGGAGCCAACCTTCGGTGATGCTTTCCTTGGTCGCGTCGGGCCGGTTGAGATAGCCCTTGATGACCGGTGCGCCTTTGACCCACAGCTCACCCATCTCACCAACCGGCAAGAAATTGCCATTGTCATCGACGCAGCGGGCTTCAAAGGTCGGCATGGCGGGGCCACAACTGGCGGGCTTGTCGACGAAGAAGTCAGCGCTGACAGCCGTGATGATGCCGCAGGTCTCGGTCATGCCATAGCCGGTATTGGGTCTGGCCGTGGGGACAGAGGCATCAATCTTGGCGACAAGATCGGGCTGAAGTTGCGCGCCACCGCCGCCTAACGTGAGCAAGCTGGAGGTGTCAGTCGTGGCAAAATCGGGGTGCGTGATGACTTCGCGCGCCATAGTCGGCACGCCACTCATCGCCGTTACCTTTTCGGTTTCAATCAGGCGCAGTGCTTCACCTGCATCCCATTTATACATCAATACCATGGTGCCACCGCTCGCCGTGGCGACATAGGCGGCGCAATTATTGGCGGTCACATGGAACAAGGGCGTTGTGATCAGGCCAACCGGCGGATTTGGTGCTGGCACGCTGGCAGGGTCAATGCCATTGGCGCGCAGGGTGGCAAGGCCTTGGACCTGGCCCGAGAAACTCATATTCATTAGATTGGCGACGCAGCCGCGATGGGTCAATTGCGCACCCTTTGGAAATCCTGTGGTGCCAGATGTGTAAAAGATGCAGGCGTCATCGTCTGGATCAACGTCTACTTCCGGCATCGCGCCGCCGCCAGCGATTACCTCTTCATAGGGCACAACTCCAGCCGGGAGCGTGTCGCAGCGCACGCCCACAAGCGTAATGCCCGCAGCCATATCCGGCCGCTCCATCACCCGGGCCAGACGCTCAGAATCGCAGAACAACACCTTAGGGCCCGAATCCTTCAGGCCATATTCCAACTCATCGGTGATCCACCAAGCATTCATGCCGACGCAAGCGACGCCAATCGAGACACAAGCCCAATAGAGCAGCATCCATTCGGGATAGTTGCGCATCGCCACGGCAACCCGGTCACCCCGGCGCACACCTTGGCCCCACAGCCACGCGGTAATGGCATTCACCTTCTCATGCGCTTGGCCATAAGTGATACGCTCATCCTGATAGACCAAATAATCCCGGTCGCTAAAGGCCACAGTCGAGAGCCAGACGGCGCGAATATTGGGCGGGGCGTGCTTGTAACTGCGGACCTTGCTGCCCCGCACGTCAATCTCTTCAATCTCGAAGGGCTGCCCGGCAGAAGTCAGTTCGGTCCAAGCTTGCTTGAGTTCTGTGTAGTGCATATCGCCCCCCGGAATTGTTTGACTGCGAACTTTTTGGCTGCCCGCTTTGGTTGGCCAATTGTATCCGGTGTTGTGGGGAATGGGTCAAGTGGGGGGAGTGGGGGGGCGGCCCTAGGTTTGCAGAATCGCCCTGCGGTCTGCGCGACAAAGAGAACAAAACCTATTTGAAAAATGGCGGACAGGGTGGGATTCGAACCCACGGTAGGCTTCCACCTACGGCGGTTTTCAAGACCGCTGCCTTAAACCACTCGGCCACCTGTCCGCGTTTTGACGTCACGCCTGAGAAAAATGCCAAATCGATAAAATTCGACCTAATTTCCAAGCGTTGGTTTCAAACCTCTCTTGTAGAGTGCAACCCGCAGTCGGATCAACCGGCGCGGGAAGAATGTCTGCAGAAACTACTGCAGTCCAATATGGTGGGACATAAAATGGTCCGGTATTCGGCACAAAAGACACAAGTTGTTACGCATTGTTTTAAATATAGAATAATTGATTTGGGTATAGCGGGGCCACTTTGGACCAGCGTACTCTTATTAGCAGCCGGTTTTGCAGTTCATCCTGCATCTGCCGCACCTAATGTCCGTCCATTGACCACCACCATCAATAGCGAAGCTGCGTCTACTGAAGTCGTTTCGAGTGCTAAGCCCGTGCGCAAGGTCGCCATTGCGGCGCAAAAACCTGCGACCGTGACGACCAAGCCTAGTCCTGCGACTTCCAACCAAGGCGCACCGATAGAGCGGGTCCAGATGGCTTCCCTGCCGCCTGTAACGACCCGAGCACCGAAAGTTGCGGCACCGTCGGAACGCCAGATGCGCGCAACATCGATTTCTATTCGCGCGTCTGCGCCAGAGCCAGCGCCAGCAGTGCGCCCTTCTGATGTGCCAGCCTTCCAAAAGATTGGCGCGCCCTATCAGGTGAATGGCACGTGGTATATTCCAACCCATGAGCCCGACTATAATGAAACGGGGACAGCCTCTTGGTATGGGCGCGATTTCCATGGCAAGCCGACGGCCAATGGCGAATTGTTCGACATGAATATCGTCAGCGCCGCCCACCCAACTTTGCCAATCCCCAGCCTTGTGGAAGTGACCAATTTGACCAATGGTCGCTCGATGGTGGTGCGGGTTAATGATCGGGGTCCGTTTGTATCCGATCGTTTGATTGACCTTTCGGCACGTGGGGCAACGCTGTTGGGCTTTCGTGATCAGGGCTCCACGCAAGTACGGGTGCGCTTTATTGGGCCCGCCGATCCTGAACCGCTGGTGACGACTGCTAATCTTACAGCGCCTAGTGAAGAGAAGAAATGGACCAAGCCCGCGCCAACGCCAGTCCAGACTGCAACGCTTACGCCTCTAGCTGCGCCAAAGCCGACGCCAACGGTGAAGACCACCCAAGTGAATTCCGATGATGTGGTTTCTGGCCTTTACGTGCAGGCGGGCGCTTTTTCGCGTCGGGCAAATGCTGAGCGTGCGTTGAGCCGCGTATCGGACGTCGGCCCTGCGCAAATCGTGGAAACCCAAACCGCCTCAGGTGCGAGTCTGTTTAGGATCTTGATTGGCCCGCTGGAAAATCAAGCCGAAGCTGGTGCATTGGCGGAATCGGTGACAGGGTTGGGCGTTAGTGGGGCCCATGTTATGGCGTCACGCAACTAAAGACCGACAAAGACTGCATCAAGGCCCTTGCTTAGAGCGGGCGGGCGGGTCACTTCTGTCTGCACCATGAGAGCAGATGGGTCTTGAAGCATGACAGGCGGCCATTTCATCACTTTGGAAGGCGGCGAGGGGGCAGGGAAGACCACCTTGCTGACCACGCTTAAGACGCGGCTGGAAACTTCTGGACACGAGGTCGTCCTAACGCGAGAGCCTGGGGGAACGCCGGGGGCGGAGGCCATTCGCGCCCTTTTGGTGACAGGGGCAGCCGATCGTTGGACCGCTTTGTCAGAGCTCTGTCTCTTTTTCGCAGCGCGCGAAGACCATCTAGAACGCCTGATCCGTCCAGCCTTAAAGCGCGGTGCCATTGTGCTCTGTGACCGATTTTCAGATTCCACCCGAGCCTATCAAGGCCAAGCGGGCGGGGCAGGGCGCGAGGCCGTTGAGGCCCTTGATGCCTTGATTGTTAGACAAACCCAGCCTGATCTGACGCTCATTCTCGACATCGACCCAGCGATCGGCCTGAAGCGCGCCGCAGCACGGCGTGGGACCGAAGATCGTTTTGAGGGCAAGGCGTTTGCGTTTCATACTGCTTTGCGGGCCGCCTATTTGGAACTTGCTGAGAGATTCCCAGAGCGCTGTGGCGTTTTAGATGCGTCAGTGACACCAGATTTGTTGGCCGAAGCGGCTTGGCGCCTGTTGGTCGCGCGCTTGAGCCTGTCATGAGCGAAGAAACACCCGGTCCCGATCAAGAGCCCGGCTCACCCCATCCTCGTGCGGTGTTTAAGCTTTTTGGCCATGAGGCCGCTGAAGCAGAACTGGCAGCCAGTCTTTTGGGCGGCCGCTCGCACCATGCCTGGCTGATTACGGGGCCTAAGGGCGTCGGCAAGGCTACCTTGGCTTATCGGTTCGCGCGCAGATTGTTAGGCGCGGCCCACGAAGCCACAAGCCCACTGGCCAGTGCGCCAGACGATCCAGTCAGCCGCAAGATCGCCCAAGGCTCTCACGCTGATTTACGCACCGCGACGCGGCTTGATCCTGAAAAGGGCGAGATTAAGCGCGATGTCACGGTTGCTGCCATACGTGACCTGACGCAATTTTTTACGATGACAGCGGACGGGGCAGGGGGCGCGCGGGTTGGCATCGTCGATTGCGCCGACGACATGAGCTCAAACGCTGCCAATGCACTTTTGAA
The DNA here is from genome assembly GCF_044346625.1 of Aquidulcibacter sp. Classification (GTDB taxonomy): domain Bacteria; phylum Pseudomonadota; class Alphaproteobacteria; order Caulobacterales; family Aquidulcibacteraceae; genus Aquidulcibacter. The sequence goes on along the minus strand of NZ_JBIIYV010000041.1, from coordinate 6,397 downwards.
GACGTTGGAAGAACCGCCGCCGGGCGGGACCTTGATCTTGCTCGCCCATGCACCCGGCCGATTATTGCCGACCTTGCGGTCGCGCTGTCGCAGGCTGGACCTATGCTGTTTATCCGAGGAGGCCATGGCAAAGGCACTGCCCGATAGTGATGCCACTACGCGAGCTCTAGGGGCAGGACGGCCGGGTCGGGCACGAGCCCTAGCGGCATTGGGGGCGGCGAAACTCTATGGCACCTTGTCGCGTCATTTGTCCGGCCTGCCGCGCGCGCCATTGGATGAAGCCTTGGCTTTGGCGGATGCCTGCAGCGATGCGGACCGCTTTTATGCCGTCTTTGATATGATGGAGGATTGGCTGGCGCGTGCCGGCCGGGCCGGGCTTGGCCTTGAGATATCTGAAATTGAACCGGGCGAAAGCGTGCTGCTGGCGCGTCTTGCCGCAGGGGCTGGCACGGATGGTGCCGCAAAGGCGTGGAGCCATGTGCGCGCGGTGCGAACCAAGGTCGAGGCCCTTAATCTAGACCGCAGTTTGGCAACCCTAGAGGCGCTGCGTGCCATCCGTGCAGACTTGGCACCGATCCATTAGAGAAGCGCCATGATCGATAGTCACGTCAATTTGCACCACGAATCCTTTGCCGAAGATTTCGACGAGGTTTTGGAGCGCGCCGCAGAGGCGGGCGTCCATGCCATGCTGACCATTTGCGACAAGATGGCCTCGCTGCCCGCCATTGAAGCAATCTCTGCCCCACGCGCCAACGTTTGGCACAGCGTGGGCGTGCATCCTCATTATGCCGATGATTATCAAGATTTGACGTCTGACCAGCTCGTCACCGCAAGCGCAAACCCTAAAGCGATTGGCATTGGTGAGACCGGGCTTGATTTCCACTATGGCTATAGCGCAGAGGCCGCCCAAATTGCGGTGTTTCGCACCCATATCCAGGCTGCCCGCGAAACCGGTCTGCCCCTCATCGTCCATACCCGCCAAGCCGATGAGTTGACAGCCGCGATCTTGGAAGAGGAAATGGGCAAGGGCGCCTTCAAGATCCTGCTCCATTGCTATACCAGCGGCTTAGACCTGCTACAGCGTGGCTTAACCTTTGGGGCTTATGTGTCCTTTTCCGGCATTGCGACCTTTAAGAATGCGACAGACGTACGCGAAGCCGCCCGCCTTGTGCCCTTGGACCGCGTCTTGATTGAGACCGATTGCCCCTATCTTGCGCCCATCCCCATGCGGGGACGCAGGAATGAGCCAGCCTTTTTGCCCCATGTTAGCCAATATCTTGCTGATTTTTATGGAATTGAAGCTAGCGAGTTTGCTGACCTTGCCGATCGGAACTTCTTTGCTTTGTTCGATAAGGCCATCCTATGACCCAAGCCAAAGCAACCCATGTTCGGGTCACCATTCTAGGCTGCGGTTCTTCGGGTGGCGTGCCACGCGTAGGCGGGGAGTGGGGGGCTTGTGACCCAGACGATCCGCGCAATTATCGCACGCGCTGCAGCCTTTTGGTTGAGGCCTATCAAGGCACCTATAGCCACGAGACGTCGACGGTTGTTTTGATCGACACCTCGCCCGACCTGCGCACCCAACTTCTGGCAGCCAAGGTCAGCCATGTCGACGCGCTGCTCTACACCCACGACCATGCCGACCAGAGCCATGGGATCGATGATCTGCGCGCCATAGTCTATCATCAGCGCAAGCGCATCCCGACCTTTATGGACGCCTACACGCGGGAAAATCTGGTCCGCCGTTTTGGCTATATTTTTGAAACCCCGCCCGGCAGTCATTATCCAGCCTTGTTAGATGCCCATGAGATGCCCTTGCCGGGGCAAACTCTGACTGTTCAAGGCCTAGGCGGCGCTTTGGATTTCCAGATTCTCGCCCAAAATCATGGCGAAATCGACAGCCTCGGCTTTCGCTTCGGCTCCGTCGCTTATTGCAATGATTGCAAAATCCTACCCCCAGCAAGCTTAGATGCCTGCAAAGGCGCCGACCTCTTCATCGTCGACGCCCTCCGCCACACGCCCCACCCAAGCCATGCACACTTGGAATTGAGCCTTGAGTGGATCGCAGAAATCCAGCCCAAACAAGCGATCTTGACGAATATGCATATTGATCTGGACTACGCGGCTTTGGCTGCGAGCTTGCCCGCCCATATCGTGCCGGCGGTGGATGGGATGGTGGTTGAGTTGGCGGTTTGATGGCTATTTCACCGGAAACAACCAAATCGAAATCGTATGAATGGTTAGGCCGGCTAGGCCGCCAATGACGGTGCCGCTGATGCGGATATATTGCAGGTCTCGGCCCACGGCGGCTTCGATTTGATCGACGACGGTGCGTGCGTCCCAGCCTTGGATGGTTTCGGCCACCATGGTGCCGACGCCAGCGCCTTGGGCATCAGCAAGCTCAACCGCCCATGATTTCAAGCGCTGGTTGAGGCTTTCGCGAAGCTCGTCATCGCGCTCAATGGCGCGGGCCAAATCCTCTAGGCCAGCTGCAATGGCATTGCTGAGGCGGTCGGTTTCTTCAGGTGATTGTTCGCGGAGGGTCTTTTTAAGGTCACTCCAGACATTGGTGACATAGGTGCTCACGACCTGATGATCGGACACTTCACGCACCCAGCGCTGGAGTTGATCGCGCAAGTTTGGGTCATGGCGCAAGTCGCGCGCCAGATGAGACAGCGCTTCGTCAATCCGGGTGCGAATGGAGTGATTGGGGTCTTTGGCCGCGTCTTTCAGCGTGTCCTTGATCGCGGTCAGCAACGCGTCTGAGGCCGCGGCATCGACCGAGAATAGCTTGGGCAGCCAGTCCATTTTGTCCGACACCCGCGTGCGGAACATGTTTTCTTCGGAATGTATCGCTAGGTCGGCATGGAAGATGATCAGATCAACGATGGCTTTGTGTCGGCCGCCCTTGATTAAAATGTCCAAGCCCTCAGCCAAGAGGTGAGCGATATCAGCATTGCGCAGCCGCTCTGTCAGCGTCGTCTGTAGCCACGTGGCGATCTTGCCTTCGTTTAAGAGGCCCAAGATACGGGGGACGGCCCCAGCAATGCCCTGCGCGACGCGGCGTGCGCGGTCGCCCTCGGTCAGCCAAGCGGCCGTGTTGCCGGCAAGGTCCAAATCCTTCAAGCGTCGCTGAACTTGATCAGGTTGCAAGAAGTTGCGCGAGATAAAGCGACCCAACCCTGCGCCGATCCGGTCCTTGGACCTTGGTACAATGGCGGTGTGCGGGATTGGAAGACCTAAGGGTCTGCGGAATAGGGCGGTTACGGCAAACCAGTCGGCCAGTGCACCCACCATGGCGGCTTCAGCAAAGGCGCGCACGAAGGGTAAAATCGGGCTGGAAGCTTCGAAAAATTTCGTGACGACGAACAACAACGTCATGGCCAGAAACAGCCCAGTCGCCACACGCTTCATGCGCCGATAGGCAATGGCTGGATCTTCTTGCATGAGCGTCGACACGGGCTGTTTATCTGCCATAGAGGTTAAGTCTGATCCAGCCTTTGCCAAGGCCCACCAGGACTGCCAACAGAAACGGCGACCAAGGGCTGCGACACCGGTATAGAGCTAAGGTCACGTGGACGGGTTGCCCATGCCATATAAGAGATGGTGATTGCCAAGGCTGCGGGCAATAACCACCACAGGATATTAGCGGCAGCGAGGCCGGCAGCACAAGCCCAAAGGATACCAAGGCCTAGGCCAAACAGGACGGTGACTAAGGAACGATCGGGCCGTTGAGTCATTTTTGGCCGTTTGGTTGGCCGAGGGCGCGAAAACTCAATCACGCAAGCCCCAGCGCACGTTGCTATCCCCATCACCAAGATCGTCAGGGCCGCCACTGGCCAAGCCCAAGCAACAAGGGCGGCTACAAGCAAAAGCTCTATGATGGCTGGACCACTGGCCGCCAAAACCTTGCCTTGCAGAATGATTTTAGGGTCCAAGGGGCTGGCCTGTAACAAGTCGCGGGCTTCTTCGACAGAGGCTGTCAGCCACGCAAGGCTGGAAGTCAGCATGGTCACGTTGAACACGGTGATGGCCGCGAACATCGCTCCCATAACAGGTGCCATCTCGCTTTGTTCTTCCGGATTGGTAATCGCGTTCCACACAAAGCCCAAAAAGGGCACCATAGTGAAAAGAGGCACGATTAACTGACTGACAAACAAAGGGTCACGAGTTAGGCCCAACCATTCCTTATGGAAGACCATAACAAGAGCTGGGCGGCGGAATTGTTGGGCATGCGCTTTGCGCGCTTTGTGAGGCGCATGGTCATTTTGGCCATTGAGAAATGCGACATCTTGATCGTAACGCTTGCCAGCAAAATGCAGGACCGCAGCAGAGAGCACTGCCCCTGCGACGAGGAAGACAAGCGCACCCAGCCAATCGCCTAAAATGGTGCCGCCCAGCCAACTTAGGTTTGAGGTGAGCTGGACGATCCAATCATGGAGCACAACGAGAATGGCATTTGGATCGTCTGCCTTGGCGGCTAATCGACCGAGACTGCCGGAACTAGACACCATTTGATAGCCAATAAGGCCAACCATAACGCCAACAGCGCCAAGGGTGATGGTCGCGCGGCGGCCGTTTCTAAGGCCAAACCATAACAAGGCTTGCCGTGCGATCATGTAGGTGAGGGCGGCGTCAAGGATCGCGAAACCGGCAACCACGACGTAGATTGAGGCAAACATCGGTGAGATCATCACAATCGAAGCGCCAAAAAAGATCGTTGCAAACCCCGCATAAATACAAAAGCCGCGCCAAGCTGACGAAATCAGACGGGCAGCCACAAAGCGGTGCGGTGGAATAGGGGAGGAGAGCAGGAGGTCTAAATCCCCCTTCTCCGTAATCGTCATAAACGACCCCATCAAATTCATCGAAATGCCAGAGATCATCAAGGTAAGGATGACCGCCCCAGCAAGTGAGCTGATCTGTTTGTAATCACCAGCGGCAGCCTCAAAGGTCTTTGCGATCCCATAACCCATACTAAAGCTTAGGAAAGCCACAAATAAGATCGTAAAAACCGGCTTTACCCAACTCGGCATTTTTTTGCCAAGTCTACCAAGCCGCCACGACAGGCGAATTTGATGGCGGGCGAGCCAAAGGATGCTGCCGGGCACAAACAGGCGATCGAGCATCATGCTGGGCTTCCCACAGAGGCGTCATCCACCAGTTGAATGAAGATGTCTTCCAAACTGCCGTCAGTTTGCCCAGCTTGGGCGCGCAAGTCTGACAAGGATCCATCGGCCAACAAGCGGCCGCGGTGGAAGATCCCTACCCGCTCGGCCAAACGCTCAGCGATCTCCATCACATGGGTTGTGAGAACAATGGTGGCACCTTCTTTGGTCTTTTCGACCAACAATTCTTTGACTTGGCGGGCGACCGCCGCATCGAGGCCAGAAAATGGCTCATCGAGCAAAAGTAGCTTGGGATCATGCAACAGCGCGCCCGCTAAGGCGGTCTTTTGTTTCATGCCGCGTGAGAAGGTCTCACACCGCTTGTCGCGCTCTTCCCATAAGTCCATCCAGCGCAGTAATTCCTCAGCGCGCTTTTCCGCCACACTGCCTTCAACCGACCAGAGGCCTGCGATAAATTCCAGATATTCAAGTGGGGTGAGCTTGTCATAGAGCAAAGGCTCATCAGGAAGCCAAGCAGTGATGGATTTAACCGCCTTTGGGTCTTTCGACACATCATGACCAAACACACAAATACTGCCTTCATCGGCCTGCAGTAGCCCCGCGATCATCCGCATTGTCGTGGTCTTACCAGCCCCATTGGCACCCAAAAGCCCGTAGAATGAACCCGGCGCCAGAGTCAGGTTAAAGTCCGAGACTGCGGTCTTAGTGCCAAACCGTTTCGTTAACGATTTGATCTCGAGGGCGGGTAGGGGATGGGTGCTCATAGTCGGTCCTGTTCTTCAATCACCTAGTCCAACGTGCAAGGTTCGAAGACAGGCACACGCTTCTAGCCGATTGGGTGTTTCAAACCCATGAATCATTATGGGCAATGCAGCCGGAAATACGGCGATTGGCTGTGTAAAGGCAGCTAACGATATCCCGCCAAGCCTTAACGCGCTAAGGTTTGGCCAAGTCGAAGTCTTAACGGCGATTTCGGCGCAGTGCTGTGGGGCTGCGTTTCAGCAACACGGGAGGCCCATAGTTGCAATTAATGTTCGTGAATCAGCCCGCAACTGTCGCAGTCAAAGCTGGAGTCAGGGCGCACTGCCACGCCGACCTATTGAGTATTTTGTCCCATAACATATATTATGCGAAAACGATGTGTACGCGCAAAGCGATAATGTCACCCTTTAGCAAAGTAGATGTGTCACCCTCTCATTTTGAGATAGATGTGGATGGGTGTCATGGGATTGGTGGTTATGAGCAAGCGCGAACTTGGTCGATTGGAG
>NZ_JBIIYV010000165.1:0-2669 GCF_044346625.1 Aquidulcibacter sp. | reverse complement strand
CCAAGGCCCTAAAACCCGCGCCCAACCCCCACCTTTGGCGAAATCCCCATAGCACCACCCGACAACAACCAAGATTCGTTCCCTGGACACTTTCGTACGCCAAGAGGCATCCGAAACCCTTCACAGATTAGGTCAATAAGGCACCATTTACCTAAGTCCGAAAGCGGACATTTTGGCGACCCCGGAATCAGAGCCGCCAATCAAGTGGAAATCCGTGTTCAAGCGCGTGAACGTGGGTAGCTCGTGTCACGGTTCCTTCACTTCCCCCCTTTCGCCGCTTCAATAGCGATGAGGTTGTCGTCGCTATTGCGGTCAATCCGCTTCACATATGGGTCCACGCCAGCAAAGGCGGGCTCGGTGCCAGCCGGCAAAGTGAGGACCACCTGTTGGCGGCCGCTACGAAGAGGCCGACGTTCAAAGGCCAACACATTGACCTTGGTGAAGCCTTCGTCCTCTGGTTTTTTGCTGAATACACCTACTTCCCAAGCTTCCGTCATCGGGGCCTCGGTCTCTTTGCCCTCGCCATCGGCATAGAGTTTTTTGACTTCGACCGTCAGCGTTACCTGCCAACGCCCGTCAGGTAATTTGACCTTGGTGGCCGATGTTGTTTTTGCATCATATAGCGTGATCTTCTCAAACAGATCGGTGATCAATTGCTGCTTTACTGGGTCCGGCCCCACTTCCGCGCGCAAATAAGCGATGAATTGGGTGCTCGTGGGATAGGGAGCTGGCTTGAAGGCGAATTGGGCGATCAACTTGCGGATAGCGGCATTCACCGGTTCCTCACCCACTTCATTGCGCAGGAAGTACATCACCAAGGCACCTTTGTTATAGTGGATGTAGCCTTGGTTCTCGACGCGGTTGAGGGGCAATTCTTCCACCACCTCGCTGCCGCGCGCACCCAAATAGGAATCGAGCTCATTCTTCAAGAATTGGCGGACTTGTTCTGGCCCCAATATGTCTTCCATCACCAATAGCGCGCCATATTGAGAGAAGCTCTCTGACAACATGGTCGAGCCCTGCTTATCACCGCCAACAAACTGGTGGGCAAACCATTGGTGCGCGATTTCGTGCGCCGTGACGAAGGTAACAAGGTCGATCTTCTTCGGATCGCGATTAGCCTGAAGCCAGCCAATATCCTCGCTAAAGGGCACCGTATTGGCAAAGGCCTGTGCAAAAGTGTCGTAGCCTGGGAATTCCAGAACGCGGAACTGCCGGAACTGATAGGGCGAGAAACGCTCTGAGAACAGGGTCAAAGACCGATGCGCCGCCTTCTCCATCCGCTCTAGGTTCGCAACATGTTTGGGGTGATGGTACAATTCCACCGAGACCGGCTTTCCTGCCACCAGGACCTGCGAACGCTTCACACCATAACGCGCTGACTGGATCGAGAAGAAGTGGTGGATCGGTGCCTCAGTCACAAAGCGACGCGTGATGCGGCCATCCTTCTTGGTCTCAGAAACCTGATATCCGGGCGCGATGGGGATTTGATCATCGTCTGTGCTGACGGTGATGTCGGCGTTCACCCAATGGCTGTCGGGCCGCAGATAGTGATGCGCATCACCCTTTGGGTCTTCCAACTTATAGGGACGACGGTCCGGGTCGAGGCCATATTTGCGCCGCTTGGATCGATCGGTCAGCCAGTTGCCGCGCGAGACACCGAGGATGGGCGTCAGCTCGAAATTATTGAGGAAAGTACCATTGGCGATCAGTCGGCTTTGACCGCTGCCATTGGTAAAGCCCTTGCGGCCATAGGTGGTCACAAAGGTCACAATGCGCTTTTCGCCCGGTGCCATCGGCTTCTCAAACCGATAAAGGGTCACGTTATAGTTGGGCCAGGCCTTTTCAACCACCACGCCGGGGATGGACAAGCTTGCCCGCTCGACCGTCGCTTTATCGGGTAGCGCGGCAATCATGCGTGTCAGCGGGGCACCGGTTTGGTTTTCGATGACATAGCTGCCAGTCACATCGGCTTGGCGATCCTTGGGGCGCAAATTGACGGTGAGCTTTACGTCTGTGATCGTTGGGCCTGGCATCTCCTCATATTGGGCGAGGGCTTTCTCGGCATTGGCTAGGCTTTCTTCGGCGGCAACGCTTGACTGGTAGCTATTGAGCACATTGGTGTTGTAGAAGATCCAGCCGCCTAGGCTGGCAAAGGCGATAACCGCGGAGGCCAATGCAAGCCCCGTCGCACCCATCATCCGGCGTGGGAAGCGGTTGATCCGAGGCATCAACCGTGTCTCCGCCCCGCGCCGCCACAGCCCATAAGAGAGGATCACCAAAACGACACAGAATGCACCCCAATAGAGGTCAAACCAAGTCCTGCCGATCCAGAAGTGCGCCATGCCGTTGAAGGCACTTAAGGGCGTACCGGGGCTGCCGCCAAAATTATACAAATTGTGCTGGAAGCCCATGCTGGCTAAAGTGATGGAGGCAACCAAATAAACCAGCAGACAGCCCCAGCCGACATATTTATTGGGCGAGAGCGCTTGGAAAAAGACGGCCAGAATGGCGAGCTGGAGCGCTGAGATCGTGCCAGGCACAATCCACCAGAGCAAATAGCCCATGGGTTCAAGGTCTGCATAACCCTTAAACAGCTGGACCCCCATCGCCGCCAGCATGCCAACAATATTCGTTGCCAATAGAACCAAAAAAATCGCCAAAACTTT
>NZ_JBIIYV010000164.1:0-2722 GCF_044346625.1 Aquidulcibacter sp. | reverse complement strand
TACGATGGACAACAACATTCGATTTAGGCGAGAACACTGACATTACCTTCGTTTACGGTAAGTACGAAGAAGATTCCAGCCGCGCCCGTGAAGGAAAAAGGCTATGCAAAGCCCATCCGGTTTTGGGTTGTGATCCGCGCGAGCTAGGGTTTGATTCACCTGACGCTAACACAACGATTCTGCAGACATTATCTCGCATCTTCACGCCATTCCCGGCTGGTGGCAATATTTATGCGGGTGCGCCTAATCCATCGGACTTGCGCGCCGTAAACGCCGACACCGACCCACGTTACAAGCTAGATCAAACCTTCGCGACATTGAATATAGAACACAATTTTGATGACTTCACTTTGTCGGGTATCTTCGCTTGGTCTGAGGGCAGCACTGAGCAAAATACCGACTGGGATAATGCGAAACTGCCATTTCGTTTCACTCGACCGATTACTTACACCGCCGCACGCGGTCAGGTAATCACCACAGACCAATTGATCACAACTGACAGCTTCACGTCGCAGACGGAAACCCAAACAGGCGAAATCCGTTTAGCAAGCAGCTTTGAGGGACGTTTCAACTTCTTAATCGGTCTGTTTACCCTCGATGGTGAAAGCGCTGGCGGCTTTGAAACTTGGCACCCATCCATTGAGCTTTTCCAAAAAGCCAATGGTCGACCAGAGGAGTCTTGGCGGGTATCGGCTTTGTCGCGCAATGGCAAAAACAGCACAGACGCGGTATTTGGAGAGGCGTATTTCAAAATTTCCGATACTTTGCGTTTGACACTGGGCGCACGCCAAACAGACGAGAAACGCTCTGGCGAGTCGCGCTCAATCGTCTTGGCACCGGTTGGTCCTTGGGTTGCATCTAGCTTTTCGGGGTCTAAGGCCACTGGCAAAGTGGCGCTCGATTGGACACCCGACTTGAGTTTCACTGACCAGACTTTGATCTATGGTTCTTATTCGACGGGCTACAAAGGTGGCGGGTTGAATAACTCGAACTCCGCGCCGACTTATGGTCCAGAAGAGGTCATCGCCTACGAAGTTGGTGCCAAAAACACTCTAGCTGGCGGGCGCGTACAGGCGAATGTAACGGGCTTTATCTATGAATATACCGGCCTTCAACTTGGGCAGCGGATTAATGGCGGCGTGGTGACGCGTAATGCTGATGCCGATATCTGGGGCCTAGAGGGCGAATTCCTCTACGCACCTAGCCGCAATTGGCTGTTTGATATGAACCTTTCTTATCTCAATACTGAGATTGCCAACTTCGTCTCAGAAGACGCCGCTAATCCGGCGCAAAGCCTGACCGCAACGACACCCACCGTGGCGGTCAATCTGGCAGGAAATGAACTGCCCCACGCACCAAAGTCCAAGATCAAAGTGGGCGGTCAATATACGACTGCCGCGTTTGCAACCAATTGGACTGCAACTTTCCGTTTAGATGCCGTTTGGCAAGACAAGTATTTCGCCCGCGAGTACAACAGTCCAACTGACCGGATTGATGCTTGGGGCGTGATTGACTTGCAAGCTCGCCTTGATAATCGCGAAGAAGGTTTCTCGATTCGGGCTTTCGTCAAAAACGTCAGTGATGAAGACAATATCACCAATATCATCATCGAGGATGCGCTGGTTGGTCGTTACCGGAATGTCCGTTTGCTAGAACCCAGAACATTTGGTGTGATCTTGGAGAAAAAATTCTAGGACAATTGTGACGTGGTGATATCAAAGATATCTTCTTCGGGCCAATACAATGAAAATGCGGGAAACCCTCATATGTTGGGTCTTTATAGGAAGGCCGGGTAAGACCTAACAATGACGTCTGATTCCGCGCTTCAGGAAGGTATGATGAAAACTGTGGTTGAAAGCTTTGAAACCGTCGCGTTGCGTACACACTTGGAAGCCAATAATGGCATAAAGGGGCTAGAGCTGCTCCAACCACATGAGGTAGATAGAGCGGTCAAGCTGTTCCAGCGCGATGGCTTTGTGGTTGTCACTAACGTGTTGGATGAAGAGCAGACAAGGTTCTTGGCCAATGGTTGCAGCGAGGTCGCAGCCCAGATACTCGCTTTGGATCACGAGCGCAGCGGTAATCGCGGTTCGCATCGCTATTCCTTTGGTGGTTCAAGCCTGACTCGCAGCCAGCTTCACCGCCCCGAATGGCAAATGTTACTCGAGATTGCGGTGGTAGACGAGCTTGTGACGGCGATATTCGGTTCGGGTGATTATTCGCTGCGCGCTGCGAGTGGTGATTTTTGTTTGCCCGGTGCAACCGGCTATCAGCCACTTCATTCAGATGTAAGCGACTGGATTAGCCCGACAAAGTCTCGTTTCAGCTCATTTCACGATCCACGTGGCCAACTGACAATTCGCGACCTACCGTGCCCCTATGTTTGCGTGAATTTTTTGCCTCAAGATGTTACACGTCTCAATGGGCCAACCCGGCAAATTCCTGGAACTCAGCATTCACGTCTTCCGATCCCAACACTTGAGGACGAACCTGAATGGATGCGGTTGAGCACTGTTTGCCCAGCACCTGCAGGGGCCATCATGATCCGCGATGTGCGCGCCTGGCATGGCGGCACGCCCAATATATCAGATAAGATGCGGGCAATTCCCAATCTCGAATTTTACGCGCCATGGTTCCGTGAGCCGATCGTTCCAGGAATTAGCTATTCCGATCACAAGAAACTATCCAAGCGCGCCCAATTCCTCTCGCGATTCTGTGTTGC
>NZ_JBIIYV010000087.1:0-9290 GCF_044346625.1 Aquidulcibacter sp. | reverse complement strand
ATCTTGCAAATCCGAATACTTCAAACCGCCGAAAACCCATTCAATGGCAATGGGATGGGGATTGTTCACAGGCGACTAGGTATAGAGTTTCGGGCACCTTGGGCGGGCATCGCCTATGTCTTTACACCGGACGGGCGGACAGGTGGCTGGCTTCTGCTAATGCGCATATGCGGCGTAATCCTGACCCTGCCGGGGATAGGGCTAGCCCTTCTCTTCGCGGGGCCTTTGCCCAAATGGCCAAAGAAGCTCGACCGCTTTGCCTACGGCGGACATTTGCTCGATCAGGCTCGGTCATCAGGGGTCATAGTGGGCCATGCGAAGGGCCTGCCTTGGCAGAAGGTTCCAGACCTTGTCAGGCTTGGTCCGTCTACGGACATTCTGGTTCTTGGCTCGGGGCCGATGGCAACAGGCGTGTTCCATGCAGCGCTTAAAAGCTTTGATGGCGCGATCCTGCGCTTTGGTAAGGAAAGGCTCTTGGGTGGCCTGATTGATGACCGTGAGGTCTTGCGCGTGGCTGAAGGTGCCATCGCCAACTTCCCGCTTGATCCGTTGCGGCAGGTCCGTACCGGTGTTCTGGCATGGGGGGATGTCTGGGCGATGCTGTCGCCGTGTGGCTTCACAGAGCGCCAGCGACTTTTAGCAACCGCTCTTCTGGTTCATGGGCTTGAGACAGCTCCTCCCTATGAGCGCACCTTTGTCGGGGTCATGGCAAAGCTACCCAGTTCCGATCAGCTCTATGCGCGTCTCCACGGTTGGCTAGCTGGGACAGAGTTCTTGAAGCCTGCCGCCTATGATCAAGTGACAGCCTTGCTGGCCTTCTGGGCACAGTCTCAAGAGCAAGTCGCTGAGGATCTGGCGCTCATCCCCGAGCGCTTGTGGACCACGCAGAAGGGGTGGAGCTTTAATCTGGGCTGGGCAACCCTGCCCACACTTGCCAACATCTGTGAGTATGGCCCCCGCGTTCTCTCTATCGAGATCAGATCTCGGAACAAGCGGGACGACCTAGACCCTGTGAGCCTGCCCATGATGCATGCGATCACGCAGCTTCGTATCTTGTTCCGCGAAGCCCTGACGTCTGGCAATCGCCCTATGTTGATCGCCCTAGAGCCTGACATGCCCGATGATCTGGCTTGGATGATCAAGGCGGTCCATGCTGATCTCAAGCGAAGCGGGGTCTCTTTCCTCGTGCACGCGAGAGCGCCAAGGGACATACGCGCTGCCTTCAAGCTTGGGGGCAAAGAACCCATGTGCTCGGTCTTCGACACCGTCATCATGACAGAGCCCGACTATATGACCTTTATCGAGGTGGTGGATAATCACGCAATCTCGAGTGAAGGCGTTAGGCATGTTCGTCGTGGTGAGATGCTCATCGCGGAGGCTGGTCGTCAGCCGGTTCGCTTAGATCCTGCAGTGCCTGACATGCTCCCAATGGCTTCCTATATCCCGACCGAGCCAGTCCAAAGGCCAGAGCCTTGGAGCGAGCCAGCGGTCACGTATCCGCTGGGCGAAAGTCTGCCCAAGCAGGTAGTGGTGAAGATACCCAACCAAAAGGTGACAAAGCGACAGGAGATTGTCCCTGTCACTGCGAGCCAGGGCACGCCATCCAAAGCTTCAAAGTCCCAGCCGCTGGTGACCAAGGATGATCTCACTTCGGGGACAGCGCGGCTGAAGCGCGCGTTGGCGAAGCGGACTGGTGGCACTACTTCTTCCCAAGCTCGCTTGATCTGAGGGCACTCTTATGACCACACGCAAACAACTTACCCTCCATCTCGATGACACCACTGCCCGCGCACTTGATCACGAGGCCAAGCTACGCCGTCTCACTCTCTCGCGAGCGGCAAACGATGCCCTCAAGCGCGTCCTCATTCATGACCGCGCTGACGCCATCGCCGATACGATCAAGGCGCGGCTTGATCGGTTGGATCAGCGGGATCTGGCGCGGGGGCGGGAGTTGGCTATCCAGCGCGAAACCCTCCTCGCGTTCGTCCGAGTATGGTTTACCTATGCAGGACCTCTTGAGCGCGAGGATAACGATGATCAGGCTGAAGCGCTGTTTGATGCGTTTCTCGATGAGGTCGCGCGTGGGGTGCGTGGGTGAGGCGGATGTCAGTCATCTGACTTGGTGATGGCATATACGGCGCTCGGGCCTGCGGACTCATCTCGTTGTGGGCGAGCTTCCCAGTTGGCAAGTGTCGCCTCATATAAGAGGCCCGCTTTCTCCAAGACCCTAACTGACGCCATGTTTTCGGGATGGCAAGTCGCCCATACCCGAAAAATCTGAGGCTGAGCGATAGCCCAGTTTACAACTGTTGCGGCGGCTTCCGTGCCAAATCCTTGGCCCCAAGCCGCCTCAGCGAAAATGTAGCCAAAGTCCGCTTTGGGCGGCGAAACTCGCAGCTCGATGCACCCTAGCAATTTCCCGGTCGATTTCGAAACAACAGCCCATGGAAAGGCCGTACCTGCCTTCCAGCAATCAACGCATCGCGCGGCGAACGCTTCTGTCTCCGACAAGCTCTCGTGCGTCCGGAAGTTCATATAATACGTCGCAAGCGGCACCCCGGACCAAGCCTCGAATATAGCCACAGCGTCACTTTGTAGGATGGGACGCAGCCGAAGTCGGTTCGTCTCGATGTGCTCGGGCGGACGGATCATGCGTTAGGGTTACCAAATGCTCAAAAACAGGACAACCTAAAATCCGCTAAGGGGCGTGAGCGGCTGTTGGCGCTCGAGACATCTAAACCAGACCGCCAGCCTTCAGCCAAAGTCGCTAATTTTTGCCAAGAAAAATTAGTCTAAACTGCTTTGCAATAGGATTGTAGTTTTCAAGCGTCGCTCAACAAAAGGACAGCACCAAACAGCCCGCTGGCACCATGGCTTGCTTGTCCAAGTTACAACCAACTGCCGGTCGCCATCGATTGTCGCATACAGAATATGTGCGGTATGCTGAAACGGCAAAGTTATCCACACTTCCTTGCCCCGACTAAAGTCCGCAAACCTTGTTAGCAAACCAAAAATAGGTAACCAATTCGATCTATTTCGAAGTTTGATCCCGGCTGTAAAATATTGTTTTTTAAAAAACTGGTATCGCAAACAGGATTCGAACTTGCGACGCAATCATTGCCTAATTGACGCTCGACATAAAATAACTATCGTGGTTACCTGCGATAGAACGGTCGGTAGATAGGCTCAAAAGGTTGTCGCGGAAGAAATCAGCCTAACAAAGGCGACTTGTCCGGCGTGACAGGGGTTAAGCCAACGTATGGAGATTGAAGAATGCGTGAGCTAACTTTTAGAGAGTCAAATAAAGTTTCAGGCGGTAGGCAGGTTTGTTCTACTAAGGTAATCTGCGACGAGTGTGGATGTGTGATTGAAACAGTGTGTCTCACAGAAGAAGATCCTCTCGTACCCATCATCTGAACGCGGTACGGTCCACTTGACGGATTCTCGTCGAAGAGCTGGAAATTCCGCCTATTGTCGAGAGTTT
Source organism: Aquidulcibacter sp. (assembly GCF_044346625.1). Lineage (GTDB taxonomy): Bacteria > Pseudomonadota > Alphaproteobacteria > Caulobacterales > Aquidulcibacteraceae > Aquidulcibacter. The sequence goes on along the minus strand of NZ_JBIIYV010000087.1, from coordinate 5,806 downwards.
ATAAATCGATCAGGCCTTGCAGATTAGGGTAGAAAATGCCGCGATCCCCAAAAAAAACGTTTTTATCTTTTCTAATTTTGTTTTTTGCTATGGTAACGGTGCTGGTCCCACCCTCAGTGATATATGCTGCAACCTTTGCTGGCAGTTCAACCGTAACCCAAACTTCGTCTATTGAGAATTGTAGGATGGAAGGGCGAACAATAGTATTTTTCGGTGACTCAGGAGCTGAACTTTCGCTATGTTTGCTTAAACGACGAACGAGTAATCCAAGAATTCTAAAAATTACATCTCCCGGTGGTCAAGCTTCCGCATCCATGATGTCCGCTTACACCATTCGTGCCATGGGTTTATCGATAGTGGTTGATCGGTACTGTAACTCCAGCTGTGCAAACTATCTTCTTCCTGCAGCTAAATCAATAACTGTTCCTGAAGGATCATATGTGATGGTACACGGCTCGGTTGGTCCTCCGGAGGAAATGCGGGCAAAAATCATTGAAACAATGATGCGAGAAAGTCGTCTAACTAGAACTGAGGCGGAAGCCCAAATTGGTCCTTCAATGCGCGAATCCACTATCGCTTATGAGATGCAACAAAATTTCAAGCGCGATTTCAATATAAGAGATAATTTTTACGCGCAGCCGACTTTTAGAGAATTCCCAGTAGGTTCTGTAATTGTACTGAGAGAAAATGGAGAAAGAACAAACATGCTGGTGAGTGCCACGGCCGTTAGAGCTTGTTTACCGAGAGTTAAGGTGAATTCTTTTTGGTTTCCATCATCGAATGAACAAAAACTTGAAATAGTTAATCGTTTTAGTAGATCTACGATAGCTTTCCCAGTTGTAAATGACCCATTTGGCTGCTGAGTTGATCTAGCCTTCCTCAACTTGTAATTTGTTTAGGGCCAAAAAGGTCGGGAGTGATCCAAACTCTGTTTGGAGCGCGGTAGATCAGGGTTCCCAGATTGGTTAAACGCGGGTCGCGCCTTCCGGCTTCCTTGATTCTCGCAGGTTCTCATCGGTTAAGCAGTTGTTATGGCCTGATCCGCAGCAGGCTTGCAGCATTCATGTGTTTCGTGTTGCTGAGCGACCGATCTGTGATCTGTTTCCCCAAGCGACTAGGCGGTCTGACTGCTCTGTCCGCAGACGTGTTGCTTAGCAGGCAAGTCTGTTTTCCGTGATGCCCCAACCGGCCGCTACCAATTGCCATTCCGCAAGGTCCATTGATGTTAGCATAACCACCACCTTTGTCCGCAACTGTAGCAAGACTGGGCTTCGTCAGAGCGAAATCCTGATTGGGTTTAATACCAAGGATTAGGGCAATTGCCATAAGAGCGGTGCAGTTTTAGGTGGGGATGAAAGCCCTCTTCGTCCCATTTTCCAGCCCTTGCTAAGCTAGGAGATCACGATGAAACAAAGATCACAAGCTCTACTGACGGTGCTGCAGCACTAAGAAGCTATTTGAAACGTGCAGAAAACTCGGCCGCGCCGACACTTGTGTGGGCTCATTCGGCGAGGCGGGTTCAAATCGCAAAGACGACTTCGAAAGGGTTGTAATGACGGACAGGTCGCGAGACGCGAGCTAAGCCCTTGATTGCTCGTAACTTGGAGACCTTACATTGGCGTTTGTGGCATGGCCAAGTTGATTGTGCTTGAGACGCAGTCAAAGGCACAGAAAAATTGCTGCGCGCGTTCGACAACAATTTCTCTTTGGCGCCGCCACAATAGGATGTTTGGTCAATGATTTGGTCATGCATCGCATGAACTAGCGCCAGAAATTGCGCTGATCAGATTCGGTTGCCGAACACATTTTGACCCTGCGCAAGCACTATTTCGACACTGAATATGCAAGGAAAAATCCCTACCACATTTATCCAAACCCCAAATCTCAATCACTCCCCGACTCTGGGAGAGTTGGGTTTCTATACCCCAATCCGCGCCCATTGCTCATCAGAAAGTCAAAATAAATCAGTCATGATCCATCACTTCATCACAGAAACACTTGGATAAAAGTTTACCTAAACTGAGCATTTCACTCGCTCGTTATGGATCCCGATGCGTATCGTGAGTGTTCATCCGTGATTTAACTGCTCTTTCTCGGTACAACCCAGTCTGGCTTGTTTGTTTTTGGCGGCGGCGGTGGTGGTGGTGCGGTTTTTGCCTTTGGCGCCGGTAGAGGTGGAGAAGGCCGTGTTACTTTGCGCGCGGGCGGTGGTGTTGCAGGGCGTCGGGTTGAGCGCGCCTTAGGTTTTTTTCTAGCGCAGAAGCAGTTGGTGTGGCCTTTTGGCGTAACGCCGGAGCTTTTGTTGTAGCTGGTGGACTGGCGGCGGCTGTTGGCGGCGACTTTGTGGGTCGCAGCTTTGGTGACGTTGGGGAGGCCGTAGGCCGCGCCGCAGCTCTGACGGGTTGTGGCGATGGCCGTTCTAATTGAGGTCTTGGCGCGGCCAAAGGCGGCGCGACGACAGTGGTATGTGACTTTAGTGGCCCGACACCCGGTTGAGCAGGCTTGGGTTCAGTCGTTGGTGGGGTTGGTAGCGGTGTAACTGACTGGGCTGGCGGAGGCGACTGAGCGGGATTAATAATTGCTGGTGCCCGGAGAGGGTTCGCTGCTGGCATTGTGACGCTGGGCTTGAGTGGTTTACGAAACCGCAAAGTCATGCGGTCGCTTTCGCCGATATCGTCAAACCGTGTTCGATTAAAGCCCGGGTCATCGGGGTGCCCAATCGGGGACGTGCGCGATACAGGTGGCAAAGTCCAAACACCAAAAGGATGATCTTTTGTATCGGCTGGGTTGGCGTTGATTTCAGAACGGCCGATCAATTCAAAACCAGCTTCGAGCGCCAGTTGGATCACAAAGTCTTCGCGAACGTAGCCAGCGCTGGCAAGAGGATCTTGTGGCTCATCAGTTCTACCGCGATGTTCTTCAATGCCCAAAATGCCGCCAGGTTTTAAAGCCAAAAAGAAATCGCCAAAAGCCTTCTCGGCCCAGCCGTCTGCCATCCAATTGTGGATATTGCGGAATGTCAAAACACTGTCGACGCTGTTGGGCTTTGCTAAAGGGCCAGACCAGGGACTAAATGGAACTACGTTAACTGAACCATAAGTGTCTTGATCTGCCTCAAACCGGTCGCGATAGGCATCAACGATCTGGCGTACAGCTGAGAAGTTCGATGAGTTCGCGTCCCAATGCCCGACTATGAGTTTGCCACCGCCCTGTTTCAAGTAGGCGCCCAGAATGGATGTGTACCACCCTTGGCCGGGCCAAATTTCAATCACCGTATCAGTTGGGTGCACACCGAAAAACTGCAGGGTCGCAGCCGGATTGCGCCACCGATCACGTTCAGGTTCAATTCGTTGAGGTCCGGAAATCGCGCGTTGCAAAGCCGCTTGCGCTGCAGGGTCGAGCAACGGTACGTAGGTCGTTGGTGTCGTTGGTGTCGTTGGTGTCGTTGGTGTCGTTGGTGTCGTTGAGTCCCTCGCTGCGTCGTCAGGTGGTGTTTGGCTGTAAGCCGCTGCACTAGGGCTCAATGCCAATAGAAGTAACGTACTGACCCATACCCAAGCGCGAAATCTCATGAGCCTTTTCCTTTTGAGACTACTGTACAACGCCACCTGTGGGTGCAAACGCCCCATCATCGCCAAGCTAGCCGCGTTTCGCTTTGCTTCTCAACCCTCTAGGAGAATTAATTGATTTCATGCGATTCTATTGATTGGTGCTCACCACTCCCCTTGGATGGTATGTCGCGCTGACCTTCAAGCAATTGCCAACGAACTAGCGCCCAATTGCGGTGAGTTTGTTAAAAAAGCATCATAGTTTGATGCGTTGAACTTTGTATCGTTTCTCGCGAGGACATCATGAGTACGATCGACTTAACCTCGCTTTATTGCACCACCTGTGGATTTGACCTCATAGCACATCTGATTGAAACCGCCTGGTACCTCGATACGGCAACCATAAGAACATCGAGCAAACCGGCGGTGACGCCTATCAGATAGAGCTCGCTACTGCCGATTTTGGACCGGAAGATCTGCCCATTGAATTCAGAGATGGCTTAGTGATGGTTACTGGCAAGAAAGCCGTTACACATGAAGCAAAGACCTTTTTGCACCATAGCATTACTGAAAAATTTGATGGCAAGCTGCGTAACAATTTGTTGACCGAAGACGTGTTCGAGAACTTGGGTCATGCAAAACGAGGTCTCAGCCTATGGCCACTCGATTAAAAGATTCGCGACCCCATTACGGAATCGGGGAGCTTGCACCCCCTGTGCACCGAACGCTCTCGCTATCTGGAAGCACCGTTACCGGCGCGCTTGCCTAACCCCAAACTTGGCGGTATGGGCCAGTAGGGTCTTCTTAGTGAACGAGGGGCCTAAGGGCTCAGGTCAGAATGAACTACGGCCGGATAACAAAATATTTGATTTTTGCAGCCGCAGGATTGGGTGCTTTCAGTAGGCTGGAAGCTTCAACTTCTAACGCGGGCAACATGAATGGTCCGAGTATTGGTCCCGCAAGCGATGAGGAGCTGACTATCAGCTTGATTGGCGTGCCAGAGGCGTATCAGCTATTACGTGATCGAGGCTACTCGAAGTGTTCACTCAGCGAAGTCGACCGGTCGGTTACCTTAAGCTATATTGGCAGTACCGATCACCAGCTTCTGGCCTGCCTAAGCCGCTTGCCGGCGCTAGTGCCAGCCGGCGGCGAGTTCACTCTTAATATGTCGTCGTTTGGTGGTGACGCTATATCCGCGGCACTCGCTGGTCTTTATTTGTCAAATTTTAGGGCGACTGTAGTAGTTGACGGACCGTGCTTCTCGAGTTGTGCTAACTATGTCGCGACAGCAGCGAAAAGGCTCGTAGTTAAACCATATTCGTTTTTGGGCCTTCATGGGGCACCCATGCAGTTTACGGCTGCCAATGCAAAAAAGTTAGAAGATAGCATAATGGCAGATCCAACGGTATCTGATGAGCGAAAGTCCGGCCGCATTAGAGCAAGTTTAGATGCTGCGAAAAAAGCTAGTGATGTTCACTTACTCGCCAAACAGGCATTAAATGTTGGATCGCAATGGTATGAGCTGAACCTTATTGTTCCGCGAGCTCAAACTGGTGCTGCAACTAATATGATTTTCATTCCCAGCGAAGATATGACAGCAAAGTGTCTAAAAGGCTTAGAACAATTGTCTTTTTGGGAGTGGTCATCTGACACAGATCGCGAAGCCTTCCGGAAGTTTTTCCCTGGAGAGAGCAGATTTGTTTATGTCAATCTTGAAGGCCAAGGCACTTGTAACTAGGATCTTTTTTTAGCCTGGGTTACCAAATCAATTGAATTCTGCGTCACCGCGGCTTCCAAGTGGCTATCTGTTCAGGGCCATAAGAGTGGTCTGCTTGGGACAGACAGCGGTGTAAGTAAATGGCCAATCCGCTTGGCCAGCAATGCCAAGTGTTCGGGCAAGACAGCCAGGGAGTATGGTCACATGAGACATATACACGGCGTGCAAACAAATCGCTTGTTGATTGCAAGGACAATTGACCACAGCTTGCAAGATGAGATGGCCAGCGATTGCTCCGCAAAGGCGTCGTGATGGCGTTCTTGTTGGTTTGAACGCTCAAAAATCAACGACGCTATGCCAATTCAAGACAGTCTGATTTTGGCAAAAGCTGGCCGAAAGGAGATGGTCCGCTTCGGGGAGCGTGGGCGGCGAAAATTGCCATTCAAAAGTGAAAGAACCTTCCGTATAAACGGCGGATGCTTGGGGGCGGGCCCACAATCTGGACAGCAGACTTGAGCTATGTAAACAAAAGTTGAGAGGG
>NZ_JBIIYV010000163.1:0-2769 GCF_044346625.1 Aquidulcibacter sp. | reverse complement strand
AGGAAAAATCCTAAGATAAACATGACGAAAAAAGTGAACAGTAGCGCTCCGGTCAGGCCACCTGGAACAGCGGCCAGCATGCTTTCGACCCACTCATCGCCACCAAGCCCCCGGAATACCAAGGTGAATAGCGCAGCTCCAATCAGGATCGTAAACACCATCGCATTGATATCGGCGGTGGATTTTAGAGCTGGCCCAAGCGACTTGGCGTTATGCAGGGCCCAAAGTCCTGCGATCACAGCTGCGCCTGTGAACAGGCTTAATGTCACCGATACAAACAACACAAGTTGGCCCGAGAAGCTGGGTTGCGCGGTGAGGCTTGGGATATCGATAAACAAGCGAAATGCGACCAAAAGTGCCAGCGCTGCAGCACCGACCAATATGACCCGCACCAGAAAACTGCGCGGCCTGCCTGCGTCTTGTTCGATCCGTTGACCCGCGAGCATGGCTGCCCCCGCAGCGCCTACCGCAGCCCCTTCGGTTGCGGTTGCAATGCCGGCAAGAATGGAGCCTAGAACGGCTAAGATCAGCAATAAGGGGGCCAACAAAGCTTGGATCACGCGCGACAATTTGGGGTAATCGCCGCCGGCAGCAGGGGCTGCCTTAGGCTGACTCCACGCAATAAAGACTTGGTACAGCAGATAGAGCCCAACTAAAACGAGGCCGGGAATAATCGCCCCGGCAAACAAATCGCCTACAGACACGGCTTCGCCGCCTGACTTGCCCATTTCAATCTGCGCGCGCTGATTGGCATTGCCAATGACATCGCCCAGCAGGATCAAAACAATAGATGGGGGAATGATCTGGCCCAATGTTCCAGATGCCGCGATTGAGCCGGTGGCGATTTTCACATCATAGCCGCGCGCCAACATAGCCGGCAAAGCCAACAGCCCCATTGTAACCACGGTGGCCCCTACAACACCGGTCGAAGCCGCCAAAAGCGCGCCCACAAGTGTGGTAGAGTACAACAAACCACCCCGGAATCGTCCAAACAAGTCGCCCATGGTCGTCAATAGGTCTTCGGCAATCCGGGAACGTTCTAAAATCACCCCCATCAACACGAACAGCGGCACGGCAGTGAGAGTCGCATTTCCCATTGTGCCAAACACACGTTGGGGGAAGGCGGCAAAGTAAGAGGGTTGAAATACGCCAAGTGCCATGCCCAAAAGCCCGAAAGCCAGCGCCACACCTGCCAACGTAAAGGCCACCGGATAACCCATCATCAAAGCGATGATGAGGGTCAGAAACATGGCAATGTCTAAAATCCCGTGCAGGTCCATCTGTTACGGCCCTACATGATGAGCGGATGATGAAGAGTCCAACGCTTCAAGCCCGCGCCAGCGCAAGGCGGCATGTCCTGCATGAGCGACGCCTGCCATCAGCATGGTGACAGCAAAGATTGGCATGGCTGTCTTCAACAGGAACACAAATGGCAATCCGTCAGTCTCTGGACTCTTCTCGCCGATGCGCCAAGCCAACTCGACAACGGGGCCGCTATAGATCAGCAACAGCAACATCACCGGGGCCAGAAGGAGGCAAAAGCCGATTAGATCCAACAAGGCCTTCGTACGTTCGCTGACTTGCTCATAGACAATATCGACCCGAACATGCGCATTTGTAATCAAGGCGACAGGTGCCGCCATCAGAAAGCCAAGGGCGTGGGCATACATCACAGCTTCATTGAGACGGGTAAAACTCTCGCCAAAAATATAGCGCAGCAGCACAGTGGTCAGCATTCCAAACGCCAGCACAAGCAAGCACCCTTGGGCAAAACGGCCGAGCCAAGACGAAATATCCTCAGCAATCCCATTTAAAACGCGCTGGACCTTTGCCGCAGGCTCACCCCAGATTGCTGTGGCGAGAGGCGCAAATAAAAAGGGTGACAATCCGCCAAGAATGATGATGGCTATCGCCCCCAAGGGCTCGCCTAGAACCTGCGGACTCATGGGGCACCAAGGTTCAAATTGCGTTTGCGTTCGGCGAGATAAACCCCTTCAGCTTCTTCGCTCCAAGGTCGCATGGCGCGGTAGGCTTTAAGCCAGCTTTGATAAATGCGGCCAGCCAGTGGGTCAGCGGCACCTGCCTCAGCCCACATGACTTGGGCAATTTTGGCAGCTTCCTTCAAAACATCGTCGGGTAGGCGGCGCAAGGTGACCCCGTGTTGGGTCTTCATCGCTTCCATGGCCACGCCGTTCTGATAGGTGAATTCGCCGACGGAAATGGCGTAGCTTTCCCGGCAGGCCGCGCGCAGGATTTCTTGATGTACTTGGGAGAGCTTATCAAACTTGCCCTTGTTGACGCCCACCGCCAAGATCGCGCCGGGTTCTTGCAAGCCTGGTGCGTAATAATAGGGTGCCTCGCGATAAAAGCCTAAGCCAATGTCATTCCAAGGCCCTACAAATTCGGCCGCATCAATCACACCAGATTGTAGCGCTTGATAAATTTCCCCGCCGGGCATCGCCACAGCAGCGCCACCCAATCGCCGGATCATTTCCCCGCCAATGCCAGGTATCCGCATTTTCAGGCCTTTGAGGTCTGCCAAGCTTTTGATCTCGCGCTTGAACCAGCCGCCCGCCTGATGACACGTGTTTGCCGCTGCCATGGGCACAATGCCAAAGCCTGCCGCCAATTCTTCCCACAATGCTTGGCCACCGCCATGGTCGAGCCAGCCCATTTGCTCCATGGCTGTCATGCCGAAGGGCACGGCTGTAAAGAACGGATAGGCAGGGTTTTTGCCCTGCCAATAATAATCGGCTGAATGGTAGAGAT
>NZ_JBIIYV010000040.1:0-29701 GCF_044346625.1 Aquidulcibacter sp. | reverse complement strand
AGAGCCTTTGTAATATCAGCGGCTTTGTTGGGTATGGTTTTAACGCCAGCGCAGACCGGGCGGCCGTCTTGTAATTGTTTAAGCACGATGCTGGCTTTTGCGACGTCCGCACCAATGATGATGCGGCCCTCGACTTTCTCGTCGAGGACTATCAGGAATTTCGTGCGTGGGGGAGCCTGTAGGGAACGGAGGTGATTCCCGATGTCAGAGAAGAAGAGTTTACCCACGATAACGAATGAGGTTTTGGACCAGCTATTGGCGCAGGGAGATATCAAAGACGCCTTTGTGAGTGGCGGTTTGTTTGATGCCTTGAAGAAGGCGTTGGCTGAGCGTGTTTTGAATGCTGAGATGGATCATCATCTGGAGACTGATGCAGCTGAGCGACACGATAACCGGCGCAACGGGGTTGGCCGTAAGACGGTATTGACCGACACGGGGTCGATGGAGATCGCAGTGCCCCGCGACCGACAAGGCCGTTTTGATCCCCAGTTGATTGGCAAGTATCAACGTCGCTTTCCAGGCTTTGATGAGAAGATATTGTCGATGTATGCGCGGGGTATGAGCACGCGCGATATTCAAGGCCATTTACTTGAGATTTATGGCTTAGAAGTTTCGCCAGATCTGATCTCGACGGTGACAAATGCGGTCTTGGAGGAGGTCGGCGTGTGGCAAGGCCGGCCGCTTGAACCCACATATCCCATTGTTTTCTTTGACGCTATCAGGGTCAAAATACGCGACGAAGGGAGTGTCAAAAACCAAGCCATCCATATCGCCCTTGGCGTTCGCCACGATGGCCGCAAGGAGGTACTGGGTCTTTGGGTTGAACAAAATGAGGGGGCCAAATTCTGGCTCCGCGTCATGAATGAGCTCAAGGCACGCGGCACTGATGACATATTGATCGCGGTCGTTGATGGCCTCAAAGGTTTCCCAGACGCCATAAACGCCATCTTTCCCGAGACAATGGTACAAACCTGCATCGTCCATGTTTTGCGCAACAGCCTCGATTTATTGTCTTGGAAGGACCGCAAGCCTGTCGCCACAGCCCTCAAAGACATTTACCGCGCCACCAATGCCGACGAAGCTGAAAAGGCGCTGACGGCCTTTGAAGCAGGGCCATGGGGGCAACGATATGCCGCCATTGGCCAGATCTGGAGGCGGCAATGGAGCCAGATTATCCCTTTCTTCGGCTTTGGGCCTGATGTGCGTAAAATAATCTACACCACCAATGCGATCGAAGCCCTAAACGCCAAACTGCGAAGGGCCGTTCGCGCACGGGGCCACTTCCCAAGCGAAGAAGCCGCAACCAAATTATTGTGGCTGGTCTTGCAACGAACACAAAAAGACTGGACTATGGGGGCAAGGGAATGGTCAGCAGCTAAATCCCAGTTCGCCATCACGTTCGGTGAGCGCTTCATTCAGGCAGCCGCCTAAATGATAACCCGCTCCCCCACGCACGAAATTCCTGATAGTCCCCTCGTAATTGTTTGAGCACGATGCTGGCTTTTGCGACGTCCGCACCAATGATGATGCGGCCCTCGACTTTCTCGTCGTTCTGGATCATGTTTGCCTCGCTTTGGATTGTCTGCGGGCTTAGCCAAAAACTAGCCCAATCAAGTCAACAAGCTGTTCAAAGCTGGTGACGCTGGCAGACCTCGATGACAACGGGCCTCAAAGCCCGATCCCGGCACGGTCATACCAACGTCGGCAATTTGGTGGGCGGCCACCCACCAAATTGCCTAACCAGCCCAACCATACTTACACATCACAAACAGACAATCCCCGCCGAAGCGTGAGCTGCGAGCGGGGACCCCAAAGGACCGCGCAGCACTAGCTGAGCAAGTCAACGCGTCCAGATGCGCAGCTTGTGCTGCGCGCTCCAACTCCCCCGTTTGGTTGACGCCATCGGGGATGACATCACGCGCGGTGCCAATCTTCACGCAAGCTTCGCATAGCCATCACACGCCCGACAAGAAAGCGAGCGAGCCTCCCTAGTGTCAACCAAAGGGAGACATAACATGAGCGTTCAAGACGAAGAGATCGTAGCGGAATTCGAAGAAATTGCTGCAGCCCACGGCGACGAGCATGTCGTGATGGAAGACGAGCCAGAGGCCGAAGAAGAAGACCTCGAAGACGAGGAACATGAAGAAGAAGAAGACGAAGACGAAGACTAAGGTCTAGTCAAAAACGGCATCCCCGCCGAAGCGTTAGCGCAGAGCGGGGACCTTGGTGGTTTATGCAGCACAGGGTCCCGGATCGGCTAACGCCGTCCGGGATGACATCGTGGCGGCAGTGGCTGAATGCCCTAACTAACCGTCAAATCTCGATCTTGCAGCAAGGCTTCGACGCCTGGCGCGCGGCCACGGAAGGCGATATAATTGTCCATCGGATCGGCTTGGCCGCCGCTGGCAAAGATGAAGTCTTTTAGCTTCTTCGATGTCGCAGGATCATAGACATTGCCAGCATCGACAAAGGCTTGGAACGCGTCGCATTCCAGCACGGCGGCCCAGATGTAGCTGTAATAGCCAGCCGCATAACCACCTTCAAACGTATGTTTGAAATAGCCTGGGCGATAGCGCACAACGATTTCTGGGATGGAGCCGATACCAGACAAAATCTCGTCCTCCCAAGCATCCACATTGGTGGGGGCTGGGCCTTCGATCATGTGCATCTTCATGTCCATGATAGCGGCCATCATGAATTCGCTGGTCGCCCAGCCTTGGTTGAAATTCTTGGCCGCAATGATCTTATCCACCAAGGAGCGGGGGATGACTTCGCCCGTGGCGTGATGCTTGGCAAATCGTGTTAGGATCTCAGGCGTCGTTACCCAATGTTCCATCAACTGGCTTGGGAATTCGACAAAGTCGCGTTTCACGCTTGTGCCCGATTGGCTGGGATAGGTCACATCCGACAACATGCCGTGCAGGGCATGGCCAAATTCATGGAATAAAGTGATGACATCGTCGAGGCTGAGCAGATTGGGCTGACCTGCTGGCGCCTTCGTGTAGTTACAGACATTGTACACGACCGGCTTAATGTCGCCGATCAAACGCTGTTGATCGCGGAAACTGCTCATCCACGCGCCTGATTGCTTGGTTTGGCGGGCAAAGAAATCGCCATACCACAAGGCCATCGGCTTACCGGCGGCGTCTGAGACTTCATAGACAACGACATCAGGATGCCAAGTTGGCACGCCGGTGACTTTCTTGAACGTGATGCCAAACAAACGTGTCGCATGCCAATGGATCGCGTCGATCATATTGCCCAGCTCGAAATAGGGCTTGGTCTCGGACTCATCGACATCGAATTTGGCCTTGCGGACTTTCTCCGCATAATGCCACCAGTCCCAAGACTTGAGCGGGCCCTCGAGGCCATCGGCGGCGGCCAATTCTTGCAGCATGGCGCGTTCGCGTTTGGCGGTGGCTAGCGAAGCTTTCCAGACACCCATCATCATGTCCATCGCCACTTCTGGCGTTTTGGCCATTTTGTTATCGAGCTGGAAATGCGCAAACGACTTAAAGCCTAACAGCTTGGCCCTTTCATTGCGCAGATTGACGATCTCTGGGATCAGCGGCCGATTATCGCTTTTGCCTTGTGAGCCACTGACGGCCATCCAGCCTTTTTGGACGGCCTCGCGCAGATCGCGCCGGTTCGACATGGTCAAGAAGGGCTCAAAGCTTGAACGCGACAAGGTCACCACAGCCAAGGCATCAATCTTACGCTCTTTGGCTTCTGCAGCGGCGGCGGCGATAAAGCTGTCCGAAAGGCCCGCCAAATCTTCTTTGGTCTTCAAGGGCAAAGCAAAGCTAGACTGGTCTGCCAGCACATTTTGACCAAACTCAACCTGAAGCGTTGAAAGGCGGGCATCAATCTCTGTCACACGCTTTTTCTGGGCCGCGTTGAGCAGGGCACCACTGCGGACAAATCCAGCATAGGTGTCTTCCAATAGCTTGGTCTGAGGGCCGGTCAGATTTTGGGCGGCGCGACTGTCATAAGCAGCCTTTACGCGGGCAAAAATCTTTGGGTCTTGATTGATGGCGCTGGCATGGGCTGACAGCTTAGAAGACAGACTGCCTTCAATCTTTTGTATTGCCGGAGTGCTGAGCATGCCTGTCAGATTATAGAAAACCGTGGTGGCGCGGTTGAGATCTTGCCCGGCTTTTTCCATTGGGACGATAACCGTTTCAAAGGTGGCAGGGGTCTTTGCCGCCGAGATCACGTCAATGTCGGCGCGGCCACGAGACATGCCAATGTCGATCGCGGGTTCAAAATCGCTGTTTTTAATCTCGGCAAAAGGCGGCACGCCCCAAGGGGTATTCCACTTTGCCAGAAGCGGGTTTACCCGCGCAGGGGTTTTTGCTTTCGCTTTTGCGGCCAGTGCGGCCGAACCAGTAGTTAGGGTCAAGGTTGCGACACTCCCCGCCAAGAAATCTCTACGTTCCATCGTTTATACATCCCTCACGAAACAAGAAACCACATCTTTCGTTGGGCATATGGATGGGCCAAATTGTGCGCGGATGCACCCCAAGAACGCAATCATGACTGCAATTTAATCACGGAAACGTGATTAATCCTCAGCCGCGGGCAAACACCCGCAATTGGCCTGATTTAGGGTCTTGGGCGATACAGCGTTGGGCCGACGTTGGCAGCTTAAGGCAGACCACGGGCGCATCGGCTTGGCGAATGGCTTCATAGGTCTCGCGTGTAAATTCGCTGCGTGTTGGGCTTTCGCTGCCTTCAGCCCAAGCGGGATAGGCGGATGACTTTACCGCCTGAGCAGGTAACAGCGTCGTTAAGCGATCTCGAATTTGATCAGGGCTTGCGGTTGCTGGGATGCCAAAGTCGCGGGCCGGGGCCTGTAGCGTGTAAAGCGCGCGGCCTTCATTGGTCTCCAAGGTCACCCTGATGCTGCCAGACGCACAATCATTACCGGTCGCCATGATGGTCACGCGGTCGGCTGCCTTCCAAGACCGGATGGCGGTCGCTTGGCTTACCTTGACGTCACATTGGGGAACCGGGCTGCCTGCTGCCATGGCAGCGTCTGATTCAGCGCGCGGCCCTTCGCCACTCACTAGTGGGCCAGGGGTTGGGATCACCACTTCATTTGGGCCAGTTAGCGGCGGTACCGGCACGGCGGGCGGGGCTGGTGCTATGATGCTGGGGTCAGTGGAGAGGACTGCTTCTGGATCGGCCAGAGGATTATCTAAGCCGACTGGCCCCATGATCGCATTGGTGGGCGCACTGGCAAGGGGCTGATCCGGGGACAAAACAAATTTGCCGACCACGACGCCAAATCCAAACGACACAACAACTGCCAACGTCACACCAGAGGCCACAATCAATCGCACATCAAATCCCTTTACCTAGAAGCTTGGTTAATCGCTCTAGCCGCCGGATGCGGCAGAAAATGGGCAGGAGCGACATAAAATCAGCTGGATTTCAATAAAAACTGCCGCACACGTGCCCCAGGTGTTAACCCAGCAGCGGTCTCAACACATCGGGTGCGCTTTGGATGGCGCGCGTCGCGGCACGATACCCGGTCTCAACTGCGGCATCAAAGGCCTTCCAATCGCGCAGCTGGATCCCCGCCATATCTGGCACAATCAGCAAATCGGTCTTCTCGCGGGATTTCGCAGGGTCCAGCGTTGCGGTTGCCGAACGCATCAGCAATTCGGCAATGGGCGGGGCGGCGTGCAGCCCATGGCGGGTAATCCAACTAAAGAAACCTTCGGGCTTACGAAACTCGTCTGGATTCAAGGCGCGCTGACGGGTCACGTCTACCCCGATATTGGGTCCGCGATGGAGATCGATCATAGAGTTGATCGGGAAATTATCGAGGACAGCACCATCGACCAGTATGTCGTCACCCGACACTACAGGGGGCAGAATGCCCGGTAGCGCGATGGAAGCCCGCAGGGCGTCGCGCAAGACGCCGCTCCGGTGAAGCTTCGGCATGCCCAATGTTAAATTGGTCGAGAGGCAATAAAAGGAGCGTGGCATGTCTTCGATGAGAATATCGCCGAAATTCTTCAAAAGCCTTTGGTCCACCTTTACCCCAGAGGTCATGGCGACAACGGGCAAGACATAGTCATTCAAAGGATTGTCGCGGACGAAACTGTCCCAGATCCGCCGTTCAATCTCACCATCATCCCAGCCCAAAGCCACGCAGGCTGCAATCACCCCACCCATGGAGGTGCCGCCAACAAAGTCAAACGAGATACCGGTCTCACGCAGGGCGCGAACCACCCCAATATGAGCATAGGCGCGAGCACCGCCTCCGCCTAACACCAGACCAATCGAGGTACCTGATAGAATACGCGCCAGCATCATCACATCTTGGGGTTGATCCTGTCGCCAATGAAACAACCGCTGGCTCTGCGCAGCACTACTCCAAGCTTTGGAATTTGAGCCTTTGACGTCAACGACCGAGCGATCTTGCGGGCCAATCAAAATGGTGTCGACCAATTGAAACTGGCGGGCCGGGGACGAGCCTGCGGGGAGAATCATCTCAGGCGGTGGCGTATCGGCACGGCCAAATACCCAAAGCCTGTCTGCCTGCCGCAAACAAAGCTTCGTCCACCCGCCATCTCCTAGGTCAGCGGCCAGAAGGACGATATCATTCCACGTCTCGATTTCATCAAACCAAGAAGCTGTCTGTGTAACGGCTTCTGGGCCGACCACGACCGCCCGTTTGCCGAGTTTGGCGAGCGCATCCTTCAGCATGTGGGCGCGTTTGAGAATATCGATGGAGGGCGAAGCGGCTAAGAGCCCAAATACGCGTGGATCAGAGCGGGGATTGCGCCTACGGTTTTGGCGCGACCGGAACAGCATGGTTCGCGCCAGATTCTGCATCAATTGAGGATGACGGCGGATCAGGCGATTAAACGCGGCCCGATCTAACGCCAGTAGTTCGGTGTCCCGTAGTGCGAAAACAGACGCACTATGAGGCTCGCCCGCCACCAGCGCCATTTCACCGACAGGTTCGCCTTGACGAATATGGCCAATAAACTCGTTTGAACCATCGCTGCCACGCCGGAACGCACCCAACGACCCTGAGCGGACAAACCATAAGGTGTCAGCAGGCTCGCTCTCCAAAAATAGGGGCCAGCCGCCAGGTAATGAGTACCAAATTGCCGATTTTTCAACATCTTTGATCGCTGCCTGGCCAGCATCTCTCAGGAAAGGAATGGCGGCAAAGTCAAAGGGTATCATTGGAAATAACCGCCATAAAACAAAGTCCAACTATGTTTCATGGCGGCTCTCCTTGCAAAATTAGAATTTATAGCGCCCATGTAGGGTGACCATGGGCCAGTAACGTGCTGCGTCTAATTCATCTACGATTTTCGCGGTTTCAAGTGCCAGATCTGCCTGAAAGGCCGGATTGGACGCGATCAGGCCGGTCGACGTGTAAACCACTTGCGGATCGCCTTGGTAATAGACACCCGCTTCAAGTGCTGTTTCAATCGGGCCCAGTTCAAGTTTTAAGCCTGCACCAACAAAGTAAGCGATGTCGTCAAACGTCGCCTTGGTACTCAGCGTGCCGACTTGGGCTGGGGTATAGGTTGTGTTGCCGATCACGACATTGGTGGCAGGGGTCGCCACGAGGTCAAACTGGTTGTCATTGGCAAAGATGCCGGCCGTCAAATAGAAAGGCACGACTGGCGGACGGAAGTCAGCTTGCAAGCCATAGGAACCGAGCTTCATCGTGCCATCATAGGCAATGTCGTCAATCGTCTGATCGTAGCCATAGTCATAGCCCTGCGCCACGCCACGCAACACAAGGGTCGGTAGGATGCGAACACCGACTTCGCCCCCGACACCGTTGGTACCAGCACGCACGCCAACCCACGCGGGCTCAATTGCAAAAGCGGCCACAGGGGAAAGAGCACTCATCAGAGCTAAGGCAGAAAAGGCTGTCGTGATGATCTTCATAGGCTGTCCTCATATATTTTAAACACTGGCGGTCGGAGCCAAGCTAAAGGCACCAAAAGCCTCGCAAGGGGCATGTGGCACTGGCCCAGAGTGAGCCTATGTCTATGACATTGTGACAGAAGCCTGTTAAACGAGTGTCAACGCCCAATACGTGCGATAAAATCTGACTGTGGAGAGTCACTTGAGCCGTTTGACCAGTCGAATCGATTCTGCCTCGCCGGCATTCGCCCGCAACCAGGAAAAGATGGCGGGCCTTGTGGAGCAATTGCGCCTCCTTACCAGCCGCTCTGCTTTAGGCGGGTCAGAGGAATCCCGACAACGCCATGAAAGCCGTGGTAAATTGCTCCCCCGCGCTCGTGTTGAGGCGCTCCTTGATCCAGGTAGCCCGTTTCTGGAACTGTCGGCTTTGGCGGCCAATGGGCTTTATGGGGAGGATATTCCCGGTGCTGGCTTGATTACGGGTATTGGCCATGTCTGCGGTCGTCCGGCGATGATTGTGTGTAATGACCCGACCGTCAAAGGCGGAACCTATTACCCCATGACCGTCAAGAAGCATGTGCGGGCGCAAGAAGTGGCGATGGAAAACCGTCTGCCTTGCATTTATCTGGTCGATTCTGGCGGAGCAAACTTGCCCCATCAGGCAGAGGTCTTTCCAGACCGCGATAATTTCGGTCGCATTTTTTACAATCAAGCCAATATGAGTGCGATTGGCTTGGCCCAGATTGCTGTCGTCATGGGCTCGTGTACAGCCGGTGGAGCCTATGTTCCGGCGATGAGCGATGAGACCATCATCGTTCGCAAACAAGGTACGATCTTCTTGGGCGGCCCGCCCTTGGTGAAAGCGGCCACAGGCGAAACCGTCACGGCAGAAGAGCTAGGCGGCGCAGATGTCCACGCCCGTAAATCCGGCGTGGCAGACCATTATGCAGTATCTGACGCCCATGCTTTAGAGCTGGCCCGCCAATGTGTGGCAACTTTGGACGATCCAGAAGGCCATATTCGCCGCCTAATATCACGCGCACCCGTGGAGTCTGAGGCAGAGCTTTACGGCATCATTCCAGACGATGTGCGCACCCCCTATGATGTGCGCGAAATCATCGCGCGGCTGGTCGATGGCTCTGAGTTCCATGAGTTCAAGAAGCTCTATGGTGAAACCCTCGTTACCGGCTTTGCCCATATTGATGGCTGGCCCGTCGCGATTATTGCCAATAACGGCGTGTTGTTTTCTGAAAGCGCGCAAAAGGGTGCGCACTTCATCGAACTCGCCTGCCAGCGCAAGATCCCGTTGCTCTTCCTCCAGAACATCTCGGGCTTCATGGTCGGTAAGGATTATGAAGCTGGCGGCATCGCCAAGGATGGCGCAAAAATGGTGACGGCTGTGGCCTGCGCCAATGTGCCCAAGCTAACCGTCGTGATTGGAGGCTCTTATGGTGCGGGCAATTACGCCATGTGTGGCCGTTCCTACTCGCCGCGCTTTCTTTGGACGTGGCCCAATGCCCGCACCAGTGTGATGGGCGGCGAACAGGCCGCGAGTGTGCTTGCGACGTTGCGCCGGGACGGTATTGAATCCAAAGGCGGTGCTTGGTCCGCCGAGGAGGAAGAAGCTTTCAAAAGCCCCATTCGGCAGAAATATGAAGAAGAGGGCGATCCGTATTATTCCACTGCGCGTTTGTGGGATGATGGTATTATTGATCCCGCGCAAACGCGGCGCGTGGTGTCTATGTCTTTGGCCAGTGTCGCAGGTGCCCCTATTGGACCACCACGTTTCGGTGTTTTCCGGATGTGATAGGCCGGATTTAAAAGGAAAAAACTCAGATGGTAGAATCAGACCAAAGCGCCGACCCCGTTCTCTTGCAGATTTCGCCCGATGGTGCCGCGATGGTCACATTGAACCGTCCGGACAAGAAGAATGCCTTCGACGAAGAGATGATCTCTTCTCTGATTGACATTTTTGAAACGCTGCGTGTGTCTGAAGGGGTCCGGATCGTCCTGATCAAGGGTGCCGGAACCACCTTTTGTGCTGGTGCAGACCTGGAGTGGATGCAACGCCAAGCCCGTCACGATGAAGAAGATAATGAAGCCGATGCGGTCGCCTTGGCCAAGATGCTGCTGGCTCTTCACAGCCTACCGCAATTGACGGTTGCCTTGGTTCAAGGTGGTGCCTTTGGCGGCGGTGCTGGCCTTGTTGCTGCGTGCGATTATGCGATCGCTCTTACCGGGACGCGCTTTTGCTTCACCGAAGTGCGCCTAGGCCTCACGCCCGCCACAATCTCTCCTTATGTGGTTGAAGCAATCGGGGCCCGGCAAGCGCGCGCCTTGTTTGCCACCGCCATGCCATTTGATGCCGAGCGCGCTATGGCTTTGGGCTTGATCCAAGAGGTCGCAAGTAACCTTGATGATCTGGCGAAGCGGGAAGAAAAGCTCGCCGATTTGGCCTTTACCGCAGCGCCAGAAGCCGTCCGCGAGGCCAAGCAATTGGTCCGCGATGTGGCAGACAAACCCATTGATATGAATCTTGCCCACGAAACGGCAAAACGTATTGCCAAGCGCCGCGCGAGCGCAGAGGGGCAGGAAGGTCTGGCCGCTTTTCTGGAGAAAAGGCCGCCTGCTTGGGCAAATCGGTCCTAGGTGGGTCTTGACCGCTTTCGACTGCGCAGTCAAAGCTAGGCTGGCGGGTGAGGGGCGATTATGGACGGCGCGGCAGAACTTAATCTTGAAAATTCAGGACCCTTGGCAGTTGATGCACCGTCTGGCAGGGCTGGAAAGCACCACAACGGCCTGATCGGCACAGCGTGTAAAAATTGTGGCACCATTCTAGCCGGCGATTATTGCCACGCGTGCGGCCAGACTGCCCATGTTCACCGCTCCTTCCTGCATGTGTTGGAAGAAGTCGTGCATGGGATCACGCATGTCGATTCCAAGACATGGCGCTCTCTGCCGATGCTGATCTTTCGCCCCGGAACGATGACGCGCAATTATGTGATGGGACACCGCAACCGCTATGTGCCGCCCGCAACTGTATTCCTAGGGTCGATCTTTGCCATGTTCTTGGCCTTCGCCTTTGTTGGAGGCCCGGGCTTTGTAAAGCATAATACCGAGACGACGGCTGACCGAATTAGCGCCTCACGTGACCGCATGACGACAGCTTTAGAAGATTTGAAAGAGGCGCGTGCGGACTTAAAGTTGGCGCGAGAGCAGCTCGCGGCGGAAAAGGCCAAGCCTATCGCCGAACAAGATCCCGTTGACGTTAAAAATGGACAGGAAGAAGTCAAAGCTGCTGCAACGGCCATTGAGGCGGTGATTGTGCGTTACCGCAACGCTGAACGTGATCTGACAAAGGCCTCTACAGAACTAAAGTCAGCGCCCGAAGCGGCTGAAGCTACTTTAACCAAAACATCGACACCTACTCCCGACGTTGTTTCGGAAGAGATCAAGGCAAAACAGCTCTCCGAATTAGAGGCCGAACGAAAAGCTGCTGCGGCATCAGGCGACCAAGTGGCCGTGGCCGCTGTGGATGCTGCCATCGCACTGGTGAAGGCTGCCCCCGCAGAGGCAAACAAAGGCGAAGCCAAGAATTCTACAGTTGAAGGAATGGACTTTCAGGCCTCTTTCGCCAAGTTCTTGAAGGAAGAAGTTCAAGTCGATACGCCTTGGCCAACTTTCAACAAAAAGCTCAAACAAAAGTTCGAAAATCCTGAGCTTTTTTTGTATAAATTGCAGAATACCGTCTACAAATTCTCATTCCTCTTAATCCCGATAAGCCTTCCTTTCATTTGGCTACTTTTGTGTTGGAAGCGCGGGGTGACTTTGTATGACCACGCCGTTTTTGCGCTTTACTCTTTGTCCTTCATGTCATTTTTATTTCTAGCACTTGCTTTGACATCGCATTGGGTTGACTGGTCCCACTATTCCGGATGGATCTTCCTAGCCGTGCTCTGCCACACCTATTTCCAGTTCAAGGGAGCCTATGCCCTCGGCTGGTTTTCAGCTTTGTGGCGAACGACAATTTTCGTTTTCGTATTTGCACCCATAGCTTTAGGCCTTTTCTTCACATCGATAATCATCTTAGGAGCCGTCGGCTGACCACAAGTCTTGACCAAGGTTAAGGGGTGGCCGAAGGTTACCCGCAACCAGTCTGAGAGTGAGTTTTAGGGACTTGTTTTACGGGCTAACAAATCTCTGGGGACGAGACGTGTTCAAAACTCTGTTGATTGCCAATCGGGGCGAAATTGCTTGCCGTGTCATGAACACGGCGCGTCGTTTGGGCATGAAGACCATTGCCGTCTATTCCGACGCGGATAAGGGCTCCAAGCACGTCCGCGAAGCAGACCAAGCGGTGCGTTTGGGCCCTGCTGCAGCAAAAGACTCCTATCTTCGCGGTGATCTTATTCTGCAGGCCGCTTTAGATTTTGGCGCTGAAGCTATTCATCCAGGCTACGGTTTTTTATCCGAAAATGCTGAGTTTGCTGAAAGCTGCGCGGCCGCTGGCATCGCCTTTGTGGGGCCTCGCCCAGACGCCATCCGCGACATGGGCTTGAAAGATCGGGCGAAGGCAATTGCGGTTGAGGTTGGTGCGCCCGTTTTGCCGGGTTATTGGGACGTGGACCAAGACCCGGCGCGCCTGCAGGAGGAAGCGGAAAAGATTGGCTTTCCGCTCTTGATCAAGGCGGTTGCAGGTGGCGGCGGCCGCGGTATTCGCGTGGTTGAAGCGCTTGCGTCCTTCATTCCAGCGCTCGACTCAGCACGTCGCGAAGCGGCTGCAGCTTTTGGCGATGACCGCGTCATGCTGGAGCGTTTGGTCTTGCGCCCCCGTCACATCGAAGTGCAGGTGTTCGGCGATCAACACGGCAACCTTGTCCACCTGTTTGAGCGTGATTGCTCCATCCAACGACGCAGACAGAAGCTGATTGAAGAAGCCCCCGCACCCGGGATGACCGAAGACGTGCGCGCCAGCTTAACCGCTGCCGCGCTTAAGATTGCTAAGGCGGTGAATTACTCCAATGCTGGCACGGTAGAGTTTGTGGCTGATGGCACAGGCCCGCTTCGACCCGATGGCTTTTGGTTCTTGGAGATGAACACCCGCTTGCAAGTCGAACATCCGGTAACTGAGGCAGTCCTAGGCCTCGATTTGGTCGAGTGGCAGTTGCGGGTAGCCGCAGGGGAGACCCTCCCGCTCAGCCAAGACAAGATCCGGTTAAACGGGGCTGCTATTGAAGCGCGGATCGTCGCTGAAGATCCAGCGCAGGGGTTCCTGCCATCGTCAGGCGTCATCGCTGGCCTACCAGACGATGGGACAATCCGAGTCGATTCCGGCTTTGAAGTCGGGGACACTTTCCCAGACGCCTATGATTCCCTTGTCGAAAAGGCGATCGCGCATGGCGCAGACCGTCGCGAAGCGCTGGCGCATTTACAGGCTCACCTAGAGAGCCGGGTAATCACGGGCATCACCACCAATAACGGCTATTTGGCCCGCCTATGTGCTCTGCCGAGCTTTGCTCATGGTGGGGTCCATACAGGGTTGTTGGAAGATGAAGCGGGAGCGCTCACTAAGCCAGATGCGCTTGCAGCGCGCCGCTTAGGACTGGCAGCCATTGGTGTGCAGATTGCTCGGGAGCTTGAAGTGCCAGACGACGCTTCGCCATTTGAAAGGCCAGATGGCTGGCGTCTCAATGCCCCCGCCCATTTGTCAGTCGGCTTCACCCTTGATGAGCGGCGCGTGGTGGTCGACCTTCATAGCGATGAGGTGCAGGTGAGTGCGGGCTTTGGCGGCGATCACGCGGTCGTGCCGCGCCGCCTGATCCATGCTTATGGCGAGCCCGGCGCTTGGACCATTTTGATTGCTGAGAGCAGGGGCCATCAAGGCGAAGGGCGCGGGGATATTGCCGCAACCCTCTTTGTTGATGAGTCGGGTGCCTGTTTGGTCGAGCGCGGCGAAGTGTGGCGCTATCCTTTCCCGTCTGCAGATGCCAGCGCGGATAGCCTTGAAGCCAGCGACGAGATCAAGGCCCCGCTACCCGGCAAAATCGCGATGTTTCATGCTGAAGCCGGACAAAAAGTCACAAAAGGCCAAGTGCTGGTCGTGTTAGAAGCCATGAAAATGGAGCATGCCTTGGTCGCAAGCCGCGATGGCGTGATTGCCGAAACCTATGTTCAAGAGGGTCGCCAGGTCAAAGCCGCCGACGTCTTGATCCGCCTTGTCTCGCAAGAGGTCGTAGCGTGAACGCGGCATTACTCACCGTTTTGATGGCCGCTGCAGGTACGGCGCTTTTGGCCTTTGTTGGATTCCGCCTTGGGCTGAGCGTTGATCGCAGGTTCAATGATAAAGTCGAAGTGGTAAAGGCTGTTCAGGCATATTCTGGCCTTCAAGCAGAGTTTGACGTTCTGATTTCTCACAACCAAAGGGCTGCTGTGGCTTATACTACTGAGAAAACGGGCTATGTAGTGACGGTTTTAGGCGATAAGGTCTTGGTTCGAAGTTTAGATCAGGCGAAAATCATGGTCATCGCAGAAGATCGTCTGCATATCTCCTTTCCCGATTTTGGCTTTGAGCCCGTCTATATTCAGGCTAATGCCAATGAAATTAAGCAAGCGTTGGCAAGCCTAGGAAGAGGTCCCCCTTAATGAACCTTCCCGATCCGGTTACTTGGGCGATCCCGTTGTTTGGCGTCTTTGTGGTCGCAGAAATGCTGCGCGCCCGTCACGCTGGCGATGTGACTTATGAAGCTAAGGATGCTGCGGCCAGCATGACCATGGGCTTTGGTAACACGGTCGCCAAATTGCTAACCGGGGGTCTGGCGGTTGCTCTGATTGCCTATGTGCATCAGTTTCGTCTGTTCGACATTGGTTATGCTGCTTGGGCCTTTGTTGCTTGCTTCTTTTTAGAAGACCTCTCCTATTATTGGTTTCACCGCATCAGCCACGAACGGCGTTGGTTTTGGGCAAGTCATGTTGTCCATCACACGTCACAGCATTATAATTTATCGACCGCCTTACGGCAGACATGGACAGGGTCGATTGGCGGCACTTTTATCTTTTGGCTACCCATGGCTTGGATCGGCTTTCCGCCATTGATGATCGCCTTTTTCTCAGGGCTTAGCCTTGTGTATCAGTTTTGGATCCATACCGAGGCAATTGATCGTATGGGACCTTTGGAATTGGTCTTGAATACACCGAGCCATCACCGGGTCCATCACGCCACCAATCCGCGTTATCTCGACTCCAATTATGCAGGCGTCTTGATCATTTGGGACCGACTGTTCGGCACCTTTGTCGAAGAAACCAAGGCTGATAAGCCCATTTATGGTGTGGTTTCGAACATCCATACCTTCAATCCATTTCGGATCGCGTTTCATGAGTGGGTGGGCCTGGCGCGCGACATCGGGCAGGCCAAGACCTGGCGCGAAAGGCTCAATTTCGCTTTCGGACCGCCGGGCTGGAGCCCAGACGGGTCACGCCCGACCAGTGCCAGCCTCAAAGCGGCTTGGCGCGCGAAACAAGGGCAAGAATTGCACTGATTGCAGGCCCTGTTCGTTTGTTCACTTTGGTATAGTTCCCTTCACATGGCCCTCCACATCATCAAGCTTTGCGTCGGTGCGCAGTCTATTCAAGACCTGTTGGATTGGCATGATCATCAGGCTTTTACCCGATTAAGCCTTGGCCTTGATCCCCGCCCAGTGTGCGACACACGCATGTCACCCAAGCGGCGCGATGAGGTCCTCGAAGGTGGTTCGCTTTATTGGGTCATAAAGGGTCAAATCCTCGTCCGCCAAGAGATTGGAGATATCGTCACGTTCGACGACGCAGATGGACGCTCGCGCTGCGAAATCGTCCTCAAGCATTTACATGTGCAAACGGCACCCCAGCGCCGGGCAGCCTTTCAGGGCTGGCGGTATCTGGCACCGAAAGACGCCCCTGCAGACCTAACCCATGTATCGGGTGGGGAGGATTTGCCCGATCCACTCCGCAAGGAATTATTGGACCTTGGGGCGTGGTAAACTCAATCTAGGCCGCGATTATCAATCAAACGGGTCTTGCCAAGCCACGCAGCTACCAAGACGCGGGCAGGGTCACCGAGGTGCCAAGGCTCCAGGGTCTGGCTATGGCAAACTTCCAAATAGTCGATGGACCCAAAGCCAGCGGCAAGAAGTTGCGCCTTAGTTTGCTCCAGCACGTCTGAAAGGGTTTCAGGCGCTTGGGTGAGTGTCTCTGCAATTTTGTCGAGCGCTTGTTTTAAATTTGGTGCGATCTCACGTTCAGCTGCAGACAGATACGCATTGCGCGACGAAAGCGCGAGGCCGTCGGCTTCACGATGCGTTGGCGCTGGCGCGATCTCGACTTTCAAGTCCAAGTCTCGCACCATGGTGCAGATGACCTGCAATTGCTGCCAGTCCTTCTCGCCAAAAATTGCGATGTCAGGATCGACTTGCAGGAATAGTTTCGCCACCACTGTTGCGACACCCCCAAAGAAATGCGGGCGGAATGCGCCTTCAAGCCGGGCTGCAACTTCGCCTGGCACGACGCGGGTTTGAAAGCCATCTGGATAAAGCTCTACCACATGCGGGGCATAAAGTGCGTCACAACCAATGGTTTGGAGGCTTTCGATGTCGGCGGCTTCTTGTCTGGGATAGCGCGCCAAATCTTCATGGGGGGCGAATTGCGCCGGATTGACGAAGATGGATGCGATGACGACGTCTGCAGATGCCTTTGCCTGCTCAATCAACGCCAAATGCCCGGCGTGCAGGGCACCCATCGTTGGGACCAAGGCGATCTTTCTACCGTCGCGCCGCCAGTTGGAGACCAAATTGCGCAAGTCCGCTCTGGTACGCACAATCGACAAGGACGACATGACTCTCTCCAAAACAACGACTTAGCGCAGATTTCTGGTCTTTAGGGTGCAAGACCGAAGTGACGCCGCCTTAAACCCCTCTTTACCACGTCGCGCTAGGGTTTTTGACATGAACCAGTTAAGCCGAGCTTTCAAATTATCCTCTACCGCCCGACTTTGGGGCGCGCTGGGTGCGTTGTGCTTTAGCACGAGCGCCATGGCGCAGTCTGCGGGTGCCTTTGCGACCAGCCCCTATGTTCCGTTTGTCCCAGTAGCAAAGCCCGCAACTGAAGCCTGTGCATGCCCGGCCATAAAGCCCGCTGCCAATCCTGCCATTAGCGCCAAGCCGATGAAGCCAGAACCCCAAACCGCTAACACCGATGGTCAGGTTCTGCCGATTGTGATGTTCCGCGGTAAGCCAGCTGCACCCTTGCCAAAGCCTGCTGTTGTTTCGATGGTTCCCGTGGCAATCGCCTTGCCAGCCGAAGCCCCTGAGCAGCCTGCCCCGGTGACAGTTGCACCAGCCCCAGTCGCGGCGCCTATCCTTCACGTGGCCACCCAGCCCGCCGCACAGGCCATGGCAGTTAAGCCTGCCGGTCCGTTCAAACGTATTTGGCGCGACACCAGGAAATCGGTCGTGCAAGACATTCCAGAAGCCTTGGCCGATGCCTTGCCTTGGGTGGATCGTGGCGACAAGGATGAGCCGATTGAACAGGTGTTAGCGCGGGTCTCCTCCGACCTCAGTCGCGCCTCAGCAAAAGATCCTGAATGGGTCAACCCCGCTGAGAGCGAATTGCGTGAGCTATCCAAGCGCCTTGCTACTCTGGCTGAGCCACCAGCCACTGGAACTCCAAGCGCGGCTGTTGCGACAATGCCAGAACAAGACACAGCCAATCGGCCATTTCGCCCCAGACCGATTTGGCCCGGCGCTTCAGGTCGTCCTGAAATGCAATCCCGACCAACCGCATTGGTAACAGGCAGCACAATCCAACAGGGCCCCGAGGCGATCGGGCAACGCTTGCCACCACCCACCGACTGGGTTGAGGAAGAAGAAATGACCCCCAAGCCCCCGGCGCAGCAAGTTGTGGCGAAGCGGTCGAAGCGGCCTTCCAAATAGTCCACAATTTTTGGGCGCTTGGCTGCTGCGCTTGCCAATTGGCAAGACAGGCGAAACTGGCGAAAACAACCTTTAAGTCTTAGCCCTCAACAATTGGGCAAGAAGGCAGGGGGGGCGATCTTGGGTCACGTCATTGTCGTCGGAAATGAAAAAGGTGGCG
This sequence comes from Aquidulcibacter sp., assembly GCF_044346625.1. Lineage (GTDB taxonomy): Bacteria > Pseudomonadota > Alphaproteobacteria > Caulobacterales > Aquidulcibacteraceae > Aquidulcibacter. The sequence goes on along the minus strand of NZ_JBIIYV010000040.1, from coordinate 11,671 downwards.
CAGGCAAATCGACCCTGTCGGTTCACATCGCCGTTGCTTGCGCGATTTCTGGGCTGAAAGTGGCTGCTCTCGATCTTGATCGGCGGCAACGTACTTTTGAGCGTTATTTTGAAAATCGGGCACGCTGGTCCAAGTCTAATGGCGCCGATTTACCAACGCCGGACTTCTTTTTCCTAGGAAAAGCGGCTGCTGAACGTCGCGATGAGGCGGAGGCTGAGGAAACATCTGCGACACAAGCGCTGATCGCCCAAATGCGGGCCAGCCACGACATTGTGATCATCGATGCCCCGGGTGCCGATACACCTGCATCGCGCGCCGCCCACGCCTGTGCGGATACATTGGTGACCCCGCTAAACGACAGCTTTATCGACTTCGACCTTTTGGCGGAAATTGATCCTGTGACGGGCGATGTTGGCAAGCCCAGCGTTTATGCGGAAATGGTTTGGGAAGCGCGCAAACTGAAAGCCGCACAAAAAGGTAAGCCGATTGATTGGGTATTGATGCGCAATCGCCTGTCGCCGCTCGATGCCAAGAATAAGCGCCGTGTCGGTGATGCATTGGCTGCACTGGCCCAGCGGATCGGCTTTCGTGTCGCACCTGGCCTGTCCGAGCGGGTGATTTATCGTGAGATGTTCACAGCCGGCCTTACCCTTCTCGATCTAACCGATGAAGGGGCTGCAGCTTCTTTCACTTTAAGTCACGTCGCTGCCCGTCAAGAGCTTCGCGATTTGATGCTGGCCCTCAAACTGCCGAAGATTAAGGGCACAGCTTCGATTGGGTTTTAGCGGCCAGTCGACCTCAGGGCATGGGCGCGCCGCGCGACGCGACCAGAATTTGATACCATTCATCTGGGCTCAAGTGGATTTTGGACACTTCGCGGGTTTCCAAAATGCGTTGTGGATTTTGCGTGCCCACCAAAGCGATTGGCTGGCTTGGGTGCGCCGCGACCCACGCATAGGCAACAGTTGTGCGTGAGACGCCATGTGTTGCTGCGACCTCGTCCAACGCTGCGATCACCGCCTTGGTGCCGACATCATCGCCATCTTTTGCCAAGCGGCCGCCACCCAAAGGCGACCACGCCAAAACGGAGGCTCCGATCTCCATTGCCAAGTCCAAGGTCCCATCCGTCATGGCGTCGAGCGCGAGGGGCGAAAATTCTGGTTGGAACGAGACAATATCGGTGTTGAGATGGGTATGTAACGCGCGCGCTTGTGCCACGGTATAGTTAGAGATCCCGAAGGTGCGAATCTTGCCCGCTTGGATCAAATGATCGACCGCGCGCGCAATTTCTGCGGGATGAGTCAAAAGGTCAGGACGATGGATCTGCCAGAGGTCCAACACGTCGGTGTTTAGACGGCGCAGAGAGGATTCGCACGCATTGACCAGATAATCATAGCTGGAATTGTATGGCGTTGGCGGAATGATGCCGCCCTTGCTGGCCAGCACCATCTTGGACCGCAGACTTGGTGCTTGCTTGAACACCTCGCCCAACAAGGCTTCGGCATCGCCAAAACCTACTTTTGGGTTTTGAAAGCCGTAGATGTCGGCTGTGTCGAAGAAATTAATGCCAGCTTCAAAGACCGATTCGACCAATTGTTGCGCGGCCTTCACGTCAATGCCAGCAAAGCGCCACATACCCCAACCGAGGCTCGTGATCATCAAGTCGCTTTTGCCAAGACGGCGCAGGTTTGTCGGTTCCATGGAAGACATTGGCACTTTTTCTTTCTGGGGTGGCAGAGATCGTCAGAGCGTGTCTTCTAGCCCAACTTGCAACAGCCTCGCTAGCCATGCCATGTCACAGGCTGCATAAGGACTGAACCGCCTCTGGGTGGGAGGGGTCATTGAGGGGAAGAATGATGCGCCGTCGTTGGATGCTCTTGGCACTAACCGGGATTGCTTTGGCGGTGGTGGCTGCTTGGCCTACGCCTGCCCCCGTTAGCCATCCCTATTTTGCTGAGTTGCAGCCAGCAGTTGTTGAAAATATCGCTCATGGCGGTGGTCAAGGTCATGCGCCACCCAACACCTTGGAAGCCCTACAATTGGCGGATGCAATGGGAGCGGATGTGCTGGAAATTGATTTGCAGCTCACCAAAGACGGCGTCTTGGTTCTCCATCATGATGACACCTTGGACCGCATAACTGACATGAAGGGCCCAATTGCCGCCAAGACGTGGGCTGAGCTGCAAAAGGCTGATTCCGGCTATCACACCGTCATCGATGGTCAGTCGTTTCGAGGGAAGGGGATTAGGATTGCCCGGTTGGAGCAGGCCTTTACGCGCTTGCCATCCAGACGCTGGGTCATTGAGATCAAGAATGATACGGAAGCCGCTAGTAACCGCTTATGCGCGCTCATCAGCCAGTTTAACGAAACTAATCGCGTGATTGTTGCTTCGTTTCATGATGGCGCGATGAAGACGTTTCGTAAGGCTTGCCCCAGGGTTGCCACAGCCTATTCCGGTGATGAAGTGCGTAGCTTTCTAATCGCCTCACACTTACGCCTGTCCCGGTTTGTGCAGTCGCCGGGGGTGGCGCTACAGATACCGACCGTTGCCGCAGGCTTTGATTTGACCGACCCACACTTTGTCAGCACGGCGAAGTCGCGCGGTCTTAAAGTGCAGTATTGGACCATTAATGATCCCAAAGAGATGCGCCAGTTGGTAGGGCGCAAAGCCGATGGAATCATGACTGATTATGTGGATCGGGTTAAGCAAGCTTTGGAACCTGCGCGTCCTTAGCAGTTTGATTGGGAACAGAACCTCTATGTCACGAACAGCTCTTATCACCCATGCAGCCTGTTTTGAGCATCGCCCGCCAGCAGGACATCCAGAATCACCAGAGCGGTTGCGGGTCGTCCTAGAAGCGCTGAGTGACGCGGCCTGCCCAAATTTGATCCGGATTGAGGCTCCACTAGGCCAGCTTGAAGATATTGCCCGGGTGCATCCGGCTGCTTTGATTGAACAAATCATTCGCCTTGAGCCAGAGCCGGGCGGGCGTAGCCGCCAACTCGACCCAGATACTTATTTGTCCGCCGGCTCTATCGAGGCGGCGAGGCGCGGCGTAGGTGCAGTTATTGCAGGCGTTGACGCAGTAATGAAGGGTACGTTTGAGCGGGCGTTTTGTGCCACCAGACCGCCCGGCCATCACGCTGAAGCCAATACGCCAATGGGCTTTTGTATTTGGAATTCAGCGGCAATTGGGGCGCTTTATGCCCGGGAGACTTATGGTCTCAAGCGCGCAGCAGTGCTAGATTTTGACGTTCATCACGGCAATGGCAGCCAAGAGCTGGCCGAGCGTGATGCGGACTTCTTCTATGCCTCAATCCATCAGGGCGGCATTTATCCGGGCTCTGGTCTGGCTGAGGAAACCGCAGCGGGCAATTTGGTGAACGTTCCAGTTCCGGCGGCCACAACAGGCCCTGCTTGGCGGGCAGCTATTGAAAGCAAAATCCTGCCTGCCTTGCTCGCCTTTAAGCCAGAAATTGTGATTGTGTCTGCCGGTTTTGACGGCCACCGTTTAGATCCCTTGGCTGGCCTCAACCTCGAAATCGACGATTATCGTTGGATCACTGAACGATTATTGGACGTTTCACACGGAAAACTTGTATCGACGCTTGAGGGCGGCTACCACTTACAAGCTCTAGCAGCATGTGTTCTGGCGCATGTACAAACATTACAAAACTACAAACCACGCTCTGGGGGCGAAACAGCGGGTGTTTGAAACCAAATTGGATGATCTAGGATCACAGGCGGATTCACGTGTTGCGCCGCGGCCAGCACTGCCTGTTGCCTCAAGCGATACGCCAATGATCGTCATTGCGCGTCACGGTAAGCCAGCCCTGAATCGGCATATCTGGATCAACGCGACGCAATATCTTGATTGGTGGGCCCAGTATGACGCCGGTGGCCTTGCTGCAAATCAAATTGTTCCCAATGGGCTGATTCAGGCCTTGCAGGCGTGCAAGACTGTTGTCTCATCCAGCCTGCGCCGCGCGCTGGAGACGGCTGAGATGGCTGCCCCTGGTCGCGATTTGATTGTCGATCCGCTTTTTGTGGAGGCACCGCTGCCGCCGCCAGATCTGCCAGACTTCATCTTGTTCCGTCCGCGCTTCTGGGGCGTTGTTTCCCGCATCACTTGGTTCTTTGGCAACCACCGTGGCCAAGAGAGCCGCGAGGACGCTGAAATTCGCGCCAGGAAGGCTGCCGATTGGCTGATCGAAGAAGCGCAGCGGTCAGGGAGTGTCGGGCTGTTGGCGCATGGATGGTTTAACCGCATGATGCGGCCGCATTTATTGGCCAGCGGCTGGGTGTGTGTTTATGACGGACGCGATTCGCATTGGTCCCACCGGGTTTATCGGCCTAAGCCGAATTGATGTGACGCGGCTTTCACTCGCTATCTTGCCGCATTTAATCCTCTTGCCTCGTTGCCGACGTACGCTGCACAGTCTAGGAAGAAAACGTTAGAGGGATGTCGTAATGTCGGTTGAACCAGAAACCATGCGGGCAGCACTTGCAGAGTTAAGTTTCGAGGCTGCCTTAGATGAACTTGAGATCTTGGTCGCCAAGCTAGAATCTGGGCAGGCAAGCTTGGAAGACTCCATTAGCCTCTATGAACGTGGGGCACTTCTCAAGGCGCATTGCGAGGATCGGTTGAAGCGCGCACAGATGCGGGTCGATCAAATTGTTGAGAGCCCACAAGGCGTTAGCCTTGAAACCGCACGAATTGGATAGGGTCTAAAGGCATGGACCTATCGGTCGATCTTGAAAAGCGACTTGAAGAAACGGCCGACCGGATCACGGTTGCATTGGACACGCTGATTCCGCGTGTGCAGGGCCCAGAAGCCAGATTAATGAGCGCGATGCGTTATGCCGCCTTAGGTGGCGGTAAGCGTTTGCGGCCGTTCCTCGTGCTTGAGACCGGCCGGCTTTTTGGTGTCGATGAGCGTTGCTTGTTACGCGTCGCCGCGGCGCTTGAATGTATCCATACCTATTCGCTCATCCATGATGATTTACCGTGCATGGACGACGACGATTTGCGTCGCGGCCGGCCAACGGTCCACATCGCTTATGACGAAGCGACGGCCGTGTTGGCTGGTGATGCGCTTTTGACCATTGCGTTTGAGATCTTGGCTGACCCCCAAACCCACGCCGATCCCAATATTCGGATTGCCTTGGTTGGTCGTTTGGCGGAAGCCTCTGGTGCTCGTGGCATGGTTGGCGGGCAAATGATGGATATGATCGCCGAAGAATTGGGCGATGATATTGCAGCCGTAACCCGGATGCAGCGCCTCAAAACCGGTATGCTGATTACCTATGCGGTCGAAGTGGGGGCGCTAATGGGCCGCGCGAGCGAGGAGGCCAAGCATGCGCTCTCGGCCTATGCGCACGATTTGGGGCTAGCCTTTCAAATCACCGATGACATTTTGGATGCCGAAGGCAGTACTGAAGAAGTCGGAAAAGCTGTTGGTAAGGATGCGGACAAAGGAAAAGCCACATTTGTGAGCCTTTTGGGCCTTGATGGCGCCAAACAGCGGGTTACTTTATTGGCGGATCAAGCGCGTGCGCACTTATCTATGTTTGGCGCACGGGCCCAATATCTGAACCAAATCATCGACACGATCACACAACGTCGTGCATAAGTCTGACAGTCCAGAATAGAATAGAGCTACATCGCTCTGTTTGAACAAAAAAGAATTGAAACAGATGCCGCCTCTCACGCTCGCTCTCGACAAAATCAAATCCCCCAAAGACCTCAAAGGCCTCAATATTGGTGAGTTACGCGAAGTTGCCGACGACCTGCGACTTGAAACCATCGACGCAGTTTCGGTTACCGGCGGACATTTGGGGGCTGGTTTAGGCGTTGTGGAGCTTACCGTCGCGCTGCATCATGTTTTGGACACGCCCAAGGATGTATTGATCTGGGATGTTGGCCATCAGGCCTATCCGCACAAGATTTTGACAGGGCGGCGCGACCGTATCCGCACCTTACGCCAAGGCGGCGGCCTGTCTGGCTTCACCAAGCGGACTGAGAGCGACTATGACCCGTTCGGTGCCGCCCATGCTGCAACCTCTATCTCGGCGGCATTAGGCTTCTGTGCGAGCCGGGACTTGCAGGGCAATGACAATGTTGTGGTCGCCGTAATTGGCGATGGGTCTATCACGGCCGGCATGGCCTATGAAGCCATGAATAAGGCGGCTGAGACCAGTAAGCGGCTGATCGTGATCTTGAACGACAATGATATGTCGATTGCGCCCCCCGTTGGCGGCATGAGCCATTATCTTGCGCGCTTGGTGTCTGGTACGGGCTATCGGACGCTTCGCAAGGTCGGTAAGCAAGCGGCGTCTGTCTTCCCAAAGCCCTTGCAAGAAGCAGCCCGTAAGGCCGAAGAGTTCGCCCGCGGTATGGCAACTGGCGGCACCTTTTTTGAAGAGCTCGGTTTCTATTATGTGGGCCCAATCGATGGGCACGATTTAGAAGCCTTGGTGCATGTCCTAGAAAACGCCAAGAAAATCGAAGACCGCCCAGTTCTGGTTCATGTCGTCACGCAAAAGGGCAAGGGCTATCTGCCAGCTGAGGCCGCCGATGACAAATATCATGGCGTGGTCAAGTTCAATGTCGTCACCGGTGAACAAGCCAAGGCAAAACCCAATGCCCCCAGCTATACCCGCGTGTTTGCTGATGCCTTGGTGAAACTGGCCGAGGCGGATGACAAGATTGTCGCCATCACTGCTGCGATGCCATCGGGCACCGGCTTGGATGTGTTTGGCAAGGCGTTTCCGGGCCGGACCTATGATGTTGGCATTGCGGAACAACATGCGGTGACCTTTGCGGCTGGCCTTGCCGCAGATGGCATGAAGCCGTTTGCCGCGATTTACTCCACCTTCCTTCAGCGCGGCTATGACCAAGTCGTCCATGATGTGGCGATTCAATCCTTGCCTGTGCGCTTTGCTATGGACCGGGCGGGCTTGGTCGGGGCTGACGGGCAGACCCATGCTGGCACTTTTGATATCGGTTTTATGGGCGCTTTGCCCGGCATGGTCTTGATGGCCGCAGCTGATGAGGCAGAGCTGGCCTTAATGACCGCGACGGCCGCCGCCATTGATGATCGGCCTAGCGCCTTCCGCTATCCACGTGGCGAGGGCAGTGGCGTTGAAATCCCACAGGTCCTGACACCGCTAGAAATCGGCAAAGGCCGCATTGTTCGCGAAGGCGGCACGGTTGCCATCTTGTCCTTTGGCACCCGTTTGACGGAAAGCCTGATGGCTGCAGACCAACTTGCGGCCATGGGATTGCCCACCACGGTTGCCGATGCGCGCTTCGCGAAGCCTTTAGACCATGACCTCATCCGGCAATTATCGCGCCATCATGAGGTGTTGATCACGATTGAAGAGGGCTCGGTAGGTGGCTTTGGGGCCTTTGTTTTGCATTTCCTCGCCGCAGATGGCCTGTTAGATCGTGGCCTGAAAGTGCGCACCCTGACTTTGCCGGACGTATTCCAAGAGCATGATAGGCCGGAGTTGCAATATCGCCTCGCCGGTCTCGATGCCGAGGGGATCGTGCAGACCGTGCTTCAGGCTTTGGGCCGCGACGCTAAGATTAGCGATGGTGGCTTGCGGGCCTAGGCTCGCCCACACAGCTCACACCTTGATAAAAATCCTCTTGCGGTAGAGCAGCCACATCAGGAACAGCCACAATCCGATAAAGCACAGCGCAAACAAGAGCGACGCATTCATCGGGCTCGCCAAAGGTGCAAACGCGCGCTCATAAATTGTGACCTTAAGCGAGATGACGCTGCCGTCCGGGGCGGTGCTGCCCGGCACCATATTCAAGACCCGCCCCAACATGCCCGAGCCCACAAACAGTGCCAAAGCATTGACACCAAAGATCACAAACGGCTTCGTCCACCAAATGCTGCCTTTGATGTCGATCAACCAATAACAGACGCCCAGAACACACATGGCCAAGCCCGACATGAAGACGGCATAAGAGGATGTCCAAATCGGTTTGTTGATCGGGAAAATGCCGCCCCACATCCAACCAAGGGTCATAAGGATAAAGCCCAACACCAACATCTCCGCCACTTTGGTATCGTTAGGTTTTGGCGATTGGATCAATTGCCCCGTCAGCACCCCAAACAGACAGGTCGCAATTGCGGGCAGGGTGGAGAGAAAGCCCTCGGGATCATAATGAGGGGAGCCTTTCCACATGTGGGGGCCGAGGATGAGGCGATCGATCAGACCTGAGAAATTGCCTTCTGGTGAAAGGTCACCACGCCCACCCACGACCATCAGTGCCCAATAGCCCAAGAGAAGCGCAAAGGCCGCGATCACTAAGCCACGTGGGCGAAGCCATAAAAACAGGAGCGAGGCAAAGAAGAAGCAAAGCGCCAGACGCTGAAGTACGCCCATGATCCGCATGTCGGCAATCTGGATCCAATCCCCCTTCATCCAATTGTAAAAGGGAAAGAGCGCCAGAAAGAGGCCAAGGCCAAACAGGGCCGCGGTGCGCCGTACCAATTGCAGGTAAAGGCCCAAGCCTGCTTGCCCCGTTGCCCGTCGCCGCTCCAGCGCAATCGGGATGGCAATGCCCATGATGAAGATGAAAAACGGGAAGATGGTGTCGGTGAAGGTCCAGCCATGCCATGGCGCATGCTTCAGGGGTGGATAGATCGCGCTCCACGTTCCCGGATTATTGACCAGAACCATTGCACCAATCGTCGCGCCGCGGAAAACATCAAGTGAAATGAGGCGATTAGGCGGTAACGACATAAGCTCAGGGTCTCATGAAAGGCTTGCCGCAGAATGATGACACAGGAGGCTTTGGCCTGTCGATGGGGTTAGGCCTCTGCCATGCAGCTTGCCCCACGCCTGCATGCGGGCTGACGTTAGCGTTAAGGTCATGCGGATGATGGCGAATTGTGCTTGATCCCATCGCGCTTCGCACTATGATCTTCTCCAAGTGGCAGCATCCAGCGAGAAGGATGCGCTAAACGGGAGCGTCCTATGAACCTAGCTTATACCGATGAAGATATTGCCTTTCGTACAGAGATCCGCACCTTCATCGAAGAGAACTACCCAGCGCGTCTGCGGGCCTTTGCGGACCGTGACGACATGGGCAAAGAAGACTTTCTGGAATGGCACCGGATTTTGGGCGCGCGCGGATGGTCCGCACCAGCTTGGCCAACCCAATATGGCGGTCCAGGTTGGGGTCCAACCCAGCGCTATATCTTCGGTGAAGAATTGGCTCGCGCCCAGACTATCCCCGTCCTGCCATTTGGCATCAACATGGTTGCGCCCGTTATCTACACCTTCGGCACGCAAGAGCAAAAAGACCGCTACTTGCCACCCATCTTGAAGGGTGAAGAATGGTGGTGCCAAGGCTATTCAGAGCCAGGCTCTGGTTCGGATTTGGCCAGCTTGAAGACCAAGGCAGAACGCGATGGCGACTTCTATGTCGTCAATGGCCAAAAGACTTGGACCACCTTGGCCCAGCATGCCGATTGGGGCTTCTTCTTGGTTCGCACCAAGGCAGACGGCAAGCCACAAGAGGGCATCTCCTTCTTGCTCATCGACATGAACACCCCAGGCATCACGGTACGTCCGATCATCACCATCGATGGCGGCCATGAAGTCAACGAAGTCTGGCTGGAAAATGTCCGTGTGCCTGTCGCCAATCTGGTTGGTCAAGAAAACATGGGCTGGACCTGCGCGAAATTCCTGTTGGCGCATGAGCGTTCGGGCATTGCCGGCGTTGCACGTTCCAAGGTCGGTGTGAAGCGCTTGAAGGAACTCGCCCGCGCTGAAACCATGGATGGGGCCAGCTTGATCGAGGATCCAGAATTCTCTCGCAAGATTGCCGAGCTCGAAATCGATCTCACCACCTTGGAAATCACTGAGCTGCGCACCTTGGCTCGCGAACAAGCTGGCAAGGGCCCCGGCCCTGAATCCTCGATCCTGAAGATCAAGGGGACCGAAATTCAACAGCGCTTGACCGAACTCGCCATGGAAGCGGTTGGTAATTATGCCGCCCCTTATGTGCGCGGCTTCCGCGATGAGGGCGACAATATGGGCGTCGGCCCTGACTATGCACACTGGACCTCGCCCAACTATTTCAACATGCGCAAGACCTCCATATATGGCGGGTCGAACGAAATTCAGCGCAACATCATCGCGAAGATGGTGTTAGGTCTGTAGGATTTTCCGGACTTTATCGAAAAAAGGCCAGAGCTTCGGTTCTGGCCTTTTCTGTTTGGTGCGAAGAAAGCAATGAGGTTCGCGCGTAGGGTGCGGTCCGATAGGAGTGCACCAACTCGGTCATTGCGGTCTTGGATTTAGCTTTTGGTCTGCTTCGCGCCAGCTGTTGCCGTTTCGGGTGGGTTGGGGGCTTCTCGAGATCGGACGTTTGTGGCGCGCGAACAATCGGACGACTTCACTTTATTGAAAGTTCTAAGGATTTCTAGCAGGTTTATATGGAGCTGGCTCAATGGGTTAGGTGTTGGCTTGAGACGCCGCGCTCAGAAAGCGGCAGCGACACAAACTCGTTCGCCGATCGAGAAGGGTAATCGAGGGCACTAGGCCACCAAGTATTCACTTCGGTTTCCCGCGTGGTCGAAGTAAAATACTTCCTAAAAACAACAACAGGGGACGGTCGAAAGTTTTAACTAGCCAACAAGAAGGGTTGGACGATCAAACCCATCCTCAAGAATATCCCTCGTCACACTTCCAAACAAAGACTGATGAATTGGACCATGACGAATTGCCCCGGTTGCCAGTACATCCGCCTCAAACTCCTCTGCAGCATCGACTAACGCGGCGTGCGCATTTCGACCTTGTGCTGGGATCGCATGAAACTGAGCCCTAACACCATGGGCAGCAGCAAAATGAGTTGCTTCGATGCCTAACTCATCAGCGCGCAAGGTGTTAGGTTCTTCGATCTGGGCAATGACGATCTCGCTGTCAATGCCAGCAAGCGCTATCGCCGCTTTGAGCGCTCGTGAGGCAGCAGCCCCAGTTTTCCAGCCAACCATAATCCGCGAGAAGCTGTTCGGTGGAGTCTTGTTCTCCGGTAGGAAGAGAACGGGTCCACCATTGAAAATTGCAGTACTAGCAATCATCCGAAAGCCCGCAGACTGCTGTGCTGGCACGCCAAGGATACCAAGATCGCACAGTTGCAAGAGCGTCGCAAAAGTCTCCCCAATGCCTTCGGCAAAGTTTGTCCGATCGTGGACCACGATTGGCGCACCAGCCTCTTGAGCCCAGGCTTCAAGTTCTGCTTTCGCAGAAGCAAGCGACCCATCGACTTCGCCGGTTTGGGATGAGAGAACATTGGTGGCATAAGCTAGGGCCTGTACGCTTGCCCCTGCTTCTTTAGCGAGGTTGCAAGCCAGCCTGACGGCGACCTCATCACTCTGCATCAATGGACGCTCTACGCGTACTGCAATACGGCGAATTAAAGATGAGTTCATCGTCAACCTCTCCTGAGTTTGGTCGTGCAAAGTGCATTGCGTCACCAATTTATAGCACGCACTTGGTCTGGATCTCGCTACAAGAAAATGTGAACGCGTCACGAGATTGTAAGTGGCTAGCTGTAGCTGAACATGTTGGGCTTAGGGTCTTTAGGGTTAACGAGGTTGACCGCCCGCCAAAGACTTTTGCCATTTATTCGGAAAATCCAC
>NZ_JBIIYV010000086.1:0-9477 GCF_044346625.1 Aquidulcibacter sp. | reverse complement strand
GGAAGTTGCACTGCTCTCTAGCAACGAAATCCCAATGGATACAGCTTTTCAAGGTCAGCCCGCGTTCTTCGTGTGCGATGAACCGCTGACAACAGCCGTCTTCGGTCTTGCTTGCAGCAATGAGGCAATAGAAACAATCAACGCGAGCGGGCGCAATACCAGCTATGCTGCTTTTGGCGACGGTACGTTTAATGTCACTGACCACATACGCGCTACCGTCGGAGCGCGGCTGTCGTTTGATCGCAAAAGGTTCGCATATAGTGCGCCGCCAGTTGTCACGGTCGGTAACGGACTAACAGGCAACAACCTGTTTGCGGCCGCGACAGCGGTGCCTCAGACCTTTGAAAAGTCATGGACGTCGATTCAACCGCGCTTTGTTCTCGACTATAAGCCAGACGCGCGGACAATCATTTTCGCATCGGCCTCGCGAGGCTTCAAGGCAGGTGGGTTCGACCCGGCGTTCGACGTCTCTCGCGTGCCGTTCGAGCGTGAGAGCGTCTGGTCCTACGAGGTCGGCACGCGCACGCGGATGACTGGGGGAACGCTTGACCTTGGGCTGTCGGCTTTCTTCCTCGACTATGACGACTATCAGTTGCAGGTTTTGCGCAACGGGACGACTTCGACGCTCAACGCCCCGAAGGTGAGGAGTTACGGTGCCGAGTTCGAAGGAGGCTGGCGTCCAACCGGGCGGTTGACCTTCGATGCCAACCTTGCCCTCAACCAATCGACGTTTCGCACACTTGTCACCGATCTCGGCAGCTTGCGTGGCAACCGGCTCCTTTACGCGCCAGAATTAACCGCGTTCACAGCCATTAGCTACGATGCCATCAAGAACGACGCGCTGGTCGGCACGCTCCGCGCAAGCTTCCGGCATGAGTCCCGACAATTCTTCACGAAGGAAAATCGGATCGACGAAAGCCAAGGACCATATTCGGTCGTCGATCTATCCGCAACGTTGCGCTTTGGGCGCTCGAACTCTCAAATCCGAGTATTTGCCCGAAACCTGTTAGATGAACGCTACCTGATTTATGCGGTCGATCAAGGGTTTGGGGTCGTCACCAATCGCGGCGAACCGCGCATCTTCGGCGTCGAGGGATCATGGACATTCTGACGCGCCCGCCCGGGCCGACGCCGCACGAATTTGCAATCACAGCGCAGGCCGACCACATCGATTTCATGGGGCATGTCAACAATGCGCGCTACCTCAATTGACTACAGGCAGCGGTGCTCGATCACTGGGACAAATCTGCACCCGCCGCCGAACATGCCGCGATGCTATGGATCGCTTTGCTGCACGACATCCGCTATTTGAAACCGGCGTATCTCAGCCAAAAAATTGACTGTTGCGGTGCAACTTTTGGAGGTGAAGGGGCCCCGTGCCAGTTGTCGTGCAACCGTCAAGCGTGGGGCCGAACTCATCTCAACTATAGATTCGATGTGGTGCGCTCTAAACGCGAGCAACCTTAAACCCCGTCGAATGTCGAAGGCGCTTGTCAAACACCTACTTTCGCTTTGATCCCGCAAGTTGGGATACGAATACCCAAATGGCCTAGAGTTGCGGTAAGCAGATTGTTGTTCTGAAACGACGTTTTGATGTTCTGATCCTGCTTATTTGTTGATTTTAATTGAATTTCAGTCAAGGCTACTGAACTCTGTGTTGGGTTTGCCAAATAGCGCTTCCCGATGGGACTGGACGTCGGCCGTCAAGCAGGACCTGATGACAATCGCGATGTGTTCTCTGGTGCCTTAGGATTTGGCACGGCGGAGACGCACAGTCTCGAAGGTCAAGCGACCTTCTCCTGCCGGCGTTCTTTCCCGCTGTGCCAATCAAAGTCGCCACTTTAAGGCGGCGGGGCTTTCAGCTTGTTATGACTCTCAAGGCCGATGTGATCACCGACAAGCGCACCTTCATGAGCTGGCTGCTTGATCCCCTCCTCGCTGATCGGGCACGAGCGGCTGCAGGGTAAGTGGTCGCCTTTGGGGCGGCGGTAGATTCGTCTGCTTTCCCTGAAATGCGAATTTAAACCAGACCATCTCCTTTCGGCCATGTTCAGCCAAAATGCCGCCGGTCTCAAATGCGCCAAGGGTGGTCGTTTAAGACGGGTTTGGAACCTTTCGAAAGAGGACATCAGGTCCAGCGCGTAGGGTGCGGTCCGACAGGACTGCATCACCTCACTCACAGCGGTATTGGTTAAGGTCTTTCACTTGGACCGCCTTTGCCACAGGCTCTGCCTAGACAAAGGTATAGCTCGAGTTTGAGCGCGCAAGATGGGGCGTCAAGGGGCGCGCCTTTGGCACGTCGGCGAAGCCGATTGCTTCCCTTGACACCCCATCTTGCGCAATAAGACTTGTCGGGCGGCTTCAAGGCAAGCGAAGCAACGCATTGAACCGTTCCAAGTCATTTGGCTGACATCCGACTTAAATGATTTAAGGATTTGCTTGACCATGGTGCATTCCATAGATGGAATGCACCTTATGGCCCGGAGCGCATTGCTAAAACCAATAAAATTGAGCGAAGCGAGGCCGCTATACAGGTACGAAACTTATCTGTAGCCGTGTTCCGGTGGCCTGAGCGTAGCGTTCTAAGGTGCGTGTTGAAGGCTTTATTTTGCCACTTTCAAGTCGTGCAATGGTGGCTTGTGATGTTGCCATCCGCTCCGCTACTTGTTCTTGAGTGAGGTGCGCTTGTGTACGGGCTTTGAGAAGTGCGGCCATGAGTGCGAATTCTTCTTCAAGTGCGTCGTATTCTGCTTTGTAGGTGGGTTTCTCCATCCACTTAGCGTGCAGGTCTGCAATTTTGGTCATGTGACCTCCTTTGCTCGATTTCGAGCGAGTTCTAATTCTGTTTTTGGTGTCTTTTGGGTTTTCTTGATGAATGCCCGTAAGATCACAACTCGTTTGCCTTTTGTTGTCACGTATATGGCTCGTGAAATTCCGCTTTTGCCCGTCAGCCTAAGTTCCCAAAGTTTGTCTTCTAGATGTTTGGTTGCGTCAGCTGGTAATGCTTGCAATCCAAAATTTCCGATGATCTGAGCAAACCTTGCGAGGCGTGCTTGCATGTCTTGAGGTAAATTCTCGATTTCAGAATCGACAAGGCTATTTAGGGTTTCGACAATCCACATTAATGTAATATACCAAAATAAGCATATTTGTCAATTGAGCGGCACCCGATGTTCGAGCCAGTGTTACCGTTCAGATGAATGGCAGCTTACCGACTGCCCCAAACTAAACCCGCCCATCCCCTTTCGGCCAAGTTCTGCCGAAATCGGACCACTGAAGCGTTTGCGTTTTGGTGAATAGGGAAAGGCTCTATCCCTGACCCATCTCTGCCAAAACCCAATCAGCGGCAGCCTGAGCTTTGCTCGCGGCGGTTAGGAACGAAGATGGATTATCGCCAAGGGACTTGAGCCAGCCATCGATGTAGGCGGCATGATCTTCAAGGTGATCAGCGGGCAGGCCGATGTGAGCACCGATAAAGGCGCTAGCAAGTTCGGCGACGAGCTCTTCCAGCGCATAGCCTGCATCGCCAAAACGGGTCTGACCGAAGTCACGATTGAGACGGGTCTCATGGCGTGAGGCGTGTGCCGTCTCATGGGCGAGCGTTGCCCAATATTGACTGCCATCGCGAAACGCCTCGCGAAGGGGCATTTGGATGTAGTCTGCGGCCTTTGAATAGAAGGCCCGATTGCCACCATGGCGAAGGGTGACGGGGATGCGCGCAAAGAGAGAAGCCCAACGGGTCTCATCCTCGCAGTTGGTGATTGGGGTACGCGAAACGACAGGCGCTTCAGGAAGTGCATAGAAGGCGTCTGGCAAACCTTCGATTTGATCAGCATTGAAGACGGTGTAGCCTCGCAAGATACGACGGGTCTCACCAGTCTCACCGCCATTGGCGCCCGTGGACCTGGGAGCAGGTGAAGGCTTGCCGTCACCTTCTGACTTATCGCCCAGTTCAGTATAATAGACGACAAAGGACCCGCGCTCACCTTTGCGGACACAGGCCTTCATGGCCAAGGCTTGTTTGAAGGTGAACCAATGGCGGGATCTAAAACCACTTTCTAACGAGGCAGCCCAAAGGGCGATGATATTTATCCCGCGATAGGGCGTGCCACATGAACGCAAGGGCAATACCAAGGCATCAGGTGGCGCAATATCATCCCATGGCTTGATCCAGGGGCGAACGCCGCGTTCAAGAAGAGAACTAATCTGGGCTGTGACACGCTCATGGGGTGTCAGACGAATTTCATCAGACGCTGATGAATAGCGGGAGTGACGAGATGCAGCGATTGTAAGTGACATGGCGGATACCTCCGCCGATGGGATATTGCGTTACGCGATACTCACCATGAGCTCGCGCCGCCCCCATCGGCCAAGATCAACAAACCGCACCCCTGATTGCCTACCCGCACCCCGGTAGTCTCCGCCTCGTCCAGCCGGGGCGGAAGCGTTAGCGAACGACCGAAAGGTTGCGGGTAGGCGGGCAGGGGTGCAGGGATTTTGGACCGATGGGGGAGGTGCTCGTGAAATTGTACCGAAGCATCGCGACTGCGGGTTAGTCCGACTTTTTGAAATCCCGATCCAATTTGTCCAACAAAGCCAGACCAATTGTTGGATTACCACGTGTGGCTCGAGCTCGGAACCGAACTTCAATGTCGAATTCTGTCACCGCGCGGTTGGCGAGCTCTTCGACCAATTTGTTCATGCTGATGTTACGGTGCGCAGCGAGTGCCTTCAAACGCTCATGCTGGTCATCGGGCAAACGAATGGTGAGGACGCTCATGACTTTCTTCTCCAGTTTAAAAAGTCGCCGGGTTTAAAGATTTCTATATCCGGGAATAGAAGTTCAGCGTTATGGAAATCGCGAAGGTTTGAGGTAATGATAGCGCGTGCACCTCCAGCAACAGCCAATTCCAGAACATGGTTGTCGCCTTCATCGGCGAGATTGGGCCGCCAAAGGAAGTGAATTCGAACCCAATCAGCAACACTCAGTAGCGCATCTAACAAGGCATCACGCTCACTGGCTGACAGCGAGCAATTTGCCCAAATCTCATCTCTCGCCAATAGGGCCTCATATTCCCCGAATAGGGCATTTGAGAAAATAGGCTTGAAGTCACCTTTCAATGTCTGTCGAAGTATTTCCCGTGATCCACCATCCGGGCTCAACACCGCTGAGACAAAGACATTAGTATCAATCACGACTTTGATCATGAGGCCTGATAGCATATATACTATCAATTTCCAAGCTCGATTCAAGAAATAATCCAATCCCGATGTGCCCAATCAAGCAAGATAATGGCGAATTGGGATCAGCGACCTTCTACTTTGATAGGTTTCCGGCCGCTGACCTTGCTATCAGGTTACTCCGCCGCGATGCTCACTGACTGAAGATCAGGCTCAACCGCTTCGGCTTCTGCCAAAGCGGCAAGGCCTTCGTCGGTGATCTCAAAAGCTGGCGCATCGTCGTAGGCAGCCACGTCGATCAACCCGTCCGTTTTGATAACGTTGGGCAACCAGCCAGTTCCATCGAGGGTGTGCGCCGCCATCAGGGCCAACTCATCCTTGCGCATGGAGGCAAGCTTTACCGCAAACGCCTCACGATCCTTGGCCGTTGGCAATTCCAAAACTGCAGGACTTTCCATGATCGCATCTGCGATCTGAGCCTTGTTTAGGCCCATGAAGAAGTCCGAAGTTGGTGCCCACCATTTGGTCATGTCGACTTGGAGACGCGTAGCAAGGGTATCGGCAACGTCCTGCTTCCGACGACAAATGGGTGTGTTGCCACTGTGGCTGAGATCAAGGGTGGAAGCGATTAGGAGTGCTTGGGTTTGAAGCAAAGCCTCTGGTCCTTGGGTCAAGCACCAGTCAAACCAATTTTCCTCATAGAGGTCCAGTGCTTTCAAGGTGTCTCGCTTGGAGGCAAGCGGTTCAGCATCTGAGAAAGAGTGACACACAAAGGCATGAATGCTCATGCCGACAGGGCCAGTCAGCGCCATGAAGTGACAGCCCAATGTGTAGACGGATAGGGCTAAGGCCACATCAGGGGCCTCACAAAGATGAGCCCGAATGGCGCGCGTGCGTGCGCTAGTCAGCTCATTCAAAGTCTTTTGCGTGAAATCTGATGTGTTGATTGGCTTAGGCTCATCTTCTTCCCATGGTGGCCGTTCTTCGAGGGTGGTTGAGCTGACGCCCTCAGAACCCCCAGCAGCTGATGCTACCACATCAGCGGAAAGGTTAGTTTCGCCTGTGCGCTGACCCGCAATGCGTGCGGTACCAGCAGCAAGATCAATCACAAGGACGGTAACGCCATCAGGAGAGGGTGTGTAGGCAACGGGATCTGGTTCACGTATCGCCTCGGCCTCAAGGCATTCCTTTTCGCGGCGTCGGTCTGCTTCGGCTTTGGCCTTTTCCGCCGCGAGCCGTGCGTCAATCCGAGCAATCTTCTTTTGATCACCCTTAGCAACAATGCCGACTATCGTATCTGGATGCCCTTCAAAATCGATGGAGATCACACAACCGGCAAGAGCCTTCTTTTCTGGATCGAAGAAGGATAGGGCTTCTGCCATCTCGTGGGCTTTGACACGGAGGCTTTCGAGTTCCGCGATGAGAGCCTCATCTGTTGGATCAGATGTGAGTGCTTGCTCAATTTCAGAAGCTCTGTCCCGTATCACGTGGGCAGCACCCTTTTGCTCTTCGGTGGGCTGGTGCCATTCGGGACGGATGCGATGCATGGAGCCCCCATCGGCTCTGCTATTACCAAGATTGAAGCTCACCCAACCCCAGCCTTGGGCGAGGAGGGGCGCACGCAATTCTTCGAGCTTGGCTGTGGCCAGTTCATTCAAGAGATCCGGGCTGTCGAGGAAGACTAGGCTATCATCAAACAAATCGCGACGGACAATGCCACCGGCTGCCTCATAGGCTTCAACACCCACAAACTTGGCAAGCCGGTCGGTTATCCGAACGGCACCTTGGGTAAGGTAGGACCGGACCGCATAGGCATTGCTGACTGGCTTGGTCATGATGGCAAAGACCGCATCTTGGCGCTCATGATCCGCGACCAGACAAAAGGCACGTGCCGCATCAAGGCCAAGTTCGCCTTTCCGCAATGCATCCTTCAAGGTGGGTGAGAGAGCTGCTAAGGCCAATCTTTGGCGAACATGGCGAACACTCGCACCAAAGCGGGTAGCGATAGCGTCCTCGGTTTGGCCTTCGCCAGCCAAGCGACCAAAGGCTTCAACTTCATCCAATGGGTGCATAGCGACACGTTGGACGTTTTCAGCCAGGGAAGCTTCTTCGGCCAAGTCAGCAGGAACGATCTGACAGGGCACTTCAAAATCAGACGTGATGGCTTTGCGCTTGAGCAAGAGCTTCAAAGCGGCCAAGCGACGACCGCCAGCGGAGACTTGATATTTGCCAAAACCGACATCAACGACACTCAAGCCCTGCAACAAGCCATGAGCCTGAATGGAGGCTGCCAATTCATCGATGGCGATTTTCTTATCCATGCGCCGGGCATTGAGAGGGGAGGGCTGCAGAGCCTTCAAAGGTAACATTTGAACGTGAGACATAAGACTAATCTCCCTATGGGAGTTCCTAGCGTTGGATATCAATCACCAGGGCCGCCTGCGCGGCAATCATCTCACCGGCCCACGCCAGACCAGACGCGCAAGGGCGGAGAGGCGCGAGCCGTCCCTTGCGCGGCTGGGGTGGACGGGGGCATTCGCATAGTGCGCGCATGCGGTGTTGGTAAAAGCGCTATTGTGCTGAGCAACCTCTAAGCCCGATAGATAAATCTCTCTACAAGCGCTTGTCGATTTTCACATTTTCAAAGCAACGGTGAATGGCGTTCTAGCCAATTTAAATGCCCAAAACTCAATACCATCTTGCCCATCCAAGACCGAATGATTTTGGCAATAGCTGGCCGAAAGGAGATGGTCTGCTTTAGATTCGCATTTCAAAGAAAGCAGACGAAACTACCATCCGCTTAATGCCAAAACTCACCCTGCAGCGGCGCGGGCGCGGGCCGCAAGGAGTGGATCAAGCAGCCAGCTCATAAATGTGCGTTTGTCGGTGATAACATCGGCCTTCAGGGTCATGCCGGGTTGCAGGGGGCGGTCCTTCCCGTAGGCTTGGATGCCGGGGCCGGTTAGCGCCACGCGGATGCGGTAGACGGGTTCTTTGAACTCGATGGGGGCCGCGAGCTCGCCGGGGCGGAGTGCCGAGCGAGCGATTTCGCGCACTTCGCCTTGAATGGCGCCGAACTGCTGAAACGGGAAGGCATCGACCATCAGGCGCACACGTTGGCCTTCGGTGATAAAGCCTGCCGCACGCGTTGGCACCAAGATTTGCGCTTCCATCGGGCTGCCCTTGGGGGCGAGATTGATCAAGGGCACATTGGGGTTAGCCGCTTCGCCGGGTCGAATGTTCAGGCTAGCGACCCGGCCCGCAACCGGGGCACCTACGACATAGCCGTCCTGCACCGAAAGCTCGGTCAGCCCTGTTTCCAATTGCGTCTTAGCACTGCGCAACTGACTGGCTTCTGACGCGCGTGCAGGTGCCAGAGCTTGGCGCTGGCGCATCAGGTCTTTGGTCTCACCCGACCGTGAAGCGGCCAAAGTGGTGCGCTGGCGACTGATGTCAGCCATCTCGGCCTGATGGCTGGCGCGCAGAGATTGGCGCTGGCGGTCATAATCCTTGGCCTCATCGAGGCGGGATTGAATCTGCCGATTAAGCTCACCCACTTGGGAGCGGGCAGCAATTGTGCCCTGCGCACGCCGATCTGCCTCGGTGCTGGCCATAAAGCCCTTAGACACCAAGGTGCGGGCTTGGCCTTCGGCGCGTTCAGAGATGGCCAATTGCCCTTGGGCCAAGTCGCGGCTGGCCTCAAGGCGGCTGGCGTCGGCACGCGCGGCAATGGCACGGTCAGCCAAGCGAGCATCATCCTGAGTAAAGCGATTGGCACTGCCGCGTGCAGCCTCCATCAGGCGTGCATCTTCGGCCCCAAAGCGGTCGAATGTTGCACTGGCCCGTTCTGCCAGCCTACGGCTCTCTTCGGCAAAGCGCTGGGCGCTGGCTGCCGCCTGCAGCTCGATCTCGGTCAAGCGCGCCCGGGTCTGTGCCCTCTGCAGCGGCACAATTGCGCCATCAGCGCCCGATACGTCTAAAGCTAGCCGCATCAAAGGCTGGCCTTCGGCCACCATATCCCCCTGGCGCACCAGCACAGCATCGGCCACCCCACCACGCGGCGCATAGACAGCCGACAGGCCCGCTTCCGGGGCAATCCACCCTGCGACGGTCTCTTTGCGCGCATATTGGCCGAGCGCCAGATACGCTGTACCAATCGCGACACTAGAGCGGTTTTCCTGAAAAAGGAATCGAGTGTATTCCCAAATCAGGTGTGATGTGATTCACCATTTATGTTGGTGATGGAGGCCAACATGGATGGCAAAGATACTATCGATGGATTTGAGGTCTCGCGCG
>NZ_JBIIYV010000162.1:0-2842 GCF_044346625.1 Aquidulcibacter sp. | reverse complement strand
CCCGCCGATTTCGACATGGCTAAGCACTTTACACCAAGCTACAACCCTTGGGATCAACGTCTATGTCTGGTGCCCGACGCCGACCTGTTTACCGCCATCAAAGCCGGTAAAGCCAGTGTGGTGACCGATCATATTGAGCGCTTTGACGATGCAGGCATTGTCTTGAAATCTGGCGAACGGATCGACGCTGACATCATCGTCACGGCAACCGGGCTGCAACTGCAAGTCTTGAGCGGCGTGCCGTTTCAGGTGGATGGCAAAGCCGTCGATTTCTCCAAAACCTTCTCCTACAAGGGGATGATGTATAGCGGCGTGCCGAACCTCGCGTCTGCATTTGGCTATACCAATGCGTCTTGGACGCTCAAGGCTGATCTGACGGCGGAATACATGTGTCGCCTAATCAAGCATTTGGATGCGACCGGGCAAACCACCTGTCTCCCAGAAAAGGGCAGTGAGTCGTTAGAGCCTGCGCCTTGGCTTGACTTCACATCCGGCTATGTCACTCGCGCCATGGAGAGCTTCCCGAAGCAAGGCCATGTCGCCCCGTGGAAAGTGCATCAAAATTATGCGCTCGATCTGATGGCGTTCCGGTTTGGAAAATTGGAAGATGACGTGATGCATTTCTCCAAGCCAAAAGCCGCCTAAGAGGTCTAAGCTGCCTTTGGATGGACAGGGCTGGCCAACACCTGCCATGATTATCGGATGATCGAGCCCTACGTCGAAGCCCCTCCCCTGCCCGTCCTCATTATCGGTGCAGGCCCTGCCGGTCTATTTGCCGCTGAATATCTGGCAAAGGCCGGCCACAAGGTGCAAGTCTATGATGGCATGGCCTCGGTGGGTCGGAAGTTTCTTCTGGCCGGGCGCGGTGGTCTCAACCTGACGCACAGCGAAGCACTCACGGAGTTCAAGCCCCGTTATGGTGCGTCGCAGGTCTGGGCGGGGCCGTGGCTTGACGCGTTTACGCCTGATGATCTTAAAGCTTGGGCAGAAGATCTCGGTCAGCCCTTATTTGTTGGGTCTAGCGGGCGGGTGTTCCCCCGAAGCTTAAAAGCCTCTCCCCTTTTGCGCGCGTGGCTCAGACGACTGCAGGACTTGGGCGTCACCATCACCACCGGCGCGCGTTGGACTGGTTTCTCAGAGACCGGAGCCGCACAATTTTCCCATCGCGACGGGTCAAGCAGCGAGCAGGTTGGTGCAGCCATCCTTTTAGCGCTCGGCGGAGCGTCGTGGCCAAAGCTTGGCGCAGATGGTGCATGGATATCGATCCTTGATAAAGTTGGCGTGGGTATTACCCCGTTGGAAGCCTCCAATGTCGGCGCACACGCAAATTGGACGGAAACCCTGAAAGCAGGGTTTGGTGGAGCGATCTTGAAGAATGTCGAGGTTCATCTGGGTGAAGCGCGCGCACGCGGTGATCTCGTCATCACAGATACGGGCCTGGAAGGCGGGCCGATTTACGCTTTGTCACCTGCCCTGCGAGAAGGCCTGAAGCTTGGGAGCTGTCAGATCCAGATTGATCTCAGGCCCGATGTCGAAACCGAAGCCCTCGCCCAGCGACTTGTGAAAGCCAAAGCTGGCCAGTCGATTTCGACGGCGCTTAAAAGTCATCTGAAGCTAGCCCCGCCCGCCATTGCTCTGATGCGCGAGGTGACGGCCAACAAGCTGCCCGCCACTGCTATGGGGCTCGCACGTTTGATCAAATCGCTCCCCATCAAGCTGACAGGCCTTGCTGGACTGGAGCGCGCCATTTCAACGGCTGGCGGGATCAATCAAGAAAGTGTCGACGAGCAGCTCATGCTGACGGCACGCCCGGGGGTCTTTGTTGCCGGTGAAATGCTGAACTGGGACGCACCAACCGGGGGCTATCTCTTACAGGCTTGCTTCTCAAGTGCCATCTTGGCCGCCAAGGGGATCGACGCTTGGGTCCAAAAGGACGCGGATCAGAGCTGAACGCCGCGCTGCCAAACCCGCACCAGATTGGAATCCCCGTCTAATTGAACAAAATCAGCGCGCGCGCCCACCGCCAGCCGACCGACTTGGCCTTCTAGGCCTATTGCCCGCGCTGGAGCATGGCTGGCCATCTGCAGCGCGTCGGTCAGTCCAATACCGACCTGACGCATCATGACGCCCATCGCGTCGTGCAAGGATAAGTTCGAGCCGGCTAACACCCCGTCGGGCGTGTAACAGGTCAGCCCGCGCGCAAAAATCTTTTCGCCCTTCAACTCGAACCAATCCTGATCCGAGCCCAAAGTCGGCATCGCGTCGCTCACCAAGACAGTCCGTTTCGGACCGAGAAGGCGGGCTACTAATGCCATGTTGGCGACATGAACATGCACCCCATCTGCAATCAGGCCGGAGAAGGAAGTTGGGCTCGATAAGGCCGCGCCAACAACACCCGGGGCTCGGCTGGAAAGCTGGCTCATCGCATTAAAAATGTGGGTGAAACCCCGAAGCCCTTCGGCCTCGGCTGCGATGATTTGCTCATAGCTCGCCTCGGTATGGCCAGCAAAGACCACGGCACCGCGACGGACAAGTTCAGCAATCGCGCCCGGTGGCGCAGTTTCGGGAGCCAGGGTGATTAGGGTCTTGCCCCGCTTCAATCGGGTCAACAGCTCAATCGCTTCTTGGTCGAGGACTTTGAACTTCGACGCATCATGCACGCCTTTACGGCTGGTATTCAGGAATGGCCCCTCAAGATGAATACCAAGGACACCGGGCACCTCAGCTTCGATAGCTGCATCGACAGCCTCAATCGCTAGCGCGATCTTCTCCAAATCATCCGAGATCAGTGTCGGGAGCAACGCAGTGGTACCAAACTTCGCATGAGCTCTTGCGATGGTCG
>NZ_JBIIYV010000161.1:0-2845 GCF_044346625.1 Aquidulcibacter sp. | reverse complement strand
AACGTGGAGCGATCCAGTCCAGCCAGGCTGCACGCCCGACGTTCGCTGACGTCATGGTCCCTTATCGCCTGAACCACAGCGCGGCGCTTCACATCGGGCGTTAGTAGTTTTTTGTTGCCATGTCCTTGAGCACAGCGACATCCAGCATCGTCTCGGCCAGAAGCCGCTTCAGACGCGCATTCTCCAACTCGAGCGCTTTGAGCTTCTGCGCGTCCGATACGCTCATCCCGCCGAACTTGGCTTTGTACTTGTATAAGGTCGCATCCGAGATCCCGCGCTTAGCCCCGGTCTATGACCTCGTAACCACCACGGCCTATCTACCGATGGACCAAATGGCCCTTACGCTAGACGGCTCAACCCGCTGGCCCACAATTCAGAAACTTAAAGAACTCGGCCAAAGGCGCGCTGGTCTGACAGCCAGGCAAGCAACCGAGCAAATTGAGGCGACAGCCGCTACCTTGCTGGACCTGCGGGCTGAGCTCGCGTCCTGGTTTAAGGCATCATCCAACCCGGAGATTGGCGCAGCGATGGTCGCGCGCTGGGAAGCTTGGGCTGAATCCATATCTTGTAGATTGTCAGTTTCTAACGTCATCCTGCCGAGATTGTTCGCATCTGGATCTTGTGCGCTCTGGGCTGAAGTACACTCATAAAAATTACCTTTTAAGATAAATCAGTGTCTGGCAGCTAGGCTTGACTACAATTTTATCTTTTACGATAAATTTTCTTGCAATCCTCTCCTGTATCAACGATATTTACTGAAATCGGTAAAGTGGAGTCGGCGGTGAGCACTTTTGAAACAACTCAATTGCCTGAAATCGGCAAGCGCATTCGCAACAGCAGGCTTTCTGCTGGCTTGAACTTACATGAATTAGCTCGTTTGAGCGGCATAAGCGCCCCCGCCCTTTCCCTAATTGAAAATGGCAAACGCGATTTGCGCTTGAGTAGCCTCTTTCGAATTGCCGGAGCTCTGCGCGTTGAAGCAACGAACTTGTTGCATGCTCAAGCGGAAAATCTCGTCACGCCTGATGCGCTAGGGGGTTCAGGTTACAACCTTGGTGACTATCAATGACCAATCGTGTCCCTGTCTGGTTTGATGCGCTTCACGTCGGGGACATCGAGGTTGGTGTCGATGGCGACCTCGGCTTCGAATACACACACAATTGGATTGCTACACGCGGTGCCTTTCCCCTGTCTGTGACGATGCCAGTGAGTGCGCAAAAAATCCCAAGTGAGATCATCTCACCCTGGCTCGCCAATCTCTTGCCGGAAGAAGAACAACTATCAATTTTGACCCGTTCACTTGGATTGAACCAAGCGGACAGTTTGGCTGTGCTTCAGGAAATTGGTGGCGATACCGCCGGGGCGCTGTCGTTTGGAGCAAAGTCTGCTCCTGCCGACTGGGCCTATACGCCACTTGCCGAGTTTTACGGCACCAGAGATCAAGAGACAGCCCTCGCACGCCATTTTGAAGACTTGGCTCTCCGCCCTTTTCTGGTGGGCGAAGAGGGCGTACGTGTGTCGCTCGCCGGAGGACAAAGGAAAACCGCTCTGGCTGTCCTGGATGCTAATGGGCAGCCAGTTTTGCGTTTGCCTCGCGAGAGAGACGTGCTGGCAATCCCCCGAAATGGTGCGCCTTCCACTTTAATCCTTAAGCCTGATAATCCGATCTTGCCGGGGATTGTCGAGAACGAGAACTATTGCCTCCATCTTGCAAGGGCCATTGGCATTGCTTCAAGCGATGCAACAATTATTCGAGCTGGGACACGTAAAGCAATCGCTGTCTTACGATATGATCGCTACTTGACCAGATCGGGCACGATCCAGCGGGTTCATCAGGAGGACTTTGCCCAAGCCAACCAGTTTCCGCCTGGCCGAAAGTATGAACGGGGTACAGTCACCGGTGTAAACCTCCCAACCCTTTTGAGGACCGCCCGCCATATCTCACCTGTCGACGCGCTTGCCTTATTGGATCAGCTGCTCTTCAACATTCTCGTTGCGAACACCGACGCTCATGCCAAGAATTATTCGCTTCTTCTCCCGATTGGTGCGGCACCGCGCTTGGCACCGCTTTATGACGTCTCTACGGTTTTGCCATGGCCCCAGGTCAACCAGTATCTTGCTCAAACGATTGCCGGCAAGAAGCGAAAGCCTGGCGATATAGCACCGCGGCATTGGGAGGATATTGCACGTGCGGGAGGGTTCCGACCCGCAGATGTCCAATCACGCGTGGTTGAGCTTGTTGACGCGATGGTTGCCCAGCGGGTGGCAGTATCGGACACGGTTTCAGCAATGCCCGCATCCACCAAAGGATATGTGGAGGAAGCCGCCCGTCTCATCGAAGAGAATGCCTTACGTATCGTTGGCCGCATTTAAGCTAGATCACAAACGGTCCGGCCCGCCACAGCATATTTCAGGATAGGCTTCAGCTTTCCGGCTGTCTTGAGATAATGAGCTGCCTGAATTCGCACGGTTCGGGGACGCAGCCGAGTCCGCCTATTATTTGTCTCCACCAGGAGCCATGAGATTCAAGGATAACTTGATTTAATGTCGTCTTCATGCTACAAAAAAGACAGTAAAGAGTTATGAAGATCACATATGCCAACACCTCATCATCCCTCTTCTGCTGTTCAGCGCGCTTTGCGCGCGCTTGGGGCTGACTTGCGCGATGCACGCAAGCGTCGGGAATTGCCAATGCAGATCGTTGCCGAACGCGCCTTTACTGAAGTGGCTCGGTTTGTTCGGACAGGTGAACCGTTTCTATAAGTGGATGACTGCCGGATTTACGCCGCAACCGGGATTGGTTGGGGCGGGTTGAAGTAAGCGCTGTCTGGGGTATTTCCGTCAA
>NZ_JBIIYV010000160.1:0-2871 GCF_044346625.1 Aquidulcibacter sp. | reverse complement strand
CACAAGGCTACGACAAGGCGTTGATCGGGCGAGAGGGCTTGGAGTACTTTGTCGAGATCAAGTTTGGCGGCTAGACCCGTTTCTTGAGAGGCGACTTGGTCTTGATCGGCCAGCCAGTCCGTATCGCGCTTTTGGGAACGAATGTGGCTGCGGCGCTGGTCATGGGCGGCGTTTACCGCAATGGAGAACAGCCAACCCCGGAAACTGCCCCCGGCTTGGTCGGCCCCGCGCCAGCGCGACAAGTTCTTCCAGGCCTTTAGAAAAGTTTCCTGTGCCAGATCATCTGCCAAGCTGGGCTCAGAGACCATCCGGCACAGGAAGCCACGAACGGCGGCTTGATGACGGCGCACCAGCTGATCAAACGCGTTGGAGGAACCCGTGCGGGCGCGCTTGACCAAGGCTTCATCAACATCGCTGATTAGCGTTTGACTGGTGTGCACTTTCATAGCCTCAGTTCGCGTTTCACCCGGTCCTATTGCGGCTCAGACGGGGGAGCAGGGCGACGCAAGCGCCAGCTCAAGAGCTGACCCAAGCCCGTAAACCCGACGATACAGCCAATCAGGATCAGGAATGTGCCAAACCCACCTGCGTCAAAGTCGTTGAGTTTGCTAATTCCGCCAGCGGCACAAAAGCCTAAGCCCATCATCAGGCTGATAAGGCCAGCGCGTAGGTCCATTTCAGGTGAATGTGGTGCTTTGACCATCAGCTTTAGAGTGGTCTCATCCAGCTTCTGGCCAGAGGCGATGACTTGGCGCAGGGTCTCCTGCTGGCCCTCGCGAACTTTGGCATTCCAATAAAGCGTCGCAAGAACCCCGACTGTGATGCAGAAGAACAGCATAAAGGGGACGAGTTCACCAGCATTTTGCATTTTCTTTTCCTTTTCTCATGTGCGGCGACGGCAAAAACTAATGACGCCGCCGCTTCTGAATTTGGATGCAGCCAAGCTGCATTCTTTGTGACTAACGAGCAAGACGGGTCGGGGCGGGTGGCTGTGCTGTGGCAATCACCAGCACATCATAGGTTTCCAGCCTGTCGCGTACGCTCAGGGGGAGGGACAGCCACAAAGTGCGATTAGCTTTCAGTGTTTTGATCTGGAAGGCTTGGCCTTCCGTGGTTGGCTCCGCTGCAAACTGGCTCAGAATAGAGCATGTCTTGGCGCTGAAGGCTTGGCGGCCGTGGGGTTGGCACAGCGTCTGGCGGCTAACGGGATGGGCCAGATCTTTGACCCAGGCCATTTGCTCTGGCTTGAGTGGGGCTATAGCCTGTTGGGGATTGGCTTTGGTTTGCGGAATGGCCGCAAACACAGGGCTTGCGAGGCCCAAGCTGAAGAAAACTTGGCCGGCGGCGAGTATTAGGGGGAGGGTTTTCATTTTGGTATCCTTTGTGTTGGTTGGATACAGATAAGACGCCACAGCTTCGGGTTTTGGATGCGGCAGAATTCCGCATCGCGTGATATTTTTCGTGTTGGCAAAACTAGTCTATAGGATTTGCCATGGCTGATGACATTTCCCCTCTCGCGACTGCGCAATCCATCACTTCAGACGGGCTGTTGCTGGATTGTTGGTATTTTGCCGCGACCTCGGCAGAGCTGAAGGCAGGTAAACAATTCCGCCGCATGATTGTGGGGGAGCCGATCCTGTTGGGTCGCACCGCCAAGGGTGAAGTGTTGGCCATCCGCGACGTCTGTCCCCATCGCGCTGTTCCTTTATCGGCAGGGCGTCAAGTTGAAACCAACGGGCAAGCCACGATTGAATGCCCCTATCACGGCTGGCGCTTTGGTGGCGATGGGGTGTGCAAGCTTATGCCGTCCTTGGTCGAGGGTCAGCCCTACGACCCGGCGAAGGTCAAGGTTCGTCGCTTTCCCCACGCGGAGCGCAATGGCCTTGTCTTTATCTATATCTCATCTGACCCCCGGTTTGACGGCACGCCCGATCTTCCGCCACCAGACTTTGGCATCAAGGCCGATCGACCCAAATTTGTCGTTAGCCGGGTTTTTGAAGCCCATATGGACAATGCAGTCGTGGGTCTGATGGACCCTGCCCATGTGCCCTTTGTTCATAATCAATGGTGGTGGCGTCCGCCGTCGGTTGGCCTCAAGCTCAAAGAAAAGCAATTTGAGCCTCGACTTTACGGCTGGGCCATTGCCCGCCACGCACCTTCCTCCAACTCGCTCGCCTACCGCCTCCTATTTGGCGAAGGGGTGACGACCGAGATTGTCTTTATGATCCCGGGCTTCCGCTGGGAAGTGGTCGAGAATGACAAGAGCCAGTTCTTTACGCTGACCTGCCTGACGCCGATTGACGGCAATTCGACGCTCATCACCCAGATCAGCTATTGGACGGCCGCGCCTTTGTTGGATCTGATAAAGCCGATCCTGATCCCCGCAGCCCGCGAATTCCTAGACCAAGATGGCCGCATGGTGGACCTTCAGAATAAAGGACTGCCTTTTACAAAAGGCATGCTTTGGATTGACGACATCGACGTGCAAGCTAAGTGGTATAACAAACTCAAGCGGGAATGGGCGCAAAGTCGGGCCGAGGGGCGGCCTTTCTCTAATCCCATACACCCTCAAAGCTTGAAGTGGCGCAGTTGATTCCAAGCCTGGGCAAGGAATGGGCTTGCGTCAGCGCGGTAGGTCAGCCATCGTGCTAACCAACCATAAGCAGGGGCTCAGGGGAGATTAAGCTTCATGCGAATAGCAATACTGAAGGAAACGCGCGACGGGGAAACCCGGGTGGCGGCCTCGCCAGAAACGATTAAGAAACTCACTGCAGCGGGCCATCAAATAATTATCGAAACCGGTGCCGGTGATCACGCATCCTCGCCTGACCGCCTGTTCGTTGAGGCAGGCGCTGAAATCGCGGCAGATGC
>NZ_JBIIYV010000039.1:0-30885 GCF_044346625.1 Aquidulcibacter sp. | reverse complement strand
AGCGGCGATCTCTGGATCGATTGCCGACAGGTGCCGTAGGGAGCGACGAAACACTCGGTGCAAGACATGATGGTCTAACAGGGCCTCCATCATCGCTGAGACAGTTTCGGCCTTGGCCAAAGCTTGAGCCTCTGCCTCTGCCCACTCCAAGTAAATCGCTAGAAAGATAGCCTTTTTGTCAGGAAAATGTCGGTAAAAAGTCTGAGGGGCATAGCCCGCCCGTCGCGCGATGGCATTGGTTTGTGTGCCGTCATAGCCCTGTTCTTCAAATTCCGATTGTGCAGCTTTGAGAAGTTCTGCCCGCCCTGATTTTCGACTTTTCATGGCTACAGACCTCGAGCTTGACAATAAGTGATATTCATATCACTTATCTATGGATGGACCAATCTCTTCTGCCAGTTAGCCCGCTTCGTGCGGCGATTGGGGTGCAACCGCCCTATGATTTGGTGGAAGCCGCCGGAACTAACGTCGCAATTGCCCGACGTGGTGTAGGCCTTCCGGTCTTGTGCCTTCACGCGACGGCCCATGGAGGCCGTGATTTCGAAAACCTTGTCGACGCTTTGGTGCCTTTGGGGTTTCAAATGGTGTGTGTCGACTGGCCCGGTCATGGCGCTAGCCCGTCTGATGCAACCGGAGAACCTGCGAGTGCCAAACGCTATGCGGCTATCTTGTCTGACCTCATTCCTGCTTTGTTTGGGGAAGCAAAGCCCGTTGTCATTGGCAATTCCATTGGCGGGGCGGCGGCATTGATTGCCGCCCTCGAAAGGCTCGGAGCTATCCGCGCGTTGGTTCTTTGTAATCCCGGTGGGCTGGCACCCCTTTATCCTTTAGCGGCGGCGGTGATCAAGTTGTTGGTCCGCTTCTTTGAGGCCGGGGCCCGCGGTGCGCGCTGGTTTCCTTGGGCGTTTGAGCTTTATTATCGGCTGGTTTTGTCTGGCAAGCCAGCCTTCGCGCAACGATCACGCATTGTCGCGGCCGGGCCTGAAATGGCACCGATCCTCACCCAAGCCTGGCGCAGCTTTGGAGGGGCCGATGCTGATTTATCCGGCGAAGCGGCTGGCTTGAGTTTGCCCGTCCTGTTTGCCTGGGCCAAGTCCGACCAGATTGTTGCGTGGTCACGGTCCAAGCGCGCGGTGGACACAATTCCCCATGCAAAGGTGGAATTCTTCAAGGGCAGCCATGCAGCCTTTTTGGAAGACCCGGTCGCGTTTCAAACGTCTTTTTTGGCATTCGTGAAGGCATTGCCGAGTGGCTCGAACCATTCCTCTATGGTCCCATAAGAGTTAACTATCATGCCCTTTGTGAACATCAAAGTGACTCCAGATGGCCTCACGCCTGAAAAGAAAGCTGCCTTGATGGCAGGCGTGACCGAGCTTTTGCGCGTTGAACTCAATAAAAACCCTTAAACGATGGTTGTCATCATCGACGAGGTGGAGACCTGCAATTGTGGGATTGGCGGCAAGAGCGTTACACAAACAAGCGCTGGAGGATGAGTGGCGGAGCAGCACCTTCTGGCTCTTTGTCCTGATTCGGCTAGCGGGCTTTGGCATTCCCATAATGGCCGCTCTCAATAATGGCTTGGGCTTGCGGCTCGCAAGCCCAGTGGCCGTGCCTTTTGCGCTGTTTATCGTCGGTACCGTCGCGACGGGCGTTGCGGTTTTAGCTGCGGGCACCACTAAGCTGTTTAGATCCGTAGCACCGTTGGGCTTTTGGCTCGGCGGGCTTCTCGTTGCTTTTTGCGTGCTGTCCGTAACGCTCGCAGCCATGCGCAACGGCTTTGGTACTGCAATTTTTCTGGTTCTGTTCGGCTAATTGGTCAGTGCTACGGCGCTAGACCACTTCGCGCTGTTGGGGGCACAGCGCTATCCACTGACGCTGACACGGGCACTTGGTCTTATGTTGATGGTCGGTGGGGTTTTTCTGGCGCGACGGCCGGGTTAGGCCTCATCCAACCCCAGATCGAGGCAGGGGGCCGAGTGGGTGAGAGCGCCCACGGAAATATAATCCACCCCTGTAGCGGCAATGTCCGCCACAGTGGACAAACTGACCCCGCCTGAGGCCTCCAAGGTGACGGCCCCCGCCACACGTGCCACGGCAGCCCGCAAATCTGCCAAGCTGAAATTATCCAGCATGATGCAAGTTGGGGAGAAAGGCAGCGCTTCTTCCAATTGCGCAAGGCTATCGACTTCTACTTCGATCGGCAGCAAATGGCCGCCATAGGCTTTGGCACGGGTCAAAGCGGGCACAATGCCACCAGCAGCGGCAACATGATTGTCTTTAATCAGGATGGCGTCATCGAGGCCAAACCGATGGTTAGAGCCTCCACCCAAGCGTACCGCTTTCTTCTGGAGTGCACGTAGGCCAGGCGTGGTTTTGCGGGTGCAGGTGATTTTGGCGTTTGTGCCCTTCACCTCTTCCACATAGCGGGCGGTCAGGCTGGAAATTCCCGACAAAGGCCCCAGAAAGTTCAGCATCACGCGCTCAGCCATCAACAGGCTTTGAGCTTTGCCCTGCAAGGTGGCGATCACATCGCCGGCGGCAAGGAGCGCCCCTTCCTTCAGGTGTGGCTGCAGGACGGCTGCAGGATCAATCAGGCGCAAGGTGAGGGCGGCAGCATCCAAGCCTGCCAGAACACCCTGGCTACGGGCCCGCAACACCCACTGCACATCAAGATCAGGTTCAACGGTCGCCGATGTTGTGACGTCCCCCGCGCGCCCCAAATCTTCCGCCAGCGCCATGCGAACGATCGGCTCAATCACCACATCGGGCAAATAGGTCATAGTGTTACATCCAAGGTGACGAAGCTGCGCTTGGCAGGATCAAGTTCCTTTGGGAAGTCACTGCGGTAATGGCCGCCGCGGCTTTCCTGCCGCGCCAAAGCGCCTTCAGCGATCAGGCCTGCAGTGACCAATTCATTGGTAGGGCCATTTTGGGCCTTGAGCTTTTCGATGGTGCCGACAAGGTTCGTTAGGCCCGTTGCATCGCGCACCACACCGGCTTTGGCGGTCATTTCAGTCCGCAGAACATGCAAGGCATCCGCAGGCAGAGGCGCGATAGATGCGGCGTCGCCTCCTGCTTGCCTGCCGGAGGGCACGTCGCGCAAGCGCTCAGCAACCCGATGCGCAAACACCACGGCTTCGAGGAGGGAATTGGACGCCAAGCGATTGGCCCCATGCACCCCGGTAGACGCGCATTCGCCGATCGCGGAGAGGCCGTCCAACGTGGTTTTGCCCCATACGTCGGTAACAATACCGCCCATATGATAATGGGCGGCAGGAGCGATAGGGATCAGGTCGACTCGGGGGTCCACGCCGGCGGCTGCACAGGCGGCAAACACGGTCGGGAAATGGTCAGGGAAGCCTGCACCAATGGCTGCGCGGCAATCAAGGTAAGCACCGCGCCCCGCCGCAATCTCGCTCGCCACCGCGCGGGCCACGCTGTCGCGCGGCGCAAGGTCGCTTAGATAATGATAGCCAGCCATAAAGGGTGTGCCGTCGAGATTGACGAGCTGTGCGCCTTCACCGCGCAATGCCTCCGTCGCTAAAGGGGCAGGGTCACGGCCAAAATCCATGGCGGTGGGATGAAATTGGACGAACTCAGCATCGGCAACCAGCGCGCCAGCGCGTGCGGCCATGCCTAGGCCTTGGCCTGCCGCTTCGACCGGGTTGGTGGTCACGCGGAACAAACCACCAGAACCACCAGTCGCGAGCACGGTTTCTCCCGCCTCCAAGCGGATGGGCTTGCCATTCATGGCCAGAACCCCGCCGATGCGACCCGTTTCGGTTTGTAAAAGCGCTCGCGCCGCAACGCCTTCAACCAAGGTGATATGGTCGCATGCGCGCACCGCTTTGATCAGATTGGCCATAATCTCGCGGCCAGCCAAATCCCCGGCGACGCGCGCAACGCGGGCGTGGCTGTGGGCCGCCTCCAAAGACAGGGCAAGGGAGCCATCTTCATGGCGGTCAAAGGCAACGCCAAGGTCCAACAGGTCGCGCACGCGCGCTGGCCCGTCCTTGGCGATTAGCATGGCAACAATCGGGTCCACCAAGCCAGCGCCCGCCGCGATGGTATCCTTCGCATGGCTTTGCGCGCTGTCTTCCGGGGCTAAGGCCGCTGCCAAGCCACCTTGCGCCCAAGCACTCGACGCTGCTTGTCCAAACGGCGCTGGCGACACCACCACACAAGGGCGCGGCGCAAGCTTAAGCGCGAGAAACAAGCCAGCCAGACCTGCCCCTATGATCAGGACACTACCGTCCTTCAGGCGTTGTGTGTCCACTTCAGATCAGTTCCAAAGAGTCTGGCACATGGCGTGTTGGGTCAAACTTGCCAGCAGGAGCAGGCGGGATGGCCAACATGGCATCGACAGCCTGCTTGGCACGCACGGCAATATCTGGATCGACTTCCACTTCATAGCGCATCTCTTTCAGCGCATCATAAATGGCTTCCAGCGTGATGACCTTCATGTGCGGGCAGAGATTACAGGGCTTGATAAACTCCACGTCTGGATTGGCTACGGCAACATTGTCGCTCATGGAGCATTCGGTGATCAGAACGACTTTCTGTGGCTTGTAATCTTGCACATAGTCGCTCATCGCGCCGGTTGAGCCGGTAAAGTCAGAGGCTGCAACGACTTCAGGCGGACACTCAGGGTGGGCCAGAATGATGGCACCAGGATGAGAGGCGCGGATTTCGGCGATATCGTCTGCGGTAAAGCGCTCATGCACTTCGCACTTGCCCTTCCACGAGATGATTTTGATGCCGGTTTGGGCGGCAACATTCTTGGCCAGATATTCGTCTGGCAACATGATGACTTGAGCCACGCCCCATTCTTTAGCGATGGTCTCCACCACTTGGATTGCATTGGATGAGGTGCAGCAAATATCGCTTTCAGCTTTTACTTCGGCAGTTGTATTGACATAGGTGACCACGGGCAGGCCCGGATAGCGTGCTTTAATCAGCCTTACGTCAGCACCGGTGATGGAAGCCGCCAGCGAGCAGCCTGCCTTTAAGGACGGGATCAAAACCGTTTTATCGGGCGACAGGATTTTTGAGGTTTCAGCCATGAAATGCACGCCGCCTTGCACAATCACCTTGGCTGAAACTTTTGCCGCCTCGCGGGCGAGCCCTAAACTGTCGCCGCGAAAATCGCCAACGCAATTGAAGATTTCGGCGGTCATATAATTGTGCGCGAGGATGACGGCGTCGCGCTCTTTCTTCAGGCGATTGATGGCCGCTATCAATGGCGCATAGGCTGGCCATTCAAGGGGCGAGATTACGTGGCGTACGATTTCATAGAGGTGGTCAGTCTCTGCCTTTACAGCGGCGTCATAGACAAGGCCCCGCGCAGCAGCTGGCGATAGACGGCGCGAGCCAGCACCCGAGCTGCCCTCGCTTGAGGGTTTTGAACCTAAATCTAGAACGGCCATCTTCATTCTCCTGACAACTAATACTCAAGTTGAGCATTAGTCCCTTGTGCCAAAGCATCAGCCGTTATTGGCGCGGGGGGCTTATACTTAGTGTGAGCAAAAGGGTCTGTCAATTGAAATCCATTTTCCGCATCCGGACAAAACGCAGACGCATGAATTTAGCGCTTAGCCAGCGGCAAGCTGAGGCCCGAGGCACCGGCCTGACGGCTGGTCGCACTGCGGGTGAAAAGCATGGCGGGGCGACCACCGGTATCAGCATGCATAGCACCGGTGGATTCCACGAGGCCGGAGCGTTCCAGCGTTCTGCGAAAGTTTTGTTTATGCAGTTTAACGCCGCATAGAGCCTCTACGAGGTCCTGTAGCTCGCTCAAGGTAAAGCGCATTGGTGCTAGGTCGAAGATAATAGGGCGATAACGAATTTTTGCGCGCAAGCGACCCATGGCGGTTGCAAGGATGCGGCGGTGATCGGAGACTAAGGGCTCTCCCACATAAGCGCGTTCAGCCGCAGGGGCGGCGCTCCCACGACTCTTGGCGCGGTCGCGTTGAGCCTCTTGGACAAGGCCTGCTTCATAGAGAAGTTCAAACCGATCCAATACTTGGGACTCCTGCCACGACTGCCCTTGCAGTCCAAATGCCATGGCGACCCGGCTTTGCCGCTCTGTTGTGGTCGCCCAAGCGCTGAGGTCTGGCATTAAAAGATCCAGAGCCCGCATGCCCGCTGTGCTGCGGCGATCTTCCCACGGAAAGAAGCGGTACCAGTCAGCCCATACACCGGCGCGGCGTTGCCCTTCATCAATACTCCCCGCCAAGGCGATATAGCCCACCGACACAACGCGATCTGCGTCTGAAGATTGGCCCATGTCGGCCACGGGGGCTTCCCGGCCTTTGTCACCAAACGTGTAGAGCTGTTCCACATAACCGAGCGCAAAGCCGGTTTGGGAGGTCACAAAGTCGCGCACGGCCAATTCGAAGGTACGGTGACCGATTGGGTCGAAACTACCAAACGGCAGGCCGATGGCGCCCGGGCTTCCGCTCAACAGAAGTTCAGGGCCCTTGCCACTAGCTGCCACGACGACGGCGGATAGGCCGATAATAACGCGTGGCGTGGCATTCATGCTAAGGCTCCCACCGGGCTGGTAGATCGAAGGCTACACCTTCCCAACAATCTTCACCACGGCCAATCGCGTCAATCGCATCCACCATGGCACCACCTCGACCCAAAAGATCATCCGCGTAACGGGTCAAAAGGCGATTGGGCGTCGCGGTGGGCGAGGCCTCACGCATGAACTGGGCAATTTTGAGCGGTGGGACGTCGGGGTTCAAAGCACAGGCCGCCATAAAGGCGGAGGCGGTCGAGCGTGAGACTCCGGCCCAGCAATGCACAACTAGCGGTGCGGACTGATCCCACGCCTGCACATGTTCCAGAATAGCGGTGACATGGGCTTCGGCGGGTGTGATGAGGCCCGCCTGCACCGAGGAAACATCATTGAGGCCAAGTCTTAGATGCGTGTCGGGCGACAGGCCAGCAGGGGTCTCAATCATGCTGTTGGGGTCAAGAAGCGTGATCATGCCCCACGGCCGTAAGCGCGTGATTGTGGATGGGACTAAAGCCAAAGAGCAGACCGAAATATAGGGCATTAAACCACCTTCTTTCTAACGCTGGGTCGGGCTTTGAGCATCAATCAGAGCGATCAAGGCCTGATGGCGGGCAACATAGGCCGCTTGCGCCTGACGGGCAGGCCAGGGGTCAATGGAAATGACAAGGCCGACGGGCGGTGCACCAAAGAAAACCACCGATTCCTCTTGGCCAAAACCCGCAACTTGGGTCGCTTCAAAATAGGCGCACGCAAGATCGGCACGCTTTATCAGCTTCTTTAAGGTCACAGGTGTTTTCGGCGGTAAGCCAAACCGAATATGGACTGCCCGCTCCAACCGGTCTTCAAATGCACGATAATCAACGCCCAAGGCGTTCTTAAACGGGCTAATCATATCGCCCACGACATATTCAGGGGCATCATGTAACAGCGCCATCAAGCGCTCTTTTGGCGTCAGGCTGGGTTCAATATAGGCTGCGATCTCTTCAACGATCAGACTGTGTTGGGCCACAGAAAAGGCGTGGTCGCCTGTTGTTTGGCCATTCCAGCGTGCAACACGGGCCAACCCATGAGCAACATCCTCAATCTCAATATCCAACGGCGAGGGGTCTAGGAGGTCCAGACGCCGACCGGACAACATTCGCTGCCAGGCACGGGGCGGCGCGGACTTTGCTGACTTTCGCGGGGAGGCAGGTGCTTGTGTGGCCATTTGTCTCATGTGGTTGATTGTCACTTGTGGACGCGATGCTTTCGTGCCCACGTCTTAGCCGTGGAAACACACTCATGCCGAGAATGACGGCGAATTGCCAGTGAAGTTCTCAGCATTTAGGTGAGGTGCTCGTTATGGTCATTTGGGAACCATAAGCGCATCGCACGGTTTTGTAGTGATGGAGGAAACAATATGACTCAATGTGAAATTCTCGTACCCCTACGTGGTGACGACAGCGACGTAGCGCTCTTGCAGCAAGGCTTGGCCTTGGCGGAGTTGATAGACGGCAAAGTCGCGAGCGTTTATGCGCAAATGGATCCAACGGAACTGATGGCTTGGTCTGCAGATGGGTCCTTTGCCTCCACTTCGGCTAGCCTGATCCAATCTGCACGTGATGGGAATGAGCAAGCTTGGGCGGACGTTCAGGCCCGAGTGGAAGCCTTGGCTAGCGGGAGAGGCGGGCTGACGGTTGAGAGACTGATCGGTTTGCAAGATCGCCTGTTGGCACGCCGTTCAGCCCTAAGCGATATCGTCATGTTTGGGTGCGAGACCGTGCGCGGCAAGACCTCGATCTCGCCGGTTTTTGAAGCCCTGCTGATGGATGCCCACGCCCCCATCTTCATTCCCCGGACGCCGATCAGCATGCTAACTGGGACAGCCTTGATTGCTTGGGATGGCAGCGTCGAGGCGGGACGCGCCGCAAAAGCCGCCCTGCCGCTTCTGCGCAAGGCTGGCAAAGTTGTTATCATTCAATCAGTTGGTGCGCTGGAAGATGAAGGTAAGGAGCTGAGCGATCCAGCACGTCTACAGGACTGGCTTGGTCGGCAAGACATCAAGGCCCACATCGAAACGATGGACGCCTCGAAAGATACGGCCTCTGAAATCCTCAAAGCCTGTACCACTCATGGTGCCGGGCTTCTGGTCGCTGGGGCCTATGGGCACAGCCGCGCGCGGGAATTCGTTTTCGGCGGCGTCACCCGCACCCTGTTGAAGACGGTCACCACGCCTTCTTTGATGCTTTGTCATTAGAGCTATCCAACCAGTTTTCTGAAAGGAACCTCCATGTCTGGTCTTACACGTATGACTTTGCGCCTCGCTCGCAATCCAGAGGCAGGCTACCCCACCGGCGACAATCGACATGGTTATGTGGTTGTTGCCCCCTTGCGCCAAGATGGACATTTGGACGCTGAAGCCTGGAAAGCCCATCGCGCCCAATGCACCATTAAGCGTTTTTCCCCGGATCCTGAAGATGTTGCCGACGGATGGTTAAGCCATCAAGGTGGGCGGTGGCGCGTCCATTATGATGAAAAGAGCGAGGGGCCCGATGACGCATTCGACCATCTCGCTGATCACCGCTTGTTCGTTGGCGATTACATCACGATTACAAGGCGCGGCCAGGCCCTTGTCTATCAAGTCGCTCAAGAAGACGACGATTAGATTTAAGCATGCTCCCCGTTTTGACCACTGGTCAGGATGGGGAAACCCTGCTTAGATTTGGACATGCCTGACTCACTCGATTTCGACTCACTCCGCCCCAAATCCCCCTTCATGGGCGAAAGCCACAGCCTGTGGCGTACCCAATTGCGCCGCTTCATCGACCGGGAAATCATGCCCTATGTCGACCAATGGGATGAGGCGGGGTCCATACCGCGCGACCTGTTTTTGCGCGCTGGCGCTTTTGGTCTCTTGGGCGCGGGCTATCCGGTGGAATATGGCGGCACGGGACGTGGCCCCGACTATGACTGGCATCATGGCATCGTCACCAGCGAGGAATTAGGACGCATAGGTGCTGGCGGTATTACTGCTGCCCTTATGATTCACGGCATTGGCCTGCCCCCCGTTCTGGCGGCTGGCAGTGACGCGATGAAGGCGAGCCTTGCGCCAGAGGTTTTGGCGGGTCACCAACAAATCAGTCTGGCCATAACAGAACCAGACGCAGGCTCCGACGTCGCTAATCTACAGACCCGTGCCGTCAGGGACGGCGATGTATTTCGGGTGAATGGCTCGAAGCTTTATATTACGGGCGGCTGCACGTCCCATTGGCTAACAACAGCCGTGCGTACTGGGGGGCCAGGAGCAGGCGGGATTAGTCTGCTGCTGATTGATG
This sequence comes from Aquidulcibacter sp., assembly GCF_044346625.1. Taxonomy (GTDB): domain Bacteria; phylum Pseudomonadota; class Alphaproteobacteria; order Caulobacterales; family Aquidulcibacteraceae; genus Aquidulcibacter. The sequence goes on along the minus strand of NZ_JBIIYV010000039.1, from coordinate 21,048 downwards.
CAAACGCAAAAGGCGTAACGCGTAATCTTTTGAAAAAGCAGGGCTGGTGGGCCTCTGACACGGCTGAAATCTTCTTTGAAGATGTGCAGGTGCCAGCCGAAAATCTGATTGGGCCGGAAAATGGCGGCTTCTACGGCATTATGGCCAATTTTAATGGAGAGCGACTGGGCATGGCGTCGGGGGCTTTAAGTGCCGCGCGCGCCTGCGTCGAAGATGCTGTCATCTGGGCCCGCCAGCGCAAGACATTCGGCAAGCGCTTGGCGGATCACCAAGTCGTGCGGCACAAAGTGGCTCAAATGGTGCAAAAGATCGCGACCTCAACGGCTTGGCTCGATCAATGCGCGTGGCGTGTCGCCCAAGGTGAGACACCGGTAGCCGATCTTTGCTTGCTAAAAGTCCAAGCAACCGAAACGTTGGAGTTTTGTGCGCGCGAAGCCAGTCAAATTCTGGGCGGGGCCAGCTATATGCGTGGCTCGCGGATTGAACGCATTTACCGCGAAGTGCGGGTGAATGCGATTGGTGGGGGCTCCGAAGAGATCATGCGCGATCTGGCTGCGCGGCAGCTAGGGCTGTAACCGCAAATGAAATGCCCACGTTTTGTTGTCTATGATCCCTTCTGACTATGTCATCTATTTAAGTGCCTTTATCGCGCCCTTTGTCCAAGAGGATGCAGCGGTTCTTGGCGCTGTGACAGCCTTCGCCCATCCCGGCATGGATCACATGGCCGATGGGTTCTTGATTGTTATCGTCATGTTGGCGGGCTTGATCATCAGCGACTTGTGGAAATATTGGCTCGGTTGGGCTGGAAGGACTCAAGCTTGGGCGCATCGATTTTCGGAAAAACCAGCCGTTTCTAAAGTTCGAGCGAAAATCGTTGCAAATCCCGGAAAGACGTTACTGATCGCGCGCTTTGTGCCCGGGACCCGTATCCCGGCCTATATTGCGGCAGGATTTTTTGGTGTGCCCTTTGGGCTCTTTGCTGCTTGGATTGTGATCTCGGCTTTGGCCTATACCTTTGTCGCGTGGGCGTTGATCGCGAGTGTCGGCACGGTTGCGGGCGAGAAGGGGCAGCTTTATCTGGCCATCGGTTTGATTTCGGCCATCCTGGTTTTCGTCACGTTTAGGATGATTTCAGCCAAGCTTAAACGACCAGGCCGCGCGGACCTGTGATCGGAGAGCCCAGAAACACTTCAAACGCTTGTCGGATGTCGCGTGGCCTATCGGTGAGGCCAGATAAAAGGATCGTTAGGTGGCTGTCGCCGACTTTGCGCCAGTTGCGCGATTGTAAACGCCGCCAAGGCGGACCCGCATCAGGGCGCACAATTGCGAGATCGAAAGTGGCAACCAGCTCGATCTCTAGCAAAGCTACAAAACGGGCTTTGGCGTTTTGGTTGATCGGCCCCTCATTGTAACTGGCTTTACCAATCGCCTCCCACGGGATTAAGCCCAATCCATCGAGCCGGAAGCCCTCGTTCCTCAAATCAATGGCAGATTTGCGAGGCCACAAAGCGGGGGCAAAATGAAAGACCAAGGCCGCCATACAGAGCAGGGGTAAAAGCGGAATCGTTCTGAGAAAGGCAAGGCTGGCAAGCCCGGCCAACCCAAACAGGCCTATCCCGGCAAGTACAAAGGCGCGGGCAGACCGGGAATCAAAATCACTGATGAACACGCGCCCTAAAAGGTCTGGTCGATCAGATGGCCCCATCTGTTCTAACCACCCTTTTGGCCGCGATGGCGCAGCATATGATCGGCCAAAACACATGCCATCATGGCTTCTCCTACTGGGGCCGCCCGGATTCCGACGCAGGGGTCATGGCGGCCGATCGTCCGAAGCGAAACTTCCTCAAGATCGCGGTTCAAGCTATTGACTTCATTTAGGATAGAAGAAGTTGGCTTGATCGCAAAACGCGCTACAATGTCTTGACCCGTGCTAATACCGCCTAAGATTCCGCCATTATTGTTGGTCGTAAACACAACCTCTCCATTGGGCCCACGGCGCATTTCATCGGCATTGGTTTCCCCGTTCAACATCGCGGCTTCAAAGCCTGCTCCAATTTCGACGCCTTTGACCGCATTGATTGACATGAGGGCTGCGGCCAGATCGCTGTCGAGCTTGCCGTAGATCGGCGCACCCCAACCTGCAGGCACGCCTGACGCGACGACTTCTAGGATAGCCCCGGTCGACGAGCCCGCCTTGCGGACCTCGTCGAGATAAGCCTCCCAAACCGGAACGATTGCGGCATCTGGGGCAAAGAATGGGTTCTCACGGGTTTGCGCCCAGTCCCAATTGGCGCGATTTATCTTGTGCGGGCCAATTTGGATCAGCGCGCATTGGATCGTGATCTCTGGCCCTATAACCTTTTTTGCGATAGCGCCCGCAGCAACCCGCGCAGCGGTCTCGCGCGCGCTGGACCGGCCACCACCGCGATAGTCGCGCACGCCATATTTGACGTCATAAGTATAGTCGGCGTGCCCGGGTCGCCACTTGTCGCGGATCTCGGAATAGTCCTTGCTGCGCTGATCGGTGTTTTCGATCATTAGGCTAATTGGCGTTCCCGTGGTGACTGGCCCACCTGTGCGATCATCTTCAAAAATGCCTGAGAGAATTCGCACTTCATCAGCTTCGCGTCTTTGGGTAACAAAGCGGCTGGTGCCGGGTTTGCGGCGATCCAGATCGCCCTGAATGTCTTCAGCTGTTAAGGAAAGACCCGCCGGACAGCCATCAATCACACATCCAAGCGCGGGCCCATGGCTTTCGCCCCAAGTGGTGACACGGAAAAGATGGCCAAAGCTATTGTGTGACATGGCGTTTTCATAACCTGCTTAGGTATAAATTGCGAAGCCTAGGAATGCTTTTCTTCAGAAGTCATATCCGCAGTAGGCCATTCCCGACGCCGCACCACCGTAACTGTACACGGTGCGTGGGCAGAAACTTGGGCTGAAACCGCCCCTAGTAAATTCCGAACCGTGCTCTCAGCGCGTGCACCCATGATGATGTGGTCGACATGATTGGCGCGGGCATAATCTAGGATGGCCTCTGCTGTATTGAGGGCTTCGGGGACGTGGTAGGAGATGGCTTGTTCGGTTAGTCCTAAGGGCTTGGCCCATTGCTTCAAGGCAACCATGCGCGCCACATGCCGATTAGGCGAGGTTGCAATCGGGTTTTGATCCAAGGCAGCTACGCTATTGTTCAAAACCGTCATCACAACGGCTCGCGCTTGGGGCGTAGCAGCTAAGGTGCTTTGAAGTTTATCGCGTAGAGCCCGTCCAAGTGGGCCATTGATTGTGGTCGGGTCCAGCGCCACCAGAATGATGGGCGCAGCAGCAAACTTGCTTTGGCTTGCGAGCTTTCGCGCAGGGGCATAGGTCTCGCGATTGTGTTTGCGCCGAAATGCCGTGAGCCAGGAGTCTTGCCGCAAGCGCTGACCGCGAGGGGTTAGCACGATTTGGTCGGGATTTTTGAGATCAAAGGCGACTTGAGCGGCTGTCGGGTAGCGCTGTTCTGGATTGGGCTCGAGGCAGCGCAGAATGACCTCTTGCAGCCAAGCTGGGATATCATCCCGCCAGCGGCGTGGCGGGATCGGATCGCGCCACAGGCGCTCCTTCAAGCCTTTGAGGCTGATCGGATCGCCGAACGGGCGCACAGCTGTTGCAAAGAAATAGAGAAGCACCCCAAGCGCAAAGACATCCGAGCGACGATAATTGCGTACGCCCAGCACTTGCTCCGGGGCCATATAGGGGGCGGTACCGTAAGGGAGACGGAATTGCTCCGCCATCAGGTCAGGCAAATCGGTGTGGTGTGAAAGACCATAGTCGATCAGAACAGCTTCGCCACTGGGCCGAAACAAGATGTTGGAAGGCTTTAGATCGAGGTGAATGACGTTCTGGCGATGCAGAGAGTCGAGCGCAGTGGCCAAGGCAATGCCAATTCGGGCGACTTCTGTGGCCGGTAAGGGCAATTCTTTCAGTTTTGGGAGCAGGGTCTCGCCTCCAATCTCCTCCACCACGATATAGGGCTGCTTGGAAAAGTCCCCAACGCCAAACGTCTTGGGCACATGCAGGCCAGACAAGCGCGGCAAGATCATTTGCTCCATCTCAAAGCTAACGATGGCCGCAGGGTCTTCGCCATCGGCAAGGCGCGGCACTTTCATTAAAAGCGGGAAGGGGATCTCAGGGTGGGTGCAGCGCCATAGGACTGCCATACCACCCCGATGCACGATCTCACCGATCGTAAACTCGTCGATCACCATGCCGGGTTCGATCAGGTGTGACGCGCTCATACTTTAGCGTCCAACATGAAGGCGGTCGGCCAATCGGCCGGGCAGACCCGCAGCCCGAATAGAGGCGGCGGCCCCGTCGATATCGTAAGGTAGCCGCCGAAACTCGAGTTGGCGACTGGTCGTATCATAGAGGCCATATCCTGCCAGCGGATTGCCATCACGCGGCTGGCCGACACTGGGCAACACCACATGCCAGCGTCGCGAGCTTAAAAGCGGCACCTTGGCCTCATCGGCGGGGACAAAGCGGGATATCGACCCATCACTGGCTAGACCATAGATTGCTGGCTGATGCACATGCCCGCATACCACGATGCGGCTTTGGGTGCCTTCAAGGGACAGCTGCGCACTGGCACAATCGGTGACATAGCGCCATTTCTCCGGCGCTGAGGCATCGGCATGTACATAAAGACGATCTTCGTCTTCAATCACCATTGGGAGGCTATCGAGAAATTTCTGCTGCTCTTTCGACAATTGATGGCGCGTCCAATTGGCGGCACTGGCGGCGGTTTCGTTCATCTCGCGATCAAAGTCACTGGCCATATCATCGTGATTGCCTTTGACTGCTACGGCACCGTCCGAGACCATGGCCTCGATCTTTGCCATCACTTTTCCAGGGTCTCCGCCATAGCCGACAAAGTCGCCCAGAAACACATAACGGGTGACGCCGTGTGCCTCGGCATCTTCCAAACACGCTTCAAGCGCTTGGATATTTGAATGAATATCGCCGAACAAAGCGATCACGCGCATCCCCCCATGCAAGGGGGCACTATAGCGGAGGATGACCCACAAGTCGCCTCTGTCACGCTGTACAAAAAGCGGGCCCGACAGTGGTCTGTCAGGCCCGCTTATTCAGGTTAGATTAGTCCAGTTAAAAGCTTAGAAATTGACTTTCGCTTCAACGCCCCAGATGCGTGGTGCGTTGGTAAAGCCGGTCAAGTTGTTGAAGTCGATGCCACCGACCAAACGCTCTTCATCTGTGATGTTACGGCCGTAGGCAGCGATTTCATACTTGTTGTCGAACAAGGTGACACCAGTGCGCAGACCACCTTCCCAATAACCGTCTTCTGAGAATTCGATCGACTTATAGAGGGTGAAATAGGTCTCACCCTTATAGGCCCAATCGGTCAAAGCGAAGAACTCATGGCCATTGCCAAATGGCTTAGAGTATTTGGCCGAAACGTTGGCGATCCACTCTGGCGCGTTCGGGAAGGGGTTGCCATCGATTCTGGCAATGCCGCCAACCAATGGGTTCTGAACGGTGCAAGGCGCACCGCAAGCACCCACTGTCAATGAAGGGTCGTTGATTTCGGTCTTGTTGTAAGACAGCGAACCAGCGAACGACAAGTTCTGAGTTGGCAACCATTGGAGTTCGGCTTCGAAGCCAGATGCTTTGCCTTCTTTGGCGTTCAACAATTGGTTGAAGTTGCCAGCGCCGCCGATGGCGGTGAATTGCTGGTCTTCGATGTTCATGGCGAACACGTTGAAGTCTGCGCGGATCGTGCGGTCGAGTGCAAAGGCTTTCACGCCCGCTTCAAACGAGGTCACAAACTCGGATTTGGCCGTAGTAACGGCGGTACCGAACAAGATGCGGCCTTGGATGGAAGGAGCACGATAGCCGCGTGCGGCGCGTGCATAGACATTGACGGCCTCGGTGGCTTCATAAGTTGCCGAGAGATCCCAAGACACAGCTTCATCGGAAACACTTCTGCTGACTGGCGGGATGTTGGCGATGCCGCCACGTGCCACCAGATCCTTGCTGTCATCCGAATAGCGCAGGCCAGCTGTCAGAGCCAAACGGTCGCTTGGCTTGTAGGTCAACGAGCCGAACAAGGCCCAAGAATTGGTGTCTTGGGTTTGGCGTGCATCGGTGAAGATGGCGGTTGGGGACTCGAAGCCCAGTGAGAAGATCGACAGCTCTTCTTGGAACACATAAGCGCCAACTTGCCAGCTGAGTGCACCATCGCCATTGCTGGAGAGACGCAATTCTTGCGTGACCTGCTTGTGATCATCGACGCCATCAGCCGTATCGGAGTTGAACGGAATGAAGCCTGGGCCAACGCGAGCTACACCGCCGTCGATGTCGCCACGGCCGTAGAAGGTCAGTGTTTCATATCCAGTGACCGAAGTCAGGGTGACATTGCCGAAGTCATAAGCGATACGGGCGGTGAGGCCCTTTGACTCAAGCTCTTGGTTGTTGCCTTCACCTTGGTCATAGCTGACGCGGTCAGCAACATAATTGCTGTTCAGGCCGCGCTTGCCCTGAGTGATGACGTTGGCGCGGAAGATTTGAGACGTGCCTTCAAGCTTGCGGGCATGTGCGTTCAGCAAGATGTCGAGTTGGTCGCTAGGCTGGATACGCAATTGGCCTCGGATGGCGCGGTCGTCAAAGCCGCCCAGATTCTTTTCAGCCAATGGCCCTGTGTTGGTGATCCAATCGTCTTGGCCGGTCAACAAGGCCGAAACGCGGAATGACACCGTGTCGGTGATCGCACCACCTAAAGCACCTTCCGCATCACGACCGCCGAATGAGCGGAAGCCGCCCTTTAAATAGCCGCCAGATTTGCCATTTGGCTTGACGCTGTCGAACTTAACGATACCGGCTGGCGTGTTGCGGCCGAACAATGTGCCCTGTGGTCCGCGCAAAACTTCGATGCGCTCGACGTCGAATACAGGAAAGCCTTTGAGCACTGGGTTTTCAAACACCACTTCGTCATAAATCAACGAAACCGGCTGCGAAGCGTTCAAGTCGAAGTCGGAGTTGCCCAAACCGCGCAAGTAAAAGCGTGGGAAGGTGCGGCCGAACGAGCTTTCAACAACCAGCGATGGAACGCGGCCAGAGAAGGCATTCATGTCGGCGCCGCCAGAGGTCAAAGTCGTCAACGCATCACCGCGCACCGTGGTCAGCGATGCAGGCACGTCTTGGCTGCTTTCTTCGCGCTTACGAGCGGTCACGATGACGGTCTCAATGCCGGTTGGCTCTTCTGCCGCTGCTGCGGTTTGGGCCGCAGCGAAACCTGGTGCGAATGCAAGGGTGCTGAAAGCAACGGCGCTAACCGAGGCCATTGCGAGGTGACGTTTAGAAATCATGTGAGATCCATCCTGATTGTCGAAATCGCTAAATCGGGTTTTCGCTCCAGAAAGACCGGATTGGTCGAGGGGGAATCTGAAGCGCCAAAATGCTGATGGGCGAGTGCGGTAACGTGCGGGCACAGAGGAATCTACCATGCCAATGGTGAAATTCACGTTTTGGGCGACTCTAGTTCGCGTGTGTTGCGTTGTTGCAACAATTTAGCGACAGATTTGCTGCAGGATCGTGTCAGGGTTTCGGGGCACCTCCAATCGCTGCGCACATCTAGCCATTTCCTGCGACTTGTTTCACATGCCCCTCTTGCGTCAGAAGGGGTGTTCGGGCATATGCGGCGGTCCGCGCCCAAGGTCTAACGCCTTCGGGCGCGGCGCGCTTTAGGGGTTTAGCTCAGCTGGTAGAGCATCGGTCTCCAAAACCGAGGGTCGTGGGTTCGAGTCCCTCAGCCCCTGCCAGGCGCGGGATGGTAATAGGAACACGGTGGCTTCACTAAAGAAGTCGCTCAATGGAATGCAAAACAGGAACGATTGGGGCTGGCGCTTTCGGGATGCCCGCACTACCGAGAAAATTATGGCACAAGCACCCACCACGCCCACTCCGGCTCCAAAGCCTGCAGTCAAAAAGTCTGGCATCGTCCAGTACTTTAAGGACGTGCGTTCGGAACTTCGCAAGATTTCCTGGGCGTCGCGCAATGAGACCTTGGTTTCGACTGTTTTCGTTTTCCTGATGGTCGTGGTTGCCGCGATTTTCTTTTTCTTAGTTGACTTGCTGCTGCGCAGCGCAGTCGGCTTCATACTCGGTATTGGCGGGGGACAATAGGTTGAGCGCCAAATGGTACATCGTGCACGCTTACTCGAACTTCGAGAAGAAAGTTGCAGAGCAAATTAAAGAGACTGCTGCCCAGAAGGGTTTGGCCGATAAGGTTGAGCAAGTTCTGGTGCCGTCCGAAGAAGTGACAGAGACTGTCCGTGGCCGCAAACGCGTCAGCGAGCGCCGCTTCTTTCCGGGCTATGTTTTGGTGAAGATGGAGTTGGATGACGCCACCTATCACTTGGTTAAGGACACCCCGAAGGTGACCGGTTTCTTGGGTGCTGATGCTGGCAAGCGTCCAACTCCTGTGTCTGAGCGGGAAGTTCAGCGCATTCTGGGCGTGGTCGAAGAAGGCGTTGAGCGTCCAAAGCAAATTATTTCGTTCGATTTGGGCGAGAAGGTGCGGGTTATGGATGGCCCGTTTGCTTCCTTCGAAGGCCATGTTGAAGAAGTCGATGAGTCGCGTCAGCGCCTCAAAGTAGCAGTTTCAATCTTCGGCCGGTCTACACCGGTTGAGCTTGAATATGCGCAGGTGGAAAAGCTTAGCTAATCCATCGGCTCATGAGATGTGGGAGGTTCGCGCAAATTAGCCAGCGCGACCGGACCACGTAACCCTCGATCTTCCAGTCTTGCTGGATTGATCGAAAAACCCAAGCACACCTGAATAGGGTGGCTTTTAGGAGTGGGACTATGGCGAAGAAGATTCTCGGGCAAATTAAGCTCGAGGTGAAGGCAGGCGAAGCAAAGCCTGCTCCACCAATCGGGCCGGCTTTGGGTCAACGCGGCTTGAACATCATGGAATTCTGCAAAGGCTTTAACGCCAAAACGCAGGAAATGGAAAAGGGCACCCCGTGCCCAACCGTGATCACCTATTATCAGGACAAGAGCTTCACCTTTGAGATCAAGACGCCACCTGCGTCGCACTATCTCAAGAAGGCAGCAGGTCTCTCGAAGGGCTCCCTGAAGCCAGGTCGTGACCGCGCTGGTTCGGTGACCATGGCCCAGTGCCGTGAGATCGCTGAAATGAAAATGAAGGACTTGAACGCTATGGACCTAGACGCCGCGACGAAAATCATCGCTGGCTCGGCACGTTCCATGGGCTTGGAAGTGGTGGCATAATCATGGCTAAAGTTGGAAAACGGCTCTCCGCCGCCCGCACAAGCGTTGTTGCTGAAAAGCTCTACACCTTGGAAGAAGCCATCGCGATCGTGAAGGCTAATGCAAAAGCTAAGTTTGACGAAGGTGTCGATATCGCCGTCAATCTGGGCGTTGAACCAAAGTATGCAGACCAAATGGTCCGTGGCGTTTGTAATCTGCCAAACGGTTCAGGCCGTTCGGTCCGCGTGGCCGTGTTTGCCCGCGGTCCAAAGGCGGATGAAGCCCGCGCAGCTGGTGCAGAAATCGTCGGTGCAGAAGACTTGCTCGAAGAAGTGCAAGGCGGCCGCATGGACTTTGACCGCGTCATCGCGACCCCAGACATGATGGCTCTGGTTGGCCGTTTGGGTAAGGTCTTGGGCCCACGCGGTCTGATGCCAAACCCAAAGGTCGGCACCGTGACCATGGACGTCAAAAAGGCTGTTGAAGATTCCAAGGGCGGCGCTGTTGAGTTCCGCGTGGAAAAGGCCGGTATCATTCATGCAGGCATTGGCAAGGCAAGCTTCACCGAAGCCGCTTTGGTTGAAAACGCCCGCGCTTTGGTCGACGCACTTGTAAAAGCTAAGCCAACCGGCGCGAAGGGCACCTACGTCCGCCGCGTGTCGATGTCTTCGACCATGGGTCCAGGCGTCAAGGTTGACACCGCTTCTGCGATCAACGTCCCAGCCTAAAGTTTTGATGGGCAGGCCATAAGGTCTGCCCGTCCAACCCATTCAAACGGGGGCAACCCCGCGCGAATGCTCTGTGTTGTGTTGTTATCGACGCAGAGCAACCTGTCCGAGATCATGGATGCCAGCAATGGCTTAATCAGAAGGGAGACTTTCTGGTCCACGTTAGACGGGAGCGAGTGTTACTGATGATAGGTTTGGCAACAAACGGATCAGAGGTCCTTCGTCCCCGGGCAGGCCTGTCGCCGCCCTTTCTTTGGGAGGTGTCAGTCACCGACAGATAGGATGGTCCTATCTATCAAACCTGAGGAGACCGCGATGGATCGGACCGAAAAGGCCGAAGTCGTCGAGACACTGAAAAGCGTCTTTAACGAGAATACCGTTGTTGTGTTTGCGCACTACACCGGAATGACCGTCGCGGAATTGACGGACCTCCGTATCAAGGCTTCGGCCGTTGGTGCGGGCGTGAAGGTGGTTAAAAACCGCCTCGCGAGGCTGGCTCTTGAGGGGCATGCGGGCGAAGGTGCCCATGTGCTTCTGAAAGGCCCGACAGCTGTTGCATTTTCGGAAGACCCAACGGTCGCACCGAAATTGATGGCAGATTTCGCCAAGACGAACGACAAGCTCGTTCTGACTGGGGGCTTCATGGGCGCAACAGTACTGGACGCTAATGGCGTCAAGTCGCTGGCTACCTTGCCATCCTTGGATGAGCTGCGTTCGAAGATCATTGGCGTTATTCAGGCACCTGCCCAGAAAATCGCTGCTGTGGTCCAAGCACCTGCCGCCCAGCTGGCCCGCGTTCTACAGGCTTATGCCGACAAGGATGCTGCGTGACGTCCGTCGTCCGCGATACCATTTACAAACCTATCCAAGTTAGGAAACACGAAAATGTCTAAACTCGAAAAGTTGGTCGAAGACCTGTCCGCATTGACCGTTTTGGAAGCTGCAGACCTTGCAAAGCTTCTTGAAGAAAAGTGGGGCGTAACTGCTGCTGCTCCTGTGGCTGTTGCTGCTGCTGGCGGCGCTGCTGCTCCAGTTGAAGCTGCTGAAGAGCAAACCGAATTCACCGTCGTTCTCGCCTCGTTCGGCGAAAAGAAGATCGAAGTGATCAAGGAAGTTCGCGGCATCACCGGTCTCGGCCTGAAAGAAGCCAAGGATCTGGTCGAAGCAGCTCCAAAGCCAGTCAAAGAAGGCGTGTCCAAGGACGAAGCCAACAAGATCAAAGCTCAGCTCGAAGCAGCTGGCGCAAAGGTCGAATTGAAGTAAGCTTTCGGCGTAAGCTGAAAACAAAGGCGGGCACCTCTATGATGGAGGTGCCCGTTTTTTTTGTGACCGCAATCCGTCCGTGCTCTAACAATTATTCGGTTCCCGCGCGATTGTTTTTCCTGGCCCGCAGCTTTTGCCTTAATGGTCAGTTCTGGTATCGTATTGCAGCACGAAGTCTTTGAAGAATTGTCGGAAATAATCTTGGCTTTTGCCGTTACTTACACCTTGTTAAGCTTGTCTTTGCGTGAAAAATTTAGGCCAGCTATGGCTCGAGCATAAAACAGCTGTGAAGACTGTCCGATCCCCCTTTACTTGCAGTGCGACCTAAGACATACGCACGTCGCACCTTCATATTTCCACGCTACGGTCCCACACGCCTGCGGGACCTTTTCTTGCGTTTGAAGGGGGCTTTTTCCCGAGCAGGCAATCATTCGGCAGCCTGCGCGCCCAGCCCCCGCTGGATGATCGCGCGGCCCCACAAGAAGGGAAGAGCGATGGCTCAATCGTTCACGGGTAAGAAACGTATTCGTAAATCTTTCGGCAAAATTGCCGAGGCAGTGACAATGCCGAACCTGATCGAGGTTCAAAAAAGTTCCTATGACCAATTCCTTCAAAAAGATGTGCCGCAAGAAATGCGCCGCGATGAAGGCATTGAGGCCGTTTTCAAATCGGTATTCCCGATCAAGGATTTCCAGGAACGCGCCGTTCTGGAATATGTCTCTTTTGAGTTTGAGCCACCCAAGTTTGACGTGGATGAATGTATCCAGCGCGACTTGACGTTTTCGGCTCCTCTGAAGGTCAAGCTGCGTCTGATCACCTTTGAATCAGACGAAGATACCGGCGCAAAGTCCGTCAAAGACATCAAAGAGCAAGACGTCTATATGGGCGACATTCCTTTGATGACCGACAAGGGCACCTTTGTAGTCAACGGCACTGAGCGCGTGATCGTTTCACAGATGCACCGTTCGCCCGGCGTGTTCTTCGACCATGACAAGGGCAAGACCCACTCGTCGGGCAAGCTGTTGTTCGCAGCCCGCGTTATCCCGTACCGTGGTTCATGGCTCGACTTTGAGTTTGATGCAAAGGACGTCGTCTATGTCCGTATCGACCGCAAGCGCAAGCTGCCTGCGACCACCATCCTTTATGCCTTGGGCATGGGTGCGGAAGACATTTTGTCGACCTTCTACAAGACCATTACTTATACCGCAGCAGAAGGCGGCTGGAACATTCCGTTCGTGCCAGAGCGTTGGCGCGGCCAAAAGCCAGCTTACGATCTGATCAATGCAGCCAACGGCAAAGTTGTTGCTGAAGGCGGCAAGAAGTTGTCGGCTCGCAATGCCAACAAATTGGCTGAAGAAGGCGTCACCACTTTGTTGGTGCCAGACGATCAATTGATCAGTCGCTTTGCGGCCTTCGATATCGCCAGCGCCGAAAACGGTGAAATCTACGCTGAAGCTGGCCAAGAGTTGAGCCATGTTCAAATCGTGGAAATGCGCCAAGCTGGCGTGACCGAAATCGACGTCCTCGACATCGACAATGTCACCGTTGGTCCTTGGATGCGCAACACCATCGTTCTGGACAAGAATGACGGTCGCGAAAGCGCTTTGACCGATATCTACCGCGTCATGCGTCCAGGTGAGCCCCCGACGCAAGAAACCGCCCAAGCTATGTTCCAGTCCTTGTTCTTCGACAAGGAGCGCTATGACCTCTCGGCCGTTGGCCGCGTGAAAATGAACATGCGCCTCGACCTCGATGTAGATGACGAAATGCGCGTTCTGCGCAAAGAAGACATCATCGAAGTTCTGAAAGTTCTGGTTGGCCTGCGTGATGGCCGTGGCGAAATCGACGATATCGACAATCTCGGCAACCGTCGTGTGCGTTCGGTCGGCGAATTGATGGAAAATCAATATCGCGTCGGACTGTTGCGCATGGAACGTGCGATCAAAGAGCGGATGGGTTCGATCGATATCGACACCGTGATGCCGCATGACTTGATCAATGCGAAGCCGGCGGCTGCGGCTGTGCGCGAATTCTTTGGTTCGTCGCAATTGTCGCAATTCATGGACCAAACCAATCCGCTGTCGGAAATCACCCACAAGCGCCGTCTATCGGCCTTGGGCCCCGGTGGTTTGACGCGGGAACGCGCTGGTTTTGAAGTCCGCGACGTGCACCCAACCCATTATGGCCGTATCTGCCCAATCGAAACGCCAGAAGGTCCGAATATCGGTCTGATCAACTCGTTGGCGACGTTTGCGCGCGTCAATAAGTATGGCTTTATCGAAAGCCCTTATCGGCGTGTGATCGATGGCAAAATGCAGGAAGAGGTGATCTATCTCTCCGCCGTCGAAGAAGCCAAATATGCGATTGCTCAGGCAAACTCGCCCGTCGACGCAACCGGCTATATCACCGAAGAATTGGTCGAAGCCCGTCAAAACGGCGACGCAACCATTCTACACCGCGACTTGATTGAGTTCATCGACGTCTCGCCCAAGCAGGTAGTTTCAGTTGCTGCTGCGCTGATCCCATTCTTGGAAAACGACGACGCAAACCGCGCTCTGATGGGCTCGAACATGCAACGTCAGGCCGTGCCTTTGGTGAAAGCCGAAGCGCCACTGGTTGGTACCGGCATGGAAGGCGTAGTGGCCCGCGATTCTGGTGCCACCATCGTCGCCCGTCGTCCCGGCATCGTGGAGCAAATCGACGGTACACGTATCGTTGTGCGTGCGACCGAAGAAACCGATCCAACCAAGCCAGGCGTTGATATCTATCGCTTGATCAAGTTCCAACGTTCGAACCAAAACACCTGTATCAACCAGCGTCCTTTGGTGCGGGTTGGCGATTTGGTCCGTGATGGCGACATCATCGCTGACGGTCCATCGACGGATCTGGGTGAATTGGCTCTGGGCCGGAACGTGCTTGTCGCGTTCATGCCTTGGAACGGCTACAACTTCGAAGACTCCATCCTGATTTCAGAGCGCATTGTGCGCGACGACGTCTTCACCTCGATCCACTTGGAAGAGTTTGAGATTTCGGCCCGCGATACCAAGCTCGGCCCCGAAGAAATCACCCGCGATATTCCAAACGTTGGCGAAGAAAGCCTGCGTAACTTGGACGAAGCAGGCATCGTGGCCATTGGTGCTGAAGTGAACCCAGGCGACATTCTGGTCGGCAAGGTGACGCCAAAGGGCGAAACCCCCATGACCCCAGAAGAAAAGCTCTTGCGGGCAATCTTCGGTGAAAAGGCCTCTGACGTCCGCGACACCTCCTTGAAAGTGCCACCAGGCGTTCAAGGGACGGTTGTGGAAGTCCGCGTGTTCAACCGCCATGGCGTCGACAAGGACCAGCGCGCGATGCAGATCGAGCGCGAGGAAATCGAGCGTTTGGCCAAGGACCGTGACGATGAGTTGGCGATCCTTGAGCGCAACATCTATGGCCGCTTGAAGGAATTGCTGGTCGGCAAAGAAGGCCTTTCAGGTCCTAAGGGCTTCAGCAAAGGTGAAATCAGCGAAGAAACCTTGGCTGACTTCTCCAAAGGGCAATGGTGGCAGATTGCTATCGCCGATGAAGCGGCGATGGGTGAAATCGAAGCCATTCAAAAGCTGTTCCAAGATGCAAAGCGCAGCTTGGATGCCCGCTTTGAAGACAAGGTTGAAAAGCTACGTCGTGGCGACGAATTACCTCCTGGCGTGATGAAAGTGGTCAAAGTCTTCGTAGCCGTGAAGCGCAAGCTTCAGCCCGGCGATAAGATGGCCGGTCGTCACGGCAACAAAGGGGTTATCTCGCGCATTACCCCGATCGAAGACATGCCATTCCTCGAAGATGGTACCCATGTTGATATCGTGCTGAACCCCTTGGGCGTGCCTTCGCGCATGAACGTGGGTCAAATCCTCGAAACCCACTTGGGTTGGGCCTGTGCGGGCCTTGGCAAGCAAGTCAAAGAAGCATTGGAAGCCTATGAGCGGGCAGGGGACAAGGCACGCTTTGTCGATACCCTGACCAGCATCTATGGCCCAGATGAAGAATTGCCGACGAGCGAAGAAGACCTGAAAATCTTGGGTCGGAACCTGTCGTTCGGTGTTCCCATCGCGACCCCTGTGTTCGACGGTGCACGCGAAAGCGACATCCGGGAATTATTGCGCCGTACGGGCAATGATGAAACCGGGCAGAGCACGTTGTATGATGGCCGTACGGGTGAAGCGTTCAAGCGCAAGGTCACCGTGGGCTACATCTACATGCTCAAGCTGCACCACTTGGTTGATGATAAGATCCACGCCCGTTCGATCGGTCCATACTCGCTTGTCACCCAGCAGCCGCTGGGCGGTAAGGCGCAGTTCGGCGGTCAGCGCTTTGGGGAAATGGAAGTCTGGGCACTGGAAGCCTATGGCGCCGCTTACACCCTGCAAGAGATGTTGACGGTGAAGTCCGACGACGTCGCTGGCCGGACCAAAGTGTATGAGAGCATCGTACGCGGTGATGACACATTCGAAGTCGGTATCCCTGAATCGTTCAACGTTTTGATCAAGGAAATGCGTTCCTTGGGTCTGAACGTCGAGCTGGTCGAAGGGATGGGAGCTGCTGTTGGCGATGGTGCCGGCGGCCAACTCCCACCGAAGAAATAATCCACATTTGATTGAGTTTGCGGGGCGTGGTTTGCACGCTCCGCTTTGTTCTCTTCACGAGAACGGGAGACTGGGTTCTATGAATCAAGACGTGATGAACATCTTTGGCCCACAAGCCATTGCCCCACAATTCGACAATATCCGCATTGCTTTGGCCAGCCCTGACCAGATCAAGGCGTGGTCCTATGGCGAAGTCAAAAAGCCAGAAACCATCAACTACCGGACCTTTAAGCCAGAGCGCGACGGTCTGTTCTGCGCGCGCATCTTTGGACCGATCAAGGACTATGAGTGCTTGTGCGGCAAGTATAAGCGCATCAAGTACAAGGGCGTCACCTGCGAAAAGTGCGGCGTGGAAGTAACGCTTCAACGCGTGCGCCGTGAGCGCATGGGCCACATCGAACTGGCCGCGCCTGTTGCCCACATCTGGTTCTTGAAGTCCTTGCCATCGCGCATCGCTTTGATGCTAGATATGGCCTTGAAGGACGTGGAAAAAGTTCTGTACTTTGAACGTCATATCGTGATCGAGCCAGGTATTACGCCTTTCACAGAGCGTCAGCTGATCGATGAGAACGAGCTTTATGAAGCCCAAGACACTTATGGCGAAGACAGCTTCACCGTGGGCATTGGTGCTGAAGCTGTTCGCACCATGCTGGAAGCCATCGATCTGGAAGAGACTGCCAAGCAGATCCGCATCGATATCTCTGAGTGCACGACCGAGCTGAAGCCAAAGAAGCTCGCCAAGCGCTTGAAGCTGATCGAAGCCTTCATGAATTCTGGCAACCGTCCAGAATGGATGATCATGACGAACATCCCCGTCATCCCACCAGAATTGCGCCCCTTGGTGCCTCTGGATGGTGGCCGGTTTGCAACGTCAGACTTGAACGACCTTTATCGTCGCGTGATCAACCGCAACAACCGTTTGAAGCGCCTGATTGAGCTTCGTGCGCCAGACATCATCGTGCGTAACGAAAAGCGTATGTTGCAAGAATCCGTCGACGCTTTGTTCGACAACGGCCGTCGCGGTCGCGTCATCACGGGTGCCAACAAGCGCCCGCTGAAGTCCTTGGCCGACATGTTGAAGGGCAAGCAAGGCCGCTTCCGTCAGAACTTGCTCGGCAAGCGCGTCGACTATTCTGGCCGTTCGGTGATCACCGTGGGTCCAGAATTGAAGCTGCATGAGTGCGGTCTGCCTAAGAAGATGGCTTTGGAATTGTTCAAGCCCTTCATCTACCAACGTCTGGACGCCAAGGGCCTGTCCAGCACGGTGAAGCAGTCCAAGAAGCTCGTTGAAAAAGAGCGTCCTGAAGTTTGGGACATTCTCGACGAAGTGATCCGCGAGCATCCAGTGATGCTGAACCGCGCACCTACGTTGCACCGCTTGGGCATCCAAGCCTTCGAACCGAAATTGATCGAAGGTAAGGCCATCCAGCTACACCCGCTGGTCTGTACCGCATTCAACGCCGACTTCGACGGCGACCAAATGGCCGTTCACGTGCCGTTGTCGATTGAAGCCCAGCTTGAAGCCCGCGTGCTTATGATGTCGACCAACAACATCTTGAGCCCTGCAAGCGGCAAGCCGATCATCGTGCCAAGCCAAGACATCGTCTTGGGTCTCTACTTCTTGTCGATTGAGCGTGAAAACGAAATCGGCGAAGGCAAGGCCTTCCGCGACTTGGGTGAAATCGAAGCGGCTTTGGATGCGGGCGTTGTCACGCTGCATTCCAAGATCAAAGCGCGCTATGTTGGCGTCGATGATGAAGGCAAGCCCGTCACCAAGACGATCAACACCACCCCAGGCCGCTTTATGATTGCGGATCTGTTGCCACGTCACCCCAAGGTGCCACCAACGATCGTCAATCAGTTGATGACCAAGAAGGAAGTCTCCAATATCATCGACCAAGTCTACCGCTTCTGCGGTCAGAAGGCGACGGTGATCTTTGCAGACCGCATGATGCAATTGGGCTTCAAAGAAGCTTGTAAGGCCGGCATTTCCTTCGGCATGGCCGACATGGTTGTGCCACCTGAAAAGGAAGCCATGGTCGAAGCAACCCGGACCAGCGTTGAAGAATATGAACAACAATATTCTGACGGTCTGATCACCAAGGGCGAGAAGTACAACAAGGTCGTTGACGCTTGGTCGAAATGTACCGACCGCGTTGCAGACGCGATGATGGAAGAAGTCTCGAAGCTTCGCCCAGGTCGCGACGGCGTAACCTTGGAAATGAACTCCGTTTACATGATGGCGCACTCCGGTGCCCGTGGTTCGAAGAACCAGATGAAGCAATTGGCCGGGATGCGCGGTCTGATGGCTAAGCCATCGGGCGAAATCATCGAAACGCCGATCATCTCGAACTTCAAAGAAGGCCTGACCGTTCAGGAATACTTCAACTCCACCCACGGTGCGCGTAAGGGCTTGGCCGATACCGCATTGAAGACCGCAAACTCGGGTTATCTGACCCGTCGTTTGGTCGACGTGGCGCAGGATTGCATCATCACCGAAGAAGATTGTGGCACCTCGATGGGTATCGAGTTGCGGGCTGTCACCGAAGGGGCGGAAGTTATCGTCTCGTTGGAACAGCGCATTCTGGGCCGGACCTTGGCGCAAGATGCGGTTGATCCGCAAACGGGCGAAGTCATCTACCCACAAGACACCTATGTGGATGAAGACATTGCCATCGCCATCGACAAGGCTGGCGTACAGACCATTAAGGTTCGCTCACCTCTGACGTGTGAAACCCGCAACGGCGTGTGCGCGACCTGCTATGGTCGTGACCTTGCTCGCGGTACCCGCGTCAACCATGGTGAAGCGGTGGGCGTTATCGCCGCTCAATCGATCGGTGAGCCTGGTACACAGTTGACTATGCGGACCTTCCACATTGGTGGTGCGGCTCAGGTGGCCGATACCAGCTTCATGGAAGCCGGTCTCGACGGTGAAGTGCGCTTCATGAACCGTGCAACGGTGAAGCGCGATGATGGCGATCTGGTCTGCTTGAGCCGCAACATGGTGATTGCCGTGTTTGATGGCGAAGGCAAAGAGCGTCAGTCCTTCAAGCTGCCGTTCGGTGCGCGTATCCGGGCAGAAGACAAGACGAAGGTCGTTCGCGGCCAGCGTCTGGCCGACTGGGACCCGTTTGCAACCCCAATCGTCACCGAAGTTGGCGGCCGCGTGCGTCTGCAAGACCTCGTAGACGGTGTTTCAGCTCGCGACGAGCTGGACGATGCCACCGGTATTTCGTCCAAGCGCGTAATCGACTGGCGTGGAGCTAAGGCCAATAATGACCTGCGTCCTGCCGTCGCTTTGTTGAACGATGATGGCAGCTTCGTGAAATTGGCCAATGGCGCAGACGCTGTCTACACCTTGCCAATCGATGCGATCTTGTCGGTCACCGATGGTGAAATGATAGGGCCAGGTGCCACGCTGTCGCGTGTTGCGACCGGTGGGGCCAAGACCCGTGATATCACGGGCGGTCTGCCACGCGTTGCTGAATTGTTTGAAGCCCGTCGTCCGAAGGATCATGCGATCATCGCCGAAATCGATGGCCGCGTAGAATTTGGCAAGGACTATAAGAACAAGCGCAAAGTGCTCATCATCCCCGATGATGAAGCGATGGAGCCCGCAACCTATCTGATCGCCAAGGGTAAGCACTTGTCGGTTCAAGATGGCGACCGGATCAAGCGCGGCGAATATCTGCTCGACGGCAATCCAGCACCTCAAGACATCTTGGCGGTTCTGGGCGTGGAGGCTTTGGCCGAATATCTGGTTGAAGAAATCCAGAAGGTCTATCGTCTCCAAGGCGTGGGTATCAATGACAAGCATATTGAAACCATCGTCCGTCAGATGTTGCAGAAGGTTGAAGTCACCGATCCAGGCGATACCGACATGATCAAGGGCGACGCCATTGATGAAGTTGACCTGATCGATGAAAACGCTCGTATGAAGGAATTGGGCCTCCGCGAAGCCACAGCAGAGCCTGTGCTTCTGGGGATCACCAAAGCCTCCTTGCAGACCCGCTCGTTCATCTCGGCCGCGTCGTTCCAGGAAACCACCCGCGTCCTCACCGACGCAGCGGTCAATGGCAAGCACGACACGCTGGAAGGCCTCAAGGAAAACGTCATCGTGGGCCGCCTGATCCCAGCCGGTACCGGTGGTGCGCTGCGTCGCTTGAAGGCGATTGCCGCTTACCAAGATGCCGATGCTGCGATCGAGCAAGAAAGCGCGATGGAGCCTCTGCCTGCCGAAGTGGCTGGCATGGACGTCGTCGACCTCGGTACCGAATAAGGTTTCGAGACTTCACAAATTCGAAAAGGCCCCGGAGCAATCCGGGGCCTTTTTGGTCTCTAACTTTTCACAACAAGACTTTACACAAGAGCAGAATGCTGTGCTTTAATCTTGGGCCCAGCTTGCGACAGCCTTTGCTGTTTCTGCTTCAAATTTAGGTAATTCTAACACCTCGGTTCGCGGAAACTTGCAGCTCATATGTTGCTCTCGCCCAACATAGATATCGGCCGTAACATAGTCATTGAGCACATTGTTGAGCATGGTGCTTTGGATTATCAATGGGCTCGACGGTTGAAACAATTGCGCTGATCTTAGCACTTCGCAATTTGTTACCGCGAAACCCGATCTCGCATCAAATGAGCCTTCGTAACAGTCCAAACTCGGAAATCCTGCCCTAATAGCACTTAGGTTTCGATCAACTGGCCGGCCGGGAACATCATCCATTCCCCATCTCCCGCCCGTAGGAATACCTCCAAAAATCAATCCACACTCAACCCGCCTTCCGGCTGGTGAGAGAAACGCTAGGCCAAGCCCGCGTACATTACTCGTTTTCGGAAATTCTATGAGATTCTCAATCGGGACTGAGAGTTGCAGGGCAGATGTAGAACTCATGCCACCAGAAGTATTCTCAACCGAAATGCTCATTTCGTTTTTGTCGCGACCATTTTCGACTTCTCTGTTCGCGGTTGCCGGTGTAGCCGACAGACTACATGCACCCAAGTAGGTGAGGGCAACAGCGGCCAAGCTCATACCATAAAATCTTTTTTGGTGCGTCAGCCTTGCAGCCATAAACAGCATATCTAATCTCTTAAGTGGGTCGTTCTGGTGTCTTGAGTGATTTAGTTATTTGCATACTCTATCGCCTCCTTGACGATCACGTCCCATT
>NZ_JBIIYV010000159.1:0-2902 GCF_044346625.1 Aquidulcibacter sp. | reverse complement strand
ACCAACCGCCAATCCCCCCGCTCCGCCAGCTATGTGACGAGCGCTGCGCAGGGGGATTAGCTGTCACCGCGTGTTACACCACCAAATGGGACGTGATCATCACTTCATCCTGGTGGTCGGCGAACGTTTGTTTAATTAGTTTGCAAGATGGTGTACCTTTGCCCGAGCAGAGCAGCTTTTTCTGTGCTGGCAGGGTCAGACCCATACGCTCGGCGAGTTCCGACGCGCGATAGCGCTCTTGCCTCGATATTTCTCAATACGCGACCATGATATAGGTTATCGTGTTTTTGCGCGGATAGTCGTCCCGATAAGCTGTGAGGCTTGGGTTTTTAGGGCACATTCAGGTTGTTAGCCGGGACGCTTTGCGTCGATCTCCGCGACGGAGTTCGAGTATACTGTTTCCCCGCTGATGCCCGGGGCCAGTCCATTTATCCTGACAGTGTTCTTTGATGGCGGCCAGGTGTCTGCCAGTCGCCGGAAGCATTGATCAGGCTCACTCCAGTTGGTAATCAGACACTTGCTAAAGCTCGGATCACCATGCCTGGCGGCATGATTGTTGCTCCCAGCCCGACTGCCTCCCGGATGATCGCGCGCAAGGCGTCAGCGGGCAATGGACCCCAGCCTTCGTCATCCAGTCCATGAAAGCACAAAGTTAGCCATGCATCCGCACTGGTTATGAAGTTCGCGATCCGTGTTCGGGCGTCAGTGTCAATGGCGGGGGGCAAGGGAAAGCAGGCATCAAAGACAGAGCGGGTGCGATTCCACGCCACGGGATTAGTGCCAATATTGGCTTCAGATGCCCGGATGGCCCGCACCTGTGGCTGTAGCCAGTCCGCAAGCGAAGGCAAGATGTGATTATAGGCGCAGTGGTATATCAGGTCAGATGGGCCCGACAACTGCATTCTTTCGCAGAACAACCGCAGGCACGCTTCGATTTCAGCCTTTGCTTCGGCTTCGCTTGCCGTTCCGAGATGGATATGGTGGTGGCCGTGCGGCATCACTTCGTGGCCGCGCGCCGCAAGGGCGCGCCACAACTCAAAGTCACCAATTCTGCCTGAACGCACATAGTCGTCGGCTGAACCTGCGGGATCGGTCAATACACAGAAGCTGGCGGATGCGCCTTCGCCTTCAAAGATATCGGCAATTGCACGACAGGATTTTTCATAACCGTCATCAAAGCAAAAGCTGATAAAACGGGGTTCAGACGAGCCGTTCATAATGGTTCTTGGTCCAGACATGATAGGTGGTGATTTCATCGACGATGGCTTGGGGCAATGGACCATTGGCGGCGGCCTGCAAATTGGCGTGGACCAGTGCCCGGGTTGGGCAACCCAGTGTAATGGTCGACAAGCGCTGATCCGAAAGCGCGTATCGCACGGCCAATTCGCCAAGACTGTTGGCATGTGTCCCAACATAGGCTGTCCTCAGTGCGTCGAGACGCTTTTGATAGTCGGAAAAGGGCGCATGTTTGAGAAACAGGTTCTGGGCGAATTGAGCTTCAGTTAACGTGCCCGAAAGTCCGCCACTGTCGAGGACGCAACGACCGATCGTGGCGACACCATGTTTTTCGGCAAGAGGCAGAACACTCACTTTGGGACGTGATTCAAAGATATTGAAGATGAATTGGATGCAGTCGACCATGTTGCTCCGGATGATTTCAAGAAGCGCGTCATGCTCATGGTCCTGAGCGCTGACGGCAATAGCGCCGATTTTGCCTTCGCGCTGGAGTTTATGCAGGCTGTCGAACCACGCAGGTTCAAAACTCCACAAATAGAACCATTGATGGAGATGCAAGACGTCGACCCGTTCAACGCCCAGCGCTCTTAGACTTGCTTCGACAGAGTCTCGAATGGATTGCGGGGTGAAGGCGCTGGCGAGCGGGCGAAATTGGCGGAATGTCTTGGCCGTTAATGGCGCGATTTTGGTTGAGATGAGCGGCTTTTCGCCTTTCCAGGCACGCAGGCTCTTGCCGATGATTTCTTCCGAGCCCGGGTAAATTCGGGCTGTATCGATCATGGTCATGCCCTTCTCAAGAGCTAGCAGTAACGACGGAGAAATGCCGTTATTCAAATCAGGGTCCAATGCAATTCCCATTGCTCCGTAGGAGATCGGGGAAACCCTCCATCCAGTCTTTCCGAATTTTCTTTGGTCCATTGTATTTCTCCACAAGCAAGGCTTGACATATAGCATTGAATATCCGATTGGATAGTGAATATCATCCCGGGAACGGATTGCAAAAGCAAGAGCTGGCGAATGGCAGTGGCGAAAACAGCATTGCAGACCAATGGGCGCTGGTTCCGTGACAGGTCAGACCGAGCCTTACTGCGACGTGGTGTCGATCTGGGTGGGGATTGCAGAATTCCCTATGGCTTGGCCGAAGCGCTCCTGACGGCAACAGTTTTTAACGACCACACGACTGTCGGCTTCATCGGGTGTCCGTTCCTTCCCAAGGGCTACAACATTGGAAAATCCTGAGATGGAAAAACCCAAACTTCTGGCGAATCTTCGCCTTGAAAGAAGAATGGCTCGGGGGTCGATAGCCGTTGTTTTCGCCCTTGCCGCACTTGCCACCATACTTGTGGTTGGCATGACGGTTTCTTATGCCGAGAAGTTGAATTTGGAGACGAAGTTCCAAATCGCATTAGACTCCGCAACCTTAGCCGCAGCCAGGCTAGAAGATGAGGATATGGACCGAACCCAGATCGCAGAGCGCCACTTCGATTCGAACCTAACAACCGAAGAACGTGCAATGGTTACTGCGCTAGAATTCAAGATGACTGATGATAAGGACTTTGATCGTGTCCCACGGCGTGGTGTAACAGCGGCGTCATGATGTAGCCGGTTTAGGGCTGAGTTGATCATGTTCAGGGGACTGCGCTGAGCATGACGATGGGATCATTGC